>CAVSCW010000014.1:0-74573 GCA_963726515.1 uncultured Actinomycetota bacterium
CCTTGACGGCCGTCCCAGCCGCTGGCTCGGGCTTCACCGGAGGGCGGGCGTAGCGCCGCACGATCCGGTCCTTCACCTTCATCGAGGGGTGCTCGACCAGGTGCCACGAGCCGAAGGCGAGCGCCGCGGTGAAGGCGGTGACGACCACGAGGTTCACCGACATCCGCTGCACGCCCCACAGGTCGATGACCAGCTGCTGCACCGGGAACGCCCAGAGGTAGAGGCCGTAGGAGAGGTCTCCGTAGCGCGACGCGCGCCGGACGTAGGGCGTCGACGCCAGGCCGATCGTCAGCACGACGTAGGGCAGGAAGAGCCACGCCACCTTGGTGGTGTGCTGTGGCAGCGTCGCGGCGAAGACCATGTGGACCGCCAGCAGCCCGACGGCGACGTCCGGGCGGAACTTCAGCCCGCGCTCGGCCAGCAGCCGCAGGATCGCGCCGCCGGCGAAGAACGCCCACATGAGCGCGTTGTCGGAGATCCGGGAGTGCCAGATGACCGCCGACTCCAGCGGAGGGGTCATCGAGTACCAGACCGACCACGCCAGCAGCAGGCCGATGACCGGGATCCGCAGCTGCCGGGGAGCGAAGAAGACCAGGGGCACGAGGAGGTAGCAGAAGAACTCCGCCGGCAGCGTCCAGAGGGACCCGTTGACCGCGTTGGGGTAGGGCTGGTCGGCCCAGACCCCGGGCAGCTCGTACTGCGGGCGCAGGATGATGTTGCCGAGGTAGGACCACGTGTTGGTCTGGTCGAAGTACTGCGACGTCGACAGCACCGTGACGAGTGGACCGACGACCAGCAGGCAGACCAGCACCACGACGATGAGCGCCGGGAAGATGCGCAGGCTCCGCGCGGCGAAGTAGCTGACCGGGTTCTTCGTACGACTCCAGCTGGCGGTGATGAGGTAGCCGGAGATGCTGAAGAAGATGACCACGCCGAGCGTCTGGACGGGGTAGCCGGCCACGATCGGGTTCTCGAAGGGGCGTCCGACGATGTGGTAGGCGTGGCCGAAGATCACTGCGAGCGCACCGAGGAGGCGCAGCGCGTCCAGGTTGTTGGAGCGGTGCGCCGTCGACGTGACCGGGGCGTCGACAGGTGCGCCGGCGGCTGGTGCGTCGGCGACGGAAGGCGTGGTGGCGGCCATCAGTCGAGCTGGGTCCCGATCCACTCCTGGAGTCCCGCGACACCGTCACGCAGGCTCCAGCGGGGCTCCCAGTCGAGCTCCTTCACGGTGTCGTCCACCGTGCACGAGGCATGGCGCACATCGCCGTCGCGGTACTGGCCGGTGATGTGCGGCTCCGGCGCGGAGTGGTAGCGCGCGACCTCGCGGGCCAGGTCGCCGATGGTGGTCCGCACACCGCTGCCGATGTCGACGACGCGGAGGTGGTCGGCGGGCGGCGCGGCGATCGCGGCGACCAGCGCGCTGACGACGTCGTCGATGTAGACGAAGTCGCGGGTGATGTCACCGTCCTCGTAGAGCGGGATCGACTGCCCCTCACGGGCCAGCCGCGAGAAGAGCGAGACGATGCCGGTGTAGGGGTTGGACAGCGACTGTCGCGGGCCGTAGACGTTCTGCAGGCGCAGCGCCGAGAGCCTGGTGTCGTGCGAGCCGGTCCAGGCGGCGAGGATCTGCTCCTGCGCGAGCTTGGTGGCGCCATAGATGTTGATCGGGTGGGGGTGGGTGCCCGCGACCGAGTTGGGCACGTGCTCGGCACCGGTGCCGTGGTCCCACGTGCCGGCCTCGAGCTGTGCGTGCGTGCGCAGGCCCGGCTGGAAGGTGGTGCCGTCGGCGTTGCGCCACACGCCCTCGCCGTACACCGCGCGCGAGCTGGTCAGCACGAAGTGGCCCGGGACGTGGCCGGCGCGGGTGAGGGAGTCGAGCAGCTGGGTGGTGCCGACGACGTTGACCATGCCGT
Source organism: uncultured Actinomycetota bacterium (assembly GCA_963726515.1). Taxonomy (GTDB): domain Bacteria; phylum Actinomycetota; class Actinomycetes; order Propionibacteriales; family Nocardioidaceae; genus Nocardioides. The sequence goes on from CAVSCW010000014.1 coordinate 1,914, forward strand.
GGCGGGTGCTCTCCGACAGCGACTGCGCGGTGCCGGTCTCGGCGGCGAGGTGGATGACGGTGTCGGGGCGCAGGTCGGCGACGACCGCGTCGAGGTCCTCGGCGCTGGTGACGTCACCGACGCGCAGGTCGACGGACTCGGGCAGGTCGACCGGCGGCTGGGACCCGGGGTGCACCTGCGGGTGCAGGTTGTCGAGGACGACCCACTGCTCGGCGGTGTCCGCGAGCTCGCGCGCGAGAGTGGTGCCGATGAAGCCGGCGCCACCGGTGACGAGGACCCGGCCGCCGGCCTGAGAAGAAGAAGCCATGCCGCGCAGCCTATGAGACCGAGGCCGAAACCGGGATGTCGCCGATGACGGGGCCGGCGATCCGGCGCAGTCGCGCGCCGCTCAGCTGATGATCGTCAGCAGCTGGGTGGCGCGGGTGAGCACGACGTAGAGGGTCGAGCGCCCGGTGGCCGACTCGTCCTCGATCTCCTGCGGCCGGACCACGACGATGCCGTCGAACTCCAACCCCTTGGTGTCGAGGCCGGTGAGGACCACGATGCGGTCCTCGCCGCTCGGCGTCACGCTCGAGTCGACGGCCGCGCGGGCGCCGGCGGCGTGCTCGGCGAGCTCGGGCCACGACGCCAGCCAGGCGTTGACCTCCGAGCGCCGGGCCGCCGGTACGACGATGCCGACCGTGCCCTCGACACGTCCCGCCGTCTCGGCGACCGCGGCCCGCACGGACGTCTCGAGGTCGTCGACCGGCCCGATGACGGCCGGCTCCTCGCCGGTGCGCCGCACGGCGTCGGGCAGGTCGGCGTCGAGGCCGACGCGCCCCGCGTAGGCGGCGGCGAAGGCGTAGATCTCGGCGGAGTTGCGGTAGTTGGTGGAGAGGTGGAACTCGTGGAGCTCCTTGCCCTCGAGTGCCTCCGCCCGCGCGGCGGACGCCTCAGGGGCGTCGGGCCACGAGGACTGCGCGGGGTCGCCGACGATCGTCCAGCTCGCGGCGCGGCCGCGGCGACCGACCATCCGCCACTGCATCGGGGTCAGGTCCTGCGCCTCGTCGATGAGCACGTGGGCGTAGCCGTCGTCGTCGATGCGGTGGGTCGGCGCCGACCAGGCCAGGCCGCCCGGGGCGTACTCGCGCTCGGAGATGGTGGTGAGCTCCTGCAGGTCGACCCCACCCTCGAGGAGGCCGGTCTCGTCGAGGTCGCGCTCGTCGTCGGTGCGCTGCGGGACGTCACCGATGGCATAGCGCAGCTCGTCGAGCAGCGGCACGTCCTCGATCGCGAGGTCGCCGGCGTCCCACGACTTCGCGAGCAGCAGCTGCTCCTCGCGGGTCACGACGCCCTCCCCCACGCGGGACAGGAACTCGGGGTCGCGCAGCCAGCCGAAGACGGTGACGGCGTCGAGCGGCGGCCACCAGTGCGAGGCGAACTCCACGAAGCCGTCGTGCGAGAGCATGTCGTCGTCGAAGGCCTCGCGGCCACGGTCGCGGCCGCGCTCGCCCTTGACCTGTCGCCACATCGCGTCGAGCAGGGTCCGGGCCACCCGCGGCAGCTGGCGGTTGCGCCGGCCCTGCGACATCAGCTGGCGACGCAGCCGGCCCAGGAGGCCGGGATCGAGCACGATCGTCTCGTCGAACCAGTAGATCCGGAAGCTGGTGGGGGCACCCGGCGCGTGCTGGCGCGACGTACGCCGCAGCAGCTCCGCCATCCGGGTGGCGCCCTTGATGTCGGCGACGGCCGGCTCGTCGTGCCGGGTCGCCCGGATCCCTCCGACGACCTCGCCGAGGGAGCGCAGCGCGACGGCCGTCTCCCCGAGGCTGGGCAGGACGCGCTCGATGTAGCGCATGAAGACACCGCTCGGCCCGACGACGAGGACGCCGCCGCCCTCGTAGCGGCGTCGGTCGGAGTAGAGCAGGAAGGCGGCGCGGTGCAGCGCGACGACGGTCTTGCCGGTGCCGGGACCGCCGGAGATCGACACCACGCCCTTGCCGGGCGCGCGGATCGCCTGGTCCTGCTCGGCCTGGATGGTGGCCACGATCGAGTGCATCGAGCGGTCGCGGGCGCGGGAGAGCTGCGCCATCAGCGCGCCCTCGCCGACGATCGGGAGGTCGGTCTCGGCCTGGTCGTCGAGCAGCTCGTCCTCGACACCGATGACGGTGCGGTGCAGCGAGCGCAGCACCCGACGTCGTACGACGCCCTGCGGGGTCGCGGCCGTGGCCTGGTAGAACACCCCGGCAGCCGGCGCGCGCCAGTCGATCAGCAGCACGTCGCGCTCGGCGTTGCGCACGCCGATCCGGCCGATGTAGCGCGGCAGCGGGTCGATCGAGGGGTCGATGTCGAGACGGCCGAAGACCAGGCCCTCGTGGGCGGCGTCGAGCTGGGCGATCCGCTTGGCCGCCTGGAAGACCATCGCGTCACGCTCGACGAGGCCGCCCTCGTGCTCCAGCTTGCCGCGCAGGTGACCTTCAGCAGCCAGCGCCTTGGCGTTCTGGGTGGACGCCTCGAGCTGGACGTAGACCTCGTCGACGTACTGCTGCTCCGCCGCGATCTCCCGCGCCTCGAGCTCCTCGCTCACTCCAGCTCCTCATCCCCCGATGACATCCCCTGATGCGACTGCCCATCCGACCCGGGCAGACCGACAAGCCTAGCGTCGCCGGGCTGGACCCACTCATTTAGCGCCGAACTCGCCCTCCTTGTTCCCGTCGCACCCCGGCTGGACCGATCACGCCGACCTCACGAACCCGGGCGTAGGTTCGAGCCATGTCGACAGACGCGCGAGCGACCATCGGTCTCACCGGCCTGGCCACCATGGGTCGCAACCTGGCCCGCAACATCGCCCGGCACGACCACAGCATCGCGGTGCACAACCGCACCACCCAGCGGATGACCGACCTGATCGAGGAGTTCGGCGACGAGGGCGACTTCGTGGCCTGCGACTCGCTGTCCGACCTGGTCGCCGCTGTCGAGCGGCCGCGGGCGATCGTGGTCATGGTCAAGGCGGGTGAGGCGACCGACGCCGTGATCGACCAGCTCGTGCCGCTGCTCGACGAGGACGACATCGTCGTCGACGCCGGCAACGCGCACTACCGCGACACCCTGCGCCGCCAGGAGCAGCTCGAGGACCACGGCCTGCACTTCGTGGGCATGGGGGTCTCCGGTGGTGAGGAGGGGGCGCTCAACGGTCCCTCGATCATGGTCGGAGGCTCCGACCACGCCTACGAGCGGCTGCGCCCGATCGTCGAGTCGATCGCGGCCGTCGTCGACCAGACCCCCTGCTGCGCCCACGTCGGCGCCGACGGCGCCGGCCACTTCGTCAAGATGGTGCACAACGGCATCGAGTACGCCGACATGCAGCTCATCGCCGAGTCCTACGACCTGCTCCGCACCGTGCTCGAGCTCACGCCCGCCGAGATCGCCGACGTGTTCGAGGAGTGGAACGGCGGGGACCTGGAGTCCTTCCTCATCGAGATGACGGCCGACGTGCTGCGCCACACCGATGCCGACACCGGCAAGCCCTTCGTGGACGTGGTGCGCGACGCTGCCGAGCAGAAGGGGACCGGGCGTTGGACGGTGCAGAGCGCGCTCGACCTCGGCGTGCCGGTGACCGGCATCGCCGAGGCGACCTTCGCCCGCTCCCTCTCCGGGCACACCGAGCAACGTGCGGCGGCGCGGGAGGTCTTCTCCACGACGCCGGACGCAGCACGTGCCGACGTGGGGCGCGACACGTTCGTCGACCAGGTGCGCGCGGGCCTCTACGCCTCCAAGGTGGTGGCCTACGCCCAGGGCTTCGACCAGATCGCGGCCGGCGCGGAGGAGCACGGCTGGGACATCGACCTCGGGGAGGTCGCCACCATCTGGCGCGGCGGCTGCATCATCCGGGCGAGGTTCCTCGACCGGATCCGCGAGGCCTACGCGGCGGAGCCGGACCTGACCACCCTGCTCACCACCGACTTCTTCGCCGACGCCGTGAAGGACGGGGTCGACGCGTGGCGCGAGGTGATCGTGTCCGCGGTGCGCGGCGGCGTGCCGGTGCCGACGTTCTCGTCCTCGCTCGCCTACTTCGACGCGCTGCGTCGCGAGCGCCTGCCCGCCGCGCTCATCCAGGCGCTCCGCGACGACTTCGGCGCCCACACCTATGAGCGCGTCGACCGCGAGGGGACGTTCCACACCCGCTGGGCGGAGCCCGAGCGTCCGGAGGTCTCGGCCTAGCTCCTCCGACGTCGCTAGCTGCGGACGGCCAGCCACAGGGCCCCCGCCGCGCAGACCAGTGCACCGAGGGTGCGGACCCGGTCGGCGCGGTCGAGCCGACGCATGAGTGCCGCCCGGGCGCCGGCCGGAACCGAGGCGAGCCGGCCGTGCGTCGGCGCGGCCACGGCCGCGGTGGTGCCGACGGCCAGCAGCGCGCCGACCAGCGCGAGCCAGGTGCCTGCCGATCCCGGCTCCACGACGACGGCCCATGCGAGGACCAGCACCAGCGGTGGATAGATGGCGGCCACGACGGGTGAGATCCGGCGCGAGTGCCGCTGATGGGCCTCCTGCCAGGACGCGGGCGGTACGTCGGCGAGCGCGGGATAGACGACCAGGTCGACGCTCAGCTGGAAGCCGAGGTGCGCCCCGGCGACCAGGAGGAGCCACGGGGCGGGTTCGGCGAGGCTCACCCGAACGCCCCGGGCCCGAGGTCCTTGGCGCCCGCGGCGAGGCCCTCCACGATCCGGCGGGCGACGTCGGCCGGGTCCAGGCCCGTCCTCAGGTCGGGGGCGCGCCCGGCGATCGGTCGGTCCGCGAGCCCGGTCTCGGTGTGCGGCGGACGGACGTCGTAGACGTCGACCGCGCTGCGGCGCAGCTCTGTGCGCAGAGCCGTCGCGACGGCGCTGAGCGCGGCCTTGCTGGCGGAGTAGGCGGCCATCCGCGGCATCGGCCGCTCGGCCACCACTGCGCTGATCTGGAGGAGGAAGCCGCTCGACTCCTCGAGCAGCGGCAGCAGCCGCCGCACCAGGAAGATCGGACCGATCACGTTGGTGAGGAAGAGCTCCTCGACGACCTCGTCGGGCGTGTCGACGAGCGCCCCGAAGGCCACCACACCGGCGGCGTTGACCAGGCCGTCGAGACCGCCGAGGTGCTCGCGCGCCGCAGCGGCGATGACGTCACCGGCGCGGGCGTCGCCGACGTCGGCCACGACGGGCAGGCCGGTGCCGAGTGCCGCCAGCCGGTCGGCGTCGCGGCCGACCACGAGCAGCCGTGCCCCGCGCCGGGAGAGCTCGGCGGTGAGCAGCGAGCCGAGCGCGCCGCTCGCGCCGACCACGGCGATCCGCGAACCCTCCAGCTGACGGGCGTGACCTGGCTTCGGCTCTGTGTTGATGTCGCGCTCCTTCGCAGGGGGTGTCACCTGCTTCTCGCCCCCGACCCTCCGCTCGGATGCACCCGGGCGCTACTTCTTGGCCAGGAAGGCGGTCATCGCCGCGCGGGCCTCGTCACTGGCGAACAGCCGCGAGCTGGTGGTGGCCATCTCCTCGCCCAGCGCGTCGATGCGCGCGACGAGCTCGCGGTTGAGGATCCGCTTCGACTCGCGCAGCCCCTGCGCGGCACCCGTGGCCAGGCTGGCGCAGATCGCCGCCACCTCGTCGTCGAGCGCCTCGGCCGGCACCGCCCTCGTCACCAGCCCGTACGCCGCTGCGTCCGCGCCGCTGAACACCTCGCCGCCGAGGGTGGTGAGCGCCGCGGCGCGCGGGTTCATCCGCTGGTGCACGGTGAGGCTGATGATGGCCGCGGCCAGCCCGAGCTTGACCTCGGTGAGGGCGAAGGTGGCCTCCTCGGCGCTGACGGCGATGTCCGCCGCGGCGACGATGCCGATGCCGCCTGCTCGGACGGCGCCGAGGTTCTTGGTGACGACCGGCTTGTCGAGGGTGACGATCAGTCGCTGCAGGTCGACGATCCGCCGGGCCCCCACCTCCATGCCCTCCGTCGTCGCCTCGGTCAGGTCGGCACCGGAGCAGAAGACCTTCCCGGAGCTCGCGACCAGCACCACGCGCACCTCGTCGTCGGCGCCAGCTCGCTCCAGGTGCGCGACGAGCTCGGTGACCAGCCGGCGGCTCAGCGCGTTGCGGTTCGCCGGGCTGTCGAGGGTGAGGGTCGCGACCCCGTCGGACACGGCGTAGTGGACCAGTTCTGGGGAGGAGGAGGGGGCCGCATCGCTCATGGGCGCCATCCTGCCTCACCGCCCATCCTTCGCACCTCGGCCATCCGTCACACCCTCGGCTCCGAACACCCCTCATGCAGACCACACCTCAGCCGTCCCGGCGCCGCACCGTGCGCCACGCGGCGTACGGCGTCCTGGCCACCGTCGTCGGCCTCGCCGCCGCACACCTGGTCGCCGCCCTCACCGTGCCGGCCGCCTCGCCGGTGCTCGCGGTCGGTTCCACGGTCATCGACCTGACGCCCACCCCGCTCAAGGAGTGGGCGATCCGCCAGTTCGGCAGCGCCGACAAGCTCGTGCTCGTCGGCTCCGTCCTGGTCGTCGTGCTGCTGCTCGCAGCCGTCGCGGGCATCATCGCGGCCACCCGCGAGACCGTGGGTCTGCTCATCGTCGTGGGCCTGGCCGGCGTGTCCGGCGTGCTCGCCGTCCTGCGCCCCGGCTCCGGCCCCCTCGACATGATCCCCGCGCTGGTCGCAGCGGCCACCGCTGCCGCCGCGTTGTGGTGGCTGCACCGCATCGACGACCAGGGCGCCACCGACACGGTGCCGCACGGTGACGGGACGCACGGTGACGAGGCGCACGGTGAGGGACCGAGTCGGCGCAGGGTCCTGGTGGCGACCGGCGGCCTCGCCGCGGCCGCCGTGGCCATGGGGGCGCTCGGCCGCTGGGTGACGTCCTACCGCCTCGGCGGGACCGACATCGCGCTGCCGGCGGCCACCGACCCCGCGCCCTCCTTGCCGCAGGGCCTGGAGCAGATGTACGACGGCATCAGCCCGTTGCGCACGCCCAACGCCGACTTCTACCGCGTCGACACCAGCCTGACCGTGCCGGCCGTCGACGTCGACTCGTGGACCCTGACGATCGACGGCGACGTCGACGAGGAGGTCACCCTGACCTTCGACGACCTCGCGGCGATGCAGACGGTCGAGCGCGACATCACCCTCACCTGCGTCTCCAACGAGGTCGGCGGCCCCTACATCGGCAGCGCCCGCTGGCTCGGCGTACCGCTGGCCGACGTGCTCGCCAGGGCCGGCATCGACTCCACGAAGGCCAACCAGATCCTCTCGACCGACGTCGACGGGATGACCATCTCGACACCCCTCGACGTGGCGCTCGACGGTCGCGACTCCCTGATCGCGATCGGCATGAACGGCGAGCCGCTCCCCCGCACGCACGGATTCCCCGCCCGCATGGTGGTGCCCGGCCTCTACGGCTTCGTCAGCGCCTGCAAGTGGATCACCAGGATGACCCTCACGACGTACGACGCCGAGCAGGCCTACTGGACCGAGCGCGACTGGGCGATCGACGCCCCGATCAAGATCTCGAGCCGGGTCGACACCCCCAAGCCACTGTCGAGCAGCAAGCCGGGCAAGGTCATCGTCGGCGGCGTCGCCTGGGCGCAGCAGGTGGGGATCGAGAAGGTCGAGGTCCGCATCGACGGTGAGGCCTGGAAGCCGGCGACGCTCGGACCGCAGGTCAGTGACGACTACTGGCGCCAGTGGTACTTCGAGTGGGACGCCGCCCCGGGACAGCACTTCATCGCGTGCCGAGCGACCAACAAGGACGGCGACGTCCAGAGCGACGTGCGGATGACGCCCTTCCCGGAGGGCTCCTCCGGGCTGCAGGAGATCGCCGTCAACGTCAGCTGACCCCTCGCCCAGCCCCCGTCGGGCGGTGTGTGGCGCAGGTCCTGAGCCTCCAGGACCTGCGCCACTCACCGCCCGATGCGGCATTTCGGCTCCGCCCGGTCACCTCGCCGAACTTTCTTCGACGCGGCACCCATCCGGTCTCCCAGGTGCTCCGAACACCTCCTGAAAGCGGGTCATGACGGCCCCTTCTAATGGCTTCCAACGAAAGGCACCGCCATGAACACCAAGCTCCGCACCCGCACCCTGGGCCTCGCCGCCCTCGCGCTGACCGCGTCCATGAGCCTGGCTGCCTGTGGCAGCGAGAGCGACACCGACGCCGCAGCCGAGCCCACCACCTCGGAGACGACGTCCGAGACCCCCATGGAGTCGGAGTCGGCCGAGCCCACGGCCGACGGTCCCTTCGGTCCCGGCTGCGCCGGTGTCCCCACCTCCGGTCCGGGCTCGGTCGAGGGCATGGCTGGCGACCCGGTCGCCACCGCTGCGTCCAACAACCCGCTCCTCACGACGCTGACCGCCGCCGTCACCGAGGCCGGCCTCGTCGACACGCTGAACTCCGCCGAGGCGCTCACCGTCTTCGCGCCGACCGACGACGCGTTCGCCAAGATCGCTGAGAAGGACCTGAACGCGCTCCTCGCCGACAAGGAGGCGCTCACCACGGTGCTCACCCACCACGTGGTCGCCGGTCAGCTCTCCCCCGAGGACGTCGCTGGTGAGCACGAGACCCTCGCGGGCGACATGATCACCGTCGAGGGCTCGGGCGAGGACTTCACCGCCGAGGGTGCGGCCGTCGTCTGCGGCAACGTCTCGACCGCCAACGCCACCGTGTACGTCATCGACACGGTGATGATGCCCCAGGGCTGAGTCGTCACCTGACGATCACAACTCGAGCGGAGATTGCGCAAGGATGGCTGACGTGAATCACGTGAGGCCCGTACCGGACGGGGCGCCCCAGGGCGTCCCGTCCGGGGGCGCACTGAAGTTGTCCGAGCTGCTCCACCGGGCCGGACGTGGTGACGAGGCGGCATTCGCCGAGTTCTACGACGCCACGTCCGCCCGGGCGTACGGCCTGGCACTGCGCGTCGTGCGCAACCCGGCCCACGCCGAGGAGGTCGCCCAGGAGGCCTACCTCGACGCCTGGCGCTCCAGCGCCAGGTACGACGCGGGGCGAGGGAGTGCGGCCGGCTGGCTGCTCACCATCGTCCACCGCAAGGCCGTCGACCGGGTCCGCTCGGTCGAGGCCGCCACCACCCGTGACGAGACCTGGAACCGTCAGACGGCTCCGATCGACCACGACCAGACCTCCGAGGCGGCCCACGCCTCGCTCGACGCCGCACGCATCCGCAGTGCGGTCGCCACCCTGACCGACGTACAACGTCAGGCAGTCGAGCTCACCTACTTCGGCGGCTACACCCACACGGAGGTCGCCACCCTGCTCGACGTCCCGTTGGGCACCGCCAAGACACGAATACGAGACGGACTGATCCGTCTGCGAGACCTGATGGGAGTTGGCTCATGAGCGACGTGCACAAGCTCACGGGCGCCTATGCACTGGACGCGCTCGACGACATCGAGCGGGCCCGGTTCGAGCAGCACCTCGCCGAGTGCGAGGACTGCCGGGCAGAGGTGGCCGAGCTGCGGGAGACCGCGGCCATGCTGGCCGAGACCATCGCTGTCACCCCTCCCGACTCGCTGCGCACCTCCGTGCTGGCCGGCATCGCCCAGGTCCGTCCGCTGCCCCCCGAGGTCCCGCTCACCACGACCCCGGTCCCCCACCAGTCCGAGAAGCCCACCGGGCGGCGAGGCTGGATGCCCTTTCTGGTCGCGGCGGCACTCGCGCTCTTCGTCGGAGTCGGATCGATGGTGACGCAGCCCTGGGCCAACGATGACCAGCCCCGCCTGACGGCGGCCGAGCAGGTCCTGCAGGCCGACGACGCCGAGACGGGTGTTCCTCGACCTCGGCGAGGCCGGGCGCGCGACCGTGGTGCGCTCCAAGGCCGAGGACCGCGCCGTCATCAGCACCGAGGACATGGTGTCGGCGCCTGCCGGCAAGGTGTACGAGCTCTGGCTGATGTCCCCCCAAGGTGTCTTCACCCCCGCCGGACTGATGCCGGACCAGGCCGACCAGACCGTGGTGCTCGACGGGTCCGGCTGCCGAGGCCATCGCCGTGGGGATCACCGTCGAGCCCGCAAGCGGGTCCGAGGAGCCCACCAGCGCGCCGATCGCCCTCTTCGACCTCACCGAGGCGACATGAGCCCGGCCGGGGGCGGGCAGCGCCGGGTCGCCGTCGTCGGCTCCGGTGTGGCCGGGCTGACCGCGGCCTGGGTGGCCTCACGCACGGCCCACGTCACGCTCTACGAGGCCGACGACCGGCTCGGCGGGCACGCCGACACCCACCGGGTCGCGACCCCCGACGGCGAGCTCGCCATCGACACCGGCTTCATCGTCCACAACCGCAAGACCTATCCCACGCTGTTGCGCCTCTTCGCCGAGCTGGGCATCGAGACCCAGCCCTCGGAGATGTCGCTGTCGGTCAGCGACGCCGGCACCGGTGTCGAGTACGCCGGAGCACTGGGCGCGCGCGGTCTCTTCGCCCAGCGCTCGTCGCTCCGCTCGCGTGAGCACTGGCGGATGCTGATCGAGATCCCCCGGTTCCACCGCCGGGCCCGCGCGGTCCTCGCGCGCGACGCCGACGAGTCCGACCAGACGCTGAGGGACTTCCTCGCCGCGGGTGGCTTCTCGGCGGGATTCGTCCACCACTTCATGGAGCCCCTCGTCGCCGCGGTCTGGTCGTGCGACCCGGCGACGTCCCTGGACTACCCGGCGCGCTACCTCTTCACCTTCCTCGAGCACCACGGCATGCTCGGCGTCTTCGGATCCCCCGAGTGGCGCACCGTCACCGGCGGGTCCGGCACCTATGTCGCCGCGGTCGCCGCCGGTCTCCACGACGTACGCCTGGAGACCAAGGTGACCTCGGTCCGTGAGGTCCCCGACGGCGTCGAGGTGACCGACGGCAGCGGCGCCACCGCCGCCTTCGACGCGCTCGTCATCGCCACCCACCCGGCGCACGCGCTCGGCATGCTCGAGTCGCCCACCGAGCTGCAGCGCGAGATCCTCTCCGCGCTCCCCTACAGCAGCAACCCGGCGCTCCTGCACACCGACACCTCGCTGCTGCCCGACGCCCGTGACGCCCGCGCGTCGTGGAACTTCCACCGACCGGCCAGCGAGACCGGCCAGGTCACCGTCACCTACGACCTCACCCGGCTCCAGCGCCTGCCCACCGACACCCACTACCTCGTCACCCTCGGCGGCGAGGACCTGGTGGACCCGGCGACCGTGATCGACCGGATGGAGTACGAGCACCCGCTCTACACCCCGGAGTCCGTGGCCGCCTCGCGCCGGCTCCCGGAGATCAACACCGACCGGATCGCCTTCGCCGGGGCCTACCACGGCTGGGGGTTCCACGAGGACGGCGCCCGCTCCGGCCTCCTGGCCGCCACCCACCTCGGCCTGCCGTGGACCGGCACGACCCACGCGGTGCCGGCGAGCGGGCGCTTCACGACGACGATCCGCCACACCCGGCGCACCCCGTTCACCCGCACCTTCGAGCACTCCTCGACCTTCTGGCTGGTCGACCTCGACGAGCTTCCCGACCACGGGGTCCTCGCCCGCTTCGAGGCCCGCGACCACCTCGGCTCGCCCCAGCGCACGCTGCGCGAGAACGTCGTGGCCTTCCTCGCCGAGCACGACGTGAGCCTCGGCTCCGGTGACCGGGCGGGCACGATCCTGATGGCCGCCCAGCCGCGCTCGCTCGGCTACGCCTTCAACCCGATCAGCGTCTTCTGGTGCTTCGACGACCACGGTCGCCAGGCCGGCGTCGTCGTCGAGGTGCACAACACCTACGGCGACCGCCACGCCTACCTCGTCCATCCCGACGAGCAGGGCCGGGCCCGCACGGACAAGGCGATGTACGTCTCGCCCTTCCACGGGGTCGACGGGACGTACGACATCGCAGTGCCGATCCCCACCGACCGCCTGCACGTGGCGGTGACCCTGCGCGAGCACGACCAGGACTCGTCCGACGGCGCGGCCTCCCCCTTCAGCGCCAGCCTGACGGGGACCAGGAGCGACGTCCCCGTCCGCAGGACTCTCGGTGCCGCCCTGCGCGGCAGCCTGCAGATCCGGGCACACGGCATCTGGCTGTGGGCCCGGCGCCTGCCGATCCGAACGCGACCCCGCCACCGCCAGGAGGGCGTGCAATGACTCTCGAGAAGAACCGACCCGACCACACCCCCACCGAGCCGGGCACCCGGCAGCAGAGCCAGGGCATGCCCGCCCTCGAGCCGCTGGTCCGCAGCCCCCGCACCGTCATCTCCGCGTCGGTCGCCCGGCGGCTCTTCCGCGCCGCCGTCGGCCGCCTCGAGGTGACGGTCGTCGAGGAGCCCACCGGCCGTCGCCTCGGCCAGGGCGGGCCCACGATGCGCCTGCACCGCCCCGACGAGTTCTACGCCCGCCTGGGCCGCGACGGCCTGATCGGCTTCGGCGAGTCCTACCTCACGGGCGCGTGGGACACCGACGACCTCGCCGGCTTCCTCACCGTGCCGGCGGCGCGGATGGCCACCTTGATCCCCGACTCCCTGCAGCGGATGCGTGCCCTCGTGACACCTCGCCTGCCGAGCCACCACCGCAGCACCGAGGCCAACAGCCAGGCCAACATCTCCCACCACTACGACCTGTCCAACGAACTCTTCGCGCTCTTCCTCGACGAGACCCTGAGCTATTCCTCCGCGCTCTTCGACACCTCCTCCACCTCGGTCGGGAAGGGGCCCGGCTCGGTCGGCGACCACCTGGTCGCCACGCCGCCGGAGCCCACCGACGACGCCGACCCGCGCCTGCACCACGAAGACCTCGCGCAGGCACAGGGCCACAAGATCGAGCGCCTCCTCGACGAGGCGGGCGTCGCCAGCGGCAGCCGGGTGCTGGAGATCGGCACCGGCTGGGGCGAGCTCGCGATCCGCGCCGCCCGTCGCGGTGCCACCGTGCACAGCATCACCCTCTCGGTCGAGCAGCTCGAGCTGGCCGAGGACCGCATCGCCGCCGCGGGGTTCGCCGACCGGGTGACGGTCGAGCTGATGGACTACCGCGCGCTCGCCGACACCGGCAGGACCTACGACGCGGTGGTGTCGGTCGAGATGATCGAGGCCGTGGGCCACGAGTTCTGGGGCACCTACTTCCGCACCATCGACGCGGTGCTGGCCCCCGGCGGCCGGGTCTCGCTCCAGGCGATCACGATGCCCCACGACCGGATGCTCGCCACCCGCGGAGGCCACACCTGGATCAACAAGTACATCTTCCCCGGCGGCTTCCTGCCCAGCGTCGAGGTGATCGACGAGGTGACCCGCGAGCAGACGTCGCTCCGCCTGGTCGGACAGCTCGAGATGGGCAGCCACTACGCCGAGACGCTGCGCCGTTGGGACCGTCGGTTCCTCGCCGAGCGCGAGGCCGTCCTCGACCTCGGCTTCGACGACATGTTCATGCGCGTGTGGCACTTCTACCTCGCCTACTCGCAGGCCGGGTTCGCGAGTGGTTACATCAATGTCTCGCAGCTCACCTTCACCCGGGAGACCCCGTGACCCAGACCGCTCCGCGTCCCACCGCTGCCACGACCACGGCCCCCGGGGTCGCGGAGCGGCTGGCCGAGGCGGTGCGCCCGTTCATCGGCGGCGACCTGCCGGTCCGGCTCGAGGCGTGGGACGGCTCGGTCGCGGGCCCTGCGGACGGCCCGCTCGTCGTGCTCCGCTCGCCCGATGCGCTGCGCCGCCTGCTGTGGCACCCGGGTGAGCTCGGGGCCGCCCAGGCCTACGTCACCGGTGAGCTCGACGTCCCCGAGCAGGACGGCTGGGACCTGGAGTCCGCGCTGACGCACGCCTTCGCGGTGGGCGCCGAGCGCGGCCTGTCCGGCGTACGCCTCTCGCCCCGCGCCCTGCTCGACGCGATCCGCACCGCTGGTGGCCTCGGCGCGCTCGGCCGGCCCCCGGCACCGCCCGCCTCGCAGGCACGGGTCAAGGGACGACTGCACAGCCTGGCCCGTGACCGATCCTCGATCAGCCACCACTACGACCTCTCCAACGAGTTCTACTCCCTCATCCTCGAGCCGCAGATGGCCTACAGCTGCGGCTACCACGCAACCCCCGAGACGTCTCTCGAGGACGCGCAGCGAGCCAAGCTCGACCTCGTCTGCACGAAGCTCGGTCTCGAGCCGGGCATGCGGATGCTCGACGTCGGCTGTGGCTGGGGCTCGCTGTCGCTGCATGCCGCGGAGCACTTCGGGGCCCGGGTCACGGGCGTCACGATCGCCGCGGAGCAGAAGAGGTTCATCGACGAACGGATCGCCGAGCGGGGGCTGGAGGACCGGGTCGAGATCAGGCTCCAGGACTATCGCCAGGTCCCCGAGCGCGACCACTTCGACGCGGTCGGCTCGCTGGAGATGGGCGAGCACGTCGGCGCCCGCAACTACCCGACGTACGTCGAGGTGCTGCGCCGCGCGGTGCGCCCCGGCGGCCGGGTGCTGGTCCAGCAGATGTCGCGCCAGGGCGCCGGCGGCGGCAAGCACCCCGGCGGTGGACCCTTCATCGAGTCCTTCATCGCCCCGGACATGACCATGCGACCGGTCGGCGAGACCGTCGCCCTGATCGAGTCCGGCGGGCTGGAGGTCCGCGACGTCCACGCGATGCGCGAGCACTACGTGCTGACCGTCGGCGGCTGGATGGAGCGCTTCGAGGCCCACCTGCCGCGGCTGCGCGAGCTGGTCGGCGAGGAGGTCGTGCGCGTGTGGCGGCTCTACCTCGTCGGCGGGGCGCTCGCCTTCCGTGACGGCCGGATGGGCGTCGACCAGATCCTCGCGGTGCGTCCCGGGGCCGAGCACACCCTGCCGGCGGTCCGCACGTGGTGACCGCCCTGCTCGTCGGACTGGCCGCGATCGCCGTGGTCATGGGGGTGACGGTCGCCGTCAGTCGCTCCGTGGGCCGGGTCGCGGTCGTCGACGTCGCGTGGGGGCTGATGTTCGTCGCCGTCGCGATCGCGATGGCGGTCCTCTCCCCCGACTGGCACTCGCTCCTGCTCGCCGGCCTGGTCACCGTGTGGGGTGGCCGCCTGGCGTGGCACATCGGACGCCGCTCGCGAGGCAAGGGCGAGGACCCGCGCTACGCGAAGATGCTCGGCGACGGCGGATTCGGGGAGGCTGTGCGCCGGGTCTTCCTGGTCCAGGCGGTCGTCGCCTTCATCATCTCCCTCCCCCTGATGGTGGCCGGGACCTACGACGTGCGCTGGACCTGGCTCGTCGTGGTCGGGCTCGCCGTCTGGTTGGTCGGTTTCCTCTTCGAGGTCGTCGGCGACGCCCAGCTCGCCGCCTACAAGGCCAAGCCCCAGGAGTCGCGCCCGCAGATCCTGGACACCGGGCTCTGGGGCTGGACCCGCCACCCCAACTACTTCGGCGACGCCTGCGTCTGGTGGGGGATCTGGCTGGCCGGCGCCCTCGCGACCGGCTGGCTGCCGGGCCTGCTGACGATCGTCGCCCCCGCCGCGATGACGTTCTTCATCCGCAACGTCACCGGAGCCAAGCTCCTCGAGAGGACCATGTCGGAGCGACCCGGCTGGGACGAGTACGCCGCCCGCGTGCCGCTGTTCTTCCCCCGCCCGCCCCGGGGCTGAAGGGGCCGAATGGATTTCCACTCCAGCGAGTGGAAGTCCATCGCGCCCTGAGCGTGGCGGGGTGGATCGGGGCCTGAACTTCCACTCGTGCGAGTGGAAATCCATCCAGGCGGGGGTGGGCTACGGTGCCCGGCGTGGAGCTGACCGCGCAGGAGGACACCAACCGTCGGATGCTGCGGGCGCGCGACGAGATGGACCGGCGCTACGCCCAGCCCCTCGACGTACCCACGCTGGCCGCGATCGCGCACCTGTCGGCGTCGCAGTTCGGGCGGGTCTTCAAGGACGTCTACGGCGAGACGCCGCACCGCTACCTGCAGCGGCGGCGGGTGGAGCGGGCGATGACGCTGCTCCGGCAGACCGACCGGTCGGTGACGGACATCGCGTGGGACGTGGGGTTCGCCAGCCTCGGCACCTTCAGCCGCACCTTCAGCAACGTCGTCGGCCTGTCACCGAGCGAGTTCCGGGCCCAGCACGCCCCGATCGCCGTGCCGTCGTGCTTCATCGCGGCGTGGACCCGGCCGCGCGAGCCCGAGACAGCGGTTTCGGAGAAGCGCGCGACGGGTGGGGCTGACTAGCGTCAGCGTCATGACCACCAACCACATCACCTCGCTCCACATCCGCAGCGTGCCCGTCCTCGACCAGGACGAGGCGCTCGACTTCTACACCACGCACCTCGGCTTCGAGGTGCGCGACGACGTCGACCTCGGCTTCATGCGCTGGCTCACCGTCGGCATCCCGGGGCAGAACACCTCGCTGCTGCTCGAGCTCGTCGGTGCGCCGCAGCACGACGAGGCCACGGCGGCCCAGGTGCGCGAGCTCGTCACCAAGGGTGCGCTCGGCGGGGTCTTCCTGCAGAGCAGCGACGTCCGTGCGACGTACGCCGCCCTCCGCGACGCCGGCGTCGAGATCACCCAGGAGCCGGTCGAGCAGCCCTACGGGACCGACTTCGGCCTCCGCGACCCCTTCGGCAACCACGTGCGGATCAACCAGCCGGCGGCTGCCTCGTGAGCTATCCGCCGCCGCTCTACCACGGCGAGTCCGGCGAGGTCTCCGGCCACATCGTGCGGGCCGGGATCGAGCCGGCCGTCGTCTACCCCAACGGCAACAAGGTCTTCTACCTCGCCCAGGGCACCGAGACCTCCGGCACCTTCGGCCTCTACCGCTGGGAGTTCGCCGGCCCGGAGGGCGGACCGGGGCCGCACTTCCACCGCACGATCACCGAGTCGTTCTACGTCCTCGAGGGCACGGTCACGATCTTCGACGGGGCGGCCTGGA
Source organism: uncultured Actinomycetota bacterium (assembly GCA_963726515.1). Taxonomy (GTDB): domain Bacteria; phylum Actinomycetota; class Actinomycetes; order Propionibacteriales; family Nocardioidaceae; genus Nocardioides. Next base: position 18,730 of record CAVSCW010000014.1, read on the forward strand.
CGAAGTGCCACGCCGGCGACTTCGCCCACGCGCCCGCGGGCGGCATCCACGGCTTCCGCAACGAGGACGGGGCCGCGTCGATGCTGCTCCACTTCGCGCCAGGGGCCCCGCGCGAGGCCTACTTCGAGCAGCTGGCCGAAGGCATCGCCGACTTCGACGAGGACTCCTACGACCGGTTCATGCGCGAGCACGACAACACGTGGATCTAGTGGTGCACTGGTCCTGATGGACCCGGTGCGCGCGGCCTTCGACGCGACCCCGCGGCGCGACTTCCTGCCGCGCGGGGTCCGTCGGCGCGCGTCGTACGACGGCCCGCTGAGCATCGCGGCCGGCCAGACGAACTCCCAGCCGCGCACCGTCGAGGACATGCTGCGGCTGCTCGACGTCCGGCCGGGCCAGCGCGTGCTCGACGTGGGTGCCGGGTCGGGCTGGACGACGGCGCTGCTGGCCCACCTCGTCGGCCCGACAGGATCGGTGCTCGGGGTGGAGCTCGAGCCGGAGCTGGTCGTCTTCGGCACCCACAACCTCGCAGGCGCGGCCCGGCCCTGGGCGCGGATCGAGTCGGCGACACCGGGGGTGCTCGGCGACCCCGCGGGAGCGCCGTACGACCGCATCCTCGTCTCGGCACAGCCCGAGGTGCTGCCGCGTGAGCTGGTCGACCAGCTCGCCGACGACGGGATCCTGGTCATCCCGGTGGCGGGCACGATGGTGCGGGTGAGGAACCCGGGCGCGGTCGTGACCCGGCACGGTCGCTATCGGTTCGTGCCGCTGCGCTGAGGTCCCGTCGGTTTCCCCGGGTACCCGGGGATCCCGACAACATCGTGGAGCTCGCGAGCCGCCGGCTGACTCAGGAGCTCCACGATCACGCACGCCCGACTCCGAGCAGCCGCCCGAGCTCCGGGCCGTGCCGACCTCAGGGACGCAGGACCTGCTCGGCCAGGCTGGCGGGGGCCTGGAGGCAGTAGGAGTCGGTGAGCAGCTCGGTCAGCTCCTCCCAGTCGGTGTCGTCGTCAAGGACCAGACCGATCACGTTGCCGCCCCACCCGGAGCGGAAGTAGGGGTGCCCCAGGTGCTCGAAGGCGGCCACCTCGTCGGGCTCGCCACGGAAGGTGATCCGGAAGACCTGGTCCTCGCCACCGAAGACGTGCGCCACCGTGGCGCCCCCGACCCGCCAGCGAGTGCCGGTCCACGCGGCCTCCTGTCGGCACCGGGGCAGGGCTCCGAGCACGGCGTCGATCCGCAGCACCCACCCCTCGGGCACGAGGGGTCGGTCTGCGAGAGCCACGACGTACAGCCTGCCACCGGCGACCGACAGGCCCGCAAGGGCGACCTCACCCCAGCGGGATCCGCACCACCTCCCCGGCCCCCGGGCAGACGCTGCAGGTCGTGACGTAGGCATCGCGTCCTCTGAGGGCCAGGCCGTAGGGCGCCACGAGGCCGGCCGCGACAGTCTCGTGCGCACCGCCGGTGTCGACTCGCACGAGGGAACCCATGGGTGTCTGGTCCTCGAGCACCGCGAGCAGTCCGCCATCAGCCAGCTGTACGGCGTAGAGGTGACCGCGGTGCCAGGCCAGGTCGGTCACGTTGGTGAGGCCGGTCGCGTAGACGGTCGGCTGCTGGCCGGGCACCAGGCGCCAGATGTTCGCGCCTTCGGCCGGGAACGGGAACCCGGTCAGCTGGCTCACGTAGAGCGCGCCGTCGGGACCGGAGACCGCGGAGGTCGGCACGGCATCCATCGGGATCTGACCCGGTGGGAGGAACGGCGGAGTCGGCACCAGGCGCGTCGGGAAGACCCCGAGGGTCGAGACCTGGCCCCACCAGCTCACGTGCACCACGTCGTTGCCGCCGGCGTCCGTGACGACCCATCCGTGCCGTCCGGCCGAGAGACCGACCGGGTTGGAGTCGACCTGCGCGCCGTCGGGGTTCTCGGTCGCTTCGTGGGCGGAGACGTCAGCCAGGATCGTCGGTCCGTGCCGCGTGCCGTGCTTGGCCTTCGACCACTTCGGGCGGTGGTGCCCACCGCGGAGCTTGCCGCCGAGGAGCGTGCCGAACAGCTGGGCGAACTCGGGCATGTCTGCCCCGTCCCGCACGGCCGGATCGGCGCCCAGGCTCATCAGGACGGCGTAGTGCCCCCCGCGGGCCGCGACGTCAGCCGGTCCTCGGGCGGCGCTGCCGCCTTCCCCCGCGATCGAGGGCAGGCCGGTGAGCACGCGCCGCTGACCCCAGCGGTCGACCTTCGTGACGGCACCGGTCTCGCCCATGCACTCCTGCCCTCCCTCGGGGCCGGTCATGCATGCCAGCTCTCCTCCGGTGCCGGCCTCGGCGACATAGAGGTCGCGACCGTCGAAGGAGAGCTGTCGTGGATTGTCCAGCCCGCTGGCGATGACCACGGGTCCGGGCGGCGGATGGGGATGGCGACCACGGTCGCCGGCGGCTCCGGCCGGCGCGACAAGCGTGAGCGTCAGGGCGGTCGTCACCGTCATGACCATCGAGAGCAGGGACCCGCCGACGGCGAGCTGTCGTCTGCGGCCCCGAGTGCTGTGAGATTCCATGGCTGGTCCGTTGGGTCGGGAATGTGACCTGAGTCACATTCCTCCCGGTCCCTGACCCGGTCAATGCCACAAATGTGGGAGTTCCTCGGGCCCCACGCGCCGCCGTCCGGGAGCCGCCCCGGCAAGGAGTCAGTAGGACTTCGGCAGCCCCAGGCTGTGCATCGCGACGAAGTTGAGGATCATCTCCCGGCTCACCGGCGCGATCCGGCCGGCGCGGGCGGCGACCAGCATCCCGGCCATGCCGTACTCCTGCGTGATGCCGTTGCCTCCGTGCGTCTGCACGGCCGCATCGACCGCGTGGACCGCGGCCTCCGCAGCGGCGTACTTCGACATGTTGGCGGCCTCGCCCGCCGCCATGTCGTCGCCGGCGTCGACCAGGGCGGCAGCCTTCTGCGTCATCAGCCGGGCCAGCTCGTTCTCGATGTGCGCCATCGCGAGCGGGTGGGCGATCGCCTGGTGGGAGCCGATCGGGGCCTGGAAGACGGTGCGCTCCTGGGCGTACGCCGATGCCTTCTCGAGGGCGTGCCGGGCCAGGCCGGTCGAGAAGGAGGCCGCCATGATCCGCTCGGGGTTGAGCCCCGCGAAGAGCTGCACCAGGCCGCCGTCCTCGTCGCCGACGAGCGCGTCGGCAGGCAGGCGGACGTCGTCGATGAAGACCTGGAACTGCTTCTCCGGGCTGACGATCTCCATCGGGATCACGGTGAACTCCAAGCCGGCGGAGTCGGTGGGCACCACGAAGAGGCACGGCTTGAGCTTGCCGGTCCTGGCATCCTCGGCCCGCGCGACCACGAGAACGTTCTCGGCCTCGTCGACGCCGGAGATGTAGACCTTCTGGCCCGTGAGCACCCACTCGTCGCCGTCACGGCGGGCGGTGGTGGTGATGTTGTGGGAGTTGGTGCCGGCGTCGGGCTCGGTGATCGCGAAGGCCATCGTGCCGGTGCCGTCGCAGATGCCGGGCAGCCACGTCTGCTTCTGCGCCTCGGTGCCGTAGCGGGCGATGACGGTGCCGCAGATCGCCGGGCTGACGACCATCATCAGCAGCGGGCAGCCCTGCGCGGCGAGCTCCTCGCAGACCGCGGCGACGTCGCCGATGCCGCCGCCACCGCCGCCGTACTCCTCGGGGATGTTGACGCCGAGGTAGCCGGCCTTGGCGATCTCGAGCCACAGGTCGGTGGTCTTCTCGCCCGCGCGGGCGCGCTCGACGAACCACTCGCGGCCATAGCCCTTGGCGAGCTTCGCCACCTGGCGGCGCAGCTCGATCCGCTCGTCGGACTCGGTGAAGTTGGTCATCAGTTCTCCTCGACTACTGCCAGGACCTCCCCGGAGGCGACCTGCGCACCGGGCTCGACGTTGATCTCGGTGACCGTTCCGGCATGCGGGGCGGTCACGGTGTGCTGCATCTTCATGGCTTCCAGCACGAGCACCTCGTCGCCCGCGGCGACCGCGACGCCGACCTCGACGGCGACCTTCACGACCGTCCCGGGCATCGGCGCCAGCAACGAACCGCTCGCCACTGCGTCGGCGGGGTCGGTGAAGCGGGGGACCTCTCGTAGGCGCGCGGACATTGCCGGCCCGTCGACCCAGAGCTCACGCGGGGCGCCCGGGCGGGCGGCGGACCAATGTCCGCGCGTCTGCGTCGTGACGCCGTCGACCTCGATCCGCGCGCGCGTGGGCGAGACCTCGAGCACGGTGACACCGTCGACGACGAACCCGTCGCGCGTGCCCCACCACTCGACTGGGCCGTGGCCCTCGAAGGTGGTGCGCTGGGGCTGACTGACAACGTTGCGCCAGGACGCCGGGACACCCGACTGGACCGTACGCCGAGCGGCGTCGGCCGCGGCCAGCATCAGTGCCGCAGCGACGACCGTCCCACGGTCGACCTCCGACGGCTCCGGCGTCGGGCGCGACTCGAGCCAGGTCGTCGTCATCTCCCCCGCCACGAAGACCGGGTCGGTGAGGATCGACACCAGCTGGTCGCGATTGGTGGTGACGCCGTGGATGCGCGCGCGGCGCAGGGCGCGGACCAGCATACGGATCGCCTGCTCGCGGGTCGGGGCCCACGCGATCACCTTGGCCAGCATCGCGTCGTAGTAGGTCGAGACCTCGTCACCCGAGGCGAAGCCGCTGTCCACCCGGACCCCGGCACCGACCAGCAGCGCGAACTCCGTGTCGGCCGGCAGGTCGAAGGTGACGAGTCGGCCGCTCTGCGGCGTCCAGTCGGCGTCCTCGGCGTAGAGGCGCACCTCGATGGCATGGCCGTCCTCCTGCGGGACGACGCCCGGCTCGCGACGTCGGCGCGAGGCGCCCAGGCCGGACGCACCACACAGGTCCCACCCCTCGGCGACCGCGATCTGGAGCTCGACGAGGTCCTCTCCCCACACGAGCTCGCTCACCGGGTGCTCGACCTGCAGGCGGGTGTTCATCTCGAGGAAGAAGAACCGGTCCGCCGCCGGGTTGTAGAGGAACTCCACCGTGCCCGCGCCGCGGTAGCCGATGCGTTGTGCCAGCTCGCAGGCGGCGACCTCCATGGCCGCTCGGGAGCTCCCGGTCATGCCGGGGGCGGGCGCCTCCTCCACGACCTTCTGGTGCCGTCGCTGCACGGAGCAGTCCCGGGTTCCCAGCGCCATGGCACCGGTCCTCCCGCCCTCGATCTCGGCGCACACCACCTGCACCTCGACGTGGCGTCCGGCCTCGACGTAGGGCTCGACGAAGACGGTGCCGTCACCGAACGCCGACTCGGCTTCGGCAGCGGCCGCCGCGATCTCGGCCTCGAGCCGGCCCAGGGTGCGTACGACGCGCATGCCGCGGCCACCGCCTCCCGCGGATGCCTTGACCAGCAGCGGGAGGTCGGCCTCGGTCGGTCGCTCCGGCGCGGACAGGACGGGCACGCCTGCCCTCTCTGCGATCTCCTTGGCGCGGACCTTGTCGCCCATCGCCTCGATCGCCTCGGGCGGCGGACCCACCCAGGAGAGGCCGGCATCGATCACGGCGCGGGCGAAGTCGGGGCTCTCGGACAGGAATCCATACCCCGGGTGGATCGCATCGGCCCCGGTGCGCCGCGCGGCCTCGAGGATCAGGTCGATGCGGAGATAGGTGTCGGCGGGCGCGTTGCCCGGGAGGCGTACGGCCCGGTCGGCCTCGGCCACGAACGGCAGCCCCACATCGGCGTCGGAGTAGACGGCCACGGTCTCGATCCCGAGACGGCGGCAGGTGGCGAAGACCCGGCGGGCGATCTCGCCGCGGTTGGCGACCAGCAGGCGAGTGATCATGTCCGGAACACCCCGTATCCCTCGGCGCCCTTGATCGGCGCGTTCGCGATGACGCTGAGGCAGATCGCGAGCACCGTGCGGGTGTCGCGCGGGTCGATCACCCCGTCGTCGTAGAGCATCCCGGAGAGGAAGTAGGGCAGCGACTGCTCCTCGACCGAGGCCTCGACGAAGTCCTTGACGCCCTGGAAGCCCGCGGCGTCGAAGGCCTCGCCCCTGGACTCCGCCGACTGCTGGGCGACGATCTCCATCACGCCCGCGAGCTGGGCCGGGCCCATCACCGCGGACTTGGCGCTGGGCCAGGTGAAGAGGAAGCGCGGGTCGAAGGCGCGGCCGTTCATGCCGTAGTTGCCGGCGCCGTAGGACGCGCCCATGATCACGCTGAGGTGCGGCACGGTCGAGTTGGAGACGGCGTTGATCATCATCGCGCCGTGCTTGATGATCCCGCCCTGCTCGTAGTCCTGGCCGACCATGTAGCCGGTCGTGTTGTGCAGGAACAGCAGCGGGGTGTCGGACTGGTTGGCGAGCTGGATGAACTGCGTCGCCTTCTGCGCCTCCTCGGAGAACAGCACGCCCTGGGCGTTGGCGAGGATGCCGATCGGGCGGCCGTGGATCTCGGCCCAGCCGGTGACGAGAGAGGTGCCGTAGAGCGGCTTGAACTCGTCGAAGGGGCGGCCGTTGCCACCTCCGCCGGTTGAGCTCGTCGAAACCCCGTCGACGATCCGGATGATCACCTCGCGCGGGTCGAACGGCTCCTTGAGGTCGGCCGGGATCAGGTCCAGGAGGCCGTCGGGGTCGGCGTCGGGCTCGGCGAAGGCGCTCTCCAGCCCCCGTCGGTTTCCCCGGGTACCCGGGGAAACTGGAGGTTCACCCCCGAAACTTCGGGGGGGAGGCTCCAAGTTCCCCGGGTACCCGGGGATCGCAACACCGCGCCCCCGGTTCAGCCGGGCCACGATCCGCCGCCCGATCCGGAGCGCGTCGTGCTCGTCCTCGGCGAGGTAGTCGGCGAGGCCGGACACGCGGGCATGCATCTCCGCGCCGCCGAGCGACTCGTCGTCGGACTCCTCGCCGGTCGCCATCTTCACCAGGGGCGGACCGCCGAGGAAGACCTTGGCGGCACCGCGCACGAAGACGGTGTAGTCGCTCATACCGGGCACGTAGGCCCCGCCGGCGGTGGAGTTGCCGAAGACCAACGCGATCGTGGGCTGCTTGCGCGCCGAGGACCGGGTCAGGTCACGGAAGAGGCGCCCCCCGGGGATGAAGATCTCCTTCTGCGTCGGCAGGTCCGCACCGCCGGACTCGACCAGCGAGATGGTCGGGAGGTGGTTCTCCTCGGCGATCTGGGCAGCACGGAAGGCCTTCTTGACCGTCCAGGGGTTGGAGGCGCCGCCCTTCACGGTGGGGTCGTTGGCGGTGATCAGGCACTCGACCCCTTCGACCACGCCGATGCCGGTCACGAGCGACGCGCCGACGGTGAAGTCCGAGCCCCAGCCGGCCAGCGGCGACAGCTCGAGGAAGGCCGAGCCCGGATCGAGGAGCAGCTCGATCCGCTCGCGCGCGGTCAGCTTGCCGCGGGCGTGGTGGCGATCGACGTACTTCTCCCCGCCGCCCGCCACCGCGACCGCGTGCTGCGCGTCGAGGTCGGCGAGCTTGTCGAGCATGGCCTCGCGGTGGGTCACGCCTCCAGCACCGCCTTCATCCGCTCCAGCGTGGTGCGCATCCCGCTCCGGTTCGTACGACGACGCAGCGGGCCGAGGACGAGCCAGTACAGCCGTGTCGGGAGGTTGGGGTCGAGGCGGAAGTACTCGGTGACGAGGGTCCCGCCGTCCTTCGGCTCGAGCTCGTAGCCCCAGTTGTTGACGGTCACTGCGTCACTGCCGACGGAGAACTCGAAGACCTTCTCGGGCTCGCACCTGGTGACCTGGCAGAGACTCCAGTAGGTCGGACCGATGCCGTTGCGCTTCACGTGGCCCTTGAAGTAGGCGCCGACCTCCGGGCCGGTCGAACCGCGGGTCCAGCGTGCCTCGAACGTCTCGGGGCTGAACTCCCCGATCCGGGTCACGTCGCTGACGAGGTCCCAGACCTCGGCGACCGGCGCGCCCATCCAGACGGAGACCTTGTCCCCCAGGGACGGCAGCTTGATCATCGTGTTCCTCTCACGGGGCGTACCCCATCAACTTGGCCGTCAGGTCGCGCAGCACCTCGTCGGCGCCGCCCCCGATCGGCAGGATCCGGGCGTCGCGGTAGTGCCGCTCCACCTCGGTGCCGTGCATGTAGCCCGCGCCGCCGAAGAGCTGGACTGCGCGGTCGCAGACGTACGCCGCGCAGTCCACCGCGGTCTGCTTGGCCAGGCAGGCCTCGGCGACGACGAGCTCTCCCGCCACGTGCCGGGCGGCCACGTCGCGGGTGTAGGTGCGCGCGACCTCGACCTGGCGGCGCATCTCGACCAGCGTGTGCTGGACGCTCTGGTGCCCGACCAGCGCGCGGCCGAAGGTCCGGCGGTCGCGGCAGTGGGCCGCGGCGAGGTCGAGGGAGCGGGCGGCGATGCCGTAGCCGTGGACCGCCAGCGCGATCCGCTCCACGACGAACTGGTCGGCGATCTGGCCGAAGCCGGTGCCCTCCTCGCCGACGAGGTTGGCCGCGGGGACCCGTACGTCGACGAAGGACAGCTCAGCGGTGTCGGAGCAGTGCCAGCCCATCTTCTTCAGCGAGCTGTCCACGGTGAAGCCGGGCGTGCCCTTCTCGATGACGAGCAGCGAGATCCCGCCGTGGCCCGGACCGCCCGTGCGGACGGCCGTGGTCACGAAGTCGGCCCGCACACCGGAGGTGATGAAGGTCTTGGTGCCGTTGACGACGAAGTGCTCGCCCTGACGCTCGGCTCGCGTGGTGATGCTCGCGACGTCGGACCCGCCGCCGGGCTCGGTGATCGCCAGGGACCCGATCGTGTCGCCGGCCAGCGTCGGGCGGACGAAGCGTTCGACGAGGTCGGGGTCGCCGCTGGCGGCGACGTGCGGCAGCGCGATCCCGCTGGTGAAGAGGCCGGCCATCAGCCCGCTCGAGGCACCGGCGTCGAACATCGCCTCCTGCATCGCCACGGAGTCCAGCAGGTCTCCACCGCTGCCGCCGACCTCCTCGGCGAAGGCGATGCCGATCAGCCCGAGCCGGCCGGCCGTGCGGTGCAGCGCACGCGGGATCTCCCCGACGTCCTCCCACTCCTGCAGGTGCGGCGCCACCTCGCGGCGGACGAACTCCGCCGCAGTGGCGCGCAGCGCGTCGCGCTCGGCCTCGTGGTCGCTCATATCAGGCTGTCCTCGATCGAGACGAGCCGCGAGCGCAGCCACTCGCCGAGGCCCTTGGCCTGCGGGTCGAAGCGCGTCGACGCGGCGACGCCCTGGCCGAGCAGGCCGTGCACGACGAGGTTGACGGCGCCGAGGTGAGGCAGCAGCCAGACATCGACCTGGAGGTCGGCCGCCTCGGGCAGCAGCCCGCCGATCCCACGAGGCGACATCATCTTGAAGAGCCACTGCACGCGGGCGTCGTACGTCGTCCGGTCGGCACCGTCGTGCGCGACCCACAGGCCGATGTTGGCGTCGCCACCCTTGTCGCCGGAGCGCGCGTGCACGAAGGTGCCGAGCGGCAGGCGGCGAGTCAGCACGTCGGTGCGGCCGGGGTACGGCGACGGGCGGGCGCCGGGCGCCTCCTGGCGCGGCGCGTAGTGGCCCGGGTCGTCGACGACCTCGCGGCGGCCGTCGGCGTGGACGACGGTGTGGGTGACGTCGGCCCGGTCGACGTACTCGGCGCGGTAGACCCCGTAGGGCGTCGCGGGCGCGGGAGGGGCGGTCATCGTGAAGCCGGGATAGGAGCCGAGGGCGAGCTCGACGGCGGCGGAGGTGAAGGCGCGGCCGACGGCATCGGGCGAGTCGTCCTTGACGGTGCAGCGCAGCAGCGTGGACGCTGCCTCCTCGGTCGTCGCGTCGAGCGCGGGGACGGTGACGTCCGACCAGACCACCTCGGCGGCGGTGAGCCGCGGCTCGAGCTGGTCGCGGACCCAGGCGGCCTTGGCCTCGACGTCGAGCCCGGTCAGCACCAGCTCGACGGTGTTGCGCCAGCCCCCGAGCTCGTTGACGCAGACCTTGAGCCGCTGGGGCGGGGCCTCGCCGACGGCGCCGCTGATCGCGACGCGGTCCTCGCCGTCCTGGTCGAGACGGATCGCGTCGAGGTGGACGGTGACGTCGGGACCGAGGTAGCGGGTCGACTGGATCTCGTAGACGAGCTGGGCGGTGACCGTGTCGATCGTGACCGCGCCGCCCGTGCCGGCGTGCTTGGTGATGACGCTCGAGCCGTCGGCGGCGACCTCCGCGACCGGGAACCCGAGCGGCAGGTCGCGGTGCGGCAGGTCGAGGAACCCGCTGAAGTTGCCGCCCGTCGCCTGCGTGCCGCACTCGATGACGTGGCCGGCGACGACCGCGCCCGCCAGCTCGTCGTACGACGTGGGCGTCCAGCCGTGGTGCGCCACCGCCGGGCCGACCACGAGCGAGGCGTCGGTGACCCGGCCGGTGACGACGATGTCGGCGCCGGCGCCCAGCGCGGTCGCGATGCCGAAGCCGCCGAGGTAGGCGTTGGCAGTGAGGGCGCGCTCGAAGCCCAGGGACCGGACGTCGTCGCCCTCGACGTGTGCGACCTGCGGGTCGAGCCCGAGCCCGCGGGCGACCTCGCGGAGCCGGTCGGCCAGGCCTGCGGGGTTGAGACCACCGGCGTTGGCGACGATCTTCACGCCGCGCTCCAGGGCCAGGCCGAGGCAGTCCTCGACCTGCCGGACGAAGGTGCGGGCATAGCCGAGGGCGGGGTCCTTGAGCTGGTCCTTGCCGAGGATCAGCATGGTCAGCTCGGCGAGGTAGTCGCCGGTCAGCACGTCGAGCTCACCACCCTCGAGCATCTCGCGCATCGCACTGAGGCGATCGCCGTAGAAGCCGGAGCAGTTGCCGATCCGAACCACCCCGCTGGTCGAGGAGGTCGCTCCGCGACCGTCACGAGACCCACTCATTTCGGGGACCTCCCCCCGCCCGGCTGGCCGGCGAAGGCCTGGGCGATGTCGAGCCAGCGAGCGACGTCGGCGCCGGTGGCGACGAGGTCGGTGTCGGCGAGGTGGACGCGCTGGGTGACGAGGCGGCAGAAGTCACCGGCGCTGCCGGTCAGGGTCTGCGCGGCGTCCTCCGGACCCCAGGTCCAGACGTCGCCGGAGGGGGCGACGAGGTCGATCCGGAACTCCGCGACCGGCGCGTCGAGCCGGTGGACGCCGAAGGCGAAGTCGCGGGTGCGGACGCCGAGGTGGGCGACGTGGCGGATCCGGTCGGTGTCCTCGACGGCCGCGCCGAGGGCCTCGTGCACGTCGAGGCTGTGCGCCCAGGTCTCCATCAGCCGTGCCGTCGCCATGGAGGTGGCCGACATCGGCGGACCGAACCACGGCATCTTCTCCCCGGTCGGCCGCTCGGTGAGCGCGCGGACGAGCTCGGTGCGCGCCCGACGCCACCGGTCCAGGAGGTCGGGCTCCTCGGCCAGCGCGCGGGCCTGCCGGTCGACGTACCCCTCCGGGTCCGCGATCGCGTCGAGCACCACGGCGTCCCAGGCGTCCTGGTCGGTCGCGGCCTTGAGCGCCACGTCGTCGGTCCACGCGAGGTGGGCCACCTGGGTGGCGACGTCCCACCCGGGGGCCGGCGTCGGCGTGTGCCAGCCCGCGTCGTCGAGGCCGGCGACCAGCGACTCGAGGCGCTCACCCTCGGCGGCGAGGTCGGCGAGCACCTGGGTGAGCACGTCGGTCATCGTCGGACCCTCTCCTCGGTCGGGGCGGAGCGGTGGTTGCGGCCCCGATGGATTTCCACTCGCAGGAGTGGAACTTCATCCGGGGCTGAGCGTGGGCCGGGGCTCCTGGCCCTGAACTTCCACTCGCTCGAGTGGAAATCCATCATCTGGGGGGTGGCGCTCATGACAGCTCCTGGTCGAGGACGTCGGCCCACGACCTCAGGATCCGGCCGCGGCGGGCGGAGTCGTCGGTGATGGTGGCGGCCAGCCCGAGCCCGCGGACCAGGTCGAGGGTCGCCTGGACCAGCTCGCGGACCCCGGGCTGCGACTCGTCGGCGCCGAGGACGGTCACGGTGAGCCGGTGGGTCTCCCGGCCGACGCGCTGCTCGAGCGGGGCGACCGCGGCCAGCAGGGCCGGTTCCGTGCGGGCCGCCACCCACAGCTCGAGCGCAGCGGCGAAGACCGGCGAGGCGAAGTGGTCGCCGAGCATCTCGAGCGTCGTGCGCAATCGGGTACGCCGGTCCGCGACCGTCGCGACCGGCCGCGCGCCCAGCTCGGCGAAGGCAGCGGCCAGCTCGGCGCCGCGACGCTCGGTGAGGTGCTCCACGGCGGCGACCACCAGATCGTTCTTCGTCGGGAAGTGGTGCAGCTGGGCGCCCCGGCTGACCCCCGCCCGCTCGGAGACGAGGGTGGTCGAGGTGCCCGCGAACCCGCGCTCGACCAGCAGGTCCACCGTCGCCTCCAGCAGCCGGGCGCGCATCGCCCGGCTCCGGTCGGCTTGCGGCACACGAGCAGCCTGGGCCTGGCTGTGGACGGGGGAGGTCACCGGGCCAGCCTGCCGTCGTACAAACAAACAGTCAAGCCTGACTTTTTATCCTACCTGCGTGACTGATCCGTCGGCCCCGCAGAGCGACTCGGTGCCCTGCCACAGCTCCCCTGCCACCAGCTCCGCCTTGAACGCATAGCGGCCCGGATCTGCGATCCACATGTCGGTGAAGACGAGGTCCCCGTTGCCGATGCGGCTCTGCGTGCGTTCGGGGTAGGCGCTGGTGCACACCAGCGCACCCGAGGTCACGTCGTAGGCCTTGAGCCGCACGTCGACCTTCTGCGCGAACGGCATCCCGGCCACGGTGACCGCGACGATGACGTTCCCCGCGGCCGAGGATTCAGGCGCCGCCACCACCACCGTCGGCCGGCCCCGGACCTTCACCACCGCACCACAGGCCGTCGCAGGGGTGCTGGTCGCGGTGCCGTCCACGTCGACGCGCCAGGCGTAGTAACCACCGGCGGGCGGGGAGAGCGCAGGCAGGGTGTGGGAGCCATCGCCAGGAAGGGTCGCCCCGACCGAGCCGACCGACGCTCCTGAGCAGGTCGCGGACGAGGCCGTCTCGAAGGGCCCGAAAAGGGCGGCCGCAGCGGCCCGCGGAGCACCATCGCCGCGCACGGCGGCGACGACAGAGGCCTGAGCGCCCAGCACCAGGGACCCGGGAGTCGGCGTGAGGTCCACCGTCTGCGGCCCCCGCACGGCAGCGGGCGCCGACGCGACGATCGTGCGTCGCACCCCGCCCTCCGCGACGGCCGCCTGCCCCTTCCTGCGGGGCTTGCGCACGCGAAGCCGGTGCGCCGGCACCTTGCCCACACGGGCCGTGACCGTCCGCCAGCCGGCCAGGGGGGCGGCGAGACGTACGACTGCGCGCCCGTCGTCACCGGTGACGGACTTGACGGGGCCCGCCGCCGGGACCGAGGCGCCACCGTCGGGAGAGGTCACGCGGACCGGGAGTCCGGCCACGGGACCGCCCCGACCGTCGGTCACGCGGACGGTCACGGAGGTCACGCCTCCCACGTCCGCGGTGGTCGGCGTCACGACCGCTCGGTAGCGACCGGCGCTCGCGCGTGACTGACGCAGCATCACCCGCACGTAGCGCTTCACCGTGGCAGGGTCGCCGGAAGCCCGGATCCGTCGAGCACCTCGACGGCTCCCGACCTCCCAGCGGCGGCCGGCCAGCAGGTGGAGCACGGCGGCGTCGACGGCCGCGGCCTGGGTGTCGTCGCGGTAGCCGCCGTACTTGGACAGGATCCAGGCGGCACGAGCGGTCCGGCGCTTCGAGGGTCCCTTCTTGCCGTGGAGGTTGCGGCTGGGCCGCGCGGCCCGGAATCCCGCCCGGTTGGGCCGTCGACCGGGTGTGATGACGAAGACCGGGGTGGACCGGACGCGGTAGCCGCCGATCCAGCCGCCGGCGGCCCGGCCCGTCGGTGGGATGCGGTAGCCGGCCCAGCGGTGCGCCGTCGGGGCGGCACCGGCCGACGCGGAGCTCGGTGGGACCGCGACCAGGGTGGATGCGGCCAGGGTGGTCGCGGCCAGGAACAAGGCGAGGAGACACCCGGTCAGCGGCCTCACGAAGCCTGCCGACCTGGTGCGTGGAGTGGTGGTCTCGGACATGGGACTACCTCCTCACCCCACCGGGCCCGGATCGGTGGTGCCCGGGTCGGTGGGCTGGCTGGTCGGTCGGGCTGTGGCACTGGTGGTGGGGCTCGGTGTGGGACTCGGCTGCTGCGTCGGCGTGCTGGACGGCGTGGTCGTCGGAGTGGTCGTCGGCAGGCTGGTCGCGGTCGGCGTCTCGGTCGGGACAGCCGCGGGGCTGGGCTCGGAGGACTCGGCCACTGCGACCACGGTCGGCTCCGCTTCCACCCGCACCTTGCCGGTGACCGTCTCGGCGCTCGAGGAGGTCGCCGACCAGCGGTAGGTGCCGGGGTCCAGTCCACCCACGACCAGCCGCTGGCCGCCGGCCTTGCGGACCACCACGGTGCGAACGACGTCGCGTCCCGCCGGGCCCGCCACCTCCAGCCGCACCCGTGCCGGGCGTCGGTTGGCCCACACGAAGAAGGCGGCAGCCCCGTCGTCGCCGCTGACCGGCTCGACGAGGACCTTCCGGACCGCGGCGACCGGCTCCTGCGACGCGCTCGCGGTGTCCTCGGGCGGGGTCACGGGCGGAGCGGCCGGTCGCAGGACGTCGGTCGCGTCGCCCCCGACGGGGTCGCCCGGGCCGCCCGGGCCGCCGTCGCCCAGCCCGGCCACTCCCAGGGAGGCGGCGAGGACGATGCCGACAGCGACCAGCAACCGCGCTGCCGCACCGCGGACCGACAGCCCGCTCGGCTCGATCTCCACCACGACCGGCTCCTCGGGGGGTGGAGGCGGGGTCGCGCGGGCGGCCGCGGGGCGCGGCTCCTCCTCGCGCACCTCGGCTCCGGGTCGCGGGCGTGGCTCCTCCGCACGCGCCTCGGCTTCGTGCCGCGGGCGAGGCACCTCCTGGTGCACCTCGGCCGCAGGTCGCGGGCGCGGCACCTCGGGCGGCGGCGGTGCTGCAGCCCGGGGCGGGGAGAGCAGCGCCATCAGTGCGGGTGACGGCGACTCACCCAGCTCGTCATGGACGAGGTCGCAGTAGTGCTCCAGCTCGCGCGCGGCACTGGCCCTGTCGCCCCGCACCAGGTGCCCCCGGATGGCGAGCTCGCTCGCCGACTCGAGCAGCGGATCGACGCTCGCGACGGCGCGCGCCGCGTCGACGGCGAGGCCCGGGTCCCCGCAGTCGAGTGCTCCGCGGGCCAGCTGCTCGAGGGCCCGGAGCCGCTGCTGCTGGATCCGCTCGCGTTCGGGCTCGACCCATTCGTCGTACCAGTCCGGCAGCAGCTCGCCGCCGACCAGGGCGGTGAGCAGTCCTCGATCCGGCTCCGCCTCGCCCACGCGAGCCGTCGCCGCCCGGAGCTCGTCGACATCGACGCGGACGTCGGGGTGCAACCCGATGCTGGTGCGGTCGGCCCGCAGCAGTCCGGGGCTGCGCCGCTGGGTCTGCAGCACCGCGCGCCGCAGGCTGGCCAGGGCGCGCGCGTCCGTGCTCTCGGGCCAGAGGATGCCGGCCACCTGGGACCGGGCGCTCTGGTGACCGGTCAGGGCGAGCAGCGCGCTGAGCCGCTGTTCGCGGCCCCCGAGCACCACGCTCTCACCGTCCACGACGAGGTCCCACCGCCCGAGGAGGACGAGGTGGCGTGAGGTGACAGCACTGGAATCCGGCATGGCTCTTCGACCCCGAGACCCTCCCCCTGGACGGCGCTTCTCGCGCATCCACACTGCCGGATCCCTACCCTTTCGGGTAGTCGGACCGGGGGATCTACCCAACATTGGGGTCGTCGGTCCAGAGGCCGGCTGCTAATCGGATGCGGTCACGCAGGGGTCACGCACCGTCCGATCCCATGAGTGCGCAGATGCAACCGCACCGGGGGGAGGTGAACATCATGCGGGAACTTTCTTTCACTGAGCTCGACACCGAGCGCACCGAGCTTCTTCCGACCCGGGAGACCCTCAGCTTCAACAACAATTTTGCGAACATCGTGGCGACCAACTCCTCGATGGCGCTCAACGCAGCGTCGCTGTGGTCCGTCGCCCACAGCGCCGCGGGTCAGACGATCCTCGTGTCCCAGAGCTGACGATTCCGCGGGGTCTCCCTGATGCGGGAGGCCCTGCGGATCCGCTCGGCCCGAACAACTCGACCAGCACGAGAGGAGGTGTATCGGCATGGTCCGACGACCAGAGATCGCCTTGGCAGACCTCGACGCCGAGGCCGCCAGCTTGTTGCCTCGTCGGGAGACGTTGAGCTGTCAATTCGCCTGCATCAACGTCACCAACGTCGTGGGCGTCAATCTCGCCCTCGCCGTCAACGCGGCCACGATCAACTCACAGGCCCAGGCGATGGCACTGCAGTACCTCGCCGCTACGCAGGTGCACATGTGACCCACGCGCCAGGCGGCGGATGTGTTGCTCTGGCACATCCGCCGTCTTCCGACCCGATCGACCTCCAGAGCACACCAGAGCGATGGACCAGATGACTGCAGACCAGATGACCGAACCACCGCCTGCCACCGAGCCGCGGTGGCGGCGGGCGAGCGGCGTGCAGTTCCTGGGGCCGGTCCAGGGGTCCGGCCTCAAGGATCCGGCGTTCCTCGTACGCCGTGTGGACGACCAGGTGGTGCAGCTGTCCGAGCTGCTGCACCTGATCGTCCGTTGCGTCGAGCCGCCCCGACCTCCGGGCGAGGTCGCGGCGGACGTCAGTGCGGCGTACGGCCGGACCCTCACGGTGGAGGGTCTGGCCCACCTCGTCACGACCCGGTTGGAACCGCTCGGGCTGGTCGTCCCCGACGAGGCGCCGGAACCGGCGCACGCCCTCCGGGCACGTCCGCTGCTCGCGCTCACCGCCAAGGGCACCCTCATCCCGGCGAGGATCACCCAGCGCCTGGCCGGCGTCCTGTCCCCGCTGTTCTGGCCGCCGGTGGTGGTCCTGGCGATCGTCGCCCTGGTGGCCGCGGACGTTGCCCTGCTCACCCGCGGCGACTTCTGGGGGGCCATCACCGGCCTGTTCGCTACGCCGACGTTGGCGCTGCTGATCTATGCCCTGCTCATCTCCGCCGCCGTCATCCATGAGACGGGTCATGCCGCAGCGTGTCGCTACGGCGGTGCCCGTCCGGGCGAGATCGGCTTCGGGCTCTATCTCGTCTTCCCGGCCTTCTACACCGACGTGACCGACTCCTACCGGAGCAGTCGCGCGGGGCGGGTGCGCACCGACCTGGGCGGACTCCACTTCAACGTGCTGACCGTGCTGGCCCTGGCGGCGGCCTACTGGGCCACCGGCAGCGGGTTGCTGCTGCTGACCGCGGTGCTGCTGCAGTTCCAGATGCTGCAGCAGCTCATCCCCGTGGTGCGCTTCGACGGCTACTACGTCCTCTCCGACCTGGCCGGCGTGCCTGACCTCTTCGCTCGTGTCGGCCCGGTGCTGCGCAGCCTGCGACCCGGTCGACCCGTCGACCCGCGCGTCAGCGAGCTGCGGCCCAGGTCGCGTCGCTTCGTGACCGCCTGGGTGCTCGTGGTGGTGCCCCTGCTCACGGTGGCGTTCAGCTGGGCGATCTGGCACCTGCCGGAGTTCCTCGCCCGGGGACGCGAGGGCGTCCAGCTGCAGCAGCTCGTCTTCGACGTGGCCTGGGACCGCAAGGACTGGGCGGTCATGGCCCTGGCCGTGGTCTCCATCGCGTTGCTGCTGCTGCCGATCCTCGGCATCACGCTGGCCCTGTGGCGGGTGGCCGATGCGCTGGTGGCGCTCGTCCGCACGCGACTCTCGGCGTCCCGCGCCGCGGCCGCGACGTCCGAGCCGGTCCAGGAGGTCAGGCCCGATCCGCCCACCGCGGTCTCGGCCGCCGACTTCACCGACGAGGTGATGTACGCCCCGCCCGCACCGGTGCCGACGCTGGGGTGGCGCAGCGCGGTCTACCGCGGCAGTGGCCACCTCGTGAACCCGGGCCCGAGCCACTCCGAACAACGCCGGCGCGAGCTCGAGTCGCGGCTGCGCACTCCGATCGAGGGGTCGCGTCGGGTCGTGGTGATGAGCCGCAAGGGCGGCGTGGGCAAGACCACGATCACCCTCGCCCTCGGCAGCACCTTCGCCATGCTCCGCGGCGACCGCGTGATCGCCGTCGACGCCAACCCCGACGCCGGCAACCTCGCCCACCGGGTGGCGCCGCCGCACGACCGCACGGTCACCGACGTGTTGCGCGACCTCGAGCAGATCACGACGTACGCCGCCCTGCGCCGCTACACCTCGCAGGCCACCGAGTCACGCCTGGAGGTGCTGGGCTCAGATGACGACCCCCGCATCCAGATGGCCCTCGCGCGCGACGACTACCACCGGCTGATCGGTCTGCTCGACCGCTTCTACAACCTCATCCTGCTCGACACCGGCACGGGCATCCTCGACAGCGCCAACCAGGGGCTGCTGACCGAGGCCGACCAGGTGGTGCTGGTGGTGCGGGCGGGCCTCGACGGCGGACGCGCCGGTGCGCTCACCCTCGACTGGATGGACGAGCACGGCTTCGCGGACCTGGTCGCCCAGACGGTGGTGGTGGTCAATGCGGAGCGTCGTGGCGGTGAGCCGCCCGCGGCGATGCGCCGGCACTTCGA
Source organism: uncultured Actinomycetota bacterium (assembly GCA_963726515.1). Classification (GTDB taxonomy): domain Bacteria; phylum Actinomycetota; class Actinomycetes; order Propionibacteriales; family Nocardioidaceae; genus Nocardioides. The sequence continues at coordinate 37,344 of CAVSCW010000014.1, forward strand.
GAAGCGCTGCGCCCGGGTCGTGACCGTGCCGTGGGACGACGCCCTCGAGCCGGGAGCCCTGACCGACATGTCGTCGTTGGGGCGGCACACCCGCGACAGCCTGGTGGACATCGCCGCTGCGGTCGCTGACAACTTCTGCGCCCAGGACGACTCGTGAGCGCCAGGAGCCTCGCCGCGCACGTCGTCCTGCTCTCCGTCCTGCTCGCGGGCGCCGCCGACGCGACCTCCCGCAGCGCCCCGACGCCGCGGCGCCAGCTCGACCTCGTCGCGAGCGCGCAGCCCTCCGACCAGCGCCGGGTCGACCGCGACGACGTGTTCTCCGAGGACAGGGTGGGCGGACGGGGCGTCAAGGCCGACACCGTCGCGACGACCACGACCGACTGCCACGGGTGCGCCGGGCAGAGCACCGCGCTGCAGGTGGTCTATGCGCCGGGCCCGGCTGCCGCCCGCTTCGACAACGTCGCCTCGGCATGGACGCTGGACTGCTGGGACTGCACCGCGACCGCCCTGTCCGTGCAGGTGGTGGTGGTCGGCGGCGGCACCCGGGTCCGGGCGACCAACCGCGCCCTGGCGGCCGGCGAGGCGTGCGCGACCTGCCTGACCGCGAGCGCCGCCTTCCAGCTCGTGGTGCAGGTGGAGGACGTCGGCCGGCTGCCCGACGCGCTCCTCACGGAGATCCGCGCGTGGTTCGACGCGGAGGCTGCGGTTCTCCGTACGCCGGGTGCGGCCCCGTCGCCGCGACGCGCGCAGCGGACGGCGAACCGCTCCCTGCTCCGCCTGCGCCGGACCGTGGTCGCCGGCCTGGACGGCCGCACCCTGTCCTCGCGCGTGCAGGTCACCCGTTGAACTGACGTCAATCGAGCCGCGCCACCAACGGCAGCCTCGAGCGCGCGGTCAGCCCCACGACCGCGGCGGTCAGGAGTGGGAGCGCCACGACGATGGTCGCGACCAGCAGCCACGGGATCGCGAGGTAGGGCCCCACGGCCGTGCCGTCCGGTCCCGCGTAGCCCATCGACGTCAGCGGACGCGAGATCGCGATCCCCGGGATGAAGCCGACCGCGGCCCCCAGCAGCGCGCCGACCGCGCCGATCACGAGGGCGTACGACGCCGCGACCCGTCGCCGGGTGCGTGGCGCCGCGCCGACGGCCGACAGCGTCGCGAGGTCGGGCCGCGCGTCGGAGAGGGCGAGGAAGGTGGCGGTGAGGGTGCCGCCGAGCATGAGCACGCCGCCGAGCGCGCCCAGGACCAGCAGGATGATCAGGGCTTCGTCGGGGCGTTCGTAGCCGCGTTCGACGTAGAGGTAGGTGCCGTCCACCGCTCCCTGGACCGACTCCTTGATGCGGGTCTCCGTCGCGTGGTCGAGGTCGCCGGCCAGGCGCAGGCCGGTGGTGACGACCTCCATGCGGAGGTCGTCGGCCACCGAGGTGGGCATCACCGACAAGGCCGGCGCCCCCCAGGCGTCATCCCAGGCGACCAGCTGCGCGGGCACCTCCTCGGACGAGGTCGACTCGGGCTCATCTGCGTGCTCACGCCAGGTCTCCGACGTGATGGTCGCCGTGTCGACGGAGTCGGTCCGGAGGGTGAAGATCACGACACGCCCCGCGGCCAGGCCCTCGTCGACCCGCCGCGCGGGCTCCCCCACCAGCCCGAGCTCGGCGGCGTGGTCGGCGACCGCGATGGTCGACCCGTAGTAGGCGAGGCAGCACTCGTCCCCCTCGACCGCCGGTCCGTCGACCCAGGTGTTGGTGTAGCCGTCGGGGTCGGAGGTGTCGTTCGGTCCGCGGGTCGGGGTGACAGTGACGTCGGGGGCGGACTGGCGCACTGCGTCCTCGATCCGGGCCCAGGTCGCGGTCGGGTCGGGCGCCTCCTCGTCGGGAAGGACGTCCGCCCCCCAGCTGATCCAGCCGGTGCCCATCTGTGCCTGGGGCGTGTAGGTCCGCTCGTTCTGGAGCTCGCCGCTCGCGTTGGCGATGCCGAGCGCCACGACCCCGGCGACCGTCGCGGCGACGGCAGCGACGGCCGGCACGGTGCGGGTGCGGTGCCGCGCAGCGTCGCGGGCGGCGTACCTCGCCGTGAGCGGAAGCCGACCGGACAGGCGGGCCACCGCGGACACCACCACCGGCACGACGAGGATCATGCCGAGCACCGACACGATGGCCGAGCCGCCGATCCAGAGCGCGCCGTTGCCGCTGTCGGAGGTGACGGCGCCGTAGGCGGACGTCGCGATGCCGACGCCGAGCAGGAGGAGGCCGACCACGGGCGTCGAGGCACGCGGGCGGCGGTCCCCGCGACGACCGGCGAGCACCGCGACGACGTCCTGGCGGCTGGCGAGCCAGGCCGGGACCACCGAGGCGAGCAGCGCGGAGACGAGCCCGAAGGCCACGATGGCGGCCAGGTATCTCCAGGGCAGCTCGAACGGCCCGAACCACTCGACGTTGAACCGCTGGACCAGCGGCAGCAACGCCCAGCCCGCGACGATGCCGAGCACGAGGCCCGCTGCGGAGGCGACCAGGCCGAGGACCACGCCGCTGCCGAGGATGACACGGCGCGCCTGAGCGGGCGTGCCTCCCGACGCCGCGATCAGGGCCAGGGTGCGCGCGTGCCGCCGGGCCCCGACGGCGAACGCCGGCCCGGCCAGGAGGACGACCTCGATCAGGGCCATCACGATGATGAGCGTGACGACGGCGAGGGTCTCGTTGCGGCCGGTGTCGTAGCCCATCTGCTCTGCCATCGACGCCACGTCGGGGGGATCGGCGAGGACGGCCCGCGAGGTGACCACGCCGCCGATCTCGTTGACCGCACGGACCTGTGACCAGGAGACGGGGCCGGCGTCCACCAACCACTCGCGGACGTTGCTCGTGCTCGTGGCGAGGTCGTCGCTCGAGCCGAGCACGACCGGGTGGTCACGGACCGTCGCGTCGCGGCCCACCCCGACGATCCGCACGGTGGCTCCGTTGACCTCGAGCTCGTCGCCCACGTCGAGGCCCTTGTCGAGCATGGCGTCGTTGACGACCACCTCGCGGGCGGACTCGGGCAGGCGACCGGTCTCGAGCTCGAAGAGCCCCTCGGCGAGCGGGTCGGACAGGTCGACCGTCGTCGTCGAGAAGTCGATGACCCGGTCACCGAGCCGGGCCCGGGACCAGTCGGAGGTGATCGGGACGAGACGCACGTCGACCCCCAGCGCCGTGCGTACGTCGTCCTCGGTGACGGGGTCGTCGGCGTTGACCTCGCCCATCTGGGTCCACATGCCGTCGGTGGGGTCGGGCCCCTGGACGACCCGACCGCCACGCCCCTCGGTGCGGACGCGGGCGTCGGCGGCCCCGAGGAGGCGGTCGGCCCCCTCGACACCACTCACGTCGGCGGTGGTGATGATGACCGCGGCGGCGCTGACGGCCAGCACCGGCAGGCTGATCATGACCAGCACGAGGAGGCTGCGGCCCCGGTGCCGCAGCGCGTCACGCCAGGCGATCAGCAGCGCCGGACGCCATCCGCTCATCGGCCGACCTCGCCGGCGAGCAGCTCCTCGGGCTCGTCGGCGCCGGTCTCGTCGACGATGACGCCGTCGCGCAGGAACACCACGCGGTCGGCCCACGCGGCGTGGCGGGCCTCGTGGGTCACCATCACGCCGGCCGCACCCGCGTCGCAGCGCGCCCGCAGCAGCCGCAGGATCTCCTCGCCGGTGTCGGTGTCGAGCGCGCCGGTCGGCTCGTCGGCCAGGATCAGCCGCCGCTCGCCGACGATCGCACGGGCGATGGCGACGCGCTGCTGCTGGCCACCGGACATCTCGTCGGGGAAGCGGTCGGCGAGGTCGGCGATGCCGACCTCCTCGAGGGCGGTCAGGGCGAGGCGACGCGCCACCTTGCCCTTCTCGCCGTCGAGCTCGCGCGGGAGGGCGACGTTCTCGGCGGCGGTGAGGGCGGGGATCAGGTTGAAGTCCTGGAACACATAGCCCACCGACGTACGACGGATGCGCGCGCGCCCGGCGTTGTCGAGCGAGGCGAGGTCGGCGCCCTCGATCCACACCGAGCCGGCGGTCGGGGCGTCGAGGCCGCCCGCGAGCGTGAGCAGGGTGGACTTCCCGGAGCCGGAGGGGCCCATCACCGCGACGAGCTCGCCGGGGTGGGCACGGAAGGTGACGCTGCGCAGGGCGTGCACCTCGGTGGCGCCCTCGCCGTGGATGCGGGAGACGGCGGCGAGGTGGAGGACCGCGTTCACCGGGTCACTCCCGTGGTGGTCGGGTTGCCGCTCGAGCCCGGGGATCGTTCGGCGGCTGCGCGGCGCAACCGTGCCTCGCAGTGGTCGAGCCAGCGCACCTCCGCCTCGGCGTCGAAGACGAGCGAGTCGAGGACCAGGCTCCAGGCCAGGTCGGCAGGGTCCTGCGGGCTGGCAGCGCGGCCGCTGCGCTTGAGGCGGGTGTAGTCCTGGAGCGCGGTGATGGTGGCGCTGCGCTGGCGCTGGATGATCGTGGCGACGTCGACGCCGGGAAGGGTCACGGCGATGGCGAGCTTGATCGCGAGCTCGTCGCGCGCGGGCTGGGTGCGAGGCACCGGGGTGGCGAACCACTCCGACACCTCGCCCCGACCGGCCTCGGTGGCGCGATAGCTGACGTGCGTCCGGTCGCTCCCGGTCGATTCGCCGACACCCCCGTGCCCGGCGACCCCGACCCTGGCGCCTTCCGTGACGACCTCGACGAGGCCGTCGCGCTCGAGCCGGGTCAGCGTCGTGTAGACCTGCCCGATGTTGAGCGGCCAGGTCTCCCCCGTCCGCTGCTCGAACTCCGCCCGCAGCTGGTAGCCGTACATCGGCCCCTGCTCCAGGATCGCCAGCATCGCCTGTCGGATCGACATCCGCGCCTCCGTGGTCCGTCCACCGCCCCCGTCGGCGATGGATACCGGGTATGTATACCACGTATCCATCCGTTTGAAAGCCCAGCGGAGGGGCAGGAGGGCACCGTCCAGCCACGTCCGAACCAGAGGAGACAGATCATGTCGCAGCCCGGTGACACCCCCCAGCAGCCGCAGAACCCCTACGGCGACCAGCCGACCGCCCCCTACGGCCAACAGCCCGCTGGCGGCTCCTCCGGCGGGGGCTCGTACGACGCTGGCTCGTACGGCAGTGGCGGGGGCTCCTACGGCGGCGGCCCGCTGTCCGGCGCGCCGCAGGGCAAGGGGTTCATCAGCGCCCTCTTCGACCTGAGCTTCACCACGTTCGTGACCCCCATGATCATCAAGGCCGTCTACATCATCGGCCTGGGCCTGATCGCCCTCGCCACACTCTTCTTCTCGCTCAGCGGCTTCTTCGGCGACAGCCCCGCGCTCGGCATCGTGACGATCATCATCGGCCCGATCGTCGGACTGCTCTATCTGTGCTTCTTCCGGATGATGTGCGAGTTCTACCTCGCGATCACGCGGATGAGCGAGGACATCCACCGACGCCTGCCGCAGTCCTGACGCCGGTTGCGGCAACTCACCCCGCAGCGACGGTCAGCACGACGCGCGCCCGCTCGACCGGTGCGAGCCACTGCCGGCGCGCCCGGCGCAGCTTGAGGGTCGACCACGCCAGGAACGGCACAGCGACGACGACCGGCAGCCAGGCCCACGCCAGGGACCCGATGGCGGTGAAGACCAGCCCCGTCATCGTGGTCACCAGCGACAGCGTGCCGGCGTAGCCGGCCATCGCGCCGTGCGGCGCCGGGGTGGCGCGCGGGGAGGAGAGGTCGACGGCATAGGGGGAGCGCAGCGACCAGGTCATCACGATCGCGAGCACCTGCACCAGGACCACCAGCCAGCACATGGCCACCGTGACACCGGTGACGAGCGGCGGCAACCCGTTGCGCAGCAGCGCGAGCAGGACGGTCACGCCGGAGACGGCCACCATGCACTCGGCGACCACCAGCGCTCGTACGTCGAACACGTCGGCGTCGGAGACCGGCAGGGTCTCGCGCCACACCATCCCCCTGCCGTCGAGGCACCAGGCGTTGACGCCGAAGAGGAGCGCGGCGCCGCTGGCCGTGAGTCCGGGCAGCAGCATGACCGAGTTCCACTCCAGCCCGGCGACGAGGGCGACCAGGCCGGGGCCGGCACCCAGCACGAGCAGTCCGCGGCGCATCCCGACCGACCGCCAGACCGAGCCGCGGTCGAGGCGGCGCAGGAGCGCCCGGTCGGCGGAGCCCCAGCGAGGCTCAGGTGCGTGGCGTGCCTCATGGACCCCGGACTGGACGCGCAGCTCCTCGCGGGGAGGCTGCCCGAGCGCCCAGCGGGCGGGGCGGGCGCCGAGGAGCGCGCCGAGGACCGCGATCGCCAGCAGCCCGAGGACCGTCACCGGCCACCACGAGGTCTGCATCGTCTCGACCACCCAGGTCGTCGGCAGTGCGCGGACCACGGGCAGGAGGAGGCCGGCCAGGTGGAGCGTCGCCAGGGTGACGACCACGATCGCGGAGGTCACCCGCACGACGACCACGCCGTGCGGCGTCCGTCGCACTCCTTCGATCGCCCACCCGACCGCTTGCCCGAGGATCGTCGCGGCCAGCACCCAGGCCAGCACCACGAGGTGGGCGCCGAGGAGCCGTCCCGGTGGCACGACGAGCGCGGTGAGGGCGAGCAGCCCCCAGAGCTGGACCAGCCAGCCGACGTTCAGCGGCGCCAGCACCAGGGCACCGAGGTGCTCGGTGACCGGGCTGACCGGGTGGACCGCGGCCTCGTCGCGCGAGAGCAGCTCACGCCCGCCACCGCTGCCCATCGCGGCGCTGATGGCCAGCAGGAGGAAGCCGAGGAAGGCCGCCCCCAGGTTGCCCCGCAGGCTGCTGATCGCCCGCTCGAGCGTCGACGAGTCGAGGGCGTCGACGTCGACGGTGCTCGGCCCGAGCGCGGCGGCGACCGTGATGAGGAGGATCACGAGGACGCCGGTCACGACGGCACGAGGTCGGCGTACGGTGCGGGCGCGGAACGCGACGAGGTGCGCCAGGTCGAGGACCGCGTCGGCCCAGCCGTCGGCGGGGCGAGCGGTCACCCGGCCGGTCGGCCCGTGGGTCGAGCGGTCAGTCGAGAAGGGCACGGTAGGCCTCACCGGTGAGGTCGGCCGCCTCCATCGCGGCGACGCGGTTGCCACCGCGCAGCACGACGGCCGTGCCGCACGCCTCGAGGGCCAGGTCGCGCAGGTGGGTGGAGAGCAGGACGCAGGCACCGCGGGCGCGGGCGTCGGCCACCACCTCGAGGGTGGCTTCGACACCGAGGGGGTCCACGCCGTCGAACGGCTCGTCGAGCAGCAGGACGGCCGGTTCGTGGAGAGCGGCGAGCACGACACTGAGGCGGCGGCTCATCCCGTGGCTGAAGCCACCCACCACCCGGTGGGCGACGTCGCCGAGCTCGAAGCGCTCGAGAAGGTCACGGCCGCGTTCCTCCCAGACCTCGATCCGGCGGAGCCGGGCGCTGAGCTGGAGGTGCTCCCAGGGAGTGGCCCTCGGCACCAGTCCCCCGACGTCGGGGCAGTAGCCCACGACGCGCTTGACGCCCAGCGCGTCGGTTGCGGCATCGTGCCCGGCCACCGTGACGACACCTGCGGTCGGCGGCACGACGCCCGCCAGAACCTTCATCGTCGTGGACTTGCCGGCCCCGTTGCGGCCCAGCAGGGCGGTCGCCTGGCCGCTCTGCGCACTGAGGTCGACGCCCGAGACAGCCTCGACCTCGCCGAAGCGGACGTGCAGGTCGCGCACGACGACCGCGGTCGGGAGGGGCGAGTTCACCGGCCCATTCTGGTCGACCTTCCGGCTGGTGACCGGCGAATGCGCCGATCGGGCACTTCCTCCCCGTCACCACCACCGACCGGGCACTTCCTCCCCGTCACCACCACCGACCGGGCACTTCCTCCCCGTCACCACCACCGACCGGGCAGCGCCCCGGACGGGAACCAAGTGCCCGGTCAGCAAGCCGGACGGGAACCAAGTGCCCGGTCAGCAAGCCGGACGGGAACCAAGTGCCCGGTCAGCGGGGGAAGGACTCGCCCTTGGCCGCCATGTCGCGGAGGTAGGCCGTCGGTCGGAAGCGCTCGCCGTAGGCCTCGGCCAGCTCGTCGGCGCGCGCCAGGAAGGCGTCCAGACCCACCGGACCGACACCGTGGCCGGTCTCGTCGAGCGCCTGCCAGCCGGTGATGAACTGCGCAGCGCCACCGGTCAGCGCCGGGAAGCCGATGCCCATGATCGATCCGATGTTGGCCGCGGCCGCCGAGGTGATGACGCCCTCCTCGAAGCACCTCGCGGTCTCGAGCGCCTCGATGAAGAGCATCCGGTCGCGGATGTCGCGGATCGGCACCTGCTGCTCTGCGACGGGGAAGGTCTCGGCGAGCCCGGGCCACAGCGTCGTACGACGTCCGTGCTCGTCGTAGTCGTAGAAGCCCGCGCCCTTGAGCCGCGAGGGACGTCCGAGGCCGATCATCGTCGCGATGACCTCGCCGGCCGGGTAGTCGCCCGGGTCGATGCCCTCGCGCTCGGCCGCGTCCTCGGTCGCCGTGCGGATCTTGGCCATCAGCTCCATGTTGAGCTCGTCGCTGATCTGCAGCGGCCCGACCGGGAAGCCGGCCGACGTCGCGGCACGCTCGAGCGAGACCGGATGCACGCCCTCGGCGAGCATCGCGAGGCCCTCGTTGATCTGGGTGCCGATGACGCGGGAGGTGTAGAAGCCGCGCGAGTCGTTGACCACGATCGGCGTCTTGCGGATCTGCTGCACGACGTCGTACGCCTTGGCCAGCGCCACGTCGGAGGTCTCGGCGCCGCGGATGATCTCGACGAGCGGCATCTTGTCGACGGGGCTGAAGAAGTGCAGCCCGATGAACTGCGTCATTTCCTGGCGAGCGGCCCGGCCGATGCCCGCGGCGAGCTCGGTGATCGGCAGGGTCGAGGTGTTGGAGCACAGCAGCGCGTCGCCCCCCTCGTGACCAGTGACGTACGGCATCACCTCGGCGAACACCTTCGCCTTGAGCGTCGGGTCCTCGAAGACGGCCTCGATCACCAGGTCGCACCCGGCGAGGTCCTCGGGCGCCGCGGTCGGCGTGATCCGGCCCAGGATCTCCTCCGCCTTCTCGGTGGTCAGCCTGCCGCGCTCGATGCCCTTGGCGTTGAGCCCGGCGGTGTAGGCCTTGCCCTTCTCGGCAGCCTCGAGCGAGACGTCCTTGAGCACCACCTGCATGCCGGCGCGGGCGCACGAGTAGGCGATGCCGGCGCCCATCATCCCGGCGCCGAGGACACCGACCTTGGTGGCCTGCCAGCGCTCGATGCCCTGCGGGCGCAGCGAGCCGGAGTTGATCGCCTGGAGGTCGAAGAAGAAGGCCTGGATCATGTTCTTGGACTGCTGGCTGACCACCAGCTGGGTGAAGTAGCGGCTCTCGATGCGCGACGCCGTGTCGAAGTCGACCTGCGCCCCCTCGACAGCGGCACTCATGATCGCGCGCGGCGCGGGATAGATCGCGCCCTTGGTCTGCTTGCGCAGCAGGGCCGGGAAGGCCGGCAGGAACTGCGCGAGCGCCGGGGTCTTCGGGGTGCCGCCGGGCATCTTGTAGCCCGCCCGGTCCCACGGGTTCGTGGCGGCGTCCGCGTCGTCGCGGTGCCCGAGGATCCACGCCTTCGCGGCGGGCACGAGCTCCTCGCGGGTCGGGAGCACCTCGTCGATCAGGCCCTTGGCCAGCGCCCCCCGCGGGTCGAACTGCGTGCCCGGCATCAGCACGTCCATCAGCGCGGACTGCAGGCCCAGCATGCGTACGACGCGGGTGACCCCGCCGCCACCGGGCAGCAGGCCGAGCGTCGCCTCGGGCAGGCCGATCTTGACCGAGCGGTCGTCCACGGCGATCCGGCGGTTGGCCGCGAGCGCGATCTCGAGCCCGCCGCCGAGGGCGGCGCCGTTGATCGCCGCTACCACGGGGCGCGGGAACGTCTCGAGCTTGCGCAGGCTGGCCTTGACGGCCTCGCCCATCGCGAAGATCTCGTCGGCGTCGTCCGGGGTGGCGGTGACCATGCTCTTGAGGTCGCCGCCGGCGAAGAAGGTCTTCTTGGCGCTGACCAGGACCACGCCGACGACGTCGTCCTGCTCGTCGTACAACCGTCGGACGGCGGCCTGCATGGACGACTGGTAGAGCTCGTTCATGGTGTTGGCGCTGGCCGTCGGATCGTCGAGGGTCAGCGTGACGATGCCGTCGGCGTCGCGGTCGTAGCGGACGGCGGTCCGGGTGTCAGTGGTCATGGTCTTCCCTTCGCTGGTCCAGACGGACGGAGTCGCGTCTGGAGACCAGGCTCGGCAGTGGAGTGGTCTCGTGACGGTCGCTGCGCGACCTCGTGGACCAACGGGGTGGGTCAGACGAGCTCGACGATGGTGGCGATGCCCATGCCGCCGCCGACGCAGAGCGTGGCGAGGCCGCGCCTGAGGTCGCGCCGGGCGAGCTCGTCGACGAGGGTGCCGAGGATCATCGCGCCGGTGGCGCCGAGCGGGTGGCCCATCGCGATGGCCCCGCCGTTGACGTTGGTGATCTCGTGGCTGATGCCCAGGTCGCGCATGAAGCGCATGGCGACGGCCGCGAAGGCCTCGTTGATCTCGAACAGGTCGATGTCCTCGACCTCGAGGCCGGCCCGCGCGAGTGCCTTGCGCGCGGCGGGGGCAGGCCCGGTGAGCATGATCGTCGGGTCGGCGCCGGAGACCGCGGTGGAGATGATCCGGGCGCGCGGGGTGAGGCCCAGCGACGTGCCGATCTCCTCGGTGCCGATCGCCATCAGCGCCGCGCCGTCGACGATCCCCGAGGAGTTGCCGGCGTGGTGCACGTGGTCGATCGCGGGGATCCAGTGGTACTTCTCCAGTGCCACGTCGTCGAAGCCGGCGTCCTTGCCGATCCCGGCGAACGACGGCTTGAGGCCGGCCAGACCCTCGACGGAGGTGTCGGGACGAATGGTCTCGTCCCGGTCGAGCACGGTCACGCCGCTGAGGTCCTTGACGGGCACGACCGCGGAGTCGAAGTAGCCGTTGGCCCACGCCTTCGCGGCGCGGTGGTGCGACTCGGCAGCGTAGGCGTCGACGTCCTGGCGGTTCCAGCCCTCGATCGTGGCGATCAGGTCGGCGCCGATGCCCTGCGGCACGAAGCCGGTCTGCAGCGCGGTGGCGGGGTCCATCGCCCACGCGCCGCCGTCGCTGCCCATCGGCACCCGGCTCATCGACTCGACGCCCCCGGCGATCAGGAGGTCCTCGAAGCCGGAGCGCACGCGCTGCGCGGCCTGGTTGACGGCCTCGAGGCCGGACGCGCAGAAGCGGTTCAGCTGCACACCGGCCACGGTCTCGGGATAGCCGGCCTTGAGGGCGGCGGTCTTGGCGATGTCGCCGCCCTGGTCGCCGATGGGGGTCACCACGCCGAGCACCACGTCGTCGACACGCGACGGGTCCAGGCCGGGGTTGCGGGTCCTGAGCTCGTCGAGGAGTCCGACGACCAGGTCCACCGGCTTGACCTCGTGGAGCGAGCCGACGGCCTTGCCGCGGCCGCGAGGTGTGCGGATGTGGTCGTAGACGAATGCTTCTGCCATACCCCTGATTGTGACACCATTACTGTCACAGTCCAACAGGTGTGGGTGTCGTCACCGTCCGATGGGCGCGTGGGGTGAGACGTGAGGAGAGGATGGAGCGGTGGAGACCGTGGTGGACGGCAGCGAGCTGCTCACGCTGGACGAGCTGACCGAGCGCACCGGGGTGAGCGCGCGCAACGTCCGGTTCTACGCCTCGCGAGGCCTGGTCCCCGCACCGATCCGTCGTGGTCGCTCGGGCTACTACGGCCCCGACCACGTCGCCCGGCTCGAGCTGGTGCGCGAGCTCCAGGGGCACGGCTTCACCCTGTCCGCGATCGAGAGGTACGTCGACACCATCCCCGCCACCGCCACGCCCTCCGAGATCGCGCTCCACCTGTCGATGCTCGCCCCGGTCACCGGCGAGCGCGACGTCGACGTCACGGGCGGGCTGTCCGGGCTGGGGATCTCCCCCGAAGCCGCCGAGGCGGTCGCCGAGGTCTATCGCGACCACGGTCGCCAGGTCGCGCGCGAGCTCTCCGAGATCGTGCGCACCATGGTCTGGCCGGCGTTCCGCGAGCGCGGCGGCACGGCCGAGCAGCTGCGCGAGTTCATCCACCGACTCAAGCCGCTCACCGTCGCCGGGCTGGTCACCGCCTACGAGCAGGCCATCGACGAGAGCTCGGCGTCCCACGACACCATGCCGCCCAGGTCCCGATGAACGGGGCCGCGGTCTACCTCATCCTCGGCCTGTCCCTGCTCCTCGCGATCGTCCTCCCGCAGCTCACCCGGCGGATCCCGCTCTCCCCGCCGATGGTGCTCGTCGCCGTCGGCATGGCCATCGGCATGCTGCCGCTCGTCGACAGCGTCAGCCTCGACCCGCAGGACCACCGCGACCTCGTCACGCACGTCACGGAGTTCACCGTGCTGGTCTCCCTCATGGGCGTGGGCCTGGCCATCGAGCGCACCCTCGACCTGCGGTCCTGGCGATCGTTGCGCGGGTGGTCGCCGGTGTGGCGGCTGCTCGGCGTGACGATGCCGCTCACCATCCTGGGTGTCGCCGTCCTCGGCTGGTGGGTCGCCGGTCTGGCGCCGGCGGTGGCGCTGCTCCTGGGCGCGGTGCTGGCGCCGACCGACCCGGTCCTCGCCTCCGACGTCCAGGTCGGCGAGCCCCTCACCGAGGACATCGACGAGCGCGGCGAGGACGACGACAGCCCGGTCGACGACGACATCCGTTTCTCCCTGACTGCGGAGGCCGGCCTCAACGACAGCCTCGCCTTCCCCTTCGTGCACCTGGCCCTGCTGCTGATCGCCGGTGGCTTCACGTTCGCGGACACCGGCCTGTGGGTGGGCTGGTACGTCGTGGGCAAGATCGCGCTGGGCCTCGCGGTGGGTGTCGGCATCGGCTGGCTGCTGGGCCGGCAGGCCTTCCATTCCCGCAGCGACTCGCTCCGCCTCGCCGACCACGGCGAGCCGCTGCTCGCGCTGGCGGCGCTGCTGGCGGCGTACGGTGCTGCGGAGCTGGTCGGCGGCTACGGCTTCCTGGCGGTCTTCGCGTGCGCCATGCGGGTCCGCGCGTCCGCGCGCGGGCACAACTACCAACGCGCGATGCACGGCGTCGTCGAGCGACTCGAGCGGCTGATGACGCTGCTGGTCCTGCTGGTGCTGGGCGCTGCCATGACCCGCGGCCTGCTCGAGCACCTCGACTGGCGCGGCATCGCCCTCGCGCTCGCACTCGTCTTCCTCGTGCGTCCGGCGGCAGGCTATGTCGCCCTGTCGACGCGGCGCGCGCGCGGACCGCGCAGGCGGGCTGCAGCGTGGCGAGATGGCCGCCGTCTCGTTCTTCGGGGTTCGCGGCATCGGCTCGCTCTACTACCTCGGCTACGCCACCAGCCACGAGCACGTGCCCGGCGAGGCCTGGCTGTGGTCAACCGTGGCGTTCACGGTGATCGTGTCGGTGCTGCTGCACGGCGTCACCGCCACCCCAGCGATGTCCCGGCTCGACGCCCGACGGGGGCGCGCCTCCACGCAGGGATGAGCCACGATCTGGCGCGGCCTGTCAGCATGGGGGCATGGCCACAGTCCTCGTCACCGGCGCCACCGGCTTCATCGGCCGCCGTCTCGTCCCCGCCCTCCTCGACGCCGGGCACGATGTCCGCGCCATGACCCGGCGCCCGGAGACGTACGACGGCCCGGGCGAGGCGGTCGGAGCCGACGTGATGGACCCGGACTCGCTGCGCGCGGCGCTCGACGGGGTCGACGTGGCGATCTATCTCGTGCACTCACTCGACGATCCCGACTTCGAGCGCAAGGACGCCGACGCCGCGCGCAACTTCAGCGCCGCCGCGGCTGCCGCCGGCACCCGTCAGATCGTCTACATGGGCGGGCTCGGCGACGACGACCAGGAGCTGTCCGCGCACCTGCGCTCGCGACGCGAGGTCGAGGGACTGCTGGCCACCGACGGGGTGCCGGTCACGGTGCTCCGTGCCGCGATCGTGGTCGGCCACGGTGGCATCTCGTGGGAGATCACCCGCCAGCTGGTCAAGAACCTGCCGGCCATGGTCGTGCCGAAGTGGGTCTCCACACGCACCCAGCCGATCGCCCTCGACGACGTGGTGCGCTACCTCGTCGGCGTGGTCGACAAGCCGGAGACGTTCGACCGGATCTTCGAGATCGGCGGGACCGAGCAGCTCACCTACCTCGAGATGATGAAGGTCGCCGCCGAGCTGATCAACGGTCGCAAGATCCCCGTCGTACCCGTCCCGGTGCTGACCCCGCGGCTGTCGTCGTACTGGCTGGCGCTGGTCACCGACGTCGACGTCACCACTGGCCGCAACCTGATCGACTCGATGTCCACCGAGGTCGTCGTCACCGACACCTCGATCCGCGAGGTCGTGCCCGGTGACCCGCTGTCCTACAGCGAGTCCGTGCGCCGCGCGCTGTCCGATCGGGCCGCCGCAGGGGCCTGAGTCCTGAGCGCCCGGCGAGGGTCCGCGAGCTCACCTGTCGGCTGCTCCGGAGCCCTGCGGGAGCCGGAGCGTGAAGGTCGATCCGCCGCCGGGGGTCGGGCCGAGGCTGACCGATCCGTCGTGATCGTGGGCGATCTGCTGGGTCACGGCCAGGCCGAGACCTGCTCCGCCCTGGCCGTGTCGGGTGCGCGAGGAGTCTGCTTGGTAGAAGGGCAGGAAGATCCGCGTCCGCTCGGCTTCGTCGATCCCGCCTCCGTGGTCGACGACGCTGATCTCGACGGCGTCCGCCGGCGTCTCGACGACGAGGGTGATCGGGGTCGAGGTGGGGGTGTGCGTGCAGGCGTTGGCACCGAGATTGAGGACGGCCTGGTGGATCCGGGCGGGGTCTCCCCCCACCGTCGCGTCGACGACGTGGCCGAGCTCGACGTCGATCCGACGTTCCGGGTACGCCGCCCGCAGGTCGTCGACCACCGCCCGCACGACCTGAGGCACATCGACGTCCGCGACGACGTGGGAACGCCCCTCGCCGCTGCGCGCCAGCTCCATCATGGAGTTCACCAGCCGGTGCAGCCTGACGCTCTCGTTGCCCACGCGTGACATGGCGCGGTCCAGGGCTCCGGGCTCGGCCAGCATCCCTCGCTCGTAGAGGTCGCTGTATCCCTTGAGCGCGGTCAGCGGAGTGCGGATCTCGTGGGAGACGTCGGCGAGGAACCGCCTCATGTCGTCACGGGCCCGGGTGGCTTCCGCCTCGGACTGCTCGCGCTCGGCGAGAGCGGCTCGCAGCCGGGCGACCATCCGCTTGATGTCGGTCGAGAGGTCGGAGACCTCGCGGGACCCCCCGGCGTGACGCACCTCGGTGTCGAGTGCCCCGTCCGCGATCTGGTTGGCCGTGGCCGCCATCGTCGCCAGCGGCCGGACCAGCCGGCCGGCCAGCCACCATGCCATCGCGGCCTCGAGCATCACGATGATCAGCCCGCCGATGAGCAGGGTCCGCCGCAGGGCGTCGGTCGTCGCGTGGTAGCCCTCGAGGGACAGGGCCGTGACCCGCACCTGTCCGCCGGGCTGTGGCGAGACGCGGACCCGGTAGTCCCCGATCTCGGTGGTCGTGGGCCCACGGGTGGCACCCAGTGCGGCGAGGGTGTCGCCGGGGAACGGGTTCACGCCGCCCTGCGTCGTGGTGACGTCACCGTCGGGCGAGACGGTGAGCTGGACGGGCGGGTCCACTCCGGGGGTGGAGACGTCGGTGGCGGTGGAGCCGGGGATCGGCGGGGTCACTCCGTCCGGTGGATCGGTTGCCGGCGGCGCCGGATCAACGCGCTCGGCTCGTGTGAGCTCGCGGTCGATCTCGGCCAGCCGGGTCGAGCGATCGCTCTGCTCGATGTAGATCGCAAAGGTCACGAAGCCGACCGTGATCGTGGCCAGCAGCGGCAGCAGGATCATCCAGCGCAGCGAGAGGCGGCTCATCGGGGCTCCTCACGCAGGACGTAGCCGAGGCCGCGCCGGGTCGTGGCCGGGTTCGAGGACGACTTCGCCCGGAGCACGACGACCGGTCTCCGGCCGATCTCCGGCATCTCGCACCACCACACTCACCGCGGGCGGGGAGGTCGGTCACGACGCGGCGACCGCACGTCGGAACGAGGCCAGGTCTCCCCATGCGTCGATCCGTCGAGGGGATGCCACAGGCACGGAAGTCGCCCCGATCTGTTGGTTCATGCCCGAATTGACCGGCCACACCCCTTGAAACCACACAAACAAAGGTGTAGAAAACATATTCAAAGAAATGAGACTCAGATCACACCCCCCTGGGCGTGGTACGACAGAAGTGTCGAAGCCGCGGAGGGCGGCGGACGGCCCCGAGGGCGACGACCAGGCAGTCGAGGAGCTGATGACGACGATGACATCGCAGAGCAGGACATGCCCGAGCAGGCCACCGAACCAGCGAGCCACCCCGGTCGTGGCGAGGGCCGGCCGCACCGACGTGAGGGCGGGTGCGCGATGACGTCGGCCGCAGCACATGCCGGGCCCTATCAGCTGCCCGACCGCAACCTCGGGCTCGACCTGATGCGGGCCACGGAGGCCGCCGCGATGGCCGCCGGGCGGTGGGCCGGTCTCGGTGACAAGGAAGCGGGTGACGGCGCCGCCGTCGACGCCATGCGCCACGTCCTCACCGGCGTGCAGATGCGCGGAGTCGTGGTCATCGGCGAGGGCGAGAAGGACGAGGCGCCCATGCTGCACAACGGTGAGCAGCTCGGCGACGGGACCGGCCCCGAGATGGACATCGCCGTGGACCCCGTGGACGGGACGACCCTCCTGGCGGGCGGCATGCCGAACGCGATCGCGGTGATCGCAGCAGCCGATCGGGGGGGCATGTTCAACCCCAAGGACGTCTACTACATGGAGAAGCTCATCGTCGGCCCGGACGCCGCCGGAAAGGTGGACATCACCGCTCCGACGGAGGAGACGCTGCGGGTCGTGGCCGGCACCAAGGGCGGCTCGGTCTCCGATCTGACCGTCGCCGTGCTCGACCGGCCCCGTCACGCCGACCTCATCGCCCGCCTGCGCGCTGCCGGTGCCCGGATCAAGCTCTTCCCCGACGGTGACGTCGCGGTCGCGATCGCCGTGGCCCGGCCCGACTCGGGAATCGACGTGCTCATGGGTGTCGGCGGCACCCCGGAGGGCGTGATCACCGCCTGCGCCATGAAGGCCATGGGCGGTGAGATCCAGGCGCGTCTGTACGCCGCGGACGACGAGCAGCGGAGCCGGGCCCTCGCGGCCGGCCACGACCTGGACCAGGTGTTGGGGCTCGACGATCTCGTGACGTGCGACAACACCTTCTTCGTGGCGACCGGCATCACCGACGGCGACCTCCTCCCCGGGGTCCGCTACTCCGGAGGCGGGGCTCGCACCCGGTCGCTGGTGATGCGCTCGCAGAGCGGGACGGTGCGCGAGGTCAGCAGCGACCACGCGCTCACCAAGGTGCTCCGGCACGCCGGGGAGCACCCGTGATCCGAGACGCTGTCGCCGACCAGTCGCCGCAGCACCCGCACCAGTCAACCGAAAGGGAGTGAACTGGAGATGGACAAGCTCGTCTACCACTTCAGCGAGGGCAACAAGGACCAGAAGGATCTGCTGGGTGGCAAGGGTGCCAACCTGTCGGAGATGACGCGGCTGGGACTGCCGGTGCCTCCGGGATTCATCGTGACGACGGAGGCGTGCCGGCACTACCTCAGGCACGACCGCCTGCCCGACGACCTCAGGGTGCAGGTCACGATGGCCCTGCGACGCCTCGAGGACGAGGTCGGGCGCCGGCTGGGTGACTCCGTCGACCCGCTCCTGGTGAGCGTCAGGTCCGGAGCGAAGTACTCGATGCCGGGGATGATGGAGACGGTGCTCAACGTCGGCCTCAACGACTTCTCGGTCAAGGGCCTGATCGAGGCCTCAGGGGACGAGCGGTTCGTCTGGGACTCCTACCGACGGTTGATCCAGATGTTCGGCAAGACCGTCCTCGGCATGGAGGGCGACGACTTCGCCCGCGTGCTCGACGCGACGAAGGAGGCCAAGGGGGTCACCAACGACCTCGAGCTGGACGCAGGTGACCTTCAGCAGCTGGTCGAGGAGTTCAAGGCCGTCGTGGAGGCCGGGAGCGGGCGCCCCTTCCCGCAGGATCCGCGCGAGCAGCTCGATCTGGCCATCCGGGCCGTCTTCGAGTCCTGGAACACCGACCGTGCGCGCATCTACCGGCGGCGCGAGCGGATCCCCGAGGACGCCGGCACGGCGGTGAACGTCTGCACGATGGTCTTCGGCAACCTGGGCGAGACCTCCGGCACCGGGGTCTGCTTCACCCGGGACCCGTCCACGGGCAAGCCCGGCGGCTATGGCGACTACCTGGTCAACGCGCAGGGAGAGGACGTGGTCTCCGGGATCCGCAACACGCTGTCCCTGGACGACTTCGCGGACGTCGACCCCGAGTCCCATGCGGCGCTGGTCAAGATCATGCGGCGGCTGGAGACCCACTACCGCGACCTGTGCGACATCGAGTTCACGGTGGAGCGTGGCAAGCTCTGGATGCTCCAGACCCGTGTCGGCAAGCGCACCGCCGCAGCAGCGTTCCGCATCGCCACGCAACTGGTCGATGAGCAGCTGATCACGATGGACGAGGCGCTGGAGCGGGTCGGCGGAGCACAGCTGGCCCAGCTCATGTTCCCGCAGTTCGACTCCGAGGCCGAGCGCACGCCCTTCACCCGAGGCATGCCGGCCTCTCCGGGCGCGGCGGTCGGCAAGGTGGTGTTCGACTCCGCGACCGCGGTCAAGTGGGCAGCCGACGGCGTACCGGTCGTGCTGTTGCGCAAGGAGACCAACCCCGAGGACCTCGAGGGGATGATCGCGGCGACCGGGATCCTGACCTGCCGTGGCGGCAAGACGTCGCACGCTGCCGTCGTGGCGCGGGGCATGGGCAAGACCGCTGTCTGCGGGGCCGAGGCCCTGCACATCGACGAGGCCCAGGAGCTCGCGAGCGCCGGCGGCGTCGAGGTGCGCCAGGGCGACGTGCTCTCCATCGATGGATCGACGGGCGAGGTGTTCATCGGCCAGCTGCCGGTCGTGGCATCGCCGGTGGTGAAGTATCTCGAGGAGGGCCTGGAGCCGGCGCTCGAGCTGGTCGACGAGGGCACCGCCGACCTGATCCGAGCGGTGGATCGCCTGCTCACGCATGCGGACTCGGTGCGCACCATGCAGGTGCGAGCGAACGCCGACAGCGGTGAGGACGCGCTGCGGGCGCGACGCATGGGCGCCGAAGGGATCGGCCTGTGCCGCACCGAGCACATGTTCCTCGGTGACCGACGTGTCCTGATCGAGCGGGTCATCCTCGCCGGGAGCTCCGCGGAGCGCGAGGAAGCGCTGGCTGCCCTGCTGCCTCCCCAACGTGAGGACTTCGACGAGCTCCTCTCCGCGATGGACGGACTGCCGACCACGATCCGTCTCCTCGACCCCCCGCTGCACGAGTTCCTGCCGGACCGGTCCGACCTGATGGTCAAGGTCGCCCGGGCCGAGGAGAAGGGTGACGTCGACGACGACGACGTACGGCTGCTCGCAGCGGTGAACCGGCTGCACGAGTCCAACCCGATGCTCGGCCTGCGGGGCGTCCGACTCGGCCTCACGGTGCCGGGTCTGTTCGCGGGCCAGATCCGTGCGGTCGCCGAGGCTGCGGCACGCCGGATCAAGGGCGGACACGATCCGCGGCCCGAGATCATGGTGCCGCTGGTGGGATCGCTGATGGAGCTGCACCTCGTGCGGGAGGAGGCCTCCCGGATCCTCGCGGAGGTCGCCGAGACCGAAGGGGTCGCCCTCGACATCCCCATCGGCACGATGATCGAGCTTCCCCGCGCGGCGCTCACGGCGTTCCGGATCGCCGAGGAGGCCGACTTCTTCTCCTTCGGCACCAACGACTTGACCCAGACGACCTGGGGGTTCAGTCGCGACGACGTGGAGGCAGCCTTCTTCGCGGCCTACCTCGAGAAGGGCGTCTTCACCGTGTCGCCCTTCGAGACCCTGGACGCGGCCGGAGTGGGCCGCCTCGTCGACATCGCCACCCGCGAGGGCCGCAGCACTCGCCCGAACCTCAAGGCCGGCGTGTGTGGGGAGCACGGAGGAGATCCTGAGTCGATCCACTTCTTCCACCACGTCGGGCTCGACTACGTCTCCTGCTCGCCCTTCCGCGTGCCGGTCGCCCGGCTCGAGGCAGGCCGCGCCGTCCTCGGCAAGCGCGAGGAGGACACGTCCGACGACGTCGACATCCAGCGCGCCTAGGCAGGAGGGACGCGGCTCGGGCCGCGCGCCCGGCCTGTCACGACGGCTCGCCGAGTCGGTGACGCACCACCCGCCGGCGCAGGGTCGGCGAGGACACCACCTCGAACCCGGCGTCCAGGAAGACGTGCAGCAGCCCGACCGACGCCTCGTCCCAGATCACGGTCTTCCCGGGCGGCGGCTCGGTGGGATAGCCCTCGAGCACGCGAGCGCCGACCTGCCTGCCGTACGCGACGGTGGCGAGGGCCAGCTCGTACATCAGCCCCTGCCGGCGAAAGCCCTTGCCGACGACGAAGCAGGTGACCGACCACACGCCCTCGAGCTCGGGGTCCGTCCGCATCCACGGCTGCTTGCGGGCCCACACCCGGGGATAGTTCTCCCGCGGCTCGACCGCGACCCAGCCGGCCGGCTCGCCGTCGAGGTATCCGATCAGGCCGGACGTGGGTCCGCCGGTGCCGCACCCGGCCTGCTCCAGCAGGGCGGCGTCACGCTGCTCCTGGGTGGTGTCTCGCCAGATCCAGCCCGGGACCTTCAGCGCCTGGCAGCGACACTTGCGGGCGCCGCCGGTGTCGAACACCGCCTCGACGTCCTCGGTCGTTGCCTCGTTGGCCGGTCGCCAGGTGAACTCGGGCACACCGCAGGCTAGCCCGAACGCGTCAGCGATCGAGCCGCGGTGGCGCCACAGGGCTTCGACGCGCGAAGCGTGGGCGTGCGGGATGCACATCGGACTCGGAGGCCGGGCACAGCCTCAGCACAGGTGCGCTGGGGATGGTCGAGACCGAAAAGAGGCAGACGATCACGACCAAGGAGTCCCGATGAACAGATCCATCATTCGACGCGGCGTGGCCACCGGCATCGCCGGAGCAGGTCTGGCCGTGGGCGGTCTCGGTATCGCCTCGGCGGCCGAGGACGACGCCCAGTCCGACAGCTCGACGCCGGCCGCGAGTTCCTCGACCGACACCGGCGCCGCCGAGCGCGGCGACCGCGGTCGCGGCCACGGTCGCGGCCCAGGTGGAGGCCATGGGTTGGGTGGCCCCGAGCTCGCCGAGGCCCTCGGCGTCAGCGAGAACGAGCTCCAGTCCGCACTCGAGGCGGTCCGCGAGCAGCGTGAGCCGTCGGAGACCGACCGGTCCGCACCGCCCACCGCCGACGAGCGCGAGGAGCGTCGCGACCAGATGATCGAGGCGCTTGCCGACGAGCTCGACCTGTCCGCAGCCGAGGTCACCGCGGCCTTCGAGGAGCTGCAGCAGGGTCGCGCGGACGAGCGGCGTACCGCACTCGGTGACCGGCTGGACGAGGCGGTCACCGCGGGTGACCTCACCGCCGCGGACCGGGCCTCCGTGCTGAAGGCCTTCGACGCCGGGGTGCTCGGCGGTGGGACCGCGGGAGATCGCGGGGCTCGCTGACCGCGCCTCGGGCTAGAACAGCAGCGGCAGCACGAAGAGCATCGACAACGACCACGTGATGTGGGTCAGGATCGGCGCCAGCACGCCACCGCTCGCGCGCCGCTGCAGGCCGCAGACGGCGCCGAGCAGGATCGCCGCGAAGGCGAGCATGATGTTGCCGGTCGCGAGCGTCGCCACGACGTAGGCGAGGGTCGTCCAGGCGACGGGGTAGCGCGGGATCGCGGCATACATCGCGCCGCGGAAGAACAGCTCCTCGGCGATGCCGTTGAAGAACGTGATGATCGCGAGCACCGTCAGCGAGCCCTCGTCGGCGTACTCCAGCACCGAGCTGACGTAGGCAGCCAGGGGATCGATCTCGCGGACCACCAGGGAGCCCACCACGAAGATCCCGGCGAGCCCCAGGCCGATCACGATCGGCTCGACGACCGGTCGGATGAGGGCCTCGCGCCGCGAGATCCTGCCCAGGTGCAGGCGTCCGGAGACGAAGGCACCCACCGCCCAGACGCCGGCGAGGAGCACGGCGCCGAAGTAGAAGAGCCCGCCACCGGGCTCGAGGCGCAGCGACCAGCCGAGCACGACCGCGCCGACCAGCACCACGGTCGCCGCCACCATCTGCCGTCGCCGCAGGGCGGACGGGGTGTCGCGCTGGTCGCGCGGGACGACCTCCCACAACGATCGTCGGATCCAGGTGCGCATGTCCCCCAGCCTAGGAGTCGGCCATGAGCCCGCGGACGCGCGGGATCACCACCCGGTGAACCACCAGCGCCTTCTGGCCATTCCGTCGGACCGGGTGACGCCGCGAGCGGCGGGCGCCGGGCGAGCCGGGCCGCAACGAGACTCGCCCTTGAGTCTCCAGGAGACTCAAGGGCGAGTGTGGGGTCGGAGGTCGGTCAGCGACCGCGGCTGAACGACGACGCGCTGTGGGCGCGGCCACCGGTCGACTGGCCGGTGGACTGGCCGCCGCCGGAGCGACGACGGTTGCCGCCGCCCTGGCCGCCCTGGCCGCCGCCCTGACCGCCGCCGGAGCGCCGACGCTGGCCGCCGCCGGTGGACGAGCCGCCGGAGCTCTCACTGGTGTAGGTGGTCGGGTTGCCCCGACGCGACTGGCCGTTGGTCTGGCCGGCGCTGCGGGCGCGCTTGCGCTGGGCGTTCGCGCCCGTGGAGCGGCCACCGCCGCCGCCGGAGCTGGGCACGTCGACGACGAGGCCGCCTGGGGTGCTGCGCTCACCGGGGGCGAGCTGCACCAGCATCGGGTGGCTGGGGCCGTGGACCTTGGTGGTGGTCGGCTTGATGCCGGCCAGACGGGTCAGGTCACGCACGTCGCGCACCTGCTCGTCGGTCATCAGGGTGATCACGGTGCCCTCGGCGCCGGCGCGTGCCGTACGACCGGAGCGGTGCAGGTAGGCCTTGTGCTCGACCGGCGGGTCGGCGTGGACCACGAGGGCGACGTCGTCCACGTGGATGCCGCGCGCGGCGATGTCGGTGGCGACCAACGTGGTGGCCGTGCCGGAGTGGAACGCCTCCATGTTGCGGGTGCGCGCGTTCTGGCTGAGGTTGCCGTGCAGGTCCACGGTCGGCACGCCGCTCTTGTTGAGCTGGCGGGCCAGCGCCTTGGCGCCGTGCTTGGTGCGGGTGAAGACCACCGTGCGACCGGGGGCGCTGGTGAGGTCCACCAGGACCGGCACCCTCTGCTCGCGGCTGAGGTGGAGCACGTGGTGGTGCATGGTCCCGACCGGCGACTGCGCCGAGTCGGCCTCGTGGGTCATGGGCTTGTCGAGGTAGCGCTTGACCAGGACGTCGATCGCCTTGTCGAGCGTCGCGGAGAACAGCATCCGCTGGCCCTGGCGGGGCGTCTTGTCCATGATCCGGCGCACGCCGGGCAGGAAGCCGAGGTCGGCCATGTGATCGGCCTCGTCGAGGATCGTGACCTCGATGTTGGAGAGATCGGCATAGCCCTGGCCCATCAGGTCCTCGAGGCGGCCGGGGCAGGCGATGACGATGTCGACGCCCTTCTTGAGCGCGGTGGTCTGCGGGTTCTGGCCCACACCGCCGTAGATGACGACGCTCGACAGGCCGGCGGCCTGGGCCATCGGGACGAGCGAGGCGTGGATCTGGCCGACCAGCTCGCGGGTCGGGGCCAGGATCAGCGCGCGCGGCTTGCGCGGCATCGCGGGCATCTTGCTCGCGTCGAGCCGGGCGACCAGCGGCAGCAGGAAGGCGTACGTCTTGCCGGAGCCGGTGCGGCCACGGCCGAGCACGTCGCGGCCGGCGAGGCTGTCAGGCAGCGTCGCGGCCTGGATGGGAGTGGGAGTGGTGATGCCCTGCTTGGCCAGGATCTGGGCAAGCGAGGAGGGCACGCCGAGTTCGGCGAAGTTCATGTGAGTTGCTTTCGGTTGGCGTCTCGCCACCGTGAGCCGCGTGTGTGGGCGGCGTACGTGCCTCAGGAGATGAGGAAGGGTGTCGCATTTCCAGCGACGACCTGCGCCCGGGGCAAGACCGGCCGGGCGACTGCACCCCACGCTAGCGGGACTGGCCGGTAACCCGCGAATCTTTGGGGATGTGAGCCCGGACTCAGGCGCAGGTCGCGACGCTCAGACGCAGCAGGTCGCCTCGGCGATCGGTGCCTCCGCGGCCGCCGCCTCGTTGAGGTCGTCGGTGATCGTGTAGACCTCCCAGCGCTCGCCGTCCGGGGTGCCCTGCACCCAGAACTTGTCCTGCTTGGCATAGCAGCAGGTGGTGTCGCGCTCCTCGGTCGTGGCGAACCCTGCTGCGGCCAGGCGGGTGAGCTCGGTGTCGACGGTGTCGACGTCCTCCACCTCGACGCCGAGGTGGTTGATGCTGCCGCCGTGTCCGTCGTTCTCGATCAGGACCAGCTTGAGCGGGGGCTGGGCGACCGCGAAGTTGGCGTAGCCGGGGCGGACCTTGTGCGGCTCGGTGCCGAAGAGTGTGGAGTAGAAGGCGATCGACGTCTCGAGGTCGTCGACGTTGAGGGCGAGCTGCAGGCGGGACATGACAGGGCCTTTCGGTTGATATTGATGGTGATCGATATCTGAGTTTGCCCCAGACATCGACATCTGTCAATATTGATCCATGTCGAAGTCCCAGCTGGTGCTCACCCCCGTCGAGACAGCCGCGTGCTGCTCCCCGCTGATGCGCGAGCCGCTCTCGTCCGAGCAGGCCGAGCGGCTCGCCCCGCTGCTCAAGGCGCTCGCCGACCCGGTGCGGCTGCGGCTCGTGTCGATCGTCGCGGCGAGCGAGGGCGGCGAGGCCTGCGTCTGCGACCTCAACGACGCCTTCGACCTCTCCCAGCCCACCATCAGCCACCACCTCAAGGTGCTGCACGACGCCGGACTGCTCGACCGCACCAAGCGCGGGGTGTGGGTCTACTACGCCGTACGCCGCGAGGTGCTGTCCGACGTCGCTGCGCTCATCGGCGGCACCGCGTGAGCGGGCACCGCGGCAGCGAGGTCGTGGAGCGGCTGTCGACGCTCGACCGGTTCCTCCCCCTGTGGATCGGCCTGGCCATGGTCGCCGGCCTCCTGCTCGGTCGCATGGTCCCCGGACTCGACGAGACGCTCTCCGCCGTCGAGGTCGACGGCATCTCGCTCCCCATCGCCATCGGGCTGCTGGTGATGATGTATCCGGTCCTGGCCAAGGTGCGCTACGACCGTCTCGACTCCGTGACCTCGGACCGCCGCATGCTCGTCGCGTCCCTGGTGCTCAACTGGGTGCTCGGGCCGGCGCTGATGTTCGCCCTGGCCTGGCTGATGCTGCCGGACCTGCCGGCCTACCGCACCGGCCTCATCATCGTGGGCCTGGCCCGCTGCATCGCCATGGTGATCATCTGGAACGACCTCGCCTGCGGCGACCGTGAGGCGGCCGCGGTCCTGGTGGCGCTCAACTCGGTGTTCCAGGTCGTCGCGTTCGCCGGTCTCGGCTGGTTCTACCTCGAGGCGCTTCCGCGCTGGCTGGGCCTCGAGAGCGACACGCTCGACGTCTCCGCCTGGCAGATCGCCAAGTCCGTCCTGATCTTCCTCGGCGTGCCGTTGCTCCTCGGCTTCCTCTCGCGCACCTACGGCGAGCGCGTCCGCGGCCGCGAGTGGTACGAGTCCACATTCCTGCCGCGGATCGGTCCGTGGGCGTTGATCGGCCTGCTCTTCACGATCGTGGTGCTCTTCGCGCTCCAGGGCGAGCAGGTCACCAGCCGGCCGCTCGACGTGGCCCGCATCGCGTTGCCGCTGCTGGCCTACTTCGCCCTCATGTGGGGCGGAGGGTTCCTGCTCGGCCGCGGGCTGAAGATGACCTACGAGCGCACCACCACGCTGGCCTTCACCGCAGCCGGCAACAACTTCGAGCTGGCCATCGCTGTCGCCATCGCCACCTTCGGCGTCACCTCGGGCCAGGCGCTGGCCGGGGTGGTCGGGCCCCTCATCGAGGTGCCGGTGCTGGTGGCCCTCGTCTATGTCAGCCTCGCCCTGCGGGACCGCTTCGACGCCCCCGCCGCGATCCCCACCACCCAGGAGAACGCCCGATGACCACTCCCACCGTCCTCTTCGTCTGCGTGCACAATGCCGGCCGCTCACAGATGGCCGCCGGCTGGCTGCGGCACCTCGGCGCCGGGCGCATCGAGGTGCTGTCGGCCGGATCCGCACCGGCCGGATCCGTCAACCCGGCCGCGGTCGAGGCGATGGCCGAGGTCGGCATCGACATCGCGGCGCAGCAGCCCAAGCTGCTCAGCGACGCGGCCGTCCAGGAGTCCGACGTGGTGATCACGATGGGCTGCGGCGACGCCTGCCCGTTCTATCCCGGGAAGCGCTACGAGGACTGGTTGCTCGACGACCCGGCCGGGCAGGGCATCGAGTCGGTGCGACCGATCCGCGACGAGATCAAGCGCCGGGTCGAGGACCTGGTCGCCTCGCTGGTCTGACGCCGCTCGCCTACGACCAGCGCAGCACCGGGTCGTCGAGGCTCGCGCGGCGCAGCGCGCGGGCGTCGTAGAGGTAGTTCTGCTTCAGCGCCCACGGCGCCACGGTGCCCTGGCGCGGCAGGGTGTCGACGACGCGCTGGATGTAGCCGGCCTGGAAGTCCATCAGCGGCACCTCGGCGACCGACTCGTCGCGCACAGGTACGACGCTGCGGGCCCCGCGCGCGGCCAGGTGGGCGAGCAGCCGGACGACGTACTCCGAGACGAGGTCGGCCTTGAGCGTCCACGAGGCGTTGGTGTAGCCGATGGTGAAGGCGAAGTTGGGCACGCCCGAGAGCATCATCGCGCGGTAGGCCATGGTCTTGCTGGGCTCGATCTCGACCCCGTCGACCGACAGCGCGGCGCCGCCGAAGATCCGCACGTTGAGGCCGGTCGCGGTGACGATGACGTCCGCGTCGAGCACCTCTCCCGACTCCAGCTCGATGCCGGTCTCGGTGAAGGTGCGGATCCGGTCGGTGACCACGGATGCGCTGCCGTCGGAGATGGCCCCGAAGAGGTCTCCGTCCGGCACCAGGCACAGCCGCTGGTCCCAGGGGTCGTAGGTCGGCTTGAAGTGGGTGTCGACGTCATAGCCCGCGGGCAGGAGCTTGACGTTCATCGAGCGGATGAAGCCACGGACCGCCCGCGGCCGGCGCCGGCTGAGCTGGAAGAACGCGGTCGACATCGCCACGTTCTTCCACCGGGTGACGGCATAGGACGCGCGTGGGCCGAGGACCTTCCGCGCCCGGGTGGCGAAGCCGTCGCGGGCAGGCATCGAGAGGACGTACGTCGGTGAGCGCTGCAGCATCGTCACGTGGGTCGCACCGCTGCGCGCCAGCGCCGGCACGAGCGTCATCGCCGTCGCGCCCGAGCCGATCACGACCACGCGCTTGCCTGCGTGGTCGAGGTCGGCCGGCCAGTGCTGCGGGTGCACGACCTGGCCCCGGAACCGCTCGCGGCCGGCGAAGACGGGCGTGAATCCCTCGTCGTAGTCGTAGTAGCCGCTGCACGCCCACAGGAAGCGGGAGGTGAGCCGCCGCTCCTCACCGTCGACCATCACGGTCACGGTCCAGCGCGCCGCGGTCGAGTCCCAGTCGGCGCGGATGACGTCGTGGCCGTAGCGGATGTGGCGGTCGACGCCGTAGTCGCGTGCGGTGTCGCGGACGTAGTCGAGGATCGACTCCCCGTCGGCCAGCGCCTGCTCGCCGCGCCAGGGTCGGAAGCGGTAGCCGAGAGTGAACATGTCGGAGTCCGACCGGATGCCCGGGTAGCGGAAGAGGTCCCACGTCCCGCCGCTGGCGTCGCGGCGCTCGAGCACGGCGTACGACGTCCCGCGCAGGTCCTTGGCCAGGTGCGCCGCGGCGCCGATGCCACTGAGGCCGGCGCCGACGATCAGCACGTCGACGTGGTCGGGAGAGCTCACGTGCCCGAGCCTAGGCGGGAGGGACGAAGTCGACCGCCGCTGGTTGAGGAGGGACGAAGTCCCGTCACGAAACCCCTCAGTCCCGGGCGTACAGCTCCACGAACCGCGCCAGCAACCGCACCGGCTCGGTCACCACCACCTGGCGGGCACCGTCCTTGAGCGCCTCCTGCTCGTGCGGCGCGTAGTAGCCGTGCGAGCTGTAGGCGTCGATCCGGTCGCAGATGGCGACCGCGTCGAGCTCGGGGTGGAACTGCGTGGCGTAGACGTGGGCGCCGATGCGGAACGCGTGCACCGGGCAGGTGTCGGTGGAGGCGAGCAGCACGGCCCCCGCGGGCAGGCGGGTGACCGCCTCCTTGTGGCCGAGGTAGGCGAGGAACTCCTCCGGCATCGCGCCGAACAGCGGGTCCTGCAAGCCCTCGTCGGTGAGTCGCACCGCCAGTGCCCCGATCGGCTCGCCGAACGTCCGGTCCACCACACCCCCGGCGAGGGTGCCGAGCACGCCGATGCCATAGCAGGCGCCGAGGAAGGGGAAGTCCGCCGCGACCACCTGCTCGGCGAGGGCGTGGAGGTCGGCCTCCGCACGGCGCTGGGCGGGCGACTTCGCATCGTCGGGGTCGGAGACGTTGAACGGCCCGCCGCCCAGGATGATGCCCGACCAGTCGGCCAGGTCGACCTCACCGAGGGGGCGCTCCTCGAGGCGGACCCGGACCAGCTCGTCGGGCTGCAGGCCGCAGCCGGCCAGCACGGCGGCGTACTCCTGCTGGGCGACGTCGTTCTCGGCGCGGGTGCCGAGGAAGAGGAAGGGGCGCATCGGGTCGAGACCCTAGGCCTGGGTGGCGGCGCCGCTCGCCAGCAGGGCCTCGACGTCGTCGATGCCCCACGCGGCCAGCGCCTCGCGGGTGTGCGCGCCGGGCCGTGCCGGCGGGCTGCTGATCGTCGCCTCGGTGCGGGAGAAGCGCGGCGCCGGGGCGGGCTGGGTGAGTCCGTCGCGCTCGACGTAGGTCCCGCGAGCCGCGAGGTGCGGGTGGCGCGGCGCCTCGGAGAGGGGTACGACGGCCGCGACGCAGGCGTCGGTGCCGTCGAAGGCCTGGCTCCACTCGGCCTGCGTCTTCTCCCGGAAACGCTCGGTCAGCGCGGCGCGGATGGCGGCGTGATGGGCGGGGTCCTCGCGATCGGGCAGCTCGACCCCGATCCGGGCGACCAGCTCGGCCCAGAACTGCGGCTCGAGCGCGCCGACGCTCATGTGCAACCCGTCGGCGGTCTCGTAGACGTCGTACCACGGGGTGCCGCCGTCGAGCAGGCCCGAGCGGCGCTCGTCCGAGGCGACGCCGAGCGCGGCGAAGGTCCAGGCCATGGTGTTGAGGTGGGCGGTGCCGTCGACGATCGCGGAGTCGACCACCTGCCCCTGCCCGCTGGTGCGCGCCTCGAGCAGCGCGGCGAGGACACCGATGACGAGGTAGGTCGATCCACCCCCGAAGTCGCCGAGCAGGTTGCCCGGGAAGTGCGGCCGGTCGCGGTCCTGCCCGAGGCCGTGGAGGGCGCCGGCGGTGGCGATGTAGGTGAGGTCGTGCCCGGCCGTCTGGCTCCACGGGCCGTCCTGGCCCCAGCCGGTCATCCGGGCGTAGACCAGCGCGGGGTTGCGGGCGTGGCACTCGGCGGGCCCGAGGCCGAGCCGCTCGAGGGTGCCGGGGCGCATCCCCTCGACCAGGGCGTCGGCGCCCTCGACCAGCCTCAGGACGGTCGCGACCGCCTCGGGCCGCTTGAGGTCCAGCGCAACGCTCGGCCGGCCGCGGTTGAGCAGGTCCTTCTCCCCCATGCCGAAGATCCCGCCGCCCGGCCGGTCGATGCGGATCACGTCGGCCCCGAGGTCGGCCAGGAGCATGCACGCGTGCGGCCCGGGGCCGATGCCGGCGACCTCGACCACCTTCACTCCGCGCAGTGGTCCGGTGCCCTGCCCGAGTGCGTACGTCATGCCGGAGATTGTGGCACCGGCGCGGTCAGGGTCTCGCCCGAGGCAGGCTCGAAGTCTGCTCGTGACATCCGCGAGCAGACTTCGAGTCAGGCCTCCCCGATCGGGCACGTCGGCGAGCACGGCGTGGGCAAGCCGTCCCAGCCACCGAGAGCGAGCAGCCGAGCCACCTGGGCCGCCGTGCGGCAGGGCCGGTCGTAGACCTGGCCCCACCCCAACCGGACGCTGCGCCGACCGTTGGTCGCGGTCTCGAGGTCCCGCTCCAGGTCGCGATCGCGGTCGGTGAGGGCGCTGTGGTCGAGACGGCCGTCGAGCTCGACGTCGAGGTCGTACGCCGGATAGGGGGCGTCGCGATAGATCCGGGCTCCGGCGACCCGGTCGCCCTGCTGCCGGTCCGCCGGCGGCAACCCGTGCGCCTGCTCGACGCGGCGGAGGTAGCCGTGCTCCAGGACCGAGGCCGTGCCGGCGGCCACGTCGGCGAGCACGCGTCGCAGCCAGGTCCGGCGCGGGAACCGCTGGCGCGCGTCGAGCGCCGTCGCCAGCCGCTCCGCCGTGGTGCACCGGCCCCGCACCGCAGCTGCGCAGGCCTCGATCATGTCCCACTCGCGGGTCAGCCCGGCCACCACGTCGAGCACCGCCTCCTCATAGCGGACCCGGGGCGGCGAGGTGTTCCACCGCGAGCGCGGCGTCAGCCCGGCCATCCTCCGCACACGCACGTCCGGCTTGTCGCGGACCGTGCGTGCGACGTCGACGGCGACCTCGATCACGGCCGCTTCGTCGAAGCCCCGCAGGCCGGGCCCGCTCGCCGCCCGCAGCGCCGAGGCGCCGGCGAGCGCGGCCGGCCAGCACGCGAGCACCGCGACCCAGGCCCGTTGCTGCCACGACCGCGGCCCGTTGTGGCGGACGTAGACCCCCGGCAGTGCGACGAAGAGCTCCTTGCGCCTGAGCATCCGCTCGAGGTCGTGGGGCCCGCACCCGGCGTCGGTCAGCTGGGCGCGGGACACGACGCCGTCCTGCGCGGCCAGCAGGGCGACCAGCGGGGTGGCGTACGTCCTCCGGCTCGGCTCGG
Organism: uncultured Actinomycetota bacterium; assembly: GCA_963726515.1. GTDB lineage: Bacteria > Actinomycetota > Actinomycetes > Propionibacteriales > Nocardioidaceae > Nocardioides. The sequence goes on from CAVSCW010000014.1 coordinate 68,469, forward strand.
CGCTCACGTCCTCCACCCTCGTGCCAGGTCCTGGCGCTCCGCCAGCACCGCGCGACGATCTGTGGATGACGCAGCCACGAGTGGATCGACGGGGCCTACCCCCGCAGCGAGTCGAGCGCCCGCGCCAGGTCGGCGCAGAGGTCCTCGGGGTCCTCCAGGCCGATGGAGAGCCGCAGCACGTCGGCGTCGGGCTTGGCGTCGGCCGCGACCGGCCGGTGGGTGAGCGCGGCCGGGTGCTGGATGAGCGAGTCCACGCCGCCGAGGGAGACCGCGTGGGTGAAGAGCTGCACGGCCTCGGTGACACGGGAGGCCGCTGCGTAGCCGCCCTCGACGCGGAAGGCCAGCATCGCGCCGGGCCCGCGCATCTGGCGCCCGACCAGCCCCTGGGGGTCGCACTCGGGCAGGCCGGGCCACCGCACCTCGCGCACGGACGGGTGGGAGCCGAGCCAGGCGGCGACCTTGCCGGCACCGTCCTGCTGGGCGCGCACCCGCAGCGGCAGCGTCGCCAGCCCGCGGTGCAGCAGGTAGGCGCCCATCGGGTGCAGCAGCGCGCCGGTCACCGCGCGGACGCGGCGCAGGGCCTCGGCCCACGGCTCGGAGCAGGCGATCACGCCGCCCATGGCGTCGCCGTGGCCACCGAGGTACTTCGTGGCGCTGTGCAGCACCAGCGTCGCGCCGTGGTCGGCGGGGTTCTGCAGGACGGGAGTGGCGAAGGTGTTGTCGACCAGCACCGGCACGTCGCCGGCGGCCGCGGTGACCGCCTCGAGGTCGACCAGCTCGAGGGTCGGGTTGGCCGGGGTCTCGAGCACGACCAGGCAGGTGTCGGCGCGCACCGCGGCGGCCACCTCGTCGGGCGCGCAGAAGGTGGTCTCGACGCCGAGCAGCCCCGAGGCCAGCAGGTGGTCGGTGCCGCCGTAGAGCGGGCGGACGGCGACGACGTGGCGCCCGGCGCCCTCGGCGAGGGCCGCGAGCAGCGCCGCGGTCACCGCGGCCATGCCGGTGGAGTAGGCCACCGCGGCCTCGGTGTGCTCGAGGCGGGCGAGCGCCTCCTCGAAGCGCGCCACGGTGGGGTTCCACAGGCGCTGGTAGACCATGCCCCCGTCGGCCGGGTGACCGCCGGTCGCCATCGCCTCGTACGACGTGCCGCCGGCGTCGATGCTCGGCAGCGGGTTGGTCGTGGACAGGTCGAGCGGGAGCGCGTGCACGCCCAGCCCGGTGAGGTCGGCACGGCCGGCGTGGACGGCGAGGGTGTCAATGCTGGTCATGGCGTCATCGTCGTGGAATCCTCGCCCAGACGAAACCTTCACTGAAGGATCTGCTCGCCAGCCCCGATCACACCGAAGAAGACGGAGGACGACCCATGAAGACGCTGGCCCCATCGGTGGATCCTGCACCGCTCGACGCCCTCGATCGTCGCGTGCTCACCGAGCTCGCCGTCGACGGCCGGATCACCAACGCGGCGCTGGCCAAGCGCCTCGGCATCGCTGAGTCGACCTGCCTGCAGCGGGTGCGCGCGCTGCGCGAGCGCGGCGTGATCCGCGGCGTGCACGCCGACATCGACCTGGCCGCGCTCGGCTATCCGATCCAGGCGGTGATCAAGGTGCGCCTCGGCAGCCACAACCGCGACCACGTGGCCAGCTTCCACCAGACCCTGGCCCAGGTGCCGGGCGCGCTTCGGATCCTCCATGTGGGCGGCGAGGACGACTACCTGATCCACGTCGCGGTCTCCTCCACCACCCAGCTGCGCGACCTGGTGCTCGAGCACCTCAACGTGCACCCCGTCGTCCGGCACACCGAGACCCAGCTGGTCTTCGAGGAGATGGCGGGCGCCGGCGTGCTGTGACCCACCATTGCAACTCGTTGCATAGGTGCGGCACACTGCTCCCATGGCCCTCGAGCACGCCCTCCTCGTCGCGCTCAGCGAGCGACCCGCGAGCGGCCTCGAGCTGACCCACCGCTTCGAGAAGTCGCTCGGCTTCTTCTGGCACGCGACCCACCAGCAGATCTACCGCGTGCTGGCCCGGATGGAGGCCGACGGGTGGGTGTCGGTCGAGGTCGTCGAGCAGGAGGGCCGCCCGGACAAGCGGGTCCACACGCCGTCGGCCGAGGGCCGCCGGGTGCTGGCCGAGTGGCTGGCGGCGCCGATGCCGATGGAGGTCTTCCGCAGCGAGGTCGCGGTCAAGCTCCGCGGGGCGGCGTACGGCGATCGCGACACGCTGACCCGCAACCTCCTCGACCTCCGGGCCGACCACGCGACGCGGCTGGCGCACTACGAGAGGTTCGAGCGCGAGCAGTTCCCCGAACCCACCGCCCTCGACGAGCCCCGGCTGGACCAGTGGCTGGTCCTGCGCGGAGGACTCCGGATGGAGCGGTTCTGGATCGACTGGATCACCGACTACCTGCAGGCACACGACGAGCACCACGCCGAGACCACGGAGGCATCCGCATGAGCCACCCCACCTACCCCCACCTCCTCGAGCCGATCACCCTCGGCACCGGACCCGACGCGCTGACCCTGCGCAACCGGGTGGTGATGGGCTCGATGCACACCGGGCTCGAGGACCACCCGTGGGACATCGACAAGCTCAGCGAGTTCTTCGCCGAGCGGGCCCGCGGCGGGGTCGGCCTGATCATCACCGGCGGCTATGCCCCGACCAAGCGCGGCTGGCTCAAGCCCTTCGCCTCCGAGATGACCAACCGCCTCCAGGCGATGCGCCACGAGCGGGTCACCGGCACGGTGCACGAGGCCGGCGGCGCGATCGCGATGCAGGTGCTGCACGCCGGCCGCTATGGCTACCACCCGCTGTCGGTGAGCGCGTCGGACAAGAAGTCGCCCATCACGCCCTTCAAGCCGCACGCGATGTCGAGCAAGGAGGTCGACCACACCGCGACCGCCTTCGCCAAGAGCGTCGCCCTGGCCCGCAAGGCCGGCTACGACGCGGTCGAGATCATGGGCTCCGAGGGCTACCTGCTCAACCAGTTCCTCGCCTCGCGCACCAACGACCGCGACGACGAGTGGGGCGGCTCGGCCGCGCGCCGCATGCACTTCCCCGTCGAGGTCGTACGCCGCTCGCGCGAGCTTGTCGGCGACGACTTCCCCATCGTCTATCGCATCTCGCTGCTCGACCTGGTCGAGGGCGGGCAGACCTGGGAGGAGACCGCCGAGCTGGCGCTGCACCTGCAGGCCGCGGGCGTCACCGTCTTCAACACCGGCATCGGCTGGCACGAGGCGCGGGTGCCGACGATCATCACCCAGGTGCCGCGCGGGGCGTGGCGCTCCTACACGGCGCGGCTCAAGCAGGTCGTCGACGTGCCGGTGTGCGCGTCCAACCGGATCAACACCCCCGAGCTCGCCGAGGAGATCCTCGCCGCGGGTGAGGCCGACCTGGTCTCGATGGCCCGGCCGCTGCTGGCCGACCCGGCCTTCGTCGCCAAGGCGATGGACGAGCGCGCCGATGAGATCAACACCTGCATCGCCTGCAACCAGGCCTGCCTCGACCACGTCTTCGTCAACCAGCGCGCCTCCTGCCTGGTCAATCCGCGCGCCTGCCACGAGACCGAGCTCGTTCTGATGCCGACGCTGCGCAAGCAGACCGTCGCCGTCGTGGGCGCCGGCCCGGCCGGCCTCGCCGCGGCGACGAGCGCGGCCGAGCGGGGCTTCGCGGTGACCCTCTTCGAGAAGGCGCCCGAGCTCGGCGGCCAGTTCCGCCTCGCGATGGCGGTGCCCGGCAAGGAGGACTTCGCCGACACGCTGCGCTACTTCACCCGTCGCCTCGAGGTCCTCGGCGTCGATGTACGTCTCGGCACCGCGGCCTCCGCCGACGACCTCGCCGGCTTCGACCAGGTGATCGTCGCGACCGGCGTCGAGCCGCGGATGCCGGCGATCCCCGGCATCGACCACGGATCGGTGGCGTCGTACGCCGACGTGCTGAGCGGTCGGGTCGTCCCGGGCAAGCGGGTCGTGGTGATCGGTGCCGGCGGCATCGGCGTCGACGTCAGCGTCTTCCTCACCCACGAGGAGGAGGACCTCGACGACTGGATGGCGCACTGGGGCGTGGGCGACCCCGCGCTGACCGCGGGCGGACTGACCGAGGCCAAGCCGCGGACGCCCGCGCGCGAGGTCACGCTCGTGCAGCGCAAGAGCACCCCGATCGGCATCGGCCTCGCCAAGACCTCGGGCTGGGCGCACCGCGCGGTGCTCAAGCAGTCGCACGTGACCCAGGTCAGGGGCGCGACCTATGACCGGATCGACGACGAGGGTCTGCACATCACCGTCGAGGGCTCGTCACGGGTGATCGCCTGCGACACCGTCGTGGTGTGCGCCGGCCAGGACTCGGTGCGCGGGCTGTACGACACCCTCGACCACGCGTCTGCCCACCTGATCGGTGGGGCTGATGTCGCTGCCGAGCTCGATGCGAAGCGGGCGATCAAGCAGGGGACCGAGGTCGTGGCGGGGTTGTGAGGGGGTAGGGCAGTTCGCCGCCTGCTGGGCACATCGAGCGGCTGATGCGAGAGCCGGCGAACTCGGCCTGCACCGTCGCGTAACCCCATTGCCCGCGTGGCCGTTGAGCAGAGTGAGTCTCCACCGCCCACACCAGGTCGCACCATGCAGACATCCTTGCTCCGCTTCGCCGCAGCTGCGCTACTGCTCGCGGTTGCCCAGATCGGCTTGACCAGTGCCCCGCCCGGCCTCCCGAAGACCGCGGCCGGCAATGTCTCCGGCAACGCCTTCGGCACCGTTACCCTCGTGCAGGCCGTGCCGGGGCGAGCGGTCGACATACGGGTCGACGGGCGCGAACTCCACCCGGTGACGCGCGTGGGCGACGTCATCGGCCCGGTCCGGCTTCCGGCGGGTCGACATGTGGTGTCCTTCGTCGGCTCGGGAGGCAGCGTCGTGCGGTCAACCGTTTGGCTGAGACCGGGCTCCTCCGCCGACGTCGTCCTGCACCGTCCCGCGGCAGTCCGAGGAGCGTCGTTGGTGACCTTGTTCCCCACACCGACCCGGCCGATCAGGGAGGGGTGGGCTCGGATCCTGGTCGGGGCCACGGCCACCCTCGTTCCGGCCGACGCACGAGTCGACGACCGGGTCGTATTCGCCAACATCGCCAACGGTGAGTCGGCCACCGTTGACGTGCCGGCTGGACGGCACCTCGTCGCTCTGGTGCCGAGCGGACAGCAGGCACCCGCCGTGCTTGGTCCGTTGAAGCTCACCGTCGCCGCGGGCACTGTGACGACGGTCTACGCGGCGGGCGGTCCCCCCGCCGGTGCGCCCCGCGCAATCGTGCACACCATGGCGCTGGGCCAGGATGGCCAAGCCGCCCCCGGCAACGTGCACACCGGGACGGTCGGGCTGGCCCGGGACCTCCCCGTTCGGGTGTTCGGCCCGGGGTGACGCCATGATCCTGCACCGCACGTCTGCCTCGCTCCTGCTGGCGGCGGCGACCGTCGCCGTGCTTGCGGTGCTCCTCGCCCTCGTCACTCCCGACCCGGTGGTTCCCGAGGAGCCCCGGTCGCTGCGGCTGCCGAGCGGCCGTGTGGTTGCGGTCCATGCGGCCTCCACCGGCCGGGACGGGCAGCTCGACGTGCCGGACGATCCGCGGTCCGCCGGCTGGTGGCGTGGCAGCTCCCGTGTCGGGGACCCGTCTGGGAACACCCTCCTGGCCGCCCACATCGACTCGCCGCGCCAGCGGCTGGGACCCTTCGCAGAACTGTACGAAGCGCGACCCGGGCTCCGGCTGGTGTTGCGGTCGGCCGGCCTTCGTCAGGACTTCCGTGTCCGCTCGGTGCGGCTGATCCGGCGGGAGTCCCTGAGCGCCCGGCCCCACCTGTACTCACCCAGCGGCACCCGTCAGCTTGTCCTCGTCACATGCGCGCCTCCGTATGACCCGACGCACGGGGGCTACCGGAACCTCGTCGTCCTCGTGGCGAGGCCCAGCGGTCCGGCGACGCGCACGGCCACCCGATGAGCGGTCCAGGAGGAAGCCGCCGACCACGACACAGGAGTCCCCGGCCGTGGAGCGTGGCCTCCCAGCAGAGCTCCGACGGACAGCGTGGACGTCGATCCGAACCTGGCACGCCCGCCGAAGGAGACGGGACTCGACAGGT
>CAVSCW010000015.1:0-959177 GCA_963726515.1 uncultured Actinomycetota bacterium
CACCGATGGCGGGGCCACAGGCATGTCTCCAACTCCGTTCAGACCCCCCTGCCCCCTCGGACCCTCACCCGCCACAGCCGCACGAGGGTGTCTTCCGCTCGCCGGTGCCCCCGTCGTACGTTGGTCCGACTCCCTCTCGGAAGGCTCGCCATGCACTCCCGGACAACCCGCCTGTCCCTCGCCTCGGTGGCGGCCCTCGCCGCCACAGGACTCCTCACCTCGACGCTCGCCACCCCGGCAACGGCAGGGGGTGGCCACGGAGGCCGTCACGACGACCACCACACACGGCAGCCACCACGGCCATCCGAAGCCCGGCGAGGTCCGCTTCGCGACCTTCAACGCCTCCCTCAACCGCGCCAACGCCGGCGACCTGGTCCGCGACCTGTCGACGCCGGGCAACGCACAGGCCGCCGCGGTCGCGGAGACCATCCAGCGCACCGACCCCGACGTGCTCCTGGTCAACGAGTTCGACTACGTCGAGGGCGGTCAGGCGGCCGAGCTGTTCCGCGACAACTATCTCGAGGTAGCCCACAACGGCGCCGCCCCGGTCGACTACCCCTACTACTACGTCGCGCCGGTCAACACCGGCGTGCCCAGCGGGTTCGACCTCGACAACAACGGCACGATCGGTGGCGGCAACGACGCCTTCGGCTTCGGCCTCTTCCCCGGCCAGTACGGGATGGTCGTCTACTCCAAGTTCCCGATCGCCGCCGACGACGTGCGCACCTTCCAGCACTTCCTGTGGAAGGACATGCCGGGCGCGCTGCTGCCCGACGACCCGACGACCGCAGCCCCGGCCGACTGGTACTCCCCCGCCGAGCTCGACAGCGTGCGGTTGTCGTCGAAGTCGCACTGGGACGTGCCCATCCGCATCGGCAGGCGCACCGTCCACTTCCTCGTCTCGCACCCGACGCCGCCGGTCTTCGACGGCCCCGAGGACCGCAACGGCACCCGCAACCACGACGAGATCCGGATGTGGGCCGACTACGTCCGCGACCGCGCCGACTATCTCTACGACGACCGAGGCACGAAGGGCGGCCTCAGGCGCGGCAGCCGGTTCGTCATCGCCGGCGACCAGAACTCCGACCCTGAGGACGGCGACTCGATCCCCGGCTCGGCCCAGCAGCTCCTGGACAACCCGGCGATCAACTCACGCGTGACCCCGGCCAGCGCCGGCGGCGTCGAGGCTGCGCAGAGGGACGGGGGGATCAACCTCGACCACGAGAGCGACCCCGCCTTCGACACCGCCGACTTCTCCGAGCCGCCGGGCAACATCCGCGCCGACTACGTGCTGCCCAGCCGCTCGATCAAGATCCGCGATGCCGGCGTCTTCTGGCCGGAGTCCACCGACCCACTGTTCCGGCTCGTCGGGACGTACCCGTTCCCGGCGAGCGACCACCGCCTGGTGTGGGTGGACCTGCGTCTTGGAGGAGCGCGCGGGCACTGATCTGCCTCAGTGGGTGACCTTGAGACCGATCACGCAGCCGATCAGTCCCACCAGGAGCAACACCTTGATGGCGGAGACCGATTCTGCGCCCGACGCCATCCCGTGGACAACCGCCAGCGAGGCTCCGACGCCGACCCAGACGGCGTACCCCGTCCCGACCGGGAGGGTGCGCAGGGCATAGGCCAAGCCACCCATGCTGAGCACGAGGCCGACGAGGAAGACCAGCGTCGGGGCCAGTCGCGAAAAGCCCTCCGACCTGCCCAGCGCGACGGCCCAGACGGCCTCGAGGACACCGGAGAGGATCAGCACCAACCACGCCATGACGGACTCCTGGAGTGGCCGTCTTGTCGCGTTCCGGGTACGGCTCCCTCGTCCGGTCGAGCCCTGTCGGCTCGCCTGGAGCCTAGGAACTGGGGCGTGCACGAGTCAATCGGCGCAGCGTCCGCGCCTGCCGCAACGCGCCTGTGGCCGGTCAGGCCGGGTCGAGCTGCGCCAGCGCGGCGCGGAGCCGGTCCACCTCGTCCTCGAGGACGAGGACCCGGGCGATCCCCGCGAGGTTGAGACCAGCCGCCAGGAGGTCGCGGATGCGCACCAGCCGTGCGACGTCATCGGCGCTGTAGAGGCGCGTCCCACCCGCCGTGCGATCCGGGCGCAGCAGGCCACGACGCTCGTACACGCGCAGGTTCTGCACCTCCATGGACACCATCGCGGCGGCCACGGAGATGGCGAAGACGCCCTGGTCGTTGCTCATCGCGGCCTTCCTGAAAATTCTCGCTCGAAGGTCTTGATCCTCCCTGATTCATTGACTATAAGAAAACCTGAAACCACAAGTACAGGTCGTGGACCGCTGGTCCACCCGGCTGAACCAGGAGGAGACGATGTTGCTTCGAACCACCGACCCGTTCCGTGATCTCGACCGCCTCACCCAACAGCTGCTCGGCACGACCAACCGTCCCGCGGTGATGCCGATGGACGCGTGGCGCGAGGGTGACCGCTTCGTCATCGAGTTCGACCTGCCCGGCGTGGCGCCGGACAGCATCGACCTCGACGTCGAGCGCAACGTGCTGACCGTGCGCGCCGAGCGCGTGGCCAAGAACGGCGACTGGGAGTCCCTGGCCGCCGAGCGTCCGCGGGGCGCCTTCAGCCGCCAGCTCGTCCTCGGCGACAACCTCGACCTCGACCGCATCGAGGCGGGGTACGTCGACGGCGTGCTGCGCCTGGTCGTCCCGGTCGCCGAGCGGGCGAAGCCGCGCAAGATCGAGATCGCCCAGTCCGGCGGGTCGGACCGCACCGAGGAGCCGGCCCAGCTCACCACCTGAGTCCGATCGGGCCTGCGGGGGCGCGCCCTTGCGCAGTGTGCGGCGCCCCCGCACTCGGCTCACTATCCTCGGGACATGACCCGACCCGTGGCGAGCACCAGCCTGGTTGCCGCGGCGTCGACGGTCCTGCTGGTGGTGGCCGTGGCCCAGGGGTGGCTCGGTCCCGACGTCGGGCGCGGCGCCGGCTTCTGCGAGGCACCCCACGACGGGTGGGTGCGCCAACCGGCCAACACCCTCTCGAACGCGGGGTTCGTCCTCGCCGGGCTGCTCATCGCCCGGCGGGTCGGACGCGGAACGTCAGCCGGGTCGGTGATGTCGCCGACCGTGGGCACCGTCCTCGCCTGCGTGGTGGTGCTGCTCGGCCCCGCGTCCGCGGCGATGCACGCCACCCAGGCCGCGTGGGGCGGTCACCTCGACATGTTGAGCATGTACCTCATCGCCGGCTTCGCCGCGGCGTGGGCGTGGGTGCGCTGGACCCGGCGCGGCACGGCGTCCTTCGTCACGGCGTACGTCGCCTGCGTGGCGGCGTGCGAGCTGGTCGGGCTCTGGCCTGACCCGGTCCCCGTCGTCCACCACGCCGGCAACCTGGCCTTCGGGACGCTGCTGCTGGTCGCCCTCGTGCTGGAGACCCGGCTGTGGCGACGGGGCGAGACCGACCTCGTCTTCCGCCACGGAGTCCTCGCCCTGGTCGCGATGCTGGTCGCGTTCACCATCTGGCTGCTCAGCAACGCCGGCTGGTGCGACCCGGAGTCGATCTGGCAGGGCCATGCCGCGTGGCACCTGCTGTGCGCGGTGGCGGCCTACTGGCTGTTCCGGATGTATGAGTCGGAGCGACGCGCGGTGCCGTCCCCGGAGTCGGCTCAGGCGTCGGCCATCGCGACGTAGCGACCGTCGGGGGTGATCGGGTTGTCCTCGTTGATCGCCGCCACCGCCTCGCTGATCTCGGGGATCCGCTCGGGCCGGTGGTCGAGGTGGACCCCCGCGATCATGCAGCGCACCGAGCCGCCGGCCAGCTCGATCGTCGGGATGTCGACAGCGAGGATCTCGCACGACTCCTCGATCGCTGCCACCTGGTCGGGCCGCAGTGAGCGCTTGGCCCGGGCGGACATGGTCATCAGGTAGCGGCGCTGGCCCTCGCTCGTACGTCCGCACAGCTCCACCGCGTTGCCGGCGAACTCGCGGATCTGCTCCTCGGTGAGCTCCACGATCGTGCGGCCGGTGACCGAGAGCCGCTCGCGCACCTGCTCGCGACGCACCTCGTCGGGGATCATCTCGAGGGCGATCATCGCGACATGCGTGCCGACGCAGGCGATGACGTTGGTGTGGTAGACCGGCACGCCGTCGGCGTCCACGGCGTCGAAGGCCATCGGCTCATAGGTGAAGTCGGTGCAGAAGCGCTCCAGCACGGCGGGGTCGGCGCGGTGGCTGCGCGCGGTGTAGGCGACCCGCGAGATGTGGTCGAGGACCATCGCGCCGGTGCCCTCCAAGAAGATGCCGTCCGGCTCGAGGCCGGAGTAGTCGACGATCGTCTGGACGCGGTAGGTCGACTTGAGCATCTCCAGCACGTCGGTCCGCCGCTCGTGACGGCGGTTGGAGGCATACATCGGGTAGACCGCGACGACACCACCGGCGTGGGTGGAGAGCCAGTTGTTGGGGAAGACGCTGTCGGGGCGGGTGTGGTCGTCGTCGTCGAAGACGTGGACCCGTACGCCGGCCGCCCGCAGCGCCGCCGCGAGGCCGTCCATCTCGGCCAGGGCCTGGGCGGACGTCATCTCGTCGCTCTGGCCGGCCGGGGCATCGGCCTGGAAGGCGTTGTCGGCAGCGGTCGCCGGGTTGGGGACGAAGCTGGTCGCGCGGATGAGGATGACTGCGGAAGGGGCCTGGGCGCTCACGGGAGGAGATTAGCGGCCAGGACTGCTTCGGCCAGCAACCGAGCCACCTCGTCCGGGTCGCGGGCGATCGCCGATTCATAGCAGGTCAGCTCGGTCTCCACCCAGCCCGGCACGTCGGCGTCGCGCCACAGCCCGGACGGGACCAGACCACGCTCCTCGGTGAACGCGACGACCCGCTCGTTGACCTCCGCGGCCGTGCCGGGGGCGTAGACGAGGAAGGTGGCGATGTGCGGCACCTCGGGGAACGTGCGCAGGCCGTGCTCGCGGAGCGCCGCAGCGAGCTCGATCGCCCAGGCACGGTAGTCGCCGAACGCGGACAGGTGCTCGCGCAGCCCCCTCAGCCCGCCGACCGCGGCGGCCGTCATGGAGAAGATCGTGCCGCCCATCCGGGCCCGCCACGAGCGAAGCTCGCCGGCCAGGTCCGCGGGGCACGCGACCAGCGCCCCGCTGGACCCGCCGAGACCCTTGTAGAGCGAGACGTACATCGAGTCGACGAGATCGGCCGCCTCGACCAGACTGCGGTCCCAGTGGGGCACGGACTCCCAGATCCGGGCACCGTCGGCGTGCAGCGGCACGCCGCGCTCCCGAGCCGCCGTGGACAGCTCGACCAGCTCGTCCCAGGTCGGCAGCAGGCAGCCGGCGTCGCGCAGCGGCAGCTCGACCATCGCGGCACCGAGCCGGCCGCCGACCCCGGCGAGCGCGCCCGCCGTCGGGGTCTCCCGTCCGGTGGTCAGCCACTCCAGCTCCAGGCCGAGCACGCGGCGCGGACCGTCCTGCTCGTGGTGGACCAGGTGCGACAGGTCGGGCAGCGCCACGCGACGCGACCCGGAGCGGTCGCACCAGGCGCGCAGCGTGGCCTGCTGGGCCATGACGCCGCTGGGGAACATCACCGCGGCGGGCTTGCCGAGCAGCTCGGCGACCTCCGACTCGAGCCGGGCGACCGCGCCCCGTTCGCCGTAGCGGTCCCACTCGACGTCGTTGTCCTCGGCGAAGGCCGCGAGCTCGCGGAACACCGCCGCGGGTGTCGACGGCGCACGCCAGAAGATCGTCTCCGCGGACGCCGAGGCGGCGCGGAACCGGGCGGCGAGGTCGCCCATGACGACCTCAGCCCTGGCGCTTGAACCAGTACGTCGTCTCGGGGCCGGGGATGACCTGCACCAGCTCCCAGCCGTTGACCCCCAGCGTGGACAGGAGGTCCTCCCACGACTCGGTGCCCTCGACGAGCGCCTCGGGGTCGGCGTTGTAGCCGCCGACCTCCACGTCGCCCTGGTCGTTGACAGTGATCTCGAGGTGCGCCCATGAAGCCATGCCGCGATCCTGCCACGCCGCTGGGCGTGGGGGTCAACCGTGCTCAGCGCCAGCAGCGGGCCCAGAGTCCGCGACCGAGTCGCTCCGAGCGGACCTCGGCCGAGCGATAGGCGCCGGTGCGGCGGAAGGGATCGTTGCGATAGACGTATACCTGCGCGAAGCCGGTCGCGATCTGTGCCTTGCCAACGTCGCGGCCCTTGCGCTCGACGTAGCGCAGCAACCGGTCGTACCGGTCCCGGTCGGCCTGGGTCGGGTCGGAGACCAGGAGCACCTTCGAGCCCACGGGGGCCAGCCTCTTCATCGTCCTGCTGGCGTCGGCGCCCCCGCACTCGCGGCGCCCGTGCACCTCGGGCGTGTCGATCCCGACGAGCCGGACGTACTCCTCCACCCCGTCAGCCATGCGCACCTTCAGCGTGTCGCCGTCGGTGACTCGTACGACGACTGCGCGGTCGCGTCGCGTGGCCCCGCTGCTGCCCGACCCGTGGGGGTTCGTCGTCGGGGTGGGGGTGGGCGTGGGGGTGGGGCTCGTGGTCCCGACGAGCGGCACGACGGTGGTCGAGCAGGGGCAGGGATTGGACTCGCACGCGACGCCGTCACCGTCGCCGTCCAGCAGGTGCGGATCGCCGGGACCCGCCGCGGCGAAGAACGCCTGGGCCTCGGCCTGGGTGGCGAAGTCGCCGCAGTCCATGTCGGCGGCGGACGCCGGCTGGGCGGTCAGCAGCGAGGCGGCGAGGAGTGGGAGCAGCAGGAGGACGAGGCGACGCATGGCACCAGACTCACCCGTCGCGTGCGCGGACGAGGGCGTTTCGCCGAATCAGCCGCCGAGACTCCACTCGCGCACGACGTGGCAGCTCCCCGATTCCCACCAGGCGAGCTGGAGCCGCTCGAGCACGCAGGTCACCGGCAGCACGTCGGCCAGCAGCCGCGCGGTCGAGGCGAGGTCGACCCGATCCGACGCGGCATCGACGGTGAGGTGCGGTTGCACGTCGTCGCCGAACTCACCGCCGTACGGCGGCCAGTCGGGGAAGGCCGCCACCAGCCGGGCGGTCAGGTCGCGGAGCGCGTCGGCGGGATCAGGGACCACGTGGATGATCCCGTTGGGGAACTGCGCCAGGTCCGCCAGCCTGACCGTGACCGGAGCCGTCGCGGCGGCCAGGGCGCCGATGGTCTCCACGGTCGTGGACGACGGCGACGCGTCGAAGGGGCCGAGGGCCGTGATGTGGGCGTGCCCGAAGCGCGGGTCGGGGGACACGAATCCGCTGTCGTAGTGAGCCGTCCTCGAGCGCACCCACTCCTCCAGCGCAGGGACCGGCAGCTGGAGGACGGAGTGGCCGGGCACGGGCCCAGACTGGCATCTAGGCTGGCGCCGCCATGGATGAGACACGCGTCGCCCCGCCCTCCGCCGCCGTCGCGGCGTTGGCCCACCAGCGCCTCGCCGGGCTCGCGACCCCGCCCGGCGCGCTGGGTCGGGTCGGCGAGATCGGCGCCTGGCTGGCCGCCGCCCAGGGCGTGGTGCCGCCCCGCCCGCTCATCGACGTACGCCTCGTGGTGTTCGCCGGCGACCACGGTGTCGCCGCCCACGGGGTCTCGGCCTATCCGGCCGCGGTGACCGAGGCGATGGTGCGCACGATCGTCGCCGGACGAGCGGGGGTCTCCGCGCTCGCCCGCGAGCACGGGGTCGACGTCACGATCCTCGACATCGCCGTGGACGCCGACCTCGCGGACCTGCCCACCGAGGTCACGGCGCGCAAGGTGCGCCGCGGCTCCGGTCCGATCCACCTGACCGATGCGCTCACGCGGAACGAGACCGACCGCTCCCTGGCTGTCGGTGCCGAGGTGGCCAGGGAGCTCGTCGGTGCCGGTGCCCAGCTGCTGATGACCGGCGACCTCGGGATCGGCAACACCACCGCGGCGGCCGCACTGGTCGCGGCCACCCTCGGACTCCCGGCCGTGGAGGTCACCGGCCGCGGCACCGGCATCGACGACGACGGCTGGGCCCGGAAGAAGGACGTGATCGCCCAGGCGCTGGCGCGGGTCGAGGGACGCACCGGCGACCCGGTCGACGTCCTCACCGCCCTCGGCAGCGCCGACCTGGCCGCGACCACCGGCTTCCTCGTCGAGGCCTCCACCCTCGGCGTGCCCGTGGTGCTCGACGGGCTGATGTCCCTTGCGTGCGCCGTCGTGGCCGAGGCGCTCGCCCCGGGGGCCGGCGCCTGGTGGGTGGCGGGCCACCGCTCCACCGAGCCCGCCCAGGCCCACGCGCTGAAGTCCCTCGGCCTCGAGCCGCTGCTCGACCTCGGCATGCGGCTCGGCGAGGGATCCGGCGCGGTGGCCGCGCTCCCGGTCCTGCGCTCCGGGATCGCGGTGCTGCGCGACGTGGCGCTGCTGTCCGAGATCCTGCCGCCCGAGATCCCGCCGTCGTGAGCCTGCCGCGCGACGCCTGGCTGCTGGCGACCGGCACCCTCACCGCGGTCCGCGTCCCCCCACCGACGCGGGTCGACCGATCCGTTGCCGGGCTGGCGATGGTCCTCGCGCCCGTCGCGGTGCTCCCCCTGGCCGGCGCCGCGGCCCTCGTCGTGCTCATCGGGGACCGGATCGACCTGCCGCCCCTGGCGACGGCGTACGCCGTGGTGCTGACGTTGGCGCTCGGCACCCGCGCCCTCCACTGGGACGGGCTCGCCGACACCGCCGACGGGCTCACCGCGTCCTACTCCCCCGAGCGCTCGCTCGACGTCATGCGCACCGGTCCCGTCGGCCCCGCGGGTGTGGTGGCGGTCGTGCTCGTCACCGGCCTGCAGGCGGCCGGGCTCACCGCGGTCGTCCGGCACGAGCACGCCTGGTGGGCGGTCGCCCTCCTGGTCTGTGCCTCCCGCGCCAGCCTCGCGATCGCGTGCGTGCGCGGGGTGCCCGCAGCTCGGGCGGACGGCCTCGGCGCCACTGTCATCGGAGCCGTTCCGGTCGCGGGTGCCGTGGCCGCGCTTGCGGTGGCCGGGGTCGCTGTCGGGCTGGCGGGTCACGCCCTCGGCGCGGCCTGGCCGCTGCTCGTCGGGCTGCTCCTCATGGTGGTGGCGGTGGTCGCACTCCTCCTGCGCTGCTCCCGACGCCTCGGCGGGATCACCGGTGACGTGCTGGGTGCGGCGGTGGAGGTCTCCTTCGCGGTGCTGGTGCTGGCAGCGGCGACGGTCTGACCGGGTAGTCCGCGCGGAGTGCGGCAGATGCACACGCCGACGCCGGGCAGCCTCGCGCGCGGTGATGGCCGTGCAACGTCTCGTACCGTGAGGTCATGCGCATCGTGTTCTTGGGGTCTCCGTCTGTGACGATGCGGGTGCACGAGTCGTACGCAGCGAACGAGTCATCGGGTCACTCGGAGCCGGCGCCTTTGTCAGCGATGGCCTCCACCTGAGCGGACCGGCCTATGAGGTTGTCCTGCCTGCGATCGCTGAAACAGTCAGCGCAACCGTGCAAGACGCACGGCTCCTATCTGCGTCGGTGGAACCGGAGGTCTCCGTTGGGGAGTCGGTCGGTGCGGTAGCCGGTGTCGTGGACGCGGTGGTGGTGGTGCTGGCAGAGCAGGACGGCGTTGGCGAGGTCGGTGGGGCCGCCGGTGTGCCAGGGGTCGGTGTGGTGGGCGTCGCACCAGGTGCCGGGGGTGTCGCAGCCCTCGGCCCGACACGTCTGGTCGCGGATCAGCAGCGCCTTGCGCTGGGCGGGGGTGAACAACCGCTTGGCTCGGCCGAGATCGATCGGGAGGCTGTCGCCGCCGAGGACGGCGGGGAGGATCTTCGCGGTGCACGCGAGCCTGCGTGCTTGGGCGGCGGTGATCCGGTCGCCGGTGAGGTCGTCGCCGGGCACGAGGCCGGCGCCGAGGAGGTCCGCGGCACCGAGCTGGGCCTGGAGTGAGGCCAGGGGGATGGTGACGATGACGGTGGTGGCGTCCCCGCCGTGGACGGGGAGCCGGGTGGGGTCGACGGCCTCGAGGAACTGGCAGAACGCCTGGCCGAGGCGTCGGGGGTAGGGCAGTCGGGCCACCGGGTCGGCAGCGTTCGTCGCGGTCTCGTCGCCGGCGGCGTTCCCATCGAGGTTTCCGGAGCCGGCCTGCTGGCGGGGGTTGGCGAAGGCTTCGAGGTACGTCGCCAATCGGGTGCCGATGGCGTCGGGCACGAGGCCGGAGATCCGGGTGGTGCCGTCGCCCTGGCGGCGCATCGTGAGCCGGGTCCGCTCGGCGGCGTTCTGCTCGAGGTCCGCGAGCCGGTCGGCCTCAGCCTGCTTCGGCGATCTCGGGGGCGACCACGTCGAGGATCCGGCGGCCGAGGCGGCCGAGCTCCTTGGGCCCGAACTCCCCGGCATACGCCACCAGGTGGGCTTCGGCCAGCGCGACCGTCGCAGGGGCGACCGATCGCGGGCAGGGCGGTCGAGGGCACGCTGGATGACGTGGGCCTGCGCGAGCGTCACGTCCCCCTCGCGCATCCCCGCCGCCAGCACGGGACGCTCGTGATCCAGCGCCGTGGCGAGGGCGAGGTCGGCGCGGGCGTCGGTGAACCGGGTCCGGGTCTCGTGCGCCAACCACCCGGCCGCGTCCTTCGCGGCCGTGGCGTCGGCCAGGTCGCCGGCATCGGCCAGGACCCGCAACCGCAGCTCCGCCAACTGGGACTCGGCACGGACCAGCTCACATAGGGCGGTCGCCTTCTCCGCGGTGGTCAGGAACGTCGGGTTCGCCCCCGCCACCCCCTTCAGCAGCGCCCGGACCTCGGAGGCCACGACCACGATCGGGTGACTCACGATCGGATCTGTCACGACTGGCCTCCTTCCGACGACGGCTCTCACCTCACGCGCACGCGTGAGGCTCAACGGTCGTCGCTCCTGGAGGCCCGGCCAGCCGGACTATTACGTCACCCTCGCAACTCGATCCGCCGATCTCGGGATAGCGCACTGGTGACTTGTCCTGGTGGCCCGACGATCATTGAAACGTGGAACCCACCTTACCCGGTCGCAGGCACTTAACAAACACATGTTCGATCAAGAATGCACCACTTTGTGCTCAAGGATCAAGAGGATCGCGCTGATGTGCCGGTGCCCCGGGTCGGACAACTCCGTCGTCCGCTGTTGGCTCGGCTCCTTCGTGATGAAGGCACTGGTCGGAGCAGGTGCCGGCCAGTGCTGGGGAAGCACCACCGCGGCGCCGAGGTGCCGCACGCGCCTCTGAGAGGATGCCTGACATGCGGATCCTGGTCACCGGCGGCGTACGGTCCGGCAAGTCGACGCACGCCGAGTTCCTGATCGGCGACGAACCTGCCACGTATGTCGCCGCAGGCCCGGCCCTCGGCGCGGAGGCCGACCCCGACTGGACGGCCCGCCTCGCGGTCCATCAGACGCGGCGACCCGCCTCGTGGACGACCGTCGAGACCCACGACCTCCCGGAGGCGATCCGGCAGGCCGGGCAGCCGGTGCTCGTCGACTGCCTCGGCACCTGGCTCACCGCGGTCGTCGACACGGAGGACGCGTGGGATCAGGAAGCCGACGTGGTCCACGGCCTGGTCGTCGCCCGCACCGACGAGCTCGTCACGCAACTGCGCGGGTGCGAGCACGATGTCGTACTGGTGACCAACGAGGTCGGCCTCGGCGTCGTCCCCGAGCACCGATCCGGTCGCCTCTTCCGCGATCTCCTCGGCACGGTCAATCAACGGGTCGCGGCCGCCTGCCACGAGGTCCACCTGGTGGTGGCCGGTCGCGTGCTGCGGCTCTGAGTCAGCGCTGCTCCGACCACGCCGTGCCGTCGTGGGCTCAGCGAGTCGCGTGGGTGTGGAGCGGGTCATCAGTCCGCCCACCAGCGTCCGGCTCAGCCGGGAGGGCGTCGGCCACTCCGCGACGCTCGACCACGGAGTTGGCACACCACCACGTGCGGGGTGGTGGCGGCGACGAGGTCGCGGACCCGGTCGAAGGCCGCTCTTCTGGTCGCCGCTGGGGTACCACTGCGAATCAGTGACCGTCGAGGTGGCCGTCGGCATGGTCACCGTCGATGTGGCCTGGGACGGCGTGGCGTCGGAGACGCAGCGCACGATGAAGTCCACGCCCGGGGGTGCCCACGGTGACCGACAACGTGGCCTGAGCTTCACGTCACCCTCCATCGCCTGCGGACCCATGGTCAGCGAGCTCGGGCACACGGCCGACCTCGTCCCGGTCACGGCGACACCCCGCCTCACGACAGCAGGACGTAGGACCCGAGCGCTACGAGCCATGACATGAACGAGCCCAGCAGGAAGTATTCGGTCATCTGGTGGATGCGCTCCTGGTCGCGGCGCGACGACAGCTCGGGGAAGCGCAGCAGCCCCTTGGCCGCCACCACCACGCTGGCCGCGGTCACCTGGCCCCCGAGGGCGAGCGCCAGGATGAACACCCGCTCCAGTGGGCCGAGCAACCGACCGCCCTTGAGCCGGGTCGGCGGCATCGCGCCGTCGGCGAGCGGATGGATGGTCCCGGTCGACTTGAGGACCAGCCGCACGAGCACGTTGCCCGTGGAGAGCTGGATGCCGAAGGCGCCGGCCACCAGCAGGAACCGGTCTGCGCTGATGTCGCGCAGGACCGGCAGGGTCACCGAGTCCAGCCACCGCGCGAGCGGACCGGAGGCCTCGGGCGCCAGCCCCGAGAACACCACCGCGGCTGACAGCGCCAGCACGAAGACCCCCAGCGGCAGCCACGCCGGCCCCGGGTGCCTGAAGCCCCACGTGACGGTCAGGCCCCACAGCAGCACGACAGCAGCGATCACCAGCAGCGCTGCCACGTCGCGGCCGGATGTGAGCCCCGCCGACAGCCCGATGCTCAGTGCCACCAACGCCCCCACGCACTCGGGCAGGAAGAGCGTGCGGCGCACCGCGTGGGTCAGGTCGGTGACGGCGAGCCCGATCAGCAGGATCCCGAGCCAGCTCATCGTTGCCCTCCCGTCACAGTCCTCGCACCAATTCATCCGCTGCCAGCAGCACTCCGATCCCGTCCGCGCGGATCCTCTGCGAGACCGCTGACGGACTGATGCCCAGATCGTCGGCGATCTCCTGCTGCTGCCTGCCTCTCAGCAGACCATCCAGCACCGACATCGAACGTTCCGACAGGCCGGTGACGATCTGATCACGTGCCATCAGCGTGGCGTTGACGAGTGCCGGGGCGGGGCCCGCCTCATCGTCGGCAGGGACGTACGCCGTGCGCACCCCGCGCAACGGCGCCTTGCGCTCATACGCCTCGACCGTCTCGATCGCTGCCCGAGCGGCCCACCAGCCGGGACCGTCCTCGACCCGTGGTTCCTCAGCCAGCACGAGCACGCGTCCCCAGCCGATTCCCTGGCGTACGTCGACGTCAGGCAGAAGCGTCATCCGGAGCCGGAGGGTCGCCGCGATGGCCGCACCGAGGCTGGCGAAGATGCCCTGGAACTCGTCACCGAGGCCGATGCGCAGCGGCACAGGGGGCGCGAACTCCGCGTTGATGGCGTCGACCGCTTGCTCGAACCGAGCGTGCACGGCTGAGCGATCAGCGCTGCGGCGCGAGCCCACCAGGTCACCGATGACCGTTACTGAAGGCCAGTTCTTCATATCGTTCACCTGAAGATCATACCTTCTTTTGACCAAAATGAACCTCTGGGCTTCATTCCCAGAAGACACGCTCGACCACGGCGTGCGCCCGGCGCGTGGTGCGGAGGTAGTCGTTGAGCATCTGGTCCGAGCTGCCCTGAGGATAACCGAGCACCCGGGCCACCGCCGCGCGCTCGCGGGCATCCCGGGGGAGCTGGTCGGCGGGCCTGCCGCGCACGAGCGTGACCGCGTTGCGCACCCGGCTCACCAGCCGCCACGCCTCCGCGAGCATCTCCGCGTCGGACTCGGCGATGAGGTCCGCCTCGACGGCCGCCTCGAGAGCGGGCAGGGTCTGCGGCGTCCTCAGCCCGGGATGAGTGCCGGCGCTGCGCATCTGCAGGAGCTGGACGGTCCACTCGACGTCGGCCAGTCCCCCGCGACCGAGCTTGAGGTGGGTCTGGCGGTCGGCACCGCGCGGCAGGCGCTCGTCGTCGACGCGGGCCTTGATCCGGCGCACCTCCATCACGTCGCTCTCCGAGATCCCGTCGACGGGGAAGCGCAACGGGTCGATGAGCTCGGTGAAGCGCCGGCGCAGGCCTTCGTCGCCCACCACCGGGTCGGCCCGCAGCAGGGCCTGGAACTCCCACACGTGCGACCACTTGGCGTAGTAGGCGGCGTAGGACTCGACCGTGCGCACCATCGGGCCGTTCTTGCCCTCGGGGCGCAGGTCCGGGTCCACCTCCAGCGGGGGGTCGCTGGCCGGCAGGGAGAGCAGCCGTCGGACCTCCGAGACCACCGCCTGGGCGAAGGAGGCGGCCACCTGGGGGTCGACGTCGTCGACCGGCTCCTGCACGAACATCACGTCCGCGTCACTGCCGTACGACAGCTCGAAGCCGCCGTAGCGGCCCATCGCGACCACCGCGATCCGGCTGGGGGCGGCCTCGAGCGAGCGTTGACGCGCGACCGACACCGTGGCGATGTCCAGCGTCGCCTGCAGGGTCGCATCGGTGAGCCGGCTGAGGCCCTGTCCGACCAGCGCCACGTCGGTGCCCGCCACCAGCTCGCCACACGCGATCCGCAGCAGCTCACGACGGCGTACGGCCCGCACCGCCACGGCCGCGGCCTCCGGGCTCTCGGCCCGCTCGACCAGCGCCTGCATCTCGACCAGGGCCGCCTCGGCGCTCAGCGGGACGAGCGACTCCCCCAGCATCTTCACGCCCTGCGGCTCACGCTCGAGCAGGTCGGTGGCGTAGCGCGAGGTGCCGAGCACGTGTGCGAGGCGCTGGGCGACCTCACCCTCGTCGCGCAGCATGGTGAGGTACCACGGCGTACGTCCCAGGCTCTCGCTGATCCGCCGGAAGCCGAACAACCCGGCGTCGGGGTCCGGGGAGTCGGCGAACCACTCCATCAGCACCGGCAGCAGCGTCCGCTGGATGTCGGAGGTGCGCGAGACCCCGCTGGTCAGCGCCTCGAGGTGGCGCAGCGCCGCCTTGGGGTCGGCATAGCCGAGGGCGGACAGGCGCGCCTCGGCAGCCTCCAGCGACAGCCGCGCCCCGGTGCCCGGCAGCTTGGCGACGGCACCGAGCAGCGGACGGTAGAAGAGCTTCTCGTGCAGCCGGCGCACCTCGCGGCGGTGGTAGCGCCACTGCTTGTCGAGCTGCACCGCCGGCTCGGAGAAGAGACCGAGCGAGCGGCCCAGCCGGCGCAGCGAAGCCTCGTCGTCGGGCAGCACGTGGGTGCGGCGCAGCTGGTGGAGCTGGATCCGGTGCTCGAGGGTGCGCAGGAACGCATAGGCCTCGTGGAGCCTCTCGCCGTCCTCGCGACCGACGTAGCCGCCCTCGGTCAGGCGGGTCAGGGCGCTCAGCGTCGCGCCGTCGCGCAGGGACGGGTCCGCCCGCCCGTGGACGAGCTGGAGAAGCTGCACCGCGAACTCGACGTCGCGCAGCCCGCCCGAGCCGAGCTTGAGCTGCCGCTCGGCCTCGTGGGCGGGGATGTGCTCGATGACGCGGCGGCGCATCGCCTGGACGTCGGCGACGAAGCCGGCGCGCTCGGCCACGCTCCACACCATCGGCTCGATCATCTCGAGGTAGGCCCGACCGAGATCCGGGTCGCCGGCGACGGGACGTGCCTTGAGCAGGGCCTGGAACTCCCACGTCTTGGCCCACTTCTCGTAGTAGCCCCGGTGGCTGGCGAGGGTGCGGACCAGCGGTCCCTGGCTGCCCTCGGGACGCAGGTTGGCATCGACCGGCCAGATCGAGCCCTCGCGGGTGTGGTCGGAGCAGATCCGCATCACGTGCGAGGCCAGCTGGGTCGCGGCCCGCAGCGCCACCGCCTCGTCGGCGGACTCCCCCGACCCCAGCAGGGCGGGCTCGAACACGAAGACCACGTCGACGTCGGAGATGTAGTTGAGCTCGTGGCCGCCGCACTTGCCCATCGCGATCACCGACAGCCGGGCCGCGCTCGCCGTCTCACCGACCCGAGCCCGCGCCACGGCCAGGGCCGCCTCGAGGGTCGCGGCCGCGAGGTCGGAGATCTCCGCCGCGGCGTCGTCGACGCCGACGTGGTGGGCCAGGTCGCGCGCGGCCAGGCGCAGCAGGACCCGGCGGTACTCCACGCGCAGGGCGTCGACGGCCTCCGCGTCGGGGAGCCCGGCGACAGGGACGTCGGCGCGGGGGTCGGCGCCGACCGCGGTGAGCACCGACTCGCGGACGGCGTAGGCCGCTGTGCGGGTGCTGCCGAGCGTCGGGTCGGTGAGCTCGCGCCAGTGCTCCGGGTGGCGGACCAGGTGGTGGGTCAGCGCGACGCTGGCACCCAGCACGCTGCACAGGCGCATCGCGGTGCCCTCGTCGTCGGCGACCTCGAGCAGCATGGCCGGACCGGCGCCGGGGCGGGCCTCGTCGAGCGCGTCGGCGACCCGGAGGAGCCCCTCGAGTGCCGCGTCGGGGTCCGCGGTCGCGGCGAGCTTCGCGGTGAGCGGGGCGCCCGCGGCGCCGAGGCGCCCGATGCCGCGCGCGGCAGCCGCGCCGTCGACGAAGCCGAGGCGGACGAAGCTCCCGGACGAGGTCATCCGCGGACCTGCCTCGCGAGCGCGGCGAAACGCGCGGCCAGCGGCTGCCAGTGGGCGACGAGCGCGGCGCCCGCGTCCTCGATCTCACGCAGCACGGCATCCGGGTCGAGACCGAGCGAGACGTGCTGGTCCCGCTCGGTCTCCGCCCAGAGGCGTACGACGTCGGCGTCGACCTCGGGATGCGCCTGGATGCCCCAGGCGTGAGGGGCGAAACGGACCACCTGGACCTCACCGTCCGGGGTCCGCGCGAGCACGACCGCGCCCTCGGGGAGACGCGCGACCACGTCGTTGTTCCAGTGGATCGCCACCTCGTCGCCGGTGTGGGCGCCGACCCACGCGTCGTCCACGGCCGCCTCGCTCCAGCCGACCGGCCGCAACCCGACGGTCTGTCCCCGTGGGTGGGATTCGACCGCACCGCCGAGAGCGACCGCGATCAGCTGGTGCCCCAGGCAGATCCCGAGCACCGGGGTCTCGGCCCGGACCGCGTCGCGGATGCCGGCCTGCAGCGGAGCCAGCCAGGCCACGGTGTCGTCGTTGGCACTCATCTCACCGCCGAGCACCAGCACCCCGTCGTACGACGGCAGGTCGGGCAGCGCGTCGCCGGCGTGGGGCCGGCACACCTCGAGGGTGCACCCGGCCTCCACCAGCCACCGGCCGACGAGGTGCGCCGGGCACGACTCCTCGTGCTCGACGACGAGGATGCGCGGCCCCGCCATCTCAGAGGACCGGCAGCATCCGGTCGCGCTCGTAGGCGGAGACCTGCGTGCGGTACTCCTCCCACTCCGCGCGCTTGTTGCGCAGGAAGAAGTCGAAGACGTGCTCGCCGAGGGTCTCGGCGAGCAGCTCGGAGTCCTCCGCGATCCCGATCGCGTCCCACAGGCTCTTGGGCAGCGGCG
Source organism: uncultured Actinomycetota bacterium (assembly GCA_963726515.1). GTDB lineage: Bacteria > Actinomycetota > Actinomycetes > Propionibacteriales > Nocardioidaceae > Nocardioides. The sequence continues at coordinate 17,486 of CAVSCW010000015.1, forward strand.
CGATCCCGAGCGCCTTGCGCTCGCGCTCGGTCAGGCTCCACACGTCGTCCTCGGCCTCGCGGGGCAGCTCGTAGCCCTCCTCGATGCCCTTCATGCCGGCAGCCAGCACGACCGCGAACGCGAGGTAGGGGTTGCAGGCCGGGTCGACGGTCCGCAGCTCGATGCGCGTCGACTGGCCCTTGTTGGGCTTGTACATCGGCACCCGGATCATCGCCGAGCGGTTGTTGTGCCCCCAGCAGATCGACGAGGGGGCCTCGCCGCCGCCGAGCAGGCGCTTGTAGGAGTTGACCCACTGGTTGGTGACCACGCTGATCTCGCTGGCGTGGCGCAGGATCCCGGCGATGAACTGCCGTCCCGTCCTCGACAGCTGGTACTGCGCGCCGGCCTCGAAGAACGCGTTGCGGTCGCCCTCGAACAAGGAGACGTGCGTGTGCATGCCGGAGCCGGGGTGCGTGGTGAAGGGCTTGGGCATGAACGAGGCCCAGATGTCCTGGCCGAGGGCAACCTCGCGGACCACGGTGCGGAAGGTCATGATGTTGTCGGCCGTGGTGAGCGCGTCGGCGTAGCGCAGGTCGATCTCCTGCTGGCCGGGGCCGCCCTCGTGGTGGCTGAACTCGACCGAGATGCCCATCGCCTCGAGCATCGTGATCGCCTCGCGGCGGAAGTCGGACCCGCGCGACTGGGCGGTGTGGTCGAAGAACCCGCTGCGGTCCACCGGCTCGGGCTCGGCGCCCTTGCCCGGCACGTTCTTGAAGAGGTAGAACTCGATCTCGGGGTGGGTGTAGAAGGTGAAGCCCTGGTCGGCCGCCCGGCTCAGCGTCCGCTTGAGCACGTGGCGCGGATCGGCGTAGGACGGGCTGCCGTCGGGCATCACGATGTCGCAGAACATCCGCGCCGTCGCCGGGCCGTCGTCGCCGCCGCGCCAGGGCAGGATCTGGAACGTCGAGGCGTCCGGGTGCGCCAGCATGTCGGACTCGTAGACGCGGGCGAAGCCCTCGATGGCCGATCCGTCGAAGCCGATGCCCTCGTCGAAGGCGTTCTCGAGCTCGGCCGGGGCCACGCTCACGCTCTTGAGGAAGCCGAGCACGTCGGTGAACCACAGCCGCACGAACCGGACGTCGCGCTCCTCGAGCGCGCGGAGTACGAAGTCCTCTTGCTTGCCCATGGCCCCAGCCTAGGGGGACGCTCCCCCGCCCGGTCGCCGGTGTCCGTCCGTCAGCGGCAGACGTTCACGTCCTGCGAGCCGAGCACCCCGTCCCACACCTCGCGCATGTGCCCCAGCCAGCTCTGCGTGGTCGGCACGAAGGCGATGCTCCCCGGCACGCGCCCGTGCACGCCGCCCACCTCGACCTCCTCGACGACGAGGGGGACCGTGACCGCGCGACGACGTACGCCCTCCCAGCAGGCGGAGGCCCTCTTGCGGGTCACGGCCTCCGCGAGGGTGACCGGGTCGCCGACCCGCTTGCCGTTGTAGCGCCACGCGACGGTGGTGACGTAGCCGGTGTGGCCCTCCCAGGGCGCGACGACGGTGGCGGACATGCCCCAGGTGCGCAAGGTCGCGACCCGGAAGGTGACGGTGCCGTCCTCGACGGTCCGGGTGCGCGACTCCCACACACGCACGGAGTCGCCGGTCCGGCGCGCGTTGACGAGCTGGATCTCGCAGCCCTCGCAGTCCGCGACGGTGAAGGTCAGGCGGGTGCGCGGGTCGGCGGCACGGTGTGCCTCGGCGCCGGCGGCCGCGCCGGACGGCACGAGCGCGCCGGCGACGAGGGCGGCGGACGCGAGGGTCGCGCCCAGGAAGGTGGTGCGGATGGTCATGGTCATCTCCCCGTGAAGAAGTCGGACCCTTGCTGGACGCATCTCGCGACCGGTTGGTTGCATCCCGCCTCAGACCTGCGGGACGTCCCGCTCGATCTCGGCCAGCCAGGCCGTGCCCTTCGCGTCGCTCGGCATCCGCCAGTCGCCGCGCGGGCTCATCGTGCCGATGGCACTGACCTTGGGACCGTTGGGCAGCGCGGAGCGCTTGAACTGGTTGGCGAAGAAGCGCCTCACGAAGACCTCGAGCCAGCGTCGTACGGTCGGCAGGTCGTAGGCCACCCGGGCGTCGTCGGGGAAGCCGGGAGGCCACTCCCCTGCGTCGGCGTCCTGCCAGGCGTGGAGCGCGAGGAAGGCGATCTTGCGGGGACGGTAGCCGTGGCGCACGACGTGGGCGAGGGTGAAGTCCTGGAGGTTGTAGGGGCCGACCGTGTCCTCGGTGGCCTGTGGCTTCTTGCCGTCCTCGGTCGGGATCAGCTCGGGGGTGATCTCCTGCTGGAGGATCTCCGCGAGCACCCCGCCCACTGCCTCCTCGAACTCGCCGTGGCTGATCACCCAGCGGATCAGGTGCTGCACGAGCGTCTTCGGGACGCCGGCATTGACGGTGTAGTGCGACATCTGGTCGCCGACGCCATAGGTGCACCAGCCGAGCGCGAGCTCGGACAGGTCGCCGGTGCCGACGACGATGCCGCCGCGCTGGTTGGCCAGGCGGAAGAGGTAGTCGTAGCGCAGGCCGGCCTGGACGTTCTCGAAGGTGACGTCGTAGACCTTCTCCCCATCCGCGTACGGGTGGCCCAGGTCCGCGAGCATCTGCTCGGCAGCCGGGCGGATGTCGAGCTCCTCGAAGGTGACGCCGAGCGCCTCGGCGAGCCGGGTGGCGTACGCCTTGGTGGTCGCGCCGGTCGCGAAGCCGGGCATCGTGAAGGCGAGCACGTCGCTGCGCGGACGCCCGAGCCGGTCCATCGCCTTGCACGCGACGATCAGGGCCTGCGTCGAGTCGAGTCCGCCGCTGACGCCGATCACCGCCTTGGGGGTCCCGATCGCAGCCAGGCGCTGCTCGAGCCCGGAGACCTGGATGTTGTAGGCCTCATAGCAGTCGAGCTCGAGGCGCGCCGGGTCGTCGGGGACGAACGGGAAGCGGTCCACCTTGCGGCGCAGGCCGATGTCACCGGTCGGCGGCTCGAGCTCCCAGTCCACGGTGCGGAAGCGGTGGACCCGCTCGTGGTGGGTGCGCCGGTTGTCGTCGAAGGACCCCTGCCGGATGCGCTCCTGGCGCAACCGGTCGAGGTCGACGTCGACGACCGTGCGGCGCGGTCCGTCGGGGAAGCGCTCGCCCTCGCCGAGCAGGTCACCGCACTCGTAGACCATCGTCTGGCCGTCCCAGCTCAGGTCCGTGGTCGACTCGCCCTGGCCCGCCGCGGCATAGACGTACGCCGCCGCGCAGCGCGCGCTCGCGCTGCGGGCCAGCAGCCGGCGGTCCTCGGCGCGCGCCACGGTGATCGGCGAGCCGCTGAGGTTGGCCAGCACGGTCGCCCCGGCCAGCGCGGCCTCCGCGCTCGGCGGCACCGGCACCCACATGTCCTCGCAGACCTCGACGTGCAGGTCGAGGCCGGGGACGTCGAGGCAGCGGAAGACCAGGTCGGGGCCGAAGCGCACGTCCTGGCCGGCGACGGAGATCCACTCGAGCTCCCGGTCGTCGCCGGGTGCGAACCAGCGGCGCTCGTAGAACTCGCGGTAGTTGGGCAGGTAGGACTTGGGCGAGACCCCCAGCACCGAGCCACGGTGGATCACGACGGCGCAGTTGTAGACGCGGTTGCCCTGCACGAGGGGGGCTCCCACGACGAGCACCGTCATCAGGTGCGTGCTCGCGGCGACGAGCTCGGCGACCGCCTCCTCCGCCGCGACGAGCAGCGTGTCCTGGAGGAAGAGGTCGTCGGCCGAGTAGCCGGTCAGGCACAGCTCGGGGAAGACCGCGACGGCCACCCCGTCGTCGTGGCAGGCCTGCGCCTGCTCGAACACCTCGGCGGCGTTGGCGGCCGGGTCGGCCAGGTGCACCGGCACCGTGCAGGCGGCGATGCGGGCGAAGCCCTGGGCGTAGGCCGAGTAGAAGTCCACGCGCTCACTCTAGGGACTCGCGGGTCCGCTGTTGGTCGTGGAAGGACGAAGTCCTGTCACGAGACCTGCGGGGCGTCACAGGATCACTGGTGGGCGGCGGACCACGGGATCGAGGAGGTCTGCGCTGCCGCTGGGCTGAGGGCGTTCCCAGCGGCTCCGCCGGCGGCTAGCGTCGTCGCGTGGCCCGCCTCCTGCGCACGACCCTCGTCCTCGCCACCGCCGCCGCGCTGGCTCCCCTCGGCGCCCCGGTCACCCCGGCGGCCCCGGCCGCCGCACCGTCCGGCGTCGAGCGATCCGCGGCCGCCCCGGCCCTGAAGGTCCGCACCGTCGCCCGCGGTCTCGATCACCCGTGGGACGTCCAGCAGGGCCCCGGCGGCCGACTGGTCGTCTCGGAGCGCGACCGCGCCAGGATCAGCGTCGTACGCAACGGCAAGCGGCGCACGCTGGCCCGCCTGCGCAAGCTGGTGTGGGTCTCGGGCGAGACGGGGCTGCTCTCCCTCGCCGTCGACCCGGGCTCGCGCACCCTGTGGGCCTGCCACGGCGCCACCACCGGCAACGGCCACGAGGTGCGGGTGACCCGCTGGCGGGTGGACCGCACGTGGAGACGCCTGTCGGGTCGGCGCACCGTGCTGCGGGGGCTGCCGTCCACGTCCGGTCGGCACGGCGGTTGCCGGCTGCTGCTCGAGCGCGACGGGGCCGGCCTCGTCGTCGGGACCGGCGACGCCGCGGTCGGCACCCACCCCCGCGACCTCGACTCCCTCGGCGGCAAGGTGCTCCGCGTCCACCGGCGCACGGGCGCCCCGATGCCCGACAACCCGTTCGCCGATGCGGGCACGGCGCGGAGGCTCGTGTGGACCTACGGTCACCGCAACGTGCAGGGACTCGCCCAGCGCGCCGACGGGACCCTCTGGTCGGTCGAGCACGGCAGCTATCGCGACGACGAGGTCAACCTCCTCGTGCCCGGGGGTGACTACGGATGGAACCCGGTCCCCGGATACGACGAGTCGGTGCCGATGACCGACCAGTCACTGCCCGGCGTGCAGCAGGAGGCGGCCTGGTCGTCCGGCGACCCGACCGTCGCGACCTCCGGCGCCGCCTGGGTGCGTGGCTCGCGGTGGGGCCGGCTCGAGGGCACGCTCGCGGTCGCCGCCCTCAAGGAGTCCGAGGTGCTGTTCCTGCGGTTCGACACCCGGGGCGGCCTGGTCTCCGTGACGCGCCCGCGGTCCTTGCAGCGCTTCGGTCGCCTGCGCTCGATCACCTCGGCACGCAACGGCGCTCTGCTGATCACGACGGACAACGGGGCCAGCGACCGGGTGCTGCGGGTCTCGCCGAGGTGATGTGACCCTCGCCACAGGACTCCTGCCCCTCGGTCGGCACTAGCCTGAGACGTGGTCCGTGGACTCCACCGGGGAGCCGCGAGATGACGAGGAGCAACGCATGTCCGCACAGCCTGCACCGTCCGAGGAGACCGCCCCCTACGGCTCCGGCCCTGCCCCCTCGGCCGCCCCGGCCAGACGCATCCGCACCCATCACCTGCGGGAGATGAAGGAGCGCGGCGAGAAGATCACGATGCTGACGGCGTACGACATGTTCACCGCCGCGACCTTCGACGAGGCCGGCATCGACATCCTCCTCGTCGGTGACTCGGCGTCGAACAACGTCCTCGGCAACGAGACCTCGCTCCCCGTGACGGTGGACGAGCTCCTTCCCCTCACCCGCGCGGTCGCACGATCGGTCACGCGGTCGATGGTCGTCGGCGACCTCCCGTTCGGCAGCTACCAGGCCTCACCCGAGCAGGGCTACCTCACCGCCGTCCGCTTCATGAAGGAGGCCGGCGCGCACGCGGTCAAGCTCGAGGGCGGCGCCGAGATGGCACCCGTCATCGAGAAGTGCACGCAGGGCGGCATCCCGGTGATGGCGCACATCGGCTTCACCCCCCAGTCCGAGCACACCCTCGGTGGCTACCGGGTCCAGGGGCGCGGCGACGCCGCCGACCGGGTCATCGCCGATGCACGGGCGGTCCAGGCGGCGGGCGCGTTCGCGGTCGTCATGGAGATGGTGCCCGGCGACGTCGCCGAGCAGGTCAGCAAGGAGCTGGCCATCCCGACCATCGGCATCGGCGCCGGCGTCGGGTGCGACGGCCAGGTGCTGGTGTGGCAGGACGCGTTCGGCCTCCGCACCGGCCGGATGGCGCGCTTCGTCAAGCAGTACGCCGACGTGCACGGCGTGCTGCTGCAGGCCGCCAGGGCGTACGCCGACGACGTCCGCGGCGGCACCTTCCCGGGTCCGGACCACACGTTCTGAGGCGGCGCTGACATCGCAGGCTGACAGCGTGGTCTGAGGTCGGCGGCTCAGCTCCAGCCGAGGAACCTCGCGCCGCCCAGCACCGTCGCCAGCCAGACGAGGCCCAGCACCCCGGGGATCAGTGCGACCGCCTTGGGCCTGGTGCTGAACCAGCCGATCGCGAGGAGCAGGGCGCCGAGCCACAGCAGCACCAGCAGCGTGATGGCCCACCAGGGCGCGGCCACGGCGACAGGGGTGGCGCCGATCAGGAACGCGACGCAGGCCAGGCCCACCATCCCGGCGAACGGCCACGGTGACAGGGGTTCTCGGACCGGGGGCTGACGCACGCCGACACGCTAGCCGGTGACAACGAGCGCGGCGCGGGGCAGGATCAGGCCACCAACGACGCGAGGAGTGGGCTGTGAGCGAGACCCCGGCCAAGAAGACGACAGCGAAGACGACGGCGGCGAAGAAGGCCCCTGCCCGAAAGTCTCCCGCCAAGAAGACGGCGGCGAAGAAGGCTCCCGCCGCCAAGAAGACGGCACCTGCGAAGAAGACCGCCGCCAAGAAGACGGCACCTGCGAAGAAGACCGCCGCCAAGCGGACGACTCCCACCCGGACGGCTCCTCCGGCACCGTCCACCCCGCCCAAGCCGGTGGCCTCCTCCGCGCGGAAGTCGCCCGCCGAGCGGGTCGTCGACGTCGGTGCCCAGGCCGTCAGCACCGCCGCACTGATCCAGAGGGTCACCCAGGAGACGGCCGAGCGGGTGGCCGCGGAGACCGCAGCCCGGGTGAGCCAGCAGTACGAGGCGGCGATCACCGAGCTCACCAGGACGATCGACAAGAACACCAAGCGGGCGCTCAAGAGCGTCCGTGCCGCCGCCGAGATGGCCCAGTCGGCCTCCCCGGTCAAGGGCCGGAAGAAGAAGTGATCAGCTGTCGGGCGTGCCGTCGGTGAGGCCGTCGCCCGAGCCGGGTGCGTCGTCGTTCCAGTCGGGGTCGTTGTCCCATGCCTCGTTGCGCTCCTGCACCTTCTCCAGTGCGCGGGAGGCCTCCTCGGCCGTGGCGTAGGGGCCGAGCCGGTCGGCGTTCTTGCAGCCTTCGGTGCCCTCGACCGTGTGGTGCGTCAGGCAGAACCAGTATTCGTTCTCGCTCATGGCCCGAAACTACACTCGCCCACGTGTCTGCCGTAGCCCCTGCCCTCATCTCACCTCGCCGCGTCGTGCCCGCGCACGTCGTGCGCCCCGAGTACGTCGACGAGCCCGCACCGGAGCGCTTCACCGGTGAGGAGGTCAAGGACAGCGAGACGATCGAGAAGATGCGCGTCGCCGGCCGGCTGGCCGCCCAGGCGCGCGAGCTCGTCGGCTCGCACGTGGCGCCGGGCGTGACGACCGACGAGCTCGACCGGATCGGCCACGAGTTCCTCTGCGACCACGGCGCCTACCCCTCGACGCTCGGCTACCGGGGCTTCCCCAAGTCGCTGTGCTCGAGCGTCAACGAGGTCATCTGCCACGGCATCCCCGACACCCGGGTCGTCGAGGACGGCGACATCGTCAACATCGACATCACCGCCTTCATCGACGGCGTCCACGGCGACACCAATGCCACCTTCCTGGCCGGTGACGTCGACGAGGAGTCGCGCCTGCTGGTGGAGCGGACGAAGGAGGCCCTCGATCGCGCCATCAAGGCGGTGCAGCCGGGACGACGGGTCAACATCATCGGCCGGGTGATCGAGGCCTATGCCCGCCGCTTCGGCTACGGGGTCGTGCGCGACTTCACCGGCCACGGCATCGGCACGGCGTTCCACTCCGGGCTGATCATCCCCCACTACGACGACGCCCGGTTCGACGACGAGATCCGGGTCGGGATGACCTTCACGATCGAGCCGATGCTCAACCTCGGCACGCCGGACTACGAGATGTGGGACGACGGCTGGACGGTCGTGACCAGGGACGGACGCCGGTCCGCGCAGTTCGAGCACACCCTCCTGGTCACCGAGACCGGGGCCGAGGTCCTCACCCATCCCTGACACACGGACGAAACACCGGGCGCGCCGACGCAACACGGCCGACACGCATTGCGCCTAGAGTCCGACCATGCCCCGCCTGTTCGACGACTACACCACCGGCCAGGCCTATGACGAGATGTACGACGCGGACAGTGCCCGCGAGCCCTACCTCACGCTGAGCCGGTCGTTCGCCGACCTCGACCCCGACGACGTACGAGCGCGGGTGGAGGCGCTGCAGACGGCCTACCTCGACCAGGGCGTCACCTTCGACATCGGCGGCGAGGAGCGGGCGTTCCCGCTCGACATCGTGCCGCGGGTCATCGAGATGGAGACCTGGCAGGAGGTCGACGCCGGGGTCCGGCAACGCGTGCGGGCGCTGGAGGCCTTCCTCGCCGACGTCTACGACGCCGGGCAGGTGTTCCAGGACGGGGTGATCCCGCGCTCCGTGGTCACCACCTCCTCGCACTTCCACCGCGAGGCGGGCGGGGTGCGCCCGCCCAACGGCGTACGCGTGCACGTGTCGGGCATCGACCTGATCCGCGACGTCGACGGCCACTTCCGAGTCCTCGAGGACAACGTGCGGGTGCCGTCGGGGGTCTCCTACGTCATGACCAACCGGCGCTCGATCGCTGCGGCGCTGCCCGAGGCCTTCGCGCACCACCGGATCCGGCCGGTCGCGGGCTACCCGCAGCGGCTGCTCGCCGCGCTGCGGGCCGCTGCACCGGCCGGCGTGACCGACCCGACCGTGGTCGTGCTCACCCCGGGCGTCTACAACGGCGCCTACTTCGAGCACGCCCTGCTGGCGCGCACGATGGGCGTCGAGCTGGTGGAGGGCCGCGACCTGCAGTGCCGCCGCGGCCGCGTGATGATGCGCACCACGCACGGGCTGGAGCCGGTGCACGTGATCTACCGCCGCGTCGACGACGAGTTCCTCGACCCGGTCCACTTCCGCGGCGACTCCCTGCTCGGCTGCCCCGGCCTCATCGACGCCGCGCGCAGCGGCCAGGTCACCCTCGCCAACGCAGTGGGCAACGGTGTCGCCGACGACAAGCTGGTCTACACCTACGTCCCCGACCTGATCCGCTACTACCTCTCCGAGGAGCCGGTCCTCAAGAACGTCGACACCTGGCGCCTCGGCGACGCGGACGCGCGCGAGGAGGTCATGGACCGGCTCGACGAGCTGGTCGTCAAGCCGGTCGACGGCTCCGGCGGCAAGGGCATCGTGATCGGGCCGCGTGCCGACCGCGCCGAGCTCGACGAGCTGCGCCGCCGGGTCGCGCTGGACCCGCGGGCGTGGATCGCCCAGCCCGTCGTCCAGCTCTCCACCGTCCCGACGTACGTCGACGGCACCATGGCGGCTCGCCACGTCGACCTGCGCCCGTTCGCCGTCAACGACGGCCAGCGCGTCTGGGTGCTGCCCGGCGGGCTGACCCGGGTCGCGCTCGAGGAGGGCGAGCTGATCGTGAACTCCTCGCGCGGAGGCGGGTCGAAGGACACGTGGGTGCTCGCCGGCTCCTCGACGCAACGGGTGCCCCGCGACGAGGCACCCCCACTCGTCCCGCTCGGACGACCGCCCAGCCTCGGCCCGGCGATGGACGACCTCAGCACCCAGCTCGAGGACCAGCAGCAGCAACAGCAGCAACAGCACCAGCAGGGCCCGGCCGACCCCTGCCCCACCGCCGAGGACGGTGCCGCATGCTGAGCCGCATCGCGGAGTCGATGTTCTGGATCGGGCGCTACGTCGAGCGCGCCGAGGACACCGCCCGCATCCTCGACGTGCAGACCCAGCTGCTCCTCGAGGACTCGACCGGGGACGAGGAGACCACCTGCCGCAACCTCCTCTCCGTGATGGGCGTCGAGCTCGCCGAGGACCAGCCGGTCGACCTCGCCTCGGTGCTCTGGCTGCTCGCCTACGAGCCCGCGGCTCCCGCGTCGATCGCCGCCGCGCTGGCCGCGGCGCGCGAGAGCGCACGTCGGGCCCGCGAGACCCTGTCGGTGACCATGTGGGAGGCCCTCAACACGACCCACCGCCACGTCGCGACCGGCCAGTTCAGCCGGATGGGACACGGGCCCAGCTTCCGCTGGGTCCGCGACCGCGCCGCGATGATCAACGGAGCCGCCGACGCCACGATGACCCGCGACGAGGGCTGGCAGTTCCTCATCCTCGGCCGGACGATCGAGCGGGCCGACATGACCTCGCGCCTGGTCGCCACCGCCGCCCTCGCCGGCGGGGTGGGCTCGGCCTGGTCGAGCACCCTGCGCGCCTGTGGCGGCCACGAGGCCTTCCTGCGGACCTACAAGGGCCTGGAGACCGAGCGGGGCGCGGCCGAGTTCCTGCTCCTCGACCGGCTGTTCCCGCGCTCGGTGGTGTTCGCCCTGTCCCGCGCCGAGCAGTGCCTCGACAACCTCGAGTCCGGTCAGCGCGCCGGCTTCCAGAACGAGGCGCACCGGCTCATCGGCCGCACCCGCGCCGAGCTCGAGTACCGTCCGCTCGCCGACGTGATCGTCGACCTGCCGGCGGAGATGGAGCGGCTGCAGCTGACCTGCTCCCGCGCCACCGAGGCGATCACGCACCGCTACTTCGCGGGCTCGGAAGGCACGCACTGGATGGGAGGGCGGATCTGATGGAGCTGCGGATCGTCCACACGACGGGCTTCGAGTACGACGGCCTCGCGCTGGCGTCGTACAACCAGGCGCGGATGACGCCCCAGACCGGCCCGGGGCAGATCGTGGTGCACACCCGGCTCGGTGTCTCCCCCACCCCGTGGACCTACGACTACCGCGACTACTTCGGCAACGAGGTGACGTCCTTCGAGGTGCTGGACCCGCACGAGTCGATGACGGTGACCGCCGTCTCCACCGTGCACACCGACCGGCCGCCCGCGACGCTGCCTGCCCTCGGGTGGGACGACCTCGCCTCGCCCGGTGTCTTCGACCGCTGGACCGAGTACCTCGCGCTGCCGCCGCTCGTCGCACCGCCGGACGACCTGGCCGCGCGCGCCCGCGTCATCGCAGCCGCCGCCGGCTCCCCCGGCGAGGCGGCACGGGAGGTGTGCGCGCTGGTGCACGCGGAGGTGGACTACCGCCCCGGCAGCACCGACGTCGCCACCCCGGCCGTGGACGCATGGGCCCAGCGCGGCGGTGTCTGCCAGGACATGGCCCACCTGGTCCTGGGCTGCCTGCGCACGATCGGCATCCCGACGCGCTACGTCTCGGGCTACCTCCACCCGCAGGCCGACGCGCGGATCGGCGAGACCGTGCAGGGCGAGTCGCACGCCTGGGTGGAGTGGTGGGACGACGGCTGGCACGGCTTCGACCCGACCAACGACCTCGAGCCCGGAGACCGGTGGGTGGTGGTCGCCACCGGGCGCGACTACCTCGACGTACGGCCCCTCCACGGCATCTTCTCCGGCGCCGGCACCTCGTCGATGTTCGTGCGGGTGGACGTCACGCGGATCGCGTGACCCCGGCGGGTGCGCGATAGGGTCCCCGGTGAGTGGGTCGGCCGGGCGGCCGCGGTCCACCACCTGGGGTTTCGGCTCCGGGTGGCGGGTCGAGGAAGGTCCGGGCTCCACAGGGCAGGGTGATGGCCAACAGCCATCCGGGGCAACCCGCGGGACAGTGCCACAGAGAACAGACCGCCACCCGGCGTGCCGGGCGGTAAGGGTGAAACGGTGGTGCAAGAGACCACCAGTGCGCCAGGCGACTGGCGCAGCTAGGCAAACCCCACCCGGAGCAAGATCAGACAGGATGCGTTCGAGGGCGGCCCGCCCGAGCATCCGGGTAGATCGCACCAGGCGGCCGGCAACGGTCGTCGCAGATGGATGGTCGCCCCTGCGCAAGCAGGACAGAACCCGGCCTACAGGCCGACCCACTCCCCCAACCCGTCGGCCTCCGGCCTTCCGACTTTGTCCTGTCCGACACGCCGGGTGCGTCGAACAGGACAAACCCACCCCACCGAGGGCCGCTCACGCGGAGAGCCGTGCAGCGTCGGGGACTTCCTCCTGTCCGACACAGTCGGTGCCGGCAAGCCGCAGGACCCAGCGAACGTAGGTCTGCTCGTGCATCACCTGCTCCCAGGTGAACCGGAGCACCCGCCAGCCGTCGAGCGTCAGCAGGTTGTAGCGGACGCAGTCGCGTCGGTGTGCCTTCCGCGTGGCGTGGAAGCTCCACGAGTCGGCCTCGATCACCAGCCGCCTGAGCAGGCAGACGAGGTCGGGGTGCACGGTCCCCGTCGGCAGCTCGACGGCGCGCTGCGCGACCACGGCGAGCCCCTCCTCGATACAGAGCGCACGCAGCACCGACTCGAAGGGATTGGCGGCCCGTCCGTCGGCGTGCGTCAGGACGCGTCGTACGGCGGCAGCCCCGGCGCCCCGGACCCGGGCCGCGTCCAGCTCGGCCCGCGTCACCTTTCCCGAGCGCAGCGCTGAGTCGGCGATCGCCAGGGCCTCGTCGAACGGCAGGTGCCGGGCACAGTCGAGCACCGTCTTCAGCGGGGTGGTCACACCCGCCACGACATCGTCGGCGGCCACGTTCATCCAGGCCACCCGGACCCCGAGCCGCCGCTCGGGGGGCAGGTGGCGACGCGGGTTGACGGCGACCTCGGGCAGCTCCGGCTGGGTCTTGAGCGCCCATCCGTGGTGCGCCGCGGCGCTGCGCAGGCACACCACGCCGGACAGTGCCACCGCCGCGGCGTGGGCCGTCTCAGCGGTCGGCAGGGCGTACCTCCCACGGGCCACCTTGGTGATGCTGCGCTGCCGGAGCGCCCGGCGGACCTGGCGGCGGTTGGTGAGCCTCAGCAGGGCCTGCGCCGACGCGACTCCACCGAGTCGTTCGAGTGCCGCGGCCGCCTTCATGCGCTGACCCTGCCTCAGCCGGCTCCCCACCCGCTCGCGTTGTCCACAGGCTTCGATGCCCCCCCTGTGTGTCGGACAGGACAAACCCGGCTCCGGACGGAGACGCCACGCCTGCCGCCGCCCATGCGCTCGACTTCGTCCTGTCCGACGCGCATGGGCGGCGGTCCGACGCGTACGCCGGATCACGCCACCCGGAAGGCGACCTTCCGCGTAGCCGGGTCGGCCTGCACCAGCTCGACCGACACCTCCTCGCCCAGAGGAAGGTCGACCGATCCGGTGACCGTCGCCTCGATGGCCGGGTCCTGGATGGTGACGTCGCCCTTCAACGGATCCAAGTCGTCGACCTCCACGACCACCGCGGGGAAGCGTTCCCCCACCCGGCCCTGGAGCAGCTCGGCCTCGCAGAGGTCGACGACGGCGTTCTCGTACTGACGGGCGCGGCGGCTCGAGGAGCTCATGGTGTCGGGCAGCTCGGCCATCGCGGCGATGACCCAGTCAGGAACCTCGGTGCCGGCACACAGCGCCACGCAGATCTCGCCGGCATAGCGGTCGACGAGACGGCGCAGCGGCGCGGTGACGTGGGCGTACTCCGACGCCAGCGCGGAGTGCTGGGCCTGCTCGGGGAGCTCACCGTCGAACGTGGCGTAGCCGGCGCCGCGCAACACCCGGGTGCAGGCCACGACCATCGCGGCGTGGGTGGGCTTCGACGGGTCGAGGGTGCGGATGAAGTCGGGATAGAGCTGCTCGGCCGGCCACTCGATCCCCAGCGCGCGCGCCGTACGGTGCAGCCGCTGCACGTCGCGGGGGTCGGCCGGGGGCAGCGTGCGGAGGATCCCGACCCGGGCGTAGACCATCAGCGAGGCCGCCGCCATGCCGGTCAGCAGCGAGATCTGGGCGTTCCAGCTCTCCACCGGGGTCAGCCGGCGGAACTCCAGCTCCCAGTGGTTCTCGTCGCTCTCGACGAGCTCCTGCTCGGGCAGCGGCAACGACACGCCGCCGCGCGCTGCCTCACGGGCCAGGCGCAGCTCGCCCACGTCCTTCAGCAGGCCGATGAGGTCGCCGGCGCGGCCGGCATCGAGGTCGGCCTGGACACCCTCGTAGGACAGCTTGGCGCGCGACCTCACGAGCGCCCGCTCGACCAACACGTCCGTGCCCTCACCGGTCTCGTCGAGCTTGATCGTCCACAGCAGCGCGGGGCGGACCTCGTCGGGGAGCAGGGAGGCCGCGCCCTCGCTGAGCACCGTGGGGTGCAGCGGGATCTTGGAGTCCGCGCCGTAGAGCGTCTCGCCGCGCCGGTTGGCCTCGACGTCGACGGCGTCGCCGGCGCTCACGAAGGCGGCCACGTCCGCGATCGCGTAGTGGACGAGATAGCCGTCGCCGTCGCGCTCGATGTGCATCGCCTGGTCGAGGTCGCTGGCCGACTCGGGGTCGATCGTGACGAACGCGATGTCCGTGCGGTCCAGCCGCGGGAGCCGCGGATGCGCAGCCGCGTCGGCGGCCGCCTGCTCCACGGACTCCGGGAAGTCCGGTGTGACCTCGAGCTCCTGCTGGATCGCGGCGATGCCGTCGCGCAGCTCCTGCGCGGACACGCTGTCCCCACTGGTCCGGACCTTCACCACACGGTTGCTGGGCATGGCCACGACCCTAGCCACCGCCGGCCACCGCCGCTGCCTACGCTTGCGCGCGTGCTCATCCTCCTGCCGCCCAGCGAGGGCAAGGCCGCTCCGCGACGCGGCAAGTCCCTCGATCTCGCCGCGCTCGCTTCGCCGGGCCTGACGGCGACGCGTACGACGTTGCTCCGGGCGCTCGTCGACCTCTGTCGCGACGACCCCGAGAAGGCCGCCGCGGTCCTCGGCCTCGGTCCTGCCCAGCGCGACCTCGTCCTGCGCAACGCGGGCCTCGAGACCGCACCGACCGCTCGCGCGGACGCGATCTACACCGGGGTCCTCTATGACGCGCTCGACGTCTCGACCCTCTCCCCCGCCGCCCGTCGGCGCGCCACCGCGCGCCTCGCCGTGACCAGCTCCCTGCTCGGGCTGGTCCGACCGGGCGACCGGATCCCCGCCTACCGGCTCTCCGGGGACGCCGTGCTCCCCGGCGTCGGGTCGGTGGCGGGCGCCTGGCGCGAGGTCCTCGGCGAGGCGATCACCGACGCCATGCGGCAGGGCCTGCTCGTCGACCTGCGCTCGAGCACGTATGCCGCCTTCTGGCGTCCGACGCCCGACGTGGCCCGACGTGTCGCGACCGTGCGCGTCCTCCACGAGTCGGGCGGCCGGCGGACGGTCGTGAGCCACTTCAACAAGGCCACCAAGGGCCGGATCGTCCGCGCGCTCCTCGAGGACGGCGCCGACCCGCGCACGCCCAGGGCGTTCGCCGACACCCTCACCCGCCTCGGCTGGACCACGGAGCTCGGCGTGCCGACCCCGAAGGGCACCCAGCTCGACGTCGTGGTGCGCGAGGTCTGAAGGTTCAGCGCAGCGGGATCACGTCGGTCGCCTCGAGCGGGTCCATCCCGCACAGTGCCAGCATGTCGGCGATGATCGATCGCACCTGGGCCAGGATCACCTCGGCCGAGAGGTCGACGCTGTGCTCGACGGCCGCGGTGGCCCGCCCCAGCGCTATCAGGTCGTCGATCACCGCGGTCGCCATCCGGTCGGCGACCAGCTCGTCGGCGACCCGCTCGGACAGCTCGGCCAGCTCACGCATCAGGGAGCCGTACGACGCCGGCACCGGCTCGCGGCGATAGCAGGCCACCGCCACCCGGCGCACGACGACCCGGGTGTTGCGCAGGGCCACGTCGAGCGGCTCGACGAGGTCGGCGAGCTGTCGCTGGTGCTCGCCGTGTCGTCGCCGGAACGGCGAGGAGCTCACCACCGACAACCCCTCCTCCGATGCCGCCCTCAGCTCGGCGATCAGGATGTCGGTCGACCGGGCGTCGCGCAGCGCGGCAAGGGCCTGCTCGACGTCGCCGTCGCCCAACCGATCGGCGGAGCAGCGCAGCAGGTCGGCGACCTTGCGGACAACCACGGCGGCCTGGTCACGTGGCTTGCGCAGCGGAGCCCCCGGGACCACTGTCGCAGCCACGAGGGCGACGGCGCCGCCGATCAGCGCGTCGGTCCACCGCAGGAACGCCTCCCCCGGAGCAGGTGCGAGCGCTGCGACCACGATCCCCTGGACGGCCGCCTGGATGAGCAGCAGCTGCCCGGCATCGAGGAGCAGCGCGATCGACATGCCGGCCGCGACGATCAGCGCGATCTGGAGCCCGCCCGATCCGATCAGGTGGGTGGTCACGTCACCGAGCAGGACGCCCAGCGCGACTCCGACGGTGACCTCGGCCACGCGCCGCTGGCGCTGGCCGTAGGACATCCCGAGCGACACCACGGCCGCGATGGGCGCGAAGAACGGCAGCTGGTGTCCGAGGACGTCCGCAGCCAGCCACCACGCGAACCCGGCCGCGATCGCGCTCTGCCCGATGACCCAGCCCTTGGCCCGCAGCCGCGCGACCCGGGCGCGCAGCGACATGCGTCCGCGCGCGGCCATCAGCTCCGCGTCGAGGCGCATGGCCGTGCGGCTCTCAGAGTCCCGACTCGTCGGTGCGCACCAGGATCCGCTGGCACTCCTCGCACCGGATGACCTCGTCGGCCGGGGCGGACCGGATGCGTGAGATCTCGGACGCATCGATGCTCATGTGGCAGCCGCCGCACTGGCGCCCACGCAGCAGTGACGCACCGACCCCCTTCTGCTCGCGCAGCCGCTCGTAGAGCGCCAGCAGGTCGTCCGGCATCCCCTCGACCGCAGGGGCGCGGGCAGCCGCGACCTCGGCCAGCGAGGAGTCGATGGCGGCCTGCTTCTCGTCGCGGAGCCCGACGAGCTCGGCCAGGCGCGCGTCGATGTCCTCGGCGCGGATGCCGAGGCCGGTCATCACCTGCTGGGCCTCCTCCAGCGCCTCCATGACCTCGAGCTCGGCGTCCTCCAGCGTGGTGATCCGCCGCTCCAGCGAGACCAGCTCGTGCTGCATCCGCTCAAGGTCCTTGGGCTGGGTGATCTGCCCGGTGTCCATCCGCGTGCGGTCGCGCTCGCGGCGGGTCTTGACCGACTCGACCTCGCGGTCGGCCTTGGCCTGCTCCACGGTGAGGTCGTCCACGACGATGCGGGCGTCACGCACCCGGTCGGTCAGCGCGGTGCGCTCGGCCTCCAGGGCGGCGATCTCGGCCAGCTCGGGCAGGTGGGCCCGCTGGTGGCGCAGCTGGTGTGCGCGCGAGTCGAGATCGACGATCTCGAGCAGTGCGTGCTGGTGGGTGGGATCGGCCTTCAACGGCTCTCCTGGGACTTCAGTAGCGAAACGACCACGGGTCGGTGCACTGCGTGCTGACCCGGGTGTCGACCCTATCGCCCATGGCCGCGCGCAGCCGAGCCTCCACCACTGGGAGCCAGGTCCACTCCGCCGCCCAGTGCGCCACGTCCACCAGGGCAGGTCCCCCGTGCTCGAGGAACTCCCCCGCCCGGTGGTGCCGCAGGTCGCTGGTGACGAAGGCGTCGACGTCGCTGCCGACGAGGTCGTCGAGCAGGAAGTCACCGGCACCGCCGCACACCGCCACCCGGCGCAGGGGTCGGTCGCGCTCACCGGCCACCCGTACGCCGTGTGCGGTGGCCGGCAGCACCGCGGCCACGTGTGCCGCGAACTCGTCCAGGCTCGTGGGCTCGATGGTCCCGATGCGGCCCTGCCCGGTCGTCGTCTCCGTCCCTGCCGGCTGGATCGGGGCGAGGTCGCGCAGCCCCAGGGCCAGCGCCAGCGACTCCGAGACGCCCGACTCGGCCTGGTCCGCGTTGGTGTGCGCGGTCAGCAGTCCGCACCCGGCGGAGGTCAGCGTGTGGAGGGTGCGCCCCTTGGGCGTGGTCGCTGCCACCGAGCTCACCGGCGTGAGGAACAGCGGGTGGTGCACCACCAGCAGGTCCGCGCCCCACTCGACGGCCTCACGGGCGATCTCGAGGGTCGGGTCGACGGCGAACATCACCCGCGCCACCTCGGCCGACGGGTCCCCGGCCACCAGTCCCACGGCGTCGAAGGAGTGGGCCGTGGCCGGCGGGTACCAACCGTGGAGCAGGTCGACGACGTCCGCGAGCGAGGGCATGCGCGCAGGTTAGTTGACCTGCCGCTCCTGGCCCTCCCAGTAGGGCTGGCGCAGCTTGAACTTCTGCAGCTTGCCGGTCGCCGTGCGGGCCAGGTCGTCGCGGAACTCCACCGACGTCGGCGCCTTGTAGCCCGCCGCCTTGTCCTTGCACCACGCGATCAGCTCGGCCTCGTCGGCACGCGCTCCGTCGACCAGCACCACGAGCGCCTTGATGGTCTCGCCCCACTTCTCGCTCGGCACGCCGATGACCGCGACCTCGGAGACGGCAGGGTGCGAGAAGAGCACGTCCTCGACCTCGACCGAGGAGACGTTCTCACCGCCGGTGATGATCACGTCCTTCTTGCGGTCGCTGATCGACAGGTAGCCGTCGTCGCCGATGACGCCACCGTCACCGGTGTGGAACCAGCCCTCCACGAGCGCCTTCTGCGTCTCGTCGGGACGCTCCCAGTAGCCGTCGAGGATGACGTTGGAGCGCGCCAGCACCTCGCCGTGCTCGTCCGTGCGCAGTCGTACGCCGAGGGCGGGCGCGCCGGCGCGCACCAGCCTGGCCGCCCGCTCCTCGGGCGTCAGGTCGTCCCACTCGGCGCGGGTGCGGTTGACGGTGAGCAGCGGGGAGGTCTCGGTGAGGCCGTAGATCTGCATGAACTCCCAGCCGAGCTCCTCCTGGACGCGCACGACGGTCTGGGTCGGCGGCGGGGCCCCGGCCATGATGATCCGCACCCGGTCGCGTCCGGGGATCTCGCCCTGCCACGACTGGGCCGCCTCGAGGACTGCGGCGGCGACCGCCGGTGCCGCGCACATCACGGTGACACCGTGCTGCTCGACCCGGCGCAGGATCTCGGCGCCGTCGACCTTGCGCAGCACGATCTGCGGCACGCCGAGACCGGTCATCGCGAACGGCATGCCCCAGCCGTTGGCGTGGAACATCGGCAACGTGTGCAGGTAGACGTCGCGGTCGCTGACGCCGGCGTGCAGCCCGAAGGTCACGGCGTTGGTCCACAGGTTGCGGTGGGTCAGCTGCACGCCCTTGGGACGTGCGGTCGTGCCGGAGGTGTAGTTGATCGTCGCCGTCGCGTTCTCGTCCGGCTCCCACGCGCGCGGCTCGACGCCGAGGGCGGCGAACATCGACTCGTCCTCCCCGAGCACGAAGGTGTGCTCGACGTCGATCCCCCTGAGCGACTCGACCAGCTCCGGGTCGACGTAGAGCACCCGGGCGCCGGAGTGCGCCACGATGTAGGCGATCTCGTCGGGGCGCAGCCGGAAGTTGATCGGCACCAGCACCCGACCGGAGCCGCTGACACCGAAGAACGAGGTCAGCAGCCGCGCGGAGTTGTGGCTGACCACCGCCACACGGTCGCCGACCCCGATGCCCAGCTCGTCGAGCCGGGCCGCCTGCCGCCGGGCCAGCTCGTAGGCCTCGGCGTAGGTGAGCGATCCGAGCGTCGGGGCCGGCTGGTCGGGCTCGTCGACGATGCCGACCCGGTCGCCGTAGACGGCGGCGGCGCGCTCGATGAAGTCGGTGACGCTGAAGGGGACGATCACGGCAGCTCCCGTCTCGGGGTTCCTGGTCACCGCCACTGTGGCACGCGCCACCACCCGAGCACGACGACGAGCCTCCGCACGTGCGACCGACGGCACCCACCGCTCGCCGAGCGGCTCGGCGGGAGGCGGCCCGGGCGGGAGGAGGAGGGTGCGTCGGGACGGTTTCGAACCGCCGACCGCTCGGGTGTAAACCGAGTGCTCTACCGCTGAGCTACCGACGCGCGCGGCACACCCTACGGGACCGCGTCGAGGTGCCCGTGGTGGTGTCCGACGTGGTGTCGGCCCAGGCATCATGCACGAGTGCACCGTGAAGAGAAATGAGTTGAGCCGCTGGCGTCTCGGGTCACCAGCGGCTCAACAAGAAGAAGATTACACCAGCCCCCAAGACCGTCAGGGGAATCCGACATTTCGCACCCCACCGGTCTAGACCGGAGCGTGGCTGTGGCTCAGACGAGCGCCGCGTGCAGCTCACGGAGGTGCTCGGAGAGGTCACGTCCCTCGGGGCTGGCGTTGTGCACCGCCCACCTCAGCCGGCCCTCCATGTCCACGACGTAGGACGAGCGCCGGGGGGCGCCCTTGACCGGGTCGAAGACCTCGTAGGCCGAGGCGACGGCCCCGTGCGGCCAGAAGTCGGAGAGCAGCGGGAAGTTGAGCCCCTCCGCCTCCGCGAAGCTGCGCAGCGAGTAGACCGGGTCGCACGAGAGGGCCAGCACCTCGGTGTCGAAGCTGAGGAACTCGTCGAGCCGGTCACGCACCCCCGCGAGCTCGCCCGTGCAGACGCCGGTGAACGCGAACGGGAAGAACATCAGCGCCACGGCCTTGCGGCCGCGGAAGTCGCTCAACCGCACGGTTTGCCCGAACTGGTCGCGCAGCACGAAGTCGGGGGCCTCGTCCCCGATGCACAGTCCCTCGCACGTCACGCCTGCTCCTCCTCGGTCGGTGGGGGGTCTTGCTGGACCAGGTCGCGCTTCACGATCTTGCCGGTCGCGTTGCGCGGCAGCTCGTCGAGGAACACGATCTCGCGTGGCACCTTGAAGCGTGCCAGATGGGCCTTCACGTGCTCGCGCAGCTCGTCGGCCGACACCTCGCCCGTGCGCACCACGAAGGCCCGCAGCCGCTGGCCGTAGTCGTCGTCCGAGACGCCGATGGCCGCCACCTCGCTGACCAGCTCGTGGGCGACCAGGCAGTCCTCGACCTCCTGCGGGAAGACGTTCTCGCCACCCGACACGATCATGTCGTCGTCGCGGCCGGCCACGTGCAGGCGGCCGTCGGCGTCGAAGAAGCCCACGTCACCGGACGACATCAGGCCGTCGACGACCTCCTTGGACCCGCCGTGGGTGTAGCCCTCGAAGAGCAGGCCGTTGCCGACGAAGATCCGGCCGGTACCGCCCGGGGGCAGCTCGCTGCCGTCCTCTCCGAGGATCTTGACGACCGTGCCGTAGGGCGGCTTGCCGGCCGACGTCGGGTCGGCGCGCAGGTCCTCCGGCGTCGCGATCGAGGCATAGGCCACCTCGGTGGAGCCATAGATGTTGTAGAGGTTGTCGCCGAAGCGGTCCATCCATGCCCGCGCGAGGGTGGCCGGGAGCGCGGAGCCCGACGACGCGACCACCTCGACGCGATCGAGGTGGATGTCCTCGAGCTGCGCGGGCTCGAGCGCCAGGATGCGCTGGAGCATCACCGGGATCACGACCATCGACTGGCAGCGCTCGTCCTGGGTGGTCCGCAGCGCGGTGAGCGGGTCGAACGTGCGCCGCAGCACGACCGTCGAGCCCAGCAGCATCGCCAGCGCGAGGTGCGCGAAGCCCCAGGTGTGGAAGAGCGGCGCGGCGATGTGCGTACGCCAACCCGCTTGCAGCGGCATCCGAGACAGCAGCGCGACCGCGGCGTCGATCCCCGCCTCCTTGCGGGGCGCGCCCTTCGGCGTCCCCGTGGTGCCGGAGGTGAGGATGACGATCCGGGCGTGCCGGTCCGGCGGTTGCAGGTCGCTCTCGTCGTACGCCGTCACCAGCTGCTCGAGCGTCTCCAGGCCCTCCCCGTCGGGGTCGGCGTCGCCGTCGGTCCAGGCCAGCACGCGTCGCTCCACGTCGGCGCCGGCCAGCAGGGCGGCGAACTCCTCGTCGTGGATGACCAGGCTCGGCGCCTCGCGCTCGAGCACGTCGACGAGCTGCGGACCGGCGAAGGCGGTGTTGAGGTAGAGGATGTCGGCGCCGAGCTTCGCCACGGCGATCGAGGCGTCGATGAATCCGCGGTGGTTGCGGCACATCACCGCGACCGAGTCACCCTCCCCCACGCCACGTTCGGCGAGCGCCCGCGCGAGCGAGTTCGAGCGGCGGTGCAGCTCGCCCCACGTCAGCTCGCCCAGCTCGTCGATCACGCCCACCTGGTGCGGGGACCGGGCGGCGAGCGTCGCGAACCCTCCGGCCGGTCCGGTGCCCCAGCGGTGCACGACCAGGCCGAGGGTGGCCAGGGTCCGTGGCCGGTAGGGGCGGATCACGCCCGCGCGGCCCAGCACGCGCACCGTCGTGGTGAGTCCGGCGACCCGGGACGTGAGGAATCCTGCGAGGGAGCTGCCGCTCACGCGGGGGTCTTGGGAGCGACCAGCCTGGTGGCCTGCCACTCCTTGCTGACGGCCGCCGTGGTGGTCTGCGACAGCCCCGCGATCGGCGCCGCCTCGGACACGTCGGCAGCGTCGACCGTGCCCGGCCGGCCCACCTTGGGTGTCAGCAGCCAGATCGACCCGCCGCCCACCAGGTCGGTCAGCGCATCGACCAGGCCGTCGACGAGGTCGCCGTCGTCGTCGCGCCACCACAGCAGCACCGCGTCCACGACATTTCCGTAGTCACCGTCCACCATGTCGGCATCGATGCAGTCCTCGACCGCGACGCGAAGCTCGTCATCGGTGTCGTTGTCCCAGCCGAGCTCCTGGACCACCATGCCGGGCTTGAGGCCCAGCCGGTCTCCGGTTCCTGTCGCCTGGGCAGAATCGCCCACCGTCGAGCTCACGCGTCGTACCTCCGATGTTAGGGATGCACATAGTCCACCCGAACTGGCCACAGGCCGCAACCCCGGCCCGTCTGGTGAGCCGCGCGAACCCCCTCGTGCGCCCACGATGAGGACTACCCATGGGTAGATTTCGCGGGGGCGGCTCGCGTGACACGATGCAGGGGTGAGTGATGCCGAGAAGTCCACGCAGATCACGACCGCGCCGAGCCCGGCCATCGCGTCGGTGATCCATGAAGGACTCCCCACCCAGCTGCCGGACATCGACCCCGACGAGACCCAGGAGTGGCTCGCGTCCTTCGACGCGATGCTCGACGAGCGCGGTCGTGACCGGGCGCGCTACGTCATGCTGCGCCTGCTCGAGCGGGCCCGAGCCAAGCAGGTCGGCGTGCCGGCCCTGCGCTCGACCGACTACATCAACACCATCCCACCCGAGCGCGAGCCGTGGTTCCCCGGCGACGAGGACATCGAGCGCCGCATCCGCGCGTTCATCCGCTGGAACGCCGCCGTGATGGTCTCCAGCGCCAACCGCAAGGGGCTCGAGGTCGGCGGCCACATCGCCACCTACCAGTCCTCGGCCAGCCTCTACGAGGTCGGCTTCAACCACTTCTTCCGCGGCAAGGACCACGAGGGCGGCGGCGACCAGATCTACATCCAGGGCCACGGCTCGCCGGGTGTCTATGCCCGCGCGTTCCTCGAGGGCCGCCTCAGCGAGGAGCAGCTCTACCGCTTCCGCCAGGAGGTCCAGCACGGCAAGGGCGCCGGCCTCCCGTCGTACCCCCACCCGCGGCTCATGCCGGACTTCTGGGAGTTCCCGACCGTCTCGATGGGCCTCACCGCCATCGGCTCGATCTACCAGGCCCGCTTCAACCGCTATCTCGACAACCGCGGCATCAAGGACACCGACCAGCAGCGCGTGTGGGCCTTCATGGGCGACGGCGAGATGGCCGAGCCCGAGTCGCTGGGCGCCATCCGCGTCGCCGCGCGCGAGGAGCTCGACAACCTCACGTGGGTCATCAACTGCAACCTCCAGCAGCTCGACGGCCCCGTCACCGGCAACGGCAAGATCATCCAGGAGCTGGAGTCCAACTTCCGCGGCGCCGGCTGGAACGTCATCAAGGTCGTCTGGGGCCGCGAGTGGGACGCGTTGCTCGCCAAGGACGTCGACGGGGTCCTGGTCAACCAGATGAACTCCATGCCCGACGGTTCGTTCCAGACGTACTCGACCGAGGACGGCGCCTACATCCGCGAGCACTTCTTCGGCGGTGACCCGCGCCTGCGCAAGATGGTCGAGCACATGTCCGACTCGCAGATCGAGAAGCTGCCCCGCGGCGGGCACGACTACCGCAAGGTCTACGCCGCCTTCGACGCGGCCACCAAGCACAGCGGCCAGCCGACGGTGATCCTCGCCCACACCGTCAAGGGGTGGACGATCGACGCCCTCGAGGGCAAGAACGCCACCCACCAGATGAAGAAGCTGACCCTCCCGGACCTCAAGAAGTTCCGCGACCGGCTCTACCTGCCGATCAGCGACCGCGACCTCGAGGAGTCCTACGAGAAGACCGGCGGCGCGCCGTTCTACCACCCCGGTGCCGACTCGCCGGAGATCGGCTACATGCTCGAGCGGCGCACCGCCCTCGGCGGCTCGATCCCCCGCCGGGTCAACCGGGCCACCGCGCTCAAGCTGCCCGGCGACGAGCTCTACGCCGAGCTCAAGCAGGGCTCGGGCAAGAACAAGTTCGCCACCACGATGGCCGTCGTCCGGTTGCTCCGCGACTGGATGAAGGACCCGGAGATCGGCGAGCGCATCGTGCCGATCGCACCCGACGAGTACCGCACCTTCGGCATGGACTCGATGTTCCCGAGCGCCAAGGTCTACAACCCCGGCGGCCAGCAGTACGAGTCCGTCGACCGCAAGATGCTGCTGTCCTACAAGGAGTCCGCGCAGGGTCAGATGCTCCACGAGGGCATCTCCGAGGCCGGCGCCATGGCCTCGGCCACCGCCGCCGGATCGGCGTACTCCACCCACGGCGAGCACATGATCCCGTTCTACATCTTCTACTCGATGTTCGGGTTCCAGCGCACCGGCGACTCGATCTGGGCGATGGCCGACCAGCTGGCCCGCGGGTTCCTGATCGGCGCCACCGCCGGCCGTACGACGCTGACGGGCGAGGGCCTCCAGCACGCGGACGGCCACTCCCCGCTGATCGCCGCGACGAACCCCGCGATCGTCCACTACGACCCGGCGTTCTCCTACGAGATCAGCCACATCATGCAGAACGGCCTCGAGCGGATGTACGGCTCCGGCGGCCCCGACGGCCACGGCGAGGACGTCATCTTCTACCTGACCGTCTACAACGAGCCGGTGTCCATGCCGGCCGAGCCGTCCGACGTGGACGTCGACGGCATCCTCAAGGGCATCCACCGCGTGTCCGTCGCCGACGGCGAGGGCCCGCGTGTGCAGCTGATGGCCTCCGGCGTCGGCTTCCCCTGGGTCCGGGAGGCCGCTCGCCTGCTGGCCGAGGAGTGGGGCGTCCAGGCCGACCTGTGGTCGGTGACGTCGTGGAACGAGCTGGCGCGCGACGGCGCGGCTGCCGAGCAGTGGAACCTGCTCAACCCCGGCGAGGAGCCGCGCTCCGCCTACGTCCGCGACAAGCTCGCCGAGGCGCAGGGGCCCGTCGTGGCCGTGTCGGACTACATGCGGGCCGTGCCGCTGCAGATCGCCCGGTGGGTGCCGGCCGACTACCGCGTGCTCGGTGCCGACGGGTTCGGGTTCGCCGACACCCGTCCGGCGGCCCGCCGGTTCTTCCACATCGACGCGCAGAGCGTCGTCGTCCAGGCCCTGCAGGCACTGGCCGATGCCGGCGAGATCGCGGTGGAGAAGGTGGTCGAGGCCTCCCAGCGCTACCGGATCGACGACCCGACCGCGGTCAAGGACGTGGAGCAGGAGGGCGGCGACGCCTGACGTGGAGCAGCCCCGGTGGGTCACGCCTCCCGCGCCTACGACGCGGGAGGGTGGCCCACCAGCTGCGTGAAGGCGCTGCCCGACCGAACGCCGCCAGCCGGGGCTGAGCCCGACTATGCCCCGGTGGCGCGTCGTACGGCGCGGAGCGGGGGCCGCGGTGACTGCCCCGCCTCGGCCTGGACCAGCGTCGCGGACGCTCCGTCGTCGAGCAGCTCGCGCCAGCGCTCCCGGTCGTAGTGCGCCGGCTCGGTCGAACGGATGAAGTCGCGCACGAGCTTCACGAACCGCTCGGGGTGGTCCTTGTGCGGGAAGTGGCCGGCGTTGGGGATGATCTCGACCCATGCGGTCGGCGCGAGGGCACTGGCGTGGCTGGCGTGGGCGGCCGGGATGACCAGGTCGTCGGCGCCCCACACCACGCAGATGGGCATCGCCTCGGTGAGGTAGGCCCGGTCGGCCATGGTCACGATCTGACCCTTCCAGTCCACGACCGCCCGCACGACGTGGCGGATGGCGGCGCGGGTGCGGGGGTCCTTGAACGAGTCATAGATGTCGGCGACCTCGTTGAGGTCGCGCAGCTGGCTCACGCCGCTCCTCGAGAGCAGCCGCATCGCGGCGGTGGTGGCATGGCGCAACCCGGGGGTGGACAGCACCCCCATGACCTGGTGGAAGCCGGGTGTGGTGATCGCCCGGATCGCCGGCGTCACGTCGGGCCCCAGGCCACCGGACCCCACGAGGACGAGGCGCTCGGTGCGCTCGGGGTACTGGTAGGCGAACTGCATCGCCACTCCCCCGCCGAAGCTGTGGCCGACGACGGTGGCGGTGTCGATGCCCAGCAGGGTGAGCAGGTCGCGCATCCCGTTGGCGTAGCCCCCGACGCTGTAGTCGGCCCGCGGCTTGTCGGACTGGCCGTGGCCGAGCAGGTCCGGCGCGATCACCGTGTGCGTGCGGGCCAAGGACTCCAGGACGGGGCTCCACGTCGTGTGGTCGCACCCGAGGCCGTGGAGCAGCAGGACGACGGGGCCCGAGCCCATCCGGACGTAGGCGCGCCGGTGCCCGTGCACGGTGATGTACCGCAGCTGCGGGCTGGTGCTTCGGGGCACGCGACCTCCATCGATCGGGACAGGTGGCGGATTCAACCAGACGCGGGTTGGTCGTCGGTCGGGCCGGCTCCTCACGATGCGAAGTCGTGACCTGCGGCCTCCCAGCCAACCAGGGCAGCGGTTCGTGGGAATCCCACTACCGTCGAGGCGCCACTAGAGTCGGTGCATGCCCCCCTCCCGACGCCGCGCGGTCGAGGCGCTGCGCAACTCGTCCGGGGTGCTCAGCACGGCGGCGACCGGGCGGATGTCGACCGACCTCCCCTGGTTCGACGACCTGAGCGCAGAGGACCGCTCGTGGGTCGGGCTGATCGTGCAGGCGGGCATCCGCGGCTTCGTCGAGTGGTACGACATCGAGGTCGAGGCCACCGTGCACGACCCCCTGGACGTCGTCGTGTTCGGCGCCGCGCCCCGCGAGCTGACCGGAGTCATCTCGCTCCAGCAGACCGTGGAGCTGGTGCGCCTGAGCATCCGGGTCGTGGAGACCAACATCGACTCCCTCCTGGATCCGCGCGACGTCGGCGAGGTCCACGACGCGCTGCTGCTCTACGGGCGCGAGGTGGCCTTCGCCACCGCCGCCGTCTATGCCCGCGCCGCCGAGTCCCGCGGTGCCTGGGACGCGCGCCTCGAGGCGCTCGTCGTCGACGCGGTCGTGCGTGCCGAGGCGGACGAGACCGTGCTCTCCCGGGCCAGCGCCCTCGGCTGGGGCGCGCACGGCGACGTGGCCGTCGTGCTGGGGGCGGTGCCTCCCCACCGGGCCGAGCTCGACGTCTTCGAGTCCGTACGCCGTTCGGCGCGCGCCGGCGACATGGATGCTCTCTGCGCCACCCAGGGCGAGCGGCTCGTCGTCATCCTCGGCGGGGTCACCGACCCGCTCAAGGCGGCCACCCGGCTGCTCGACCACTTCGGGGACGGTCCGGTCGTGGTCGGGCCCGTCACCGCCGACCTGGCCCAGGCCAGCGCGTCGGCCCGCGCCGCGCTGTCCGCCCACCGCGCCGCGAGCGGCTGGCCGGACGCCCCCCGCCCCGTCTCCAGCCGCGACCTGCTCCCCGAGCGCGCGCTGGCCGGCGACGGCCACGCCCGTCGCCACCTCGTCGACGAGGTCTACCTGCCGCTGATGGCCAGCCGGGGCACCCTGCTCGAGACCCTCGGCGCCTGGTTCGAGCACGGGTCCTCCATCGAGGGCACGGCACGCGCCCTCTTCGTGCACCCCAACACCGTCCGTTACCGGCTCCGGCAGGTCTCCGAGCTCACCGGCTGGTCCCCGACCCGCCCCCGCGAGGCGTTCGCCCTCCAGCTGGCTCTGATCCTGGGACGCCAGTCCGGTCGCACCGAATTGTAGGAAACCTACAACGATCACCGGGTGAGTTTCGTCGGTGCCCGACCCGCGCCGACAGGGCGCGACCCGTCAGAGTAGTGACGTGCTCGTCATCGTCGCTCCCGGTCAAGGGGCCCAGACCCCCGGATTCCTCACGCCATGGCTGGAGGAGCCCACGTTCGCCGCGCGCTTCGACTGGCTCAGCACCGTCGCGGGCATCGACCTCGCCCACTACGGCACCGAGGCCGACGCGGAGACGATCCGCGACACCAAGATCGCCCAGCCGCTGCTGGTCGCCACCGGGCTGGTCGCCGCGCTCGACCTGTTCCCGCACCCGGGCGACGCCTTCGACCGCATCGGCGCGGTCGCCGGGCACAGCGTCGGTGAGCTGACCGCCATGACGGGTGCCCGGGTGATCACGGCCGAGCAGGCCATGGTGCTGGTGCGCGAGCGAGGCAACGCGATGGCCGACGCCGCTGCCACCACCGCCACCGGGATGACCGCGGTGCTCGGCGGCGACCGTGACGAGGTCCTCGCCACGATCGAGCGCCACGGCCTCACCGCCGCCAACGACAACGGGGCAGGGCAGGTGGTCGCCGCCGGCACCATGGAGCAGCTCACCGCCTTCGCGGAGGACCCGCCGGCCAAGGCGCGCCTGGTGCCGCTGAGCGTCGCCGGCGCCTTCCACACCACCCACATGGCCCCAGCCGTCGACCGGCTGGCCCGGCTGGCCCGCTCGGTCTCGACCCACGACCCGCGCACGCCCGTGATCTCCAACCGGGACGGCCAGGTCGTCCACGACGGCCGCGACGTGCTGCGCCGCGTCGTCGGCCAGATCGCCCACCCGGTCCGGTGGGACCTCTGCATGGAGACGATGAGCGACCTCGGCGTCACCGGCATCCTCGAGATGCCCCCCGCCGGCACGCTGACCGGCATCGCCAAGCGCGCGCTCAAGGGCGTCGAGACGTTCGCCCTCAAGACGCCGGACCAGCTCGACGCCGCCCGCGACTTCTGCGACAAGCACGGTGAGGCCTCCATGATCGACACGACCCCGACCTGGCGGATGGTCGTCTCCCCCGCCAAGGGCACCTTCCACGTCTCGGCCGATGCGGCCGAGCGCGACGCGCTCCGCCCCGGTGCCGTGATCGGCGCCGTCGCCAGCCTGCGGGACCGCACCGAGATCACAGCCGCCCACGGAGGCTCGGTGGTCGAGTGGCTCGTCGAGGACGGCGACCTCGTCTCCCCCGGCCAACCCCTGCTCCGACTGCACCCGGAGGCGTCCCTCTGATGGCCATTCTCAGCAGCGGCACCGGTGCCGCCCACACGCGCATCATGGGAGTCGGCGCCTACCGCCCCTCGCGGATCGTGCCCAACTCCGAGGTCGTCGACGCCATCGACTCCAGCGACGAGTGGATCCAGCAGCGCTCCGGCATCAAGCAGCGCCGCTTCGCCTCCCCCGAGGAGTCCATCCAGATGATGAGCGTGGCCGCCTCACGGGCCGCGATCGAACGCTCCGGCATCACCGCCGACCAGATCGACTGCGTCATCGTCGCCACCGTCAGCCACCTGCTCCAGACGCCGGCCATCGCCCCGGCGATCGCCCACGAGCTCGGGACCGACCACGCGGCTGCGTTCGACATCTCCGCTGCCTGCGCCGGCTTCTGCCACGGCGTGTCGCTCGGGGCCGACATGGTCCGCGGCGGCAGCGCCCGCCACGTCCTGGTGATCGGTGTCGAACGCCTCTCCGACATCACCGACATGTCCGACCGCGGCACCGCCTTCATCTTCGCCGACGGCGCCGGCGCCGTCGTGATCGGGCCCAGCGACACCCCCGGCATCGGCCCCGTCGTGTGGGGCTCCGACGGCGAGAGGTACGACTTCATCCGCCAGCGCGAGGACTGGCGCGACGTCGTCGGGTCCGACGAGTCCCCCGGCTCCGGGGTGATGCCGCACCTGACGATGCAGGGCAACCCGGTGTTCCGCTGGGCCTCGTTCACCATGGCCAAGGTCGCCACCGAGGCCCTCGAGGCCGCCGGCATCACGCCCGAGGAGCTCGACGTCTTCGTGCCGCACCAGGCCAACATGCGCATCATCGACGCCATGGCCCGCTCGATGAAGCTGCCCGACCACGTCCGGATCGCGCGTGACGTCGCCGAGCAGGGCAACACCTCCGCCGCCTCGATCCCGCTCGCACTCGAGCGCCTGATGGTCGATGGCGAGGCCCGCAGTGGCGACACTGCGCTCCTCATCGCGTTCGGCGCCGGACTGGCGTACGCCGCCCAGGTCGTCACCGTCCCGTAGGTTCCTCCCACCACCCCAGAGCACCACCCACCAGAAGAAGGGAAGGCCCCATGGCCACCACCGAAGAAATCCGCGCTGACCTCGCCGACATCGTCAACGAGGTCGCCGGCGTCGACGCCGATGACGTCCAGCTGGACAAGTCCTTCGTGGACGACCTCGACGTCGACTCGCTCTCCATGGTCGAGGTCGTCGTGGCCGCCGAGGAGAAGTTCGGCGTGACCATCCCCGACGACGAGGTCAAGAACCTCAAGACCGTCGGCGACGCCGTTGCCTTCATCGAGCGTGCGCAGGGCTGAGCCCTCCCCCGACTCGTCACGGGCGGCCGGTCCAGCCCCGGCCGTCCGTGACGAGACACCCACCCCCCACCTCACGAGAACGGAACCCCTCTGATGCCCTCGACCCGCGTAGTCGTCACCGGCCTCGGCACCACTTCACCCGTCGGTGGGGACGTCGCCACCACGTGGCAGGCCTTGCTGGCCGGCACGTCCGGCATCAGGTACCTCACCGATGAGTGGGTCGACACGCTGCCGGTGAAGATCGGCGGCCGCGTGGCCGTCGAGCCCTCCGAGATCCTCGACCGGGTCAAGGCACGCCGCCTCGACCGCTCCAGCCAGTTCGCGATGGTCGCCGCCCAGCAGGCGTGGGAAGACTCCGGCCTCGAGGGCTCCGGCCTGGAGCCCGAGCGCCTCGGTGTGTGCCTCGCCTCGGGCATCGGCGGTGTCACCACCCTCCTGGCCAACTACGACACCCTCCTCGAGAAGGGTGCCCGTCGAGTCTCACCGCTCGCCGTGCCGATGCTCATGCCGAACGCACCGGCCGCCAACGTCAGCCTCGCCTACGGCGCCCGCGCCGCCGTCCACGCTCCCACCTCGGCCTGCGCCTCCGGCAACGAGGCGATCGCCATGGCGATCGACCTGATCCGGCTCGGGCGCGCCGACGTCGTGATGGCCGGCGGCACCGAGGCCGCGATCCACCCGTTGCCGATGGCGGCCTTCGCCAACATGATGGCGCTGTCGAAGACGGCCAGCGGCGAGGAGGGGGGCGACCCCACCACGGTCTCCCGCCCCTGGGACACCGGCCGCGACGGCTTCGTCCTCGGTGAAGGCGGCTCCGTGCTCATCATCGAGTCCGAGGAGCACGCCCTCGCCCGCGGCGCCACGATCTACGCCGAGGTGCGCGGCGCCGGCATCAGCAACGACGCCCACGACATCGCCCAGCCCGACCCCGAGGGCCGTGGCGGCACCCGTGCCATCCAGATGGCACTCCGCGAGGGCGACGTCGATCCCGCGACGGTGGTCCACGTCAACGCGCACGCCACCTCGACGCCGAAGGGCGACATCGCGGAGGGCCTGATGCTGCACGCCGTCCTCGGCGAGCACGTCGACCGCTG
This sequence comes from uncultured Actinomycetota bacterium, assembly GCA_963726515.1. GTDB lineage: Bacteria > Actinomycetota > Actinomycetes > Propionibacteriales > Nocardioidaceae > Nocardioides. The sequence continues at coordinate 49,307 of CAVSCW010000015.1, forward strand.
CGTCGTCACCAGCACCAAGTCGATGACCGGCCACCTGCTCGGCGGCGCCGGCGCGCTCGAGGCGATCGCGACGGTCATGGCGCTGCACGACCGCGTCAGCCCGCCCACCATCAACCTGGACGACAAGGACCCCGCGGTCGACCTCGACATCCCGACGTCGCGGCGTGACCTGCCGCAGGGCGACATCGTGGCGCTCAACAACTCGTTCGGCTTCGGCGGCGCCAACGTCGCGGTCGCCTTCGGAAGCGTCCGGTGACGACGGCTGTCGCCACACCGGCCCGGTTGCCGCGCGAGGAAGACCCTCGCAACCCGCTCCACCGTCTCACCGGCCTGCTCGACGAGGGCACGCTCGAGCTGATCACGCCCGACGACGACTCGGGCATGCTCGCGGCGGTCGGACGTGTGCACGGCACGTCCGTGGTCGCCTTCTGCAGCGACGCGACCGTCATGGGCGGGGCGATGGGTGACGTGGGGTGCCGCGTCGTCGTCGACGCCTACCACCGCGCCATCACCGACGGCGTACCCGTCATCGGCCTGTGGCACTCGGGCGGCGCCCGGCTGGCCGAGGGCGTGCTCTCGCTGCACGCCGTCGGCCGGATCTTCCAGGTGATGACCCAGGCCTCCGGCGTGGTCCCGCAGATCTCCGTGGTGCTCGGTCCCGCAGCGGGCGGCGCGGCCTACGGACCGGCCCTCACCGACGTCGTCATCCTCGGGCCCGAGGGCCGGATCTTCGTGACCGGCCCCGACGTGGTGCGCTCCGTGACGGGCGAGGACGTCGACATGCTGCGTCTCGGCGGCCCGGAGCCGCACGGACGCCGCTCCGGTGTCGTGCACATCCTCACCGACAGCGAGCGAGAGGCCCTCGACCGGGCGCGCACCGTCGCCTCGCTCCTCGGCGCGCAGGGCAACCTGGCCGCCGACGAGGTGGAGGACCGCGACCTCGGCGCACTGCTGCCGGAGTCCAGGAAGCGCGCCTACGACGTGCACCCGCTCGTCGAGGGGCTGCTCGACGAGGGCACCATGCAGGAGCTGCATGCCCGCTGGGCACCCAACATCGTCACCGCGCTGGGCCGCTTCGGCGGCCGCACGGTCGGCGTGGTCGCCAACAACCCATTGCGACTGGGCGGCTGCCTCGACTCACTCTCGGCGGAGAAGGCATCGCGCTTCGTGCGCATGTGCGACGCCTTCGGCGTCCCTCTCGTGGTCCTCGTCGACGTGCCGGGCTACCTCCCCGGTGTGGGCCAGGAGTGGGACGGGGTCGTGCGCCGCGGCGCCAAGCTGCTGCACGCGTTCGGCGAGTGCGTGGTGCCCCGCGTCACGCTGGTGACCCGCAAGACCTACGGCGGTGCCTACATCGCGATGAACGCGCGCTCCCTCGGCGCGACCCGGGTCTTCGCCTGGCCGGGTGCAGAGGTCGCGGTGATGGGGGCCGTGGCCGCCATCCGCGTGCTGCACCGCCGCAAGCTCGCGGAGGTCTCCCCCGAGATCCGTCCCCAGGTCGAGGCCGAGCTCGCGGCCGAGCACGAGCGTCTCGCCGGCGGGGTCGACAAGGCCATCGAGATCGGTGTGGTCGACGAGGTGGTCGACCCGACCCGCACCCGCAGCGCCATCGCCGAGGCGATGCGTCACGAGATCGACACCGTGGGTGTCCGACGTGGGCGGCACGGCAACATCCCGCTCTGACCCACCGCTCCACCTACCGTCTCGGCAGGGGAGGATCGCTCACACCACCTGGTGGAGCCACCGCACCGGTGCGCCCTCGCCGGCGTGGCGGAACGTCTCCAGCTCGTCGTCCCACGGCTTGCCGAGCAGCTGGTCGATCTCCAGCAGCAGCGTGGTGTCGCCGAGCGCCGCCTTGACCACGGCAGCCTTGAGCCGGTCCTCGGGGATCAGGATGTCGCCGTGCGGTCCGGTGATCGCATGGAAGATCCCCAGGTCGGGCGTGCACGAGAAGCGCGTGCCCTCGCTCGAGCTGGTCGGCTCCTCGGTGATCTCGAAGCGCAGGTGGTTCCAGCCGCGCAGACCCGAGGCAACCGCCGCCGCAGTGCCGGCCACGCCGCTCCACGAGAGCTCCGCGCGGTACGACCCCGGCTGGGCAGGCTGAGGCGTCCAGTCGAGCGAGACGGCCACTCCGAGCACTCCACCCACGGCCCACTCGATGTGTGGGCAGAGAGCGGAGGGAGCAGAGTGCACGTAGAGAATGCCCCGCGTCCCCGGACCGTCCGGGCGGGAAGCAATGCGTGTGGTCACCACGACCTCCTTGAGTTCCGACGCTCCAGATGCGCCTTCCCCAGCGGTCTGTCGTCGTTGCTCAACGCGAGTCGAGTGACACGTATGTGATTAGTGGCTACATTGTGGCCCATGTGGCGCCGGAACGCCAGTGTGACGGGCCGGATGCAGGTCAGGACTGCTTGCGTTCCAGCACGTCAGCCCGCTCGGCCGCATCGGTGAGCTCCTCGGAGTCGATCGCGTGCGTGCGGTGGAACCACGCGAGCGCGTCCGAGTCGCGACCGGCCGACTCCAGCGTGTCGGCGTAGGCGTAACGCAGGCGCACCACCCACGACGAACGGCTCTTGGAGTTGAGCGGAGCGAGCTCGAGGGTCCGCAGGGCGGCGTCGAGCTGGCCCATGTCGCGCCGGGCGCCCGCCTCGACGAGCGTCATCTCTGCCTTCGCCTCCGTGCTGAAGTTGGACACCGAGGGGCTCTTGGCCAGCTTGATGGCCTGCTCGGGGTTGCCCAGGGCGCGGTGGCAGTCCGCCATGATCGGCAGGTAGTCGGTGGCCCCGTTCATCCGCTTCGCGGCGCGCAGCTCGGCCAGCGCCTCGGCGTAGTGACCGGCCGCGTAGGCCGCCTCACCGGTCGCCTCGCGCACCACCGCCAGACGCGACGCACGGGCGCGTGCGGCCAGGGTGTGCTGGTAGGCCGTCTCGGGGTCCTCGTCGATCAACATGCCGGCAGCAGCGAGGTGCCGCGCGACGCGTGCGGCGAGCTTCTCGGGCAGGCCCTTCAGCTGGGCGCGCACGCCCCGATCCAGCTCTGCGCCGGTGACGTCCTCGGGCAGGTCGGGGCCGTCGTACTCAGCCTGGGTCGCGGTCCGGGGCTTCTCCTCCGCGCGGCCACGGAAGCCACGCTGCGGGGGGCCGGAGGTCTTGCTCCCCTGGCCACCGCCCTTGCCGCCCTGGAAGCCGCCGCGCGACGGAGCTCCCTTCGCGCCGCGCGCCTGGTCCTCGCGGGAGCCACGCCCGCGCGAGTCCCCGGACGCCGAGCCCCCACGGGAGGGCGCACCGCTCCGGCCGCCGGCCGAGCTGCCTCGCCCTGCGCTGGAGCCACCTCGTGACGGACGCTGTCCTCGACGGTCCTCGGCCACAGCCGCACTTCCCTTCTCGACGCTTCGGCCCCGTGATGGGCCCACGCTACTCACTGCTGCCCTGAAATGACGCAGAGGCCACCAGGTATCTGGTGGCCTCTGCCAAATGATTGTCCGGCGGCGTCCTACTCTCCCACAACCTCTCGGTTGCAGTACCATCGGCGCTGAAAGGCTTAACTTCCGGGTTCGGTATGGGACCGGGTGTTTCCCGTTTCGCTATGGCCGCCGTAACTCTTTCAACCTCTACACACGTCCTGACCCACGGTTGTGTGGGTTGGGTGTGTTGGTTGGGAACTGCTTAGTGGACGCGAACTACCATGTTTGTTGGTGTGTGTTCGTTACGTATGCGCGTGGTGGCTTGTGTGGTTTTGTACGGTGTTGGGACAAGCCCTCGGCCTATTAGTACCGGTCGGCTGGGCATTGCTGCTGTACACCTCCGGCCTATCAACCCCATGTTCTGTGGGGGGCCTTACCCACTTACGTGGTGGGAAACCTCATCTTGAAACGTGCTTCCCGCTTAGATGCATTCAGCGGTTATCACTTCCGAACGTAGCCAACCAGCCGTGCTCTTGGCAGAACAACTGGCACACCAGAGGTTCGTCCATCCCGGTCCTCTCGTACTAGGGACAGCCTTTCTCAAGTTTCCTGCGCGCGCGGCGGATAGGGACCGAACTGTCTCACGACGTTCTAAACCCAGCTCGCGTGCCGCTTTAATGGGCGAACAGCCCAACCCTTGGGACCTACTCCAGCCCCAGGATGCGACGAGCCGACATCGAGGTGCCAAACCATCCCGTCGATATGGACTCTTGGGGAAGATCAGCCTGTTATCCCCGGGGTACCTTTTATCCGTTGAGTGACCACGCTTCCACATGCCGTGGCCAGATCACTAGTTCCGACTTTCGTCCCTGCTCGACATGTCTGTCTCACAGTCAAGCTCCCTTGTGCACTTACACTCGCCACCTGATTGCCAACCAGGCTGAGGGAACCTTTGAGCGCCTCCGTTACATTTTAGGAGGCAACCGCCCCAGTTAAACTACCCATCAGGCACTGTCCCTGATCCAGATAATGGACCTAGGTTAGACATCTAGTACGACCAGAGTGGTATTTCAACGTTGACTCCACCCACACTGGCGTGTGAATTTCACAGTCTCCCACCTATCCTACACAAGCCGTACCAAACACCAATACCAAACTATAGTAAAGGTCCCGGGGTCTTTCCGTCCTGCCGCGCGTAACGAGCATCTTTACTCGTAGTGCAATTTCGCCGAGTCCATGGTTGAGACAGTGGGAAAGTCGTTACTCCATTCGTGCAGGTCGGAACTTACCCGACAAGGAATTTCGCTACCTTAGGATGGTTATAGTTACCACCGCCGTTTACTGGGGCTTAAATTCTCAGCTTCGACACAAGTGTCTAACCGGTCCTCTTAACCTTCCAGCACCGGGCAGGAGTCAGTCCGTATACATCGTCTTACAACTTCGCACGGACCTGTGTTTTTAGTAAACAGTCGCTTTCCCCTGGTCTCTGCGGCCCTTCACGCTTCCCCCAGCAAGTGGGTTCACGATCCGGGCCCCCCTTCTCCCGAAGTTACGGGGGCATTTTGCCGAGTTCCTTAACCATGGTTTTCTCGATCGCCTTAGTATTCTCTACTTGATCACCTGAGTCGGTTTGGGGTACGGGCGGCTCGTTGCTCGCTAGAGGTTTTTCTCGACAGCATAGGATCACCCACTTCACCATTAAGGCTCCGCGTCACGTCTCAGACTCCACACTCAAGTGGATGGTGCGGATTTGCCTACACCACGTCCTACGCGCTTGCCCACAGACAACCATCGCTGTGGCTGGGCTACCTTCCTGTGTCACCCCATCGCTTGACTACTACCAGCTCGGGTCCCACGCTCCGCCCACCAGCCTCGCCCCGAAGGGTCCGGTCCGATGAGTTTCGGGTGGTTAGCATCACCAGGTTCGTCATGGGCGCAACTTCGCCGGTACGGGAATATCAACCCGTTGTCCATCGACTACGCCTGTCGGCCTCGCCTTAGGTCCCGACTTACCCAGGGCAGATTAGCTTGACCCTGGAACCCTTGATCATTCGGCGCACGGGTTTCTCACCCGTGATTCGCTACTCATGCCTGCATTCTCACTCGTGTGGGCTCCACACCTGGATCACTCCGGCGCTTCACTGCCCACACGACGCTCCCCTACCCATCCAAAGCACTGAACACCGATCAAGTCGGTGCTGATGTATTCTCTGAATGCCATAGCTTCGGCGGATGACTTGAGCCCCGCTACATTGTCGGCGCGGAATCACTTGACCAGTGAGCTATTACGCACTCTTTCAAGGGTGGCTGCTTCCAAGCCAACCTCCTGGTTGTCAATGCGACTCCACATCCTTTTCCACTTAGTCACCGCTTAGGGGCCTTAGCTGATGGTCTGGGCTGTTTCCCTCTCGACTACGGAGCTTATCCCCCGCAGTCTCACTGCTGCGCTCTCACTTACCGGCATTCGGAGTTTGGCTAACGTCAGTAACCTTGTAGGGCCCATTAGCTATCCAGTGCTCTACCTCCGGCAAGAAACACGCAACGCTGCACCTAAATGCATTTCGGGGAGAACCAGCTATCACGAAGTTTGATTGGCCTTTCACCCCTATCCACAGGTCATCCCCTCAGTTTTCAACCTAAGTGGGTTCGGTCCTCCACGTCGTCTTACCGACGCTTCAACCTGCCCATGGATAGATCACTTCGCTTCGGGTCTTGAGCGCGCTACTGAATCGCCCTATTCGGACTCGCTTTCGCTACGGCTTCCCCACACGGGTTAACCTCGCAACACACCGCAAACTCGCAGGCTCATTCTTCAAAAGGCACGCCGTCACCCCCCACCACAAGTGGCACAAGGCTCCGACGGATTGTAGGCACACGGTTTCAGGTACTATTTCACTCCCCGCCAGGGGTACTTTTCACCTTTCCCTCACGGTACTTGTCCGCTATCGGTCATCAAGGAGTATTTAGGCTTAACGGGTGGTCCCGCCAGATTCACACGGAATTTCAGGGGTTCCGTGTTACTTGGGAACACGCTCCAGAGCCAGCGCTTTACGTCTACGGGCCTATCACCCTCTACGGTACGGCTTTCCAACCGACTTCGACTTCCACACTGGTTTCTTACTCTGCACTGAGCCGGCAGACTCAATTGAACGGTCCCACGACCCCCCACATGCAACCCCTGCCGGGTATCACACACATGAGGTTTAGCCTCATCCGATTTCGCTCGCCACTACTCTCGGAATCACTGTTGTTTTCTCTTCCTGTCGGTACTGAGATGTTTCACTTCCCGACGTTCCCTCCACACACCCTATGTGTTCAGGTGCGGGTAACACGACATGACTCGTGCTGGGTTTCCCCATTCGGACACCCCCGGATCACAGCTTGGTTGCCAACTCCCCAGGGCTTATCGCAGGCTCCAACGTCCTTCATCGGCTCTTGATGCCAAGGCATCCACCATGTGCCCTTCATAGCTTGTCTCAACAACGTCAAAACAACACACGCAACACACACGCACACAACTACGAAAAACAACACACCAACCCACCCCCCAATCAAAGGGACAGGCCAGCAACAAACAATTCGACACAACCAGCAAGGAATACCAGTTGCATCATCACACTTTCACAACCCACCACCCACCAACCCACAAGGGCCGGCAGATACGACGGGCTGCAAAGATGCTCGCGTCCACTATGCAGATCTCAAACAACAACCCCACCAACACCCCCCACCCACCCACAGGCAGACAAGAAGCAAAGGAGGACCAGAAGAACCAACCAACGGCTGATCCTTCAGGACCCAACAGTGTGCATGACCCCATCCCCCACCAACGTGAGGCAACAGGTAACCAGACCCCGCCGAACACACACACAAGGTGCGCACCCAACGGCTGATCGTCGACGATTCCACTAGTGAACACCACCATACGTGCCAGAACATTCGCCTGGCATCGGGGCGTGTGCTCCTTAGAAAGGAGGTGATCCAGCCGCACCTTCCGGTACGGCTACCTTGTTACGACTTCGTCCCAATCGCCAGCCCCACCTTCGACGGCTCCCTCCACAAGGGTTGGGCCACCGGCTTCGGGTGTTGCCGACTTTCGTGACGTGACGGGCGGTGTGTACAAGGCCCGGGAACGTATTCACCGCAGCGTTGCTGATCTGCGATTACTAGCGACTCCGACTTCATGGGGTCGAGTTGCAGACCCCAATCCGAACTGAGACCGGCTTTTTGGGATTCGCTCCCCCTTACGGGATCGCAGCCCTTTGTACCGGCCATTGTAGCATGCGTGAAGCCCTGGACATAAGGGGCATGATGACTTGACGTCATCCCCACCTTCCTCCGAGTTGACCCCGGCAGTCTCCTATGAGTCCCCACCATCCCGAAGGACGTGCTGGCAACATAGAACGAGGGTTGCGCTCGTTGCGGGACTTAACCCAACATCTCACGACACGAGCTGACGACAGCCATGCACCACCTGTACACCCCCAAAAGAAGCCCCATCTCTGAGGCGGCAGGGTGTATGTCAAACCCAGGTAAGGTTCTTCGCGTTGCATCGAATTAATCCGCATGCTCCGCCGCTTGTGCGGGCCCCCGTCAATTCCTTTGAGTTTTAGCCTTGCGGCCGTACTCCCCAGGCGGGGCGCTTAATGCGTTAGCTGCGGCACGGAATCCGTGGAATGGACCCCACACCTAGCGCCCAACGTTTACGGTGTGGACTACCAGGGTATCTAATCCTGTTCGCTCCCCACACTTTCGCTCCTCAGCGTCAGGTAATGCCCAGAGAACCGCCTTCGCCACCGGTGTTCCTCCTGATATCTGCGCATTTCACCGCTACACCAGGAATTCCGTTCTCCCCTGCATACCTCTAGTCTGCCCGTATCGAAAGCAAGCGCCGTGTTAAGCACGGCGTTTTCACTCCCGACGCGACAAACCGCCTACGAGCCCTTTACGCCCAATAATTCCGGACAACGCTCGCACCCTACGTATTACCGCGGCTGCTGGCACGTAGTTGGCCGGTGCTTCTTCTGTACCTACCGTCACTTGCGCTTCGTCGGTACTGAAAGAGGTTTACAACCCGAAGGCCGTCATCCCTCACGCGGCGTTGCTGGATCAGGCTTCCGCCCATTGTCCAATATTCCCCACTGCTGCCTCCCGTAGGAGTCTGGGCCGTGTCTCAGTCCCAGTGTGACCGGTCACCCTCTCAGGCCGGCTACCCGTCGAAGCCATGGTGAGCCATTACCTCACCATCAAGCTGATAGGCCGCGAGCACATCCCTGGCCGAAAAACTTTCCACACCAACCCATGCGAATCGATGTCATATCCGGTATTAATCACCGTTTCCGGTGGCTATCCCAAAGCCAGGGGCAGATTACTCACGTGTTACTCACCCGTTCGCCGCTCGAGTACCACCGAAGTGGCCTTTCCGCTCGACTTGCATGTGTTAAGCACGCCGCCAGCGTTCGTCCTGAGCCAGGATCAAACTCTCCATTGAAAAACATTTACCCCACACCCAAAGATGCGAGGAAAAGAGAGCCACATCCCCTGACAAAAAACGAAACTGACAAATTGTCAGAATCATTGTCAAAGAAACCGCGACCACCCAACCCACCCCAAAAGGCAAGAAAAGCAGTCAACGGGGCAAAACAAACTAATTCGTCGACTAATCAAACACACTGTTGAGTTCTCAAGAATCAGACGCACCCACATCGCGATCCGGTGAGGATCTCGGTTGCGTGGGGCAACTGGTGAAACTTAGCGAGCGACTAACTGCTGAGACAAATCCTCGGCTGTTTCGCTCTGACCCGGTGGTGTCACCGTGACCGATGACCGCTTCGGGTTGTCCTCCCGGGGCCGAGAGCCCGACCTGACCGGTCTTGCTCCCCGCCGCTCCCTGGCGACAGACAGAACATTAGACGGCCCTGACGAGAACGCGCAAATCGAGATCGTGTGACCGCGAGCACATCGACGTTTGCGCAGGTCAGCGGCCTGTTGTGACGGATGGGGCGACTTCGACGCCCGCGAAGTTCTTCTTGCCGCGGCGCAGCACGAGCCACGAGCCGGCAACCAGGTCGGCCGCGGTGGGCTGGTGCTCGACGTCCTCGACGCGCACGTTGTTGAGGTAGGCGCCGCCCTCGGCCACCGTGCGGCGCGCCTCCCCCTTGCTCTTGGCGAGCCCCGCGGCCACCAGGAGGTCGAGGATGCCGGGCAGCTCACCGGCGGGGAGCGTCGTACCCCCGGCGTCGCGTAGCGCCGACGCCAGCGTGTCCGGCTTGATCGAGGCCAGGTCTCCCCCGCCGAACAGTGCCGCGGCCGCGGCCTTGGCGTGCTCCACCTCCTCGGCGCCGTGCACCACGGCGGTGACCTCGTCGGCGAGGCGCTTCTGCCCCGCCCGGAGGAACGGCTTCTCCGCGGTCTGCTGCTCGAGGTCCTCGATCTCCTCCCGCGTGAGGAAGGTGAAGATCCGCAGCAGCTCGCCGACCTTCTCGTCCTCGACGTTGAGCCAGAACTGGTGGAAGGCGTAGGGCGAGAGCATCTCGGGATCGAGCCACAGGGCTCCGCCCTCGGTCTTCCCGTACTTGGTGCCGTCGGACTTGGCGATCAGTGGGGTGGCGAAGCCGTAGGCGTGCTCCCCCTCCACGCGGCGCACGAGCTCGGCGCCGCCGGTGATGTTGCCCCACTGGTCGGAGCCGCCGAACTGGAGCACGACGCCGTGCTCGCGGAACAGGCTGAGGAAGTCCATCGACTGGAGGAGGATGTAGGAGAACTCGGTGTAGCTGATCCCCGCCTCCAGCCGCCGCCTGACCGTGTCGCGCGCCAACATCCGGTTGACCGGGAAGTGCTTGCCGATGTCGCGCAGGAAGTCGATGGTCGACAAGGAGGCGGTCCAGTCGTAGTTGTTGACCGTCGTCGCAGCGTTCGCCCCCTCGAAGGAGACGAAGCGGGAGACCTGCTGGCGCACGCGCTCGGTCCACTCCTTGACGGTGTCGAGCGAGTTGAGGGTGCGCTCGCCCGAGTCACGCGGGTCACCGATCATGCCGGTGGCTCCGCCGACCAGGATGTAGGGCGTGTGGCCGGCGTCCTGGAGTCGACGGGCGGTGACGAGCTGGACGAGGTTGCCCATGTGGAGGCTGGGAGCGGTCGGGTCGAAGCCGACGTAGAACCTGACGCTCCCCTCGCCCAGCGCCGCGCGGAGCGCGTCGCGGTCGGTGGAGTGCGCGATCAGGCCGCGCCACTCCAGCTCGTCGAGAACGTTCGGGGTCGTCACGTGAGGTTCCTTCAGGTGGGCTCCGGTTGGTGGTCGGGCACTAGCCTAGGGCGCGGATGCAGGAGGGACCGCACGTGATCGCAGGCAGGTACAGGCTCGACCGAGTCATCGGGCGAGGCGGCTCCGGGACGGTGCACCTCGCGCGTGACGAGGTGCTGGGGCGCCAGGTGGCCATGAAGCGGATCGGAGTGATCCCCGGCTCGGACAACGCCGAGGTCGAGCGCGCCCAGCGGGAGGCGCGCCTCGCGGCTGCGCTGAACCACCCGCACGTGGTCTCGGTCTTCGACCTCGTCGACGAGGACGGCGTCCGGTGGCTGGTCATGGAGTACGTCGACGGGCAGACCCTCAGCGAGCGGGTCGGGTCGACCGGACCCCTCGAGACCACCGAGGCCGCCACCCTGATCGGCCAGACCGCCGACGCGCTGGTCGAGGCCCACGCCCGCGGCATCGTCCATCGTGACGTGAAGCCGAGCAACATCCTGATCGCGCACGGTGCCGCCAAGCTGAACGACTTCGGCATCGCCCGGTCGGCCGACGACGCGTCGCTGACGCAGACCGGCCTGGTGACGGGCTCGCCGGCCTACCTCGCCCCGGAGGTGGCCTCGGGCATGTCCGCCACCGCCGCCAGCGACGTGTGGTCACTGGGCGCGACGCTCTACCACGCGGTGACCGGCACGCCGCCGTACGACGTGGGCGACAACCTGATCGGCGCGCTCTACAAGATCGTGCACGAGGATCCGCCGCGGCTCCCCGACGACCACCCGATGGCGGGGCTGGTGTCAGTGATGATGACGCGTGACACCGAGCAGCGCTGGACGATGACGCGGGTGCGTGACGAGCTCGCCAGGCTGGCTCGTGGACAACGCTCCACCGTCGCCCTGGCCCCGGTGGCACCGAGGGCTGCCGAGCACACCGGCGTCCTGTCGACGGCGTCCACACCGCCACTCCCACCTCCTGCCGGCAACGAGGGGCCTGGCCCGAGGCGGCGCGGGGCCATGGGCTGGGGCCTGATCGCGGCCACGGCCGTGCTGGCGGTCGCGGCCATCGTCGCGGCGTACCTCTGGGCCGGGCGGGGCACCCCCGAGGCCGTTCAGCCCGAGACGCCGGACTCCTCCCAGAGCTCGCAGACCTCCGAGCCCTCCGACAGCACTCCCCCGCTGACCGCCGAGGACACGCGCGAGCAGATGGACGCTTTCATCACGTCGTACATCTCGACCGTGACGACCGACCCACGTGCGGCGTTCGCCCAGCTGACCCCGGAGTTCCAGGAGGCCAGCGGCGGCTACGAGGGCTACAACGGCTGGTGGAGCAAGGTGCGCTCGGCGGAGCTGGCGAGCATCGCCAGCGACCCGTCGGACCTGACCGTGGGCTACACCATCGACTACGTCATGAAGTCAGGCAGCAAGAACACCCAGAGGGTGCGCCTGCAGCTGCAGCGCCAGGACGACCAGTACCTGATCGCGGGCGAGGGATAGCCGTCCTCCTCCCACCTCGCCGGCCGCTCGACTCCTCGCCCGCGCGTGTGGTCGCAACCGTCCTCACGGGTGAGGCGGTCCGCTGGGAGGTGACTAGCCTGAAACGCGAGCCACGGAAGGGGCCCACGTGATTGCAGGCAGGTACACCCTCGAGCGCGAGATCGGTCGCGGCGGAGCCGGGGTCGTGCACCTCGCGCGCGACGAGGTGCTGGGCCGCGCGGTGGCGATCAAGCGCATCGGTCTCCTGCCCGGCACGACCGGCGACGACATCGCGCGCGCCGAGCGGGAGGCGCGCCACGCGGCCGGCATCAGCCACCCGCACGTGGTGTCGATCTTCGACCTCGTCAAGGACCAGGACTGCTACTGGCTCGTCATGGAGCTCGTCGAGGGGCGGACCCTCACCGAGGTCATCACGTCCGAGGGTCCCCTGCCCCCCAGGCGCGCCGCAGGAATCATCGCCCAGGCTGCCGACGCCCTCGTCGAGGCGGACCGCGCCGGGATCGTGCACCGCGACGTCAAACCCAGCAACATCATGGTCAACGACGACAACCACGCGAAGCTGGGCGACTTCGGCATCGCCCGCTCGGCGAGCGACGCATCACTGACCCAGACCGGGCTCGTCACCGGGTCCCCCGCCTACCTGGCGCCCGAGGTCGCGTCCGGACAGGCGGCGACCGCGGCGAGCGACGTCTGGTCGTTGGGTGCGACGCTCTTCCACGCCGTCATCGGCCGGGCGCCCTACGACATGGGTGCGAACGTGATCGGCGGCCTCTACAAGATCGTCCACGACGATCCGCCGCGGCTGCCCGACGACCACCCGTTGGCGCCGTTGCTCGCCGTGATGATGGTGAAGGACCCCGATCGACGCTGGCCGGTGGAACGGGTGCGCGACGACCTGCGACGCATCGCCTCCGGTGGGCGCAGCAGCGCGGTGGGGGCGGCGGCGGCACACGACACTGCACAGGACCACGGCGGCGGGGACGATGCGACGATCGTCCTCGGCACCCCGTTCACCTCGCCCCCGACGGAACCGCTCAGCGCACCGGCGCCGACACCGGACCCCACACCCGGTCCGGCACCTGCGCCCACCCCGGTCGCGGCACGGGCAGGGGTCGAAGGCCCCGGGCGGACGGAGTCGAGCACGCGTGGCGTCCGGGTCGGCTGGATCGCCGCCGCCCTCACCCTCGTGGTGCTCGCCGGGCTCGGCGCGTGGCTGCTGTGGCCGGGCGACGGAGAGCGCCCCGACCCGACTGCCGGCACTCAGCAGAGCGAGGAACCGTCGGCGTCGCAGGATCCGAGCGAGACGCCGACGGAGGACGGAGGCACCGAGGAGCCGTCGACCGACCCCGGTCCGGGGACGGACGGCCAGCCGCGCGCCGAGGTGCGGGCCTTCGTGCAGGACTACTTCTCCCGGGTCACCTCCGATCCGGAGTCGGCCTACGCCATGCTCACCCCGCAGTTCCAGCAGGAGAGCGGGGGCTACGAGCGGTACTCGGGGTTCTGGAGCACCATCAGCTCGGCGACGCCGTACGACATCCGGGTCGACCCCCAGGCCATGACGACGTCCTACACGATCGACTACGTCTCCACATCGGGCACGACGACCACGCAGCAGGTGCGGCTGCAGCTGGAGCGCGAGGGCGAGGACTACCTGATCGCCGGCGAGGGCTGATCCGAGGTGGGACAGGCCCAGGGTGGGGCGGGTGGGGCTCGAACCCACGACCCAAGGATTATGAGTCCTCTGCTCTGACCGACTGAGCTACCGCCCCTCGGGGCGCACCCTAGGCGATGACCGCCTCCATCTCGTACATGTGCTCGACCACGCGGAAGCCCAGCGCTGTGTTGGTGTGGTGCATGGCGGTGTTGTCGGGCGCGGTCCAGGTGTGTACCAGGGCCACCTGCGGGGGCAGGTCGGCGTAGTTGGCGGCCTTCAGCGCGGCACCGAGGCGATGGCCGCGATGCTCCGGCATGACGAGGGTGTCGTCCTGCCAGCCGTGGTCAGCACCGTGCGGCACGAACAGCAGGGAGTAGCCCCCGAAGACGCCGTCCGCCCGTCGACGCGCGGCCGCGACTCGCACGTCGTACGACCTGGCGAGGCGCTCCTCCGAGGCGGCCAGCCTCGTCTCGTCGAGGACCGCCGGCTCCAGGTCGAGCTCACCGGTCGGGACCTCCGTGTTCATCTGGTTGCGCATCGCCAGGTAGGCCACCCGGTGCTCACGGGGGCACGGCCCGCGCCAGGTGACGACGTCGTAGGCCGGGTCGACCGGTGCGGGTGCGACCGGGAGCGTGGCCACCAGGTGGTCCTCACGGTGCTTCTCGGTCGCCCCCATGGCGGCGGCGAAGACGAATCCGGCGCCGTCGGCCTCGAGGTCGACGTTCACCTCGCCCCCGATGCGCGTGCGCCCGGCAGCCACCGCCCGGTCGACGACGGCCTGCCACAGGGCACGGCCGGTCCCCTGGCGCCTGTGCCGGGGCAGCACGTTGACCTCGGCGCGGGCCAGGTCGAGGTTCTCGGTCAGCGGCAGCTCGAGCTCGGCCACGCCGACGACGCGGTCACCCTCAAGTGCCTCCAGCCGCATCCGGTCGACGTACGTGCCGGGAGTGGTCGCGGAGACCTCGAAGGCGTCGAAGGCCTCGAGCAGCGCGTGCGGGCGCTCGGCCCGGGCGGATCGCTCCTGCACGTCGTACCAGGCACGGCGGGCGGCGGGATCGGCGACGTCGAGCTCTCGGATGTCCACGCCTCCATCCGATCTGCTCCCCGCGACGCGGGCAAGTGGATATCCGGGGTTCGGCTTCGTCACGGGCACCCGACGTGCGACAGTGATCCCTCTCGGGATGGGAGGACCTCGGGTGGCCAGGAATCGTGCAGCCCTGCTGACCCCGCCGCAGCGTCATCTGGTGACGCGCTTCGGCTACGGCGTCGACGCCACGCTCGCCCGGGACGTACGCCGTGCAGGCGGCGCGCAGGCGTGGTTCGAGCAACAGCTCACCCGCCCGGGATCGTTCCCCGACTCCGCAGCCGAGCAGACCCGCCGCTGGTGGCCCGACCTGGACCGCAAGCCGGCCGAGCTGTGGCAGCGCCAGGTCAAGGAGATCCGCGGCGGCTGGCAGGTCATGGAGGACTACGGTCGCTGGCTGCTGGTGCGTCGCATCCGCACCCGACGTCCGGTGCTCGAGAAGATGACCGAGTTCTGGGAGGGCATGCTCCACGTGCCGGTCAGCGGCGACGCGCAGTTCACCTGGCGGGTCGACTACGGCGACACCATCCGCCGCCACGCGCTGGGCAGGTTCGACCAGATGCTGGCCGAGACCACCACCCACCCGGCGATGCTGATCTTCCTCTCGGCCGCCCAGTCGACCAAGCGTGCACCCAACGAGAACCTCGGCCGCGAGCTGCTCGAGCTGCACACGCTCGGCGCCGGCAACTACGACGAGGACGACGTCAAGGCCTCCGCCCGCATCCTCACCGGCTACCACGTCGACCTCTGGAAGACCTGGAAGGCGTCCTACGTCAAGGAGGACCACTGGACCGGGAAGGTCAACGTCAAGGGCTTCTCGCACAAGAACCGCAAGGGCGACGGCCGCGACCTCACCCGGGAGTACCTCCGCTACCTGGCCCACCACCCGCTGACTGCGCACCACATCTGCGAGCGGCTGGCGACCAAGTTCGTCCGCGACGACCCGCCGCAGGCGCTGGTGAGGCGGCTCGCGAAGGTCTACCTCAAGAACGACACCGCGATCGTGCCCGTGCTGCGCGCGCTCGTCGCCAGCAAGGAGTTCCGCACCTCGGCGGGCAGGAAGCTGCGCGACCCGAGCGAGGACGTCGTCGCGACCTACCGCGCGCTCGGCGTGCGCATCGACAAGCCCAGCCAGGACGACTCCGGCGTCTACGCGATGCTGTGGCAGGCCTCCGGCCTCGGCCTCTCACCGCACGCATGGCCGCGCCCCGACGGCGCACCGGTGCGCAACGACATCTGGGCCTCCCCGTCGCGCGCCCTCGGCTCGATGAGCATGCACTGGTCGATGGCCGGCGGCTGGTGGCCCAAGGTCGACCTGCACTACCGCAAGCCCAGTGCCTGGGTGCCGGCGAAGAAGAAGATCAGGTTCGACGACCTCGTCGACGAGGTCAGTCGCGACCTGCTCCACCGGCCGGCCACGAGGGGACTCGTGAAGACCGCATGCCTGGCCACCGGCTGCCGCACCAAGGAAAAGATCGACCGCGAGCACGGTCTCTACCAGTGGGGCTTCCCCCGGCTGCTCGCCGCCGTCCTCGACTCCCCCGACCACCTGGCGTGCTGACATGACTGACGACACCGACGTGACCACCCGCTCCTGCGGGTGCCCCGACTACGACGAGGCACGGCTGGCGCTGAGCCGCCGTGCGCTGCTCGGCTCGGCCCTCGCCGGCGGTGCGATCGCGCTCGGCCCCGGCTTCGGCGGCGGCGGTCCTCGGGCCTACGCCGTCACCGGCCGTCCGTCGTCGGCGAAGCTGTCCTCGCCGTTCGGCTCCGTGCTGGTGCTGCTGTCCCTGCGCGGTGCGGCCGACGGCCTCTCGCTGGTCGTCCCCCACGCCGATCCCGCCTACTACTCCGCGCGTCCGCGCATCGGCATCCCGCACACCTCGCTGCTCGTGCCCGACGCGATGTTCGGCCTGCACCCGGCGCTGGCGCCCCTGCTCCCGATGTGGAACGCCGGCTCGCTCGCCGCCGTGCACGCCACCGGCATGGCCACGCCCAACCGCTCGCACTTCGCGGCGATGGAGGCCATCGAGGACGCCGCACCCGGCTCGACGGCCCGCAACGGCTGGCTCAACCGGCTGCTGGGCGAGCTGCCCGGCGCATCCCCGCTGCAGGGCACGGCGATGGGCAACCAGGTCCCCACCTCGCTCTTCGGCACGAACCCGGCCTTCGTGGTCGGCCGCGTCGACAACGCCAAGGTCGCCGGAACCGAGGAGGACGGCCGCCGCCTCGCCTCCCTCAAGCACGCCTGGAAGGGCAGCGGTCCGATGAACAGGGCCGTCCGCGACGCGATCTCCGGCGCCGAGACCTTCGGCGCAGCCCGGGACACGCCCGCCGGCAAGCCGGCGACGGCGTACCCCTCCAGCGGGCTCGGCAAGGCGCTGTCCGACGTCTCGCGCATCGTGCGGTCCGGCGTCGGGGCCGAGGTGATCACCGTCGACCAGGGCGACTGGGACATGCACACCGACCTCGGCACGCTCGAGTGGGGGGAGATGAAGCGCAACGCCGGCGACCTGGCCTCGTCGATCGCAGCGTTCTTCGCCGACCTCGGCCCGGTCGCCGACCGCGTCACCCTGGTGACGCTCAGCGAGTTCGGCCGACGGGTCAAGGAGAACGACGACTACGGCACCGACCACGGCTTCGGCAACGTCATGTTCGTGGCCGGGGCAGGCGTCAAGGGCGGTCGCTACTACGGCTCCTGGCCCGGGCTCACCGACTCGCTCGACGCCGACCTGCTGGTCACCACCGACTACCGCAGCGTGCTGACCGAGATCGTGACGCGTCGCTTCGGGGTGTCGGTGGGGCAGGTCTTCCCGGGCTTCGCCCCGCAGGCCGTCGGCGTGATGGCCTGACGGGGGCAGACACTTCCCCGCACCGGTGCCATGCTCGACCCATGACGACCGCACCGACCTTCGAGCCCCTCCCCGAGGACTGGCAGACCGCGCTCTTCGTCGTGGCCCACCCCGACGACATCGAGTACGGCGGCGCGGCTGCCGTCGCGCGCTGGACCGGGCAGGGCAAACGGATCGTCTACTGCATGGTGACCAGCGGCGAGGCCGGCATCGACGGTGTCCCTCCCGAGGAGAGCGGTCCGCTGCGTGAGGCCGAGGAGATCGCCTCCGCACGCGTGGTCGGGGTGGACGAGGTGGAGTTCCTGCGGCTTCCCGACGGGATCTTGGAGTACGGCGTGGAGCTGCGGCGCGCGATCGCCGCGGTCGTGCGCCGGCACCGGCCCGACATCGCGATGACCATCAACTTCCGCGACACCTTCGGCGGCACCAACCTCAACCAGGCCGACCACATCGCGGTGGGCAGGGCGTTGCTGGACGCCGTACGCGACGCAGGGAACCGGTGGGTCTTCCCCGAGCAGCTGACCGACGGTCTCGAGCCCTGGGGCGGCGTACGCGCGGTGTGGTCCGCCTCGTCGCCGCAGGCGACGCACGCCGTGGACGTGAGCGACACCTTCCAGGACGGCGTCGCCTCGCTGAAGGAGCACAAGGCCTACATCGACGGCCTCGGCTGGGAGGGCTGGGACCCGGAGGAGTTCCTCGACGGGATCCTCCGCGGCGGCGGCCAGGGGCTCGGAGTCGCCCACGCCGTGACCTTCGAGGTGTTCCCGCTCGGGTGGGGCTGATCGGCGGCCGGGCTCAGACGACGTCGACGAGCTCGGTGTGGATGCGGCGGAGCTGTCCAGACAGCGGACGAGCCGCAGGGGCACGTGCTCACCGCCCCTGCGGCTCGTCCTGGTCGAGCGGGACCGCACCCAGCCTGCGGTCCCGCTCCGCTCACTTCGTGTCGACCGCCGTCAGCGTCACGTCGGCGGCGACGCCGGCGTAGTTGTTGGTGACGACGTAGACCGTGCCCGAGGGGATGGCCCCGGCCTCGTTGACCGCTGCGGTGGCGATGGAGCCCACCAGGGCGCACTCGGCGTTGTAGAAGTACACGTCGAGGTCCACGGCCGTCGGCCCACCGGCCAGCGACATCTTGTGCGCCCCGTCCCCGAAGTCCTCCGGGAGCTGGGTGACGTGGCCGTCAGTGTCCTGGGAAGCGGGCGGGAAGATGCAGAACTCCGCCAGCTCGGTGCCCACGACCCCACCGCCGGTCTCGTTGCCACCGGGGTTGGTGCCCAGGATCGTGAAGGACTCCACGAAGTCGGGGTCCAGCGGCTTCGGGGGCAGGGGCTGGATGCCGCTGCTGGATCCGAACACCTGCAGGTCACCGAACTGGGCATTGGTCTTGGTGTCGCCCAGCGCCTCGTCCGCGAAGACCCGGACGTACGACGCCTGGACGGGCGCGGCCAGAGCGAACGTCTTGTAGTGGACGTCGTCGACGGTCGGCCGCGGGACCGCGTAGTCGAACGCGTCCTCGCCGATCGGCTGGGTCTTCCAGTTGATGCCGTCGTTCGACGTCTGGACGGTGAACGACTTGACCGCCTCGAACCGTGAGGTGGTGAAGGCACTGACCTGGAACGACCTGATCGTGGCCGGCTTCGCCAGCTTGATCACGGCGTTGCCGGTCCCGACCTGCGTCTTCCAGCGGGTGAGCTCGGTGTCGTCGATGAGCGACTTGGCACCCGTCGAGGACGACGACACGATCTCGGCGCCGTTGGCGGACGAAGCCAGGTTCGGGCTGAGGAGCACCGTCTTCTTGTAGGACTTGCCCTCAGCGAGGGTGAACTCCGTGACCGTCTGAGCCCCGAAACCGCGGGCCTGGAGGGTCAGCGGGTATCGACCAGCGACCGCCTTCGTCGTGATGGTGCCGTCGGCGCCCGTCACCGCGATCGGCGTCACGCCGGCCTCGAGGGTGCCGAGGATGACGTTGGCGTCGCTCACCGGCTTCCCGGTCGAGGCGTTGACCACCTTGATGGTGATCGTGCCGTTGCGGGCCGGGTTCTGGTGGGTGAACGACGGGGTCGGGTCGATGTCGTTCGCCCCGGTCGGGTCGGCCTCGGTCACCTCGTTGGAGGCCTCGGTGCCCATGCCGTTCGCCGCGAAGGCGCCGTAGACGGTGTCCTGGAGGACGTCGAAGTCGGCCTGGCGGTGGTAGCGCAGGTCCAGCGCCTTCATGATCGCCGTGCGCATGTCGAGCATGCTCGGGTCGTTCGGGGCGAGCGGCATGGCGTCGGTGACGATGAAGGACGAGATCGTCGCGGCCTTCTGCTCGCCGTACTTCGCGACCAGGTCCTTGCGCATGTCCCAGAGCGTCGCAGTCCAGATCTCGCCATCGGAGTGGACCTCCGGGCCGCCGAGGTCGTAGCCGATGTCGCCGAAGGTGGCCTCGGTGGTGTCGTAGTCCCAGTTGCGGATGCCCCGGTCGTCGTTGCCCGTCACGTAGGCGCCGACCACCGAGTCGTCCTGCAGCCCGTTGCGGTGGGAGTAGTTGAGGGCGTACCAGTCGCCCCAGCCCTCACCCATCGAGCCGGACTGGTGGCCGCCGAGCGCCCCGTCCTCCGTGCCGACGTAGCGGTTGGAGAGACCGTGCGCGTACTCGTGCTCGATCACGCCGGAGTCGAAGGACCCGTCGCGGCACGGACCCTCGAACGCGTCGTTGATCGGCTCCCACAGGAACATCCCGCTCCACGGGGCGATGCCGTCGGGCAGGGTGAGCATGTAGGCGTTGTCCCGACCGGTGTAGGTGGGCGCACCGCCGCTGATCGCACCGGCCTGGACGAGACCCATGATCGGGTCGCCGCCGTCGGTCTGGAAGTTGCCGGCGCTCTCGGTGAAGCCGTAGGAGTAGAACTCGTCGTGGATGCGGTTGTGGTGGTAGAAGAGGTTGGTCGACGAGGCGTCCGAGTCCTGGGCGTAGGACGGCGGAACCGCCTGGCACTCCGAGGTGCCCCAGGCGTCGGGGAAGCCGAAGTTGAACTGCCCGGTCGGGGCCACCGTGCGGTTGGCCTGGTCGGCCGGCGCGATGAAGTTGGACCAGTTCTTGAAGGTGTCGGCGTTGTTGCCCAGCAGGGTCACGCCGACGCCGGTGAGGCCGGTCGGGTCGACGTAGCCGCCCGGGGACTCGGCGGTCGGGCCGAAGCTCGTCTTCACCGCCTTGCCGCCCTTCGGGGCACCGGGGTAGTTCGGGTAGACGATGCCCTCGGACTCGTGCTGGACCAGCGAGGTCTTGTGGAGCACCTTGCCGGTGGAGGCGTCGACCATCACGTCGTAGGCCTCGTCGAGTGCCTGCACGAACAGCACGCGGTAGGCCGCGCGCGCGCCGCTGGCGGTGGGGAACACCGCCTTCTGGACGTAGGACTTCGAGGCGAGTCCGGTGGTGAACGTGTCGAAGCCGGCGGTCTTGCCGCTGGCCTTGGTGGTGATGGCCGGCGCCTTCAGGCCGGTGGCCACCATCGTCAGCGCGGCTGCCGGCGTGAGCGTGTAGGCGCCCAGCAGGGTGGTGTTCGGTGCGATCGAGCCGGTGAAGGACAGCACGCGTCCCGAGCCGTCGACCGCCATGCCCATGGAGCCGCCCCTGTTGGCGGCGACGCCACCCACCGTCTGGGTGAGGTTGACGACCGTGACGTCGAGGTCGGTGAGCCGGTGGTTGCGGGTGACCTCGAGCGAGCCGACGTCAGCGGCCGAGAGCCCGAAGGCCGCGCGGTTGTCGGCCACGAAGGCACGGGCCACGTCCACTGCCGAGCCGCTGCGTGGCCCGGACAGGGCCTGGCCCGCTCCGGGGTAGATCGTGCGGGGGGTGCCGAACCTGTTGTCCCAGGTGACGACCGTGTCATCGCCGGCGCTGCGCACGAGGGCCTTGACGGCGTCCACCCGGACCTGGGTGGGCTTGACGAGCGCTCCGCCCACGCGGGTGTCGAGGGCCGTGTCGGAGTCAGCGGCGTGGTCGCCGCTGGCAGTGCGGTCGGTGATCGCGTTGGCTGCGGGGAAGGTGACCCCGGCGGCAAGCGTCGCTGCAGCGGTGACGAGGATGCTCGCCGTTGCTGCGGAACGTCGTAGGCGCATTGAAACCCTTTCGTTGGTCCGCTCTGGTGTCGCGGCTCACAGGGGACTCAACGAGGAGTTGTTGCGCAGGTCACGGTCGACGGCGACCGATTTCGAGGTCCGAACGATTGCCGCGGAACCATTGGTCCATCTTTCTAGTCCAATGGTCTTGTTTTTTGGGATCTGTCGTGGCTGGATGATCCGGTGACCAAGTACCACGCCGTCCGCGACGAGCTCCTGGACCGACTCGACACGATGAGCGCCGGGGAGCAGCTCCCGCCTGAGCGCGACCTGGTCCGCGAGCTGGGAGTCTCCCGGATGACCCTGCGCCGCGCCACCGACGAGCTGGTCGCCAGTGGAGTGGTGCGCCGCCGACCCGGCGCCGGCGTCTTCGCCGTCGGCCCGAAGCTCGACACCGCCCTGTCCGCGACGTCGTTCACCGAGGACATGCGCGCCCGCGGGCTGCGTCCCGGCTCGGCGATCCTGGCCTTCGAGCGGCGCCCGGCAGGGGCAAGGATCGGCCGACGGCTCGAGGTATCGCCAGAGGACGACATCGTCCGCGTCAGCCGGCTTCGGCTCGCCGACGACGAGCCGATGTCGATCGAGACGCTCTACATCCCGGAGGCGATCGTCCCCGGGCTGAGCTCCGAGGATCTCGAGAACGCCTCGTACTACGAGGTGCTGCGCAGCCGCTACGACGTCACGATCGCTCGCGGCGTCCAGACGATCGAGCCCACCGTCACCGACGAGGAGGAGTCCGGCGAGCTCGGCGTGCCCCTGCACTCGCCGGCCCTGCTCTTCGAGCGCACCTCGTGGACCGCCGCTGGGACCGCGGTCGAGTTCGTCCGGTCGATCTACCGCGGCGACCGCTACCAGATCCGGACCGAGCTCTCCGTGCCCACGAGCGGCGCTGTCCGTCGGGGGACGACTCCCCGATGACCGTGCTGGTGTTCGACGCCGGCAAGACCGGCTGCCGGGTCGGCCTCTGGGTCGACGGCGCATGTGTGGCGCGCGGGGAGAGCCGAGGGTCCTCGGGCATCGCGGACCCGGCCGGCGTGGAGCAGGCGCTGGCCCGGCTGGCCGAGGCCGAGGCCACGATGAAGGCCACCCCAGGAGCCGAGCAAGCGGTGGAGACAGTGGTCGCCGGCTTGGCCGGGATGATGAGCGCCGTCGAGCACGCACCGCGACTGCGCGCCGCCCTGGCGCAGCGATACCCCGGTGCCCAGGTGGTGCTGACCAGTGATGCGATCACCTCCCACGCCGGGGCCCTCTCAGGACGGGCGGGTGTGGTCCTGGCGGCCGGCACCGGAGTCAGCGTGCTCGCGCTGTCCGCAGACGGCGAGTTCCGTCTCGTCGACGGCTGGGGATACCTGCTGGGCGACGCCGGAAGCGGGTACGCCATCGGGCGCGCCGGCCTCGACCAGGCGCTGCGGCGCCACGACGGCCGCGGCGGCAGCGCCGCCCTGCTGGCCAGGGCCGAGACGCGGTGGGGCGAGGCGCGCCGGATCCCCCATCACGTGCAGGGATCAGCCAACCCGGCCCGGTTGATCGCATCCTTCGCCCGCGACGTGTTCGCCGCCGCAGAGGAGGGCGACACCTCCGCCCGCGGCATCTGCGAGGAGGCAGCCGAACAGCTCGCCTGCTCTGTCGCCGCCGCCGCGCGTGCTGCGCGGATCGAGCCCCCGGTCGTCCTGGCCACCACGGGCGGGCTGCTCCGCGCCGGCCCGGTGCTCACCGACCCCCTGGACCACTGCCTGGCAGCGCTGCTGCCCGGGTCCACCCGACAACCGGCCGAGGGCGACGCGCTGGTCGGCGCTCACCTGATGGCACTGCATCCCGACCTTCCTCACCACCGGCTGCTGGCCGAATGCAACCCTCAAGGAGACCGACGATGACTGCGGAAGCACGGCTGGGCCACGAGCTCGCCGCTCTCGACACCGAGGCCTCACGGCCCGGAGTCCACCTCGAGCGCCTGGGCACCGGCGAGCTGGTGGCCGCCCAGCTGGAGTGGGACCGACTGGTCTCCGACGCGGTGGACGCTGCGGCCGACCAGATCACCGCGGCCCTGGAGACCGTGATCGCCCGGCTGGGCGCGGGCGGCCGGATGGTGTATCTCGGAGCCGGGACCCCTGGCCGGCTGGCGGTCCTCGACGCCGCCGAGTGCCTACCCACCTTCGGCGTCGGCCCCGATGTCGTGGACGCCGTGATCGCGGGCGGCCAGGCCGCCCTCACCCAGGCCGTCGAGGGTGCCGAGGACGACGCAGAGGCCGGCGCCGCCGACATCGGTGGCGCCGGGATCCGTGCGGGCGACGTGGTGGTGGGGATCAGCGCGTCGGGACGCACGCCTTACGTGCTGGGCGGGATCGCCGCGGCGCGTGCTGCGGGTGCGGCGACCGTCGGCATCACCAACAACCCGGCGACCGCTCTCGCCGCCGCAGTGGACCTGCCGATCGAGACGCTGACCGGACCCGAGTTCGTCGCCGGCTCCACCCGCCTCAGCGCCGGGACGGCGCAGAAGCGCGTCCTCAACATGCTCTCGACGATCGCCATGGTCCAGCTCGGAAAGGTGCACGGCACGCTGATGGTGGACGTCGTGGCCACCAACGAGAAGCTGCGCGTGCGCAGCATGCGCATCGTCGCCGAGGCCACCGGCGCCGACATGGAGGAGGCCAAGCGGGCGCTGGCGGAGGCCGACGGGCACGCCAAGACCGCGATCGCGGCTCTGCTGCTGCAGGTGCCGGTCGTCGACGCCGCCGCACGCCTCGAGGCGGCGGGCGGCCACTTGGGACGCATCCTCGAGGAGCAGTCATGATCATCGCCGGGCTGATGACGGGGACCTCGGCCGACGCGCTGGACGTGGCGCTCGTGGAGTTCACTGAGCCCGACGGGACACCGGGCGACGAGCTCACGATGGACCTGCTCGACCATCGCGAGATCGCCTTCCCCGATGATCTCGGTCGCGACCTGCTCCGTCTCCTCGAGCCGGAACCGGTCCCGCTGAGCCTGGTTGCCGACGTCGACAGCCGCCTCGGGATCCTCAGCGCCGACGCGATCGAGCGGAGCCTCGCCGAGACCACCGGCACATGCGACCTGGTGGTCTCGCACGGCCAGACCGTGCAGCACCTGTCGGCCGACGGACACGTGCGGGCCACGCTCCAGATCGGTCAACCTGCCTGGATCGCCGAGCGGACCGGATGTCCTGTTCTCTCCGACGTCCGGTCCAGAGACGTGGCCGCAGGCGGGCAGGGCGCCCCGCTCGCCAGCATGCTGGACCACCTGCTGCTCGCCGACGCCACGGAGGCGACGGCGGCGCTCAACCTGGGCGGGATCGCGAACCTCACGGTGGTGGCGCCCGGCTCGGACCCGCTGGCCTACGACACCGGTCCCGCCAACGCCCTGATCGACGTGATGGCTCGCCGGATCACCGGCGAGCCCCGGGCCTTCGACAGGGACGGGGCGATGGCAGCCGCGGGCGAGGTCGACACGGAGCTGCTCGCACAACTGCTCGAGGAGCCCTACTACCGGCAGCCAGCCCCCAAGTCGACCGGCAAGGAGCTGTTCCACTCCGGATATCTCGACCGGGCCTTGTCGACGCGACCCGCACTCGACGCGTACGACGTCGTGGCCACGCTGACCAGGCTGACGGCCGAGACCGTGGCTGCCGAGTGCCGCCGGCACGGGGTGGCCCGCGTGGTCGCCTCCGGTGGCGGAACCCGCAACCCGGTGCTGATGGCCGACCTGGCACGAAGCCTCGGCGACGGCGTCGCGCTGGAGGAGACGGCAGGCCTGGGCCTGCCGGGGGACGCCAAGGAAGCGGTACTGATGGCGCTGATCGGCTGGCTGTCCTGGCACGGGCTCCCCTCGACCCTGCCCAGCTGCACCGGTGCGTCGCGGGGCACGCTCGCCGGCCGGATCACGCCGGGACGCCGCCCGCTTCGGATGCCTGAGCCGCGGCTCCGTCCTCCCCACCGCCTCCGGCTGAAGAACAGCCCAGCACACCCCGAACCGACTGAAGGAGACCTGTGATGCTGCACACCCTGGACCTGGCGGTCATCGTCATCTATCTCGTGGCCACCGCCGCTCTGGGCCTGAAGCTCAGTGGCAAGCAGACGGGGCTGACCGACTACTTCCTCGGCGGTCGCAACCTGCCGTGGTGGGCGGTGTGCCTCTCGGTGGTCGCCACCGAGACCAGCGCACTGACCGTCGTCGGCATCCCGGTGATCAGCTTCCTGGGAAACATCTCGTTCCTCCAGGTGGCCCTCGGCTACCTGCTCGGACGGGTCGTGGTCGCGTTCTTGATGCTGCCGCGCTACTACAACGGCGAGATGGTCACCGCCTACGCCTACCTCGGCAAGCGATTCGGGTCCAGCACGCAGACCACTGCAGGCATCACGTTCCTGATCACCCGGCTGATGGCCGACGGCATCAGGGTGCTGGCTGCGGCGATCCCGCTGAAGCTGATCTTCGCGGGCATCGGCATCGACACGAGCTACTTCACGATCATCGTGGTGCTCTCACTCGTGACCATCCTCTACACGTTCATCGGCGGCATCCGCGCGGTGGTCTGGGTGGACGTGACCCAGATGCTCCTCTACGTCTTCGGTGGGCTGCTCGCGATCATCGTCATCACCGGCGACATCGGGTGGAGCTGGCTCAGTGACGCCGCCAGCGCCGACAAGCTGCAGTTCTTCGTCCTCGAGGGCAATCCGATCACCGATGCCTCGACGCTCCTCCCGTCGCTGATCGGCGGCGCCATCTTTGCGATGGCCTCGCACGGGGCCGACCAGATCATCGTCCAGCGACTGCTCACCTGCCGCACCAGGGCCGATGCCCAGAAGGCCATCATCACCTCGGGTGTCGTGGTGTTCGTCCAGTTCGCGATCTTCCTGGCAGTCGGGCTCGCGTTGTGGGGCTACTTCGGGCAGCAGAGCCCCGAAGAGCTGGGGCTGACCCGCAACGACGAGGTGTTCCCCAAGTTCATCATCGAGGGCCTTCCCGCCGGGGTCTCCGGCCTGTTGCTGGCCGGCATCCTGGCCGCCGCGATGAGCACCCTCTCGTCGTCGCTGAGCGCCCTGTCCTCCTCGACCGTCACCGACGTCTACGGGCTGATCCGCAAGACCCCGATGACCGACGAGGAAGGGCTCCGCGTCGGCCGCTGGGCCACCATCGGCTGGGGACTGGCCTTCATCGCCCCAGCCGTGTTCTTCACGAGCGACTCGGGAAGCATCGTCATCCTGGCGCTCGGGATCGCGGGCATCACCTACGGTGCCCTGCTGGGCTCCTTCGCCCTCGGCATCATCAACAAGCGCGCCCGCGCCGTGGACGCGAACATCGCCTTCGTCTGCGCTGCGGGCACCACCCTCACCATGTTCGTGCTGGAGAAGTGGGTCCTCGCCGTCGACGGCGTCCCGCACGTGCTCGTCGCCTGGCAGTGGTACCCCTTGGTCGGGGTGATCGTCACCCTGGTCGTCGGCGGCCTGCTCTCGATGCGCCGCACCAGCGAGGCACCGCTGGCCTCGGACCCCGCGTTGATCGAGGAGCGGCCACGCGTGTGAGGTGAGCGCGACCCGCCGGGTCAGATAGCGAAGGGCCTCCGATCTGCGTAGACGCAGATCGGAGGCCCCTCGCTGCTTCCCCCGGTTGGACTCGAACCACTATTTCCCACTGTTGGACCGTGGTGGACGCAAGCACCCAGTAGTGGCCCTGGCCTGCGAGAACAGGTTGTAGGCGATGCAATCCAATGGGTCCTACCTGGACCGGAAATGACGTACGATCCGAGGCGGTCTCCCAGAGCCCGATCACGTTGCCCTCGGTGTCGGTGAAGTAGCCGTGAAGCCCATGTCCCCCGACGGGCGTCTCATGCTCACGGTCCTTTACCGGCGGCCTCGACCTTGCGCAGCACGTGAACTGCGACCCTGGAGCACAGGTCAACGGGTGCGGGGCGCACGAACTCCACCGGTGGGTCCCGTCATCTGGGCACCAGCATCTGGGGCACGATCCTGGGGCACCGTCACTTGTAAGCCCGGTCGAGACTGGCGCCGATCTCGACCCTGCCCTTGCGCACCTTGACGTGCTTGAGCTTGGAGGCGGTGTCCTCCACCCAGCCCGTGACCTTGCCGCTCTTCTTCTCCGGGGCCACGCTGAGCACCAAGGCGAGCTGACCGGACACGATCGGGGTCGCCACGGAGGTGCCTGACCACTCGACGAAGGAGCCGCCGGGGATCGGTCCGATGACCTGGTCGCCGGTCGCGGCCACGTCCACCCAGTCACCGTAGCTGGAGTAGTCGGCCAGACGCTCGTTGCTGGAGTCCAGAGCGGTCACCGACAAGACATGGTCCATGCTCGCCGGATAGTGCTTGGTGTCGTCCCCTCCGTTCCCAGCCGCCGCGACGACCAGGGCCCCCAGCTTGTGGGCATGCTTCAGTGATTCCTCCAGAACCTTGGACTTGATGTCGTCATCGGTGCCGAGGCTGAGGTTGATGACGTCGGCGCCGGCATCTGCGGCGTCGACTATGGCCTGGGACACCACGAAGAGGGAACCCTGCCCGTCGCCGTCGAGCACTCGCATGGGCAGGATCGCAGCCCCGGGGGCCACCCAGGCGATGGTCCCAGCCACGAAGGTCCCATGTCCGACGGCGTCGTCCGGCGACCCGTTGGCGTTGCTGTCGCACCCGCACGGTTCGTCGGTCGGGAGCGCATCGTCGTCGACATAGTCCCACCCGGCGACCGATCGTCCGCCCAGTGCCTCGTGACCAGCGTCGAGACCTGTGTCGAGGACGGCGATCAGCACATCCGCACCGTCACTGCGGGAATGAGCCTCACCCAGCCCGAGACCCTCACCCGCCGGCTGGGAGCGCCAGTCCTGCCCGTCGAACTGGGTCGGAAGCCCTGTGGTCCATGAGTGGAACGGGTGACCGGAGAGCTCGATCGCCATGTCCGCCTCCGCGTACTCGACGCACTCGTCCTTGCCTAGACGCTTGGCCAGGTCGGCAGCGGCCTTGGGTCCGGCTTCCAGGTCGGGGTGGATCTCGCGCGCCCGATAGAGCCTCCGTGATAGCAGGAGTGTCGCATCCAGCGCCAGGTCATGCCGCGCCAGCACCTCGCCGAGGGAGCAGGAACCCGCGTCCTCACCCGTGAGGCGGAAGGCGACCGTGACCGGCACGGCCTCGTCAGGCCCCCTGTGCGCGGCTGTGGCTGGAAGGTGAGTGATGAACGCTGCGCAGAAGACGGCGCCAGCTACGGCGCAACCCAGGATGGGGCGAGTGATCACGGCAAGACCTCCAGAGTGTTGACGGGTGGCGCCGATACATAGGTGAAGGCGGCCCAGTAGTACGGGTGGGGGTGGCGGCTCGCGACGCGTCGTTGCGCCATGGCCAGTGCGGATGGCGTGGACGCGCCGTCGGCGATATGTCGGTACATCTCGACCATCAGCTCAAGGGTGGTCGCGTCGTCGACGAGCCACTGACTGACCACGACACCAGCTGCGCCCGCGGCTAGGAACGACCAAGCGAGGCCGATCGGCTCCGTCGTCCCGGCTCCGGTCCTGCCGGATTCGCAGGCACTCAACGTCACCAGCGCGCCACGGAGGTCGATGTCGAGCACGTCGACCCCGGTGACCCAGTGGTCTCCCATCTGGATGGCGGAGAAGAGTGGGTTGCCGGGTCGGAACGATCCGTGGCAGGCCACATGGACGACTGCCCCTTCCTCGAGGTCTCGCAGCAACCGCAACGAGGTGTCGCGCCCGACGTGGACGGACGCGTTCGGGAACAGCTTGCCGATCGCCTCCGCCTCGTCAGCGATGAGCGGGCTGCGTCCATCCGGGACGGCCAGCACGCGCACGTCGTGCGTGGAGACGGGGGTGTGCGGGGCCGCCGAGTGGCGCGGGGTCGTCGGCGCAACGGACAGGACCCAGTCGTCCACGAGATGCCTCGTTCCGTCGAACAGCGCGGGGAACGGGATCCGGTGCAGCGGGCCATGAGGGACGACGACCAGGTCGGTCTGCCCCCACTTGGCCAGGTGTGGTCGGAGAGGAGCCCAGAGGACGTCGTACAGCTCACCCAGCACCGCCAGACAGGTGGCCCTCAAGGCATCGTGCTGCTTCACGAAGCTGCTCCCGAGCCGGAAGCGAGCCCACTGGTTCTCCAGGTCGTCGCTGAGGTGCTGCACCCTCGGGAGCACCCCGACGAGTCGTTCGGTCACCACGTCCGAACCGCGGCTCACGAACGCGATCACGTCCTGGCCGTGACAGTGGAAGGACACACTCGGAGGGCCTTCGTCCAGCGCCGGCGCGTCGTGGCGAGCCCGCCGCGGCGCCGGGACCTGGACGTTCACGGCGGCACGCAGTCGCAGGGAGCTGATCTCGGTCTCGAGCCGTCCGGCGCGCGCCAAGTGGACCGCAGACGAGTCCGGGTCCGAACTCCCCCCCAGGACCGCGTACGTTGCGCGCAGATCGGCCGTGAGCTGCCTTATCCGGTCGTCGAGCGTCTGGGGCCGGCTCCCAGCCGCTCGTGCGGCGTTCGCTGCTGCAGGTCGGACACGACTGCGGGAGCCGATCGTCCCGGAGAGCAGATCGACCAAGGTCCGGGCCTTGGAGCCATCGCTGAACTGCAACGCCTCCAACAGGTCGCTGTCCGTCCCGCGACGGACCAGAGCGTCGACGAGGTCGTCGAACGCGGCCATGTGACTGGTCCGGAAAGCGAGCCGCAGGACCGGGTCGGGCAACGCATTGCCCGATTGCTGGACGCCGGCCACGGCTTCACGCAACAGCCGCACAGTCTCGTCGAGGGCGCCCCGCTTCGCTGACAGCTGAGCCCGGCGGACGGTGAGCCCGTAGCGGAGGGCGGGCGCGCCGACCGCGGCCGCGACGTCCTCCGCGCGGTCCAGCATCCGGGCCTGCTCATCGGCATCCTCGGACACGTCGAACTGCTTGAGAAGTGCCCACCCCAACGGGATCAGCCAGCCACCCTGCTCGAGCGCAGCCAGGGCGCGGCCCAGCGCTTCGCACACCGCGCTCGTGTCCCCCAGTCGATCAGCCAGCTCGGCTCGCAGAAGATCGGCGCTGGCCCGGAACTGCCGATCGTCCACCTTCTCGAAGATGTCGATGGCCGCGTCGAGCTCGACGCCGGCCTCGACCAGGCATCCCAGGCCGAGCAGTGCGGAGGCCTTCGTCAACAGGGCGAATCCCTGGTCGTGCGCCATCGACAGCCCGCGGGCCGCCGCGATCGCCCGGTCCGCCTCGGCGATCGACTCGTCGTACAGTCCGGCCGCCAGGTAGGTGCGCGCCTGCTGGCCTTGCACGCGCAGCAGTTCAGCGGTTGCGCCCAGCTCTTCCAGCGATGAGCCAGCTTCGTCCAACACCCCGATGGCGTCCACCAGCTCACCCAGGGCCTGGTGGGCATCAGCCAAGGGGGCAGCACATTTGGCCCCCCAGAGGTGGTCGCCGGCCCGGACGAATTCCTCACGCGCGGCCGACAACACGGTGCGCGCCTCGCGGGCTCGACCGAGCGCCAGGAACTCGATGCCTTGGTTGGCCTGTTGCTGGGCGACCTGGAACGGCTGGTCCAGCGCTGCGTAGGCGGCCTCCGCCTCGGCGTAGAACCGCAACGACGTCGCGTGATCGCCGAGAAAACTGTGTGCCACCCCCAGGTTGCACCGGGCTGCCGCCTCGACGAAGGCCCTCGTGCCCTGGTCGCCACGCACCTCAGGCAAGTCCATCAGCACTCGATTCCCCAGGTCGATCGCCCCATGGTGATCACCCAGGTCATCGAGCACCTGCATCCGGCCGAGGTCGGTTCGCAGCGCCAGGACGTCGTCACCGATCGACCAGTAGCGCTCCCGCGCCGAGGAGATCAGGCTGAGCGCCCCCTCCAGATCGCCGCCCTCCGCGACGACGCGAGCCTGGAGGTACTCGGCCCGCGCTGCAACGCGGGGCAGGTCCAGGTCCTCGGCGGCCCTGACGCAGAGCTCGGCGAGGGTTCGCGCCTGGGCAGGCGCGGAGTGGGTCCGGGCCTCGACCTCGTTCGCGAGCCACTGGAGGCCGTCCATGTCGTCGGTGCTCGCTTCGCGTAGCCGCACCAGCCGCTCGCTGAGGTCTGGCGCCCCGAGGAGGTCCGCGACCAGGTCATCGAGCCGCTGCGTCAGGGTCATCCGATGTCCAATGGGACCGTGAGCGCGATGTCGCCGTTCGTCGTGGTCAGCTGCACGATGGGGGCGGGCTGGCGGGTGAACCTGAAACGTCCGAGCTCGTCACCGTCGACGGATCGGCTGATGTGCCCACCTGCGAGGACGGTGGCCTCGAAGACAGGTGACTCGGCGCCTGCGGGCACGAGCACCTGGCCCGTGAGATCGAGGTCGCCCGCCGGCCGGACGGTGACGTCCAGGAGCAGATCGGCGTCCGGGCTGGTGAAGGCTAGGTGGACGACGCCATGTGCTCTGGGAAGCGAGCTTCCCCGGACGCCGACGAGCTCGCGGTGGGATCGGCTGTCGAAGAGCAGGATGGGCTCGACCAGGCGTGGCGCCGGGGCGTCACCGCTTCGACAGCGGTCGCGAAACGCCTGCTGGAGAGATTGTCGAACCACGGGTGGCACGTCGTGGAGCTTGTGCGACTGCGAGAACTTGAGGAACCCTCGCAGCCATTCGACCGTGTCCCTCAGCTCAGCACTGCCGCACCTGACACGTTCGGCGACGGCTGCGGACGCGTCGGGTGGGAGCCGGTCCTCGAGCCAGTCCAGCAACGTGCCGTAGGCGACCTCGTCGTCATTCATCGAGCGTCCTCCCCGAGCAGGCTGCGAAGTCGCTGGAGGCAGCGCCCGCGCATCGGACCGATCGAACCGATCGAGCGCCCGAAGCGCCTGGCCAGCATGGCGTACGAGGGCTCCTCGGGATCGAGGTAGAGGCTGTGCAGCAGCTCGTTGCACGGCGACCCCAGGGTGAACAGGGCGTCGTAGAGATCGGCCTCGCGCTCCCACCGCCCCATACCGTCCGGCGTCGCGTCGTTGACGTCGTCGATGCCGTTCGGGATCTCCCGCGACGACCGGGCCCGCAGCCGCCAGGCCTTCCGGCGGGCAACGGTCATCAGCCAGTACGACAACCGCTGGTCGTCCTGGATCGTGAGCAACGACTCGAGCAGCGCCAAGAAGGTGCTCTGCGTGACGTCAGCGGCGTCCGGTCGTGACAAGCCGTTTCGCAGGGCGACGGAGAACACCAGTCGCTCATAGCGGCGCACGAGATCTCCCCAGGCAGCGGCATCGCCCGCTCGGCACCCGGACAACAGCTCCGCGTCGCTGCGCGCAGACGTGTGTGCCGCGCTGTCGCGCAACTGTGACGCTCGCTGATCAGTACCAGTGTCCATCCAGATTGCTCGCTCCCCGTCCACCCGAAGTATGGAGGCCGCTGCGAGAGGCTGTCCAACGCGAGGTCGACTCGTTGAGACGTTCGGGTTGCGGCGTATCAAAGCGTCCCTCTCGCGCCACTAGTGGGGCGGCTGTCGCCTCCTGCGCAGCCAACACCGAGATCGGCGGGGGCATGCGTGGTGGTGAAGTGAAGGTCCGCGCTCGTCGAGCCTCAACGCAGGCGAGCGATGCCGATGTCGACCTGTGGAACCCGGCTACGCTCACGCCACGTCAGCGTGAGGCCTGGCGTGGCCTGGCCGATCGGGCGGCTTCTCCCAACGCGTTCCTGCGTCCCGAGTTCGTGGCGCCGGCCGCCACCCACCTACCCGTGTCGTCGACCAACGGCGCGGTCAAGCTCCTGGCTGTTTCGCGCGACGGCCGCCTTCTGGCGCTGCTTCCCCTCGTCCGTGGACGCTGGCGCCGCGTCCCGCTCCCAGCGCTGGGGGCCTGGGTGCACGATCAGCAAGGGCTCGCAACGCCGCTGCTCTCGGGCGGGGCCGATCTCCCCGTCGCCGCGAACGACCTCGTGGCTGCCGTGTCCCGCGTCTCACCGCGAGCCCGCCTGCTCGGTCTGGACGAACAGACGATCGGCCTGCCTGCCGACCTCGCGCTCGACCGTGCGCTCCACGGGGCCGGATGGAGACCCACGCCGTGGTACTCCTACCGGCGGGCACTGCTCACCCGCGAGGGAGACTACGTCGAGGGTCCGGGGTGCCGGACGGCCCTCCACGAGCTGATCGCTGAGCCCGCACGCCTGCGCTCGAAACGGCGTCGCCTCGAACGTGAGGCGGGGCCGCTGCGGGTGATCGATGCCTCCGCCCCGGCGGTCGCACCGGATGCCGCCGAATCCTTCCTCCGGCTCGAGGACGCCGGGTGGAAGGGACGCGCCGGCACCTCGATGCTGGAACGCCCTGGGGAGGCCGACCTGTTGCGCGACGCCGTCGCCCTGGCGGCGGACGCGGGAACGTTGCGCCTGCTGGTGTTGGCAGGGCCCGATGGGGCACTGGCCACACAGATCGACCTGGTCTGCGGGGACACGCACTTCCACTGGAAAACGGCCTACGACGAACGATGGCAGCGCATGTCGCCGGGGCGTCTTCTCCTGACGCACGTGCTGGAGCGATTCGCCGCGTCCGATCTTCGGCGGCTGGACGGATGCACGGTCGAGGGGCACCCGGTGCTCGATCCCCTGCTCCCGGGTCGGCGGGAGATCGTCTCGCGGGCCTGGACCCGGGGAGCGGTCTCCTCGCAGATCGCCAGGTCGGCAGGCTGGTTGCGCACCAGCCGGCAATCGCGCACCCCGAGCGCGCCGACAGACGATCGAGGCTGATCACCGTGCGCATCCTTCTCGTCGGTCACGCCTGCAGCCGCGAGATGCTGGCGGCCGCTAGGTGTCTCGGCCGGGCGGGCCATGAGGTGCACGTCGCCTCAGGTGGGCGGCGCAGCCTGGCCGGGGGTTCGCGTCACGTCCGCAGCGAGCACCGCGTTCCACCGCCCGACGCCAACGTCCACGAGTTCGTCGACGCCGTCGCCGCCGCGGCCGCCACCACCCGGGCCGAGGTGGCGATCGGATGCGGCGACCCGGAGCTGTTGGCCCTGTCTCGCTACCGCGACCGAATCCACGCCAGCGTGCCGCTGGCTTCTCACGAACGCGTCGTCCGTGCGGTCGACAAGCTGAGCCTGCTCACGGAGGCCGCGGCCGTGGGCATCGCGGTTCCGGAGACCGTGATCGCGGACGACCGGGCGATCGACGCTTGGCGCGGACCGGCGATGGTCAAGGCTCGGCTGCACTGGGAGCCAGGGCTGCAGAGCGCATCGGGCGGCTGGGCCTCCGCCCGGTACGTGCCGGCAGGCGTCTCCCCCGCCGCCGCCGCTCGAGCGGTCGTCGACGCCGGGCGATCCCCCGTCCTGCAACGCCCGGTGGACGGAGACCTGATTGCCGTGGCGGCCGTGCGTGACGCCACCGGCGAACTGGTCGCCGTCCAGGAGCAGCACGCGACACACACATGGCCACCAGGTGCGGGGATCAGCACGAGGGCGCACACGGTGCAGCCCGAGCCCGAGCTGGTGGACCAGGTTCGGCGGCTGCTGGGCCGCCTCGGGTGGATCGGAATGGTGCAGCTGCAGTTCCTGCGCGTGGCTCAGGGGCCAGCACACCTGATCGACCTCAACGGTCGCCCCTACGGCTCGCTGGCGCTGGCTCTCGCGGCAGGGCTTCCGCTGCCTGCCCTGTGGCTGGACGATCGAGCCGCCAGGCCCCCTGGGACGGGGCCCGCGGCCGTTCGTCTCGGAGTGCCCGGGGTCGGCTACAGCTGGCTGGGTGGTGACGTGCGGCGGGCTCTGGTCGAGCGCCGCGGTGGGACGGTCCGGGACCTTGCAGGCACGTTTCTCGCCTGGCCGGGTGCCGCCCACCCAGTGGCTGACCCGACGGATCGAGGCCCGGTCCGCCGGCTACCGATCCTCGTCGCCGACGGGGCTCGCCTCCGGCTCCGTGGAGGTCGCTAGCGTGGCGACGGTGGGCGACCACGTGCTCGCGGGCATCGATGGAGGCAGGGTCGATGACCTGCTTGCGAGGACCGCTGCCCCGATCAGCGCCCGGCGGACCTGGTGGGAGGCGTGGGCAGCGGCCTTCGACGAAGAGCCCTGGGTGCTCACCGTGCCCTGTCCGGACGGGAGCCTGAGTGCCGTCGCCCCGCTTGCCCGGCGACGCAGAGGTCGCGGCGGGGCAGAGGTCGTGCTGCTGGGACACGGCACCTCGGACTTCGCTCGGCTGCCCGCACTGGACGGGGCCGCCGCCCAGACCCTGGCCGAACGCATCGTGGCGGGGCTCGAAGCGGTCGAGGGGCCCTGGCACCTGAGGCTCGAGCACCTTCCCCCTGAGGATCCGACAGCGTTCCACCTCGCACGGCTGTTGCCCCACTGCCGATGGACCGTCCCCTGGGACCGCGCGTCGCCCTATCTCCGGCTGCAGCCAGGAACAGTGCCGGACGACTACTACACCTCCTCGGGTCGCAAGAAGCGGCGCCGAGCCAGACGCACGTTCGAACGCGCTGGAGGCACGGTCCGACAGGTCCACGACGGCGACGAGATCGCTCACCTGCTGCCGGCGCTGGCCGCACTCCGACGGGAGCGTGACCATGCCCAGGACCGACGCAGCGACCTGGACGACCCGCGCTACCACGCGTTCTGGTCGGCACTGGTGGTCGCTCTCGCGACCTCCGCGGAGCTCGAGGTGGCGGTCGCCGAGGTGGAGGGTGACCTGGTGGCCTACGACATCGGACTGCTCGACGGCGCGACGTACCGCATCTGGGACGGCCGATTCGATCCGCGCGCGCAGGCGCTGTCTCCCGGACGGGTACTGCGCGACGCGGACCTCGAGCGCGCCCTCGAGCTGGGATGCCTGGAGCTCGACCATCAACGCGGCATCACCGTCGCGAAGATGCAGCTCGCCAGTGACGTGCGACCGGTCTCGGTGCTCGAGGCCTGGAGCTCTCCGCGCACCGCGGGGACGACGCTGGCCATGCGGGCATCGCTGAGCTGGGCGAGGCAGCACCGGAACGACAACGCTCGTCTGGACGCCGCTTGGCGTCGCCTCAAGCGGGCCACGGTGCTGCGCCCGTCGCCGACCCCCGACACCCGGAACCGAACCGGCGGACAGCGATGAGCGCAACGGACGTCGATCTCCTGCTGCCCGTGCCCCTCGTCGTGCTCGGCAGCCTGCCGCCGGAGGGGCGGGACCTGGATCTTCTGGTCCCTCAGGAGTTGCTTCCCGGGCTCCGTGCGACCTTCCGCCGCCAGGGTTGGGCCGCCGAAGGCGACACGTTCGTCAGGTTCGCCGAGCGCACGGGCTTTGCGGTGGACCTGGTCCCGCTCGAGTCATGGCTCCCCCACGTCGACGCCCGCGCGGAGCTCCTGCGTGAGGCTTCGACCATCCCGGGCTACCAGCACCTGAGGTCACCCTGTCCGCCGCATCGCCTGCTCCTCCTCGCCGATCGCCTCGAACGAGGCATGGTCGTGGACGAGCGGCGCGCAGCCCGGCTCGCCGCCTACGACCCGCACACCTGGGAGCAAGCGCGGGATCAGGCGGTGGGCTGGGGCCTGGCCGACGCGATCGACCGCCTACGCAGCGCAGCCGATGACCCCGCACCGCGCACAGGAGGCAGGGTCCTGGGCGGTCGTCCTCGTCGGCGGGCTCGGGTCATCTCGATCTCCGGCCTCGACGGAGCTGGTAAGTCGACCCAAGCAGCGCACCTGTGCCGGGCGCTGACGGCGCTGGGCTACGACGCGGAGGTGGCGTGGACCAAGCTCGGTCGTGACCCGGTCCTCGACCGGGTGTCCGCACCCGCCAAGGCCGTGGTCGACGTGGTGGCCCGGGTGCGCCGGCAACCCGTGTCCGTGGGTGACGGAAGTCCGACCGAACCGCCCGACGAGGCTGGAGAGATCCGGATCCATCCGGGCGGCCCGCGACCGGAGCCGGACAGCGGCCACCTGGCCAGGGAGCGGAGTCCCCTGCTCAGCTGGGGCTGGGGCTGCGTGGTCGCGATCGCGAACGCGCGCACACACCGGCGATCCGCCCGAGCACATCCGGGCGCCGTGCTGATCTGCGACCGCTACGTCCTGGACTCGGCGGCCCACCTGCGCTACCGCTATCCCGCCGCCGGGCGACCCTCGCTGCAGCAGTGGCTGATCAGGCGGCTGTCGCCCGTCCCCCGAGCCGCGTTCTTCCTCGACGTCTCTCCGGCCGCGGCACGAACGCGCAAGCCCGAGCAGTACACGACGAGCGACCTCACCCGGCTTCGCAGCCTCTACGTCGACGAGTGTGCCGCGTTGAAGGTCACCGTGGTCGACGGCGAGCGTCCCGAGTCCGAGGTGGCCGCCACGCTGGCCGAGCAGGCGTGGCGGGCGCTGGAGCGACCGGGCCGGCTGGGAGCGCTCAGGGCACTGCGGCACCGGTGACGACATCCAGCATCGCCGCGAGGGTCGCCACAGACAGCGTCTCCGGTCCACCGCCACTGAGCCGTCGCCCCAGTCGCCGGGCGAAGAACGCGATCACGAGCTGGTCGGCCCATCGATCCGTCCCGGTCGCGGCGCTCACGCACTCCCGGTGCCACGTGCGGGCGGACGCGAAGATCGGTTCGTCCGGCCAGGCCTGCCGAAACACCCGCACGACCTCGCGCTGGGACCACCTGCGGAGGGCGACGCCGTGCTCGAGGAGCGCCACCGCGGCCTGGAGCGCGTCGTGGCCCGGCACGCCGCCCGGGTCCCCCGTCTCCCAGTCCACGATCCCGACGAACGACGGCCCGTCGACCAGCCAGTTCTGGGCGGACAGGTCACGATGCTGCAGGCTCACCGCACCCAACGACCGCAGGTCACGGCGGGCGGCGTCCACCACGGTGGCAGTCGCCGACGGACCGACGTGGCCCGAGACGAGGCCGAGGTAGTGGTCCAGGTCGAGGCCGCCACGGCCGGCGGTCTGCTCGCTGATGCGGACGAGTGCGGCACCGAGGGCGTCGTACGGCGCCGTGTATCCCCTCGACCATCCGGGGCGTCCGGGCGCCACGACCCACAAGGGTCGACCCGGCAGACCCTCCTGCACGCTCAGGCCGGCCACGGATGGCAGCCGTCGCGGGGCGATGCCCGTCGGGCCGAGCGCAGACAGCGCCGAGTCCTCCGGGTCCACCTGCCCCTCGTGAGGTGGCGGCTTGAGCACCAGCACCGGGTGGCGCGAATCGGCCAGGACGAAGACGAAGCGACCGGACGCCCGCTGGATCGCGAGCGCGGACAGCGCCGGAACCGTCGCCGGGAGACGCGTCGAGCAGGCAGCCAGCTCCTCCCACGATCGCGCCACGTCGTCGAGCAGGAGATCGAGCTGCGGGACCGGTCCGGAGGGGAGTCGGCGCAGGGCCGCAGCCGCCGGCGCCACGGGGAGCCCGCGGCGGCCCGCCCACGCCAGGAGCGGTCCGCCCCGACGCGACGCGGGCATGCCGTGGTTGAGCGCGTGCGAGTGGAGGTCGAGCAACAGCCGCGCGGGATGGGGTGAACTGATGTCCACCCATGCCGGGCGGGGCCGCCGGACGAACGCGTAGCTCCTCATCAGTGCCGCGCCTTGCGGGCCAGGAGTTGTCGCACCACCTCGAGCTGCTCGGGGGCGGTCCGACGCACCACAAGCAGCCACACCATCAGGTAGACCACTGCTCCCAATCCCAGCTCCACCAGGACTGGCGCGCGCACCACCGCGAGTGCCACCGCGAGTGCCAACGCAGCGACAGCAGCCGGCCCGAGCGGCGGGAAGAACCGAGGACGCGGGGCCAGACCGCGTAGCACGGCGAGGACCACCACAGTCTGTACGGCGTAGGCGACGGTCGTGGCCGCCGCAGCTCCGGCGGCGCCGTAGGGCGGGATCAGCACCAGGTTCAGGGCGAGGTTGACCAGGAGCGCCACGCTCGAGGCGATCAGCATGGCGCGAGTGCGAAGGAGCGCCATCAGCAGCGCGGTCCCGAACAACGACCCGGCGAACAGCAGCGGCGCCGGCGCGAGCCAGGCCAACGCCCGTCCTGACTCGTCCTCGTAGCTGCCGCCGAACAGCACGCCGATCACGGCGTCGCCCTCCAGCACACTCACCACCGCGAACGGCAGGTAGACGAAGGCCACGACCGCCAGAGCGCGTTCGTAGGCCGCACGCTGGCGCGGTCCCGAGGACGTGGCGCTCATCACCGGGAAGACCGCCTGGTGGACGGCATAGGAGACGAAGAGCACGGTCTCCAGCAGGCGATACGCCACCGAGTAGACGGCGACCTCGGCGTCGCCCCGCAACCGGGCCAGCAACACCATGTCGATGCGGAACAGCAGCATCAACACGAGTCCGCTGGCTCCGATGAGGAACGTGCCGGAGGCGGCCAGCCTGAGGTCGGCTCGAGTGAGCCCCCGCAGACGCGGATGCACCTCGAGCCGGCGCACCGCGGCGTGGTGCGCGCCCCACCCGACGAGCGTCCCGGTGAGGAACCCGGCTGCCAGCCCCAACGGCCCCAGCCCCGCCACCAGGGCGGCCCCGATGGCCACCGCGGTCACCAGCCGCTGCAGGACCAGCGCGGTCGAGACCCCCGCGGGCGACTGGCGAACTGAGGCTACGGCTCGAGCGGTGTGGCTCCACAGCTCGGGGAATCCGGCCAGCAGCACGAGTGCGAGCACGAGCCAGGACGTCAACGTGTACTCGCTGCCCAGGGCCAGGAGCGCGCCGACCCCGAAGACGAGCGCCCCCAGAGCCGTCTTCCACACCTGCGAACCCAGGTAGGCCCGGGGGAGAGCGGCGGCCTCGGCGCTCCCCCGTCGCATCACACCGGCATCGAAGCCCCATGCCGCGAACGAGCTGAGCAGGTACATCAGCGCGATCGCGTAGCAGACGGCGCCGAAGTCCTCCTGGGAGAGCATCCGCGCGGCCGCGACGGTCCACGCCAGGGTCGCCACCTTGCCCAGGATCTCGGCGAGACCCCGGACCGACGCGTTGCGTGCCGCGCGGTGGGTGATCGCGCCCACGGCGGCGGTCGGCTCAGCGGTCATCACGGCTCCGTCCGCCGGGCCGGGTCAACCGCGCGATTCCGCCCTTGAGGCAGCCAATCGCCTTGGCGACGTCCTTCAGAACCAGCACAGCGGGGATCAGTGCGATGGCGGTCGGCGTGCTCCGCTCCCGAAGCGCACGGGAGACGGGGACGCCGAGGTAGCCGGCCGACGCAGTGATCACAGCGACTCGGGTGCGCGCCCCACCGCGGGTGAGCAGCATCGGCGCGATCAGGTAGCCGC
Source organism: uncultured Actinomycetota bacterium (assembly GCA_963726515.1). Taxonomy (GTDB): domain Bacteria; phylum Actinomycetota; class Actinomycetes; order Propionibacteriales; family Nocardioidaceae; genus Nocardioides. The sequence goes on from CAVSCW010000015.1 coordinate 90,306, forward strand.
CGGCCCGGACCAGGTCGCGGCTGACCAGCGGCCAGGACCCGGCACGTGCGCCCCATTCGCCGTACTTCACATACATACGCGCGGTCTCCCGGATCCGCTCGGCCTGGGCCCAGGTGACCCGCGCGTCGAGTGCGAGCACGCTCGTGCCGCCGGTGGCCCGCACGGCCTCGCCGAACACGGCGTCCTCGCTGCTGCCGAGGCCGACATCGAATCCGCCCGCCCTCGCCCACGCCCGGACTCGGCAGGCCATGGACCGTCCGTCCAGGCGGCGGGCATCGAATCGTCGCCCGGTCAGCCTTCCCGCAACGCGCACCACAGGCGTACGCCGTCGGGCCTCCCCCACCGACGGGAACAGGGCCAGCCGGCAGGCCTCGCGCACCGGGTCGCCGTCGTCGACGTCGTACACGCCGACGACCAGGTCCATCGAGGCCGCCTCGGCGAACGGCGCGCGGAGCGCAGCCAACCAGCCGGGGGCGGGGGTGCACCCGGCATCGGTACACGCCACGACGTCGTGCGAGGCTTCGCAGAAGCCGAGGTTCCGCGCGGCGGACAGGTTGATGCCGGGCCCCGAGATCAGGCGCAGGCGTGAGTCCCGCGCCACCCACCCGGCCAGCTCGGCGGCGGTCCCATCGGTCGACCGGTCGTCGAGGAGGAGGTATTCGTCGTGCCGTCCGAGCTGGCCCAGGACTGCGGAGACGACACCGTCGATGTGGCCGACCTCGTTGCGAAAACAGGTGAGCACGGTGACCGGCGGACCGGACAGACCTGCGCCCGGTCGGCCTGCCAACGCGGAGAGCGCGCCGATCACCTGGTCGGCGCATGCCACCGCGTCCGGATGATTCCCGATCACCTCGTGTGCCGCCGACCGGCACCGCGTCCGAACCTCGGGTCGACGCACGTCGTGCAGGGCCCGGGCGACCGACCCCGGATCGTCGCCGTCGACCACGCGACCGGCCACCGATGCCATCCGCTCCACCTCGGGACTGCCCCGGGCACCCACGAGGGGAACGCCCGCGGCGAGCGCCTCCAGGGCAACGATCGAGTAGCCCTCGCGGCCAAACCTGGTGCCGTCAGCACGGGTGAGCACGGCCACGGCATCGAACCCCGACAGCCACCGGCCGACGTCGGTCACCTCCCCCACGAAGAACACCCGGTCAGCCACCGCGAGGTCCTGGGCAAGGTCCCGCAGCCGGCGCTCCTCGCCGGCCTCGGACGGGTCGGCCGGGCCGACCACCACCAGCTGCCACGTCGACGCGAGGTCGACCGCCAACGCCCGGATCGCGGTGTCGATCCCCTTGTACGGGACCAGGCGAGCGACCATGGCGAGGCTCGGTGCATGCCCGAGCCGCACACCGCGCGCGGCCCAGAAGGTGCGCGCGTCCGCGGCGGACGCCGGAGCGTCGGCAGGTCGCGGCGGGGGCACCAGCAGGGCGTCGTGTCGCCCGGTGGCCGCCCCGACCGCCGCAGATGTGGCGACAACGAGGTCGCTGAGAGCGCCGAGGGGCCGCGCCAGCTCTCGGTCCCACGAGAAGTCGTGCTTCGCCCACGCCACCGGCACACCGACCATCCGGGCCGCCGGCACCGCGACCGCGGCCGCCTTGACTCCGTTGGCGAGGACCACGTCGGTGTCACTGCACCGCAGCCGTCGCGCCAGGTCTCGTGCTCGGCTGATCATGCCAGGCGCGCCCGGCCCCGTCGGGAGCACCTCGACCGGGCAGCCCCGGGTAGCCAGCTCGGCTCGGAGCGGGCCGTCCTGCAGGAGCCACACCTCGACCGACATGCGGGCTGCGCCGGTGTCGAGCAGGTCCAGCAGCCAACGCTCCGATCCCCCGAGGAGGCCGTACGGCGTGACGACGGTGCACCGCAGCGGCTCAGTCACGCGACCCGGTCCCTGGGGATCGCTCGTGCCGCTGGGTGCTCCGCCCGACGTCCCGCGGCAACGCTGTGCTCGGCAACCAGAAGGCCGACGAGCAACCACACGGTCGTGCTGCCCACTGCATTGCGCAACGGATAGTCCAGGAGTCCGTGGACGATGACCGCGGCGAGCGCGGCCACCAGCACCGGCTGAAGGCCCCGCCCACCGCGCTGACCCGGTGCGGTCCCGGACCGCCGGGATCCGGTCGCGAGGGCGACGAGCCCGGCGATCAGCGCCAGCAGTGCCGTCAGGCCGAGCAGACCGTACTCGGCCGCGACCGTGAGGAAGAGGTGGTGCGCGTGCTCGGTCTCCAGTCCTGCCCCGCCGGCCGCGAACTGAGCAGCCACCGAGAACGACCCTGGCCCCTGGCCGGTCAGCGGGCGGTCCTGGAGCTGGCGCAAGGCCTCGGCCCAGATCAGCGTCCGCTGGTCGTAGGGGTTTCCCGAGGCGTCGGGGATGCTGGCCAACCGGGTGGCCACGGCGCCCGACAGCGTGGACCCGAGGGTGGTCAGCAGAGCGCCGACTCCCACCCCGAGAATGCCCACCAGGGCCAGCGGCCGGCGCGACGGCGGGCTCAGCACCGCGAGCGCCACGAGTCCCGCGGCTGCACCGATCCAGGCTCCTCGGGAGAAGGACTCGGCGAGTGCGGCGAGCAGCAGCGACCCCGACACCAGGCAGAGCAACCGCGTGGTGGGCCTCGCGGTGGTGATGCCGACGCCGATCGCCAGCATCAGGAGAGTGGCTGAGAACAACCCGAGCTCGTTGGGCTGGACGAACGGCCCGCTGGCCCGGTCGGCCAGCACAGCCCCGTCGAGGTAGGCCGTGGCCTCCCCCGACGTGGCAAGGGCCCAACCGGCCATCGCTCCCCCGGCGACGAGCAGGGCGTTCACGACCTGATCCACGTGTCGGGTGGAGCGGAGCACGGTGACCATCGCCACCACCAGCAGGACCTCGAACAGCAGACGCACATCCAGCCGGAACGCCGCATCGGCGTCGCGCGCCGCCGAGGTCGCAGTGGCGGCAGCGAACAACATGGCGCCCAACGGCACCGTGACCGGCCAGGGCGGCAGCACCAGCGTACCCCGCATGCCTGCCTGGGTCAGCGCTCCCAGCACGACCAGCATCAGGGCGAGCTGGACCAGCTCCAAGGGGCCGACGACCACCGTGCCGAAGGGCAGCGCGAGCGCGAGCACGCTCACCAGGGCGTGCGGACGGAGCAGGGCGGTCGATGCGAGACCAGCGGCGAGCATGATCGCCACCAGCCCACCCGGTCCGACACGCAACCCGACCTGCGCCAGCACGAGTCCGAACAGGCCCGACCCCGCGACGACGAGCGACATGGGAGCCGCACCGGCGGAGGGGTCGCGGAGCCGGACCGGCGGAGGGGTCGCGGCCATCACGCGCGCTGCCGGGGCACGTGGGCGACGACGCTGCGCACCAGTCGGCGCACCCACCGAGCTCGCTGGAGCACGTTCCAGACGCGCCGATACTGCGGCATCAGCTTGAGCCGGAAAGAGTGGAGGGTGTCGGTGGCGTTGACATCGACCCTGGAGACGGCGAACGGACCAACGTCGTCGAACACCGAGAAGGCGACCAGCGCACCGGACCGTTCGGCGGCGGCGCGTGCGTCGGCGTCGTGTCCGCCGTAAGGGTACGCCAGGGCGCGCGCCTCGCGGTCGAGGAGCTCGCCCAGCACTCTGCCAGCCCCGGCTGTCTGTCGCTCCAGCTCGACCGGGTCCAGACCCCGGAGATCCCGGTGGTCCCCTCCGTGGGCGCCCACCTCGATGCCATAGTCGTCACCCAGCCGGCGCAGCTGCTCGGCGTCCATGATGGGCTCGTGGGCGGGACTGTCCAGCCAGTGTGCGTCCTTGCCGACGAGGCCGGACGGCACGAACAGCAGAGCCGGCACGGCCAGTCGGCGCAGCACCTGAGCAGCCAGGTCGGCGACGGACTGGTACCCGTCATCGATCGTCACGAGGAAGGTCTTGCGCGAAGGCCGCCGCCCGGCCCGGGCCTCGAGGTACTGGTCGAGGTCGAGGGGGGTCCAGCCGTGCTCGAGCAACCAGGTCAGCTGCTGCTCGAAGGCCGCGACCTCGACGAAGAGGTTCTCCGGATCGTCACTCCGGCGGCTGACGCAGAAGCCGTGGTACATCAACACGACCGGGGACCGGCGCCACCGCTCGTGGACCGGTCGACCTGTTGCCCCCCGCTCGGGGAGCTCGAGCACTGCTCCGCGGAGGGGCAGTCCGAGGCGTCGCAACCTGCCAACCTCCCGTCGTACCTCGGCGACCGGGGTGCCCAGTGCGACCACGACAACGACGTCCGCGAGACCACCCGCCGCTTCGCTCAGCGCCGGACCCTGAGCCGTGGAGGCATTGACCAGAACCCGGTCCCAACGGTCTTCGGCTGCCCTCAGCACGTCCGCGAGCTGGTCCGCTCGCAGGCGTCCGGCGTCGGGGAGCGGCCGCGTCGCAACCACGGCGAGCCCGTGGATGTCGTAGGCGGCGGCCGGGAGCAGGTCGGGTTGACCGAGGACGGCGTCGAGACCCAGGTTGACCGGCAGGCCGAGCCTCCTGCTCAGCTCGGCCCGCTCACCCTCGGCATCGATCAGGACGACCGACTCGTCGTGGGCGGCCAACGCCCTCGCCAGCGCGTATGCAGCTGTCGAGCTCCCCGCTCCCGGAGTCGCTTCGACGACGTATGTGGTCGGGACGTCCCAGAGATCGCGGCCACCTTCCAGGAATCCGTGCCAGAGCTCGGCGGCCCGTGAGTCGTGGGTGGTCACGGTGATCGGACCTCGGTTGACCAGGTCCGGCGCCGCGCCCATCAGCCCCACTCCGGTCGCCGCCTCGACGTCCTCGGCCGTGCGGATCCTCGGCCGTGCCAGCTCGAGGGCGTACGCCCCGCCGAGCGCCACCACCAACGCGGCCAGGAGCAGGATCGCCTGGAGGAACCGGGGGGAGGCCGTCAACGGCAGCGCCTGATCGGTGGCCGAGGCGAGGACCTCGACACCGACCGTCGGATCGCTCGCGGCCAGGCTCACCCCCTCCTCGGCCACCGCGTCGGCGGCGGCCCGGGCCTGGCGCGCCGTCGGCGTGGACGCGACGACTCGCACGTTCGCCGACTGCGGGGCGGCAGCCACGCTCACCCCGGAACGCAGCGTGGCCAGGGAGACGCCGGACTCCTGGGCGACCCTGAGCAGCACGCCCTCCGACTGGAGCAGGACCACGTAGCGATCGACGGCCAGCTGGATCAGGTCCGGGTTGGCGATCTCGGGACTCCCCGGGACCACCGCGATCACGCTCACGGCTTCGTGTCGCTCGGGCTGGAGCTCGACGAGCGTCACGGCGATCAGGGCGCTGGGCAGGAAGGCGACCACGATCAGCGGCCACCGCCAGCGCATCACCCGTCGTAGCGTCTCAGCCACCCGTCGATCCCCCTCACACCCGACCACGAGGGTAGCCATCGTGGCACGCGGGGCGGTCGGCTGTCGCTGGCGTGTACCAGCGTCACCCGGAGTGGGCACGCCGGACGCGGTCGTACAGCGCGAGGTACTCCGATCCGGGGCTCGACGTCGCGGCCTGGTCGCGTGACCATGTCGCGGCCTCACGGCTGCCTCGGTCCAGCGCCTCGTGGTCCCCGAGGAGGTCGAGCAACGCTCCCGCCAGTGCCCCCGGATCGGCGGGCTCGACCATTCTCCGCGCGTCGGGCGACAACGGGGCCGACAAGGGGGCGGTCATTCCCTCCACACGGGTCGCGACCACCGGTGTGCCCAGAGCGGCAGCCTCCAGCGGCACCAGCGACATCGCCTCGTAGCGTGAGGGGCACACGACGAGCGTCGCTGCCCGCATCCACCGCAGGCACTCCACGCGGGACCGCCATCCGGCGAAGGTCACCCCCGGCAGGTCGTCCGCGGCGCGCTCCAGCTCCGAGCGCAGCGGGCCGTCACCCACCAACACCAGCTCGGGACCGGGACGCGAGGCTGTGACCTGCCGCCAGGCCTCGAGCAGAGCGTCGTGTCCCTTCTGCTCGGCCAGTCGCGCACAGCAGACCACCAGCTGGGTGGTCTCTCCCCGACCGAGCGCCCGTCGGGCCGCCGCTTCGCTGTCGTGACCGATCTGAGCACCGAGGTCGGCGTCGACCCGGTTGGGGATCACCAGCAGCGACCCGGGGATGCGCTGCTCGAGCCCGGCTCGGCGTTCGCCGTCACTCACGCAGACGATCGCATGCGACCACTGCGCCGCACGGCGCTCCCAGGCGACCGCCGCCCTACGACCACCCCCGCTCATGGACTGCCAGGACCACGCGTGCGGGCTGAACACCGTCGGGAGCCGACCCCGAACCACGAGACGGCCCGCCAGTCCGGCCTGCGAGCTGTGCAGGTGCACGAGACCGGGACGCGCGCGGCGGATGACGTTCGACAGCCCCGACAGCTCGCCGGCAGTCCTGACCCCCGGACCCCGCGCCGCCGACCAGGTCAACACCTCGGCCCCGGCAGCTCGCGCCAGGTCTTGCAGGTGCCCACGCGGGCACGCAACGATCACCCGTTGCCCGGCTCCCGTCTGCAGCCCCACGAGGTCGGCGACCACCTGGGCCACGCCCGCCTCCACTGGTTGCGACACGTGCAGAATCGGCGAGCCGAACGGCTCTGGCGAGTCCATCGCTCTCACCCGAAGAGTCGACGGAACGCCCAGAACACGGGCTTGGGCGAGAGATCGCGACGCAGCATCGCGTAGCCGTCGTGGTGGCGCCCGGCTTCCCCGCTGGCGAGGTCCTTGTACCAGAAGGCCTTCTTGACGTAGGGGTAGTCACGGCCGAGAAGCTTCATCGCGCGCACGGCGTACGCCGCCTGCTTCTGTTCGCTCACGCCACGCTTCCACGCCGGGGCTCCCTGCGCGTTGCGGTGCGAGCTCCACCCCAACTCTGTGGCCCACACAGGTCGCCGGTCGCCCTGCCGCGTCATCTCGCGACGGATCGCGGCAAGGTGGCGTAGCCGCCACGGCTCACCGTCGTCCTTCAGGCCGGGTGGAGCGTCGGCAGGAGCCATGTAGGGGTGCACCCCCAGGATGTCGAAACATCCTCGCGCCCCCGCCGCGTAGGCGCGTCTCAACCACATGTCGTCGTTGTACATCAGGCCGCCGAGAACGACCCGGACCGTGTCATCCTGACTGTGAAGGGCCTCACTCGCCGCGCAGAGCAGGTCGGTGTACTGCGCGGGATCGGCGCCCACGAGGAAGTCACCGGAGTTCGGCTCGTTCCAGACCTCCCAGGCCCCGACGCGGTCGTGCCAACGCCGGGCCGCCCACGCGAGCGCCTCGGCATAGTCGGAGACGTCGTCGGGGGCGACGCGCTCACCCTTGCCTCCGTTGGCCCATGCGGGTGTCAGCCAGAACGTCACCAGGACGCGCAGCCCGCGCCGCTTCGACTGCCTGAGGACCTGGTCGACCAGCCGGACGCCCCACCTGCGGTCATAGGAGCCGCGGTGCGGCTGGATCATTGCCCAGCTCACGTCCAGTCGCACCCAGCGTGCTCCCGATTCAGCGATGCGGTCGAGGACCGCGGCACGCTTCGCCCGGTCGTAGTGGGACCACGTGCCGTGGAACTGGACGCCGAGGTCCGGCGTCCGGGGAGCCGACCGAGCCGTCGAGGCGTGCCGCAGGTCGGCAGGCGCATCCGTGTGGCGCTGGTCGTCGATGACCGCGGCGGCGGGCAGCAGGAGCAGGCAGAGGAGTCCGGCCAGGAGCGGCCTCCACGCGCGCGTCACCCATAGCATCACACCAGTATGGGGGTGGGTGAAGATCGCCTCAACGCCACGGATCAAACGCGCGCTGGACGGCACTAGTGGGGTGACCCTCGGCCCAGCTGGGCCGAAGCCGGACGAGTGGGAGGTTCTCGTGCAGGCACTGATCGCCCGCGTCGTACGGAGCTCGACGGCCCGTTCGACGCGACACCGCACGGGCCCGTTCCTGCTGGTCTGCGACATCATCGCGATCGCCGGGGTGACTGCGCTCCTCCACCCACACGCGACCCCGGTCACCGGCGTGGTCGTGACGACAGCCTCGCTCGTCTACCTGCACGCCGCGGGGCTCTTCAGGTCACGACTGACCTTGTCCGTGCTCGACGATCTGCCGTCGATCGGCATCGCCGTCGTGGTCGGGACGACCGCCAACGCGATCCTCTCGGCGCAGCCGCTCCTCGGTCGGCCGGCGGGACTCTACCTCGTGGCCCTCGTGATAGCCCTCGCGATGACTCGCGCTGCGGCCTACGCGTTCGTGCGGGCCGAGCGGAGCTGCGGCACAGTGCGCCACCGGACGCTGGTCTACGGCGCCGGCGATCTGGCGATCACACTCAGCACGGTCCTTGGCGAGCACCCGGAGTTCGGCCTCGAGGTGATCGGCCTGGTCGACAACGAGCCTCCGCGCAAGCCGACCCCGGTGCCATGGTTGGGCGGAAGGCGTGAGCTGTGTCGGCTCATGGACGAGAGCGAGGCGTGCGAGCTGCTGGTCGCCGTCGACAGCGACCGCGCTGCGGAGGTGTCGGAGGTCCTGCGCATGTGCGAGCGGCTGCGATGCCACCTCTTCCTGGTGCCCTCGGCCGACTACATGGTGCCACCCGACACACGGCGCCTCGACGAGGCGTGGGGCATCCCGCTCCTGCGCTACACCTTCGGTCAGGCAGCGACGTCGAGCCGCCTGGCCAAGCGGAGCTTCGACATGGTGGTCTCCGGCCTCGGGCTCCTGCTGGCCTCACCCCTGCTGCTCGCGGTGGCACTCGCGGTGCGGGTTGAGGGAGGCCCCGGGGTGCTCTTCCGCCAGGAGCGGGTGGGACTCGACGGCTCCCGCTTCACGTTGATCAAGTTCCGCTCGATGCGTCCCACCGCACCCGGGGAGGCCGACACCACTTGGGACATCACGGGAGACGCACGGATCGGTTCCGTCGGTCGGTTCATCCGACGCACATCGCTGGACGAGCTGCCGCAGCTGTGGAACGTCCTCGTGGGCCAGATGAGTCTGGTCGGACCGCGTCCGGAGCGCCCTCACTTCGTCGACGCCTTCACCGAGTCCATTCCGATCTACGGTGCCCGTCACCGGATGCCTGTGGGGCTCACCGGCTGGGCCCAGGTCCATGGTCTGCGTGGGGACACCTCTGTCGTCGAGCGCGCGATCTTCGACCACAACTACATCCAGGGTTGGTCCATGTGGATGGACCTCAAGATCCTGGCCCGCACGGTCAGCCATGTGGTCGGCGCGTCGTTCGCCCACCCGCAGCGCCGCCGGATCTCTCCCCTCGAAGTAGAGAGCCAGGAAGCAGTCTCCTGAACCCGCAGACGTCAGACGCCCTGGCCCGCCTCGAGCTCGGTGACGCCATCGGTCAACGCCACCGACCTCAAACGGGCGCTCCGTCACCCTAGAGACCGGGTGTCGTCGCCGAAAAGATCGGAAGAACCGGTATGCGCCAGTGCGGCCAACCGGCCCGCAAGGGGTGTGTCCACGGAGGACGTCGTTCGTGTCGTGCCACCGGATCGAGAGTAGATCCGCGCGAGGGGGTCAGCCTGTCATTCACCAAGCCACGCACGCCGAAGCGCAGCCAGTTCACCGAGACCGGTCGTTGCCCTGCTGGCAACCATGGTGGTCGCACTGGGCGCGGATGCGTCGATTGTGCTCATCGCGGTCAGGGATTCGGGAGCTTCGGAGTCCTCACCGCAGAAGCCGACCGACCAGGAGGACGTAAAGTCGCCGGCGCCGAGCGAACCCTCGGACGAGGCGTCGGACGAGCCCTCGGTGGCATCCGTCGCCGCGCCTGCCACGGCCTGCGCAGCCACGGTCGAGGCCGCTACCGCAGTGGTCGAAGCCGCGCGGATCGGAATCAGCCACGTCGAGAGCACGTGGAGGCTCACGAAGCCTGGATCGGGTGGCGACATCAGCGACGACGCGAAGAACGCGACGTACAAGGCCACCCGACTCGCCGGTCCCGCCGACCTCTCCCGCTACGAGAAGGCCCCGGCGCCAATCGCAACGCTCTCTCCGATGACGGTGCAGGTTGCGCGCGCCGCGACTATGGCTGCACCAAACGGCGGCCTCTACCCGGTCCCTCGCCCGAGGCTTCTTTGGTGGGGAGTGGACCGCGGGAACGATGCATAGCCGATGCACGGAACATGCGAAACGGCTGGTGAACTGCGTCCCCGCAGGTCACCAGCCGTTCTTCGTTGCTCCCCCGGTTGGACTCGAACCAACAACCCTCCGATTAACAGTCGAATGCTCTGCCAGTTGAGCTACAGGGGATCGCTTGTGCAGCGGGGGCACACATTAGCAAGCCCTGCGCGGCTGGTGAAATCAGGGCAGGCCGAGGTCGAGGCGCATGGCCTCGAGCGCTGCACCGGCGCTCGCCCGGACGGTTTCGTCGTCCGGGTCGACCCCTTCGTCGTACTCGTAGAGCCACTGCACACCGCCCGCTCCCGACGGGGCACGACGAGCGATGACGCGCAGCCCGCGACGCCCCACCACGGGGACGTGGCGCTGCATCACGACGCTCGCGGTGACCCGCTCGCGCACCAGCTCGAGGAGTCGGCCGGGCTCGGGGAGCGTGGCCGTGTGCACCGGTCGCTCATCGCCCCAGGTGCCGACCTCGGAGAGCCGGAAGGCGTCGGTGTCGCGATCCCAGCTGGCGGCCTCCACCTGCTCCCACGGCACCCGCCGGGTGTCGCCGTCCACCACGACGTAGAAGGCGTCGCGGGTGCCGGCGAGGACGGTGCCGTCAGCGGCCGCTGCGGAGGCCAGCACCTTCTCGCCGCGGGCGACCGCGACGGACGCGGAGGACGTACGCCCCCACCTCCTGCTCCTGGCAGGGCTCACGAGGCTCCCCCGGTCTGGCCGACGGCGCCCTCGCGCAGCTTGCGACGGTGCTGCTCGAGCATGACCAGCTCGCCGAACATCCGGTTGTAGTCGAGGGCCTGCTCGACGGGATTGGTGCGCTGGAGGCGTGCCTTGACGTCGGCGATGCGGCGAGACGTGGTGAGCTCCTGGAGTCGGTAGACGTAGGCGACGGCGAACGTCGGGTTGGGGTCGGACGTGCCGCGCACCGGCTCGACGCCGAGCTCGGTGATCGCCGCCACGACCGCCGGTTCGGTCGCGGACTCACGCACCTTGTTGGCCCACCCAGGGTCGTCGGCGCCGCTCGGCGGACCGCCCGCCGTGGTGACGGCCTCCCAGACGCCCTGGAAGGTCGGGTGGGTGAAGTCGTGGGGGGTGACGTGAGCGGTCGTGCGGCCCACACCCGAGGGGTGCTGGATGACGAGCTTGAGGAGCTCGCGCTCGATGAGGAATCGCGGGTCGGACAGGCTCGGCAGCACCTGGCGGGGCGGTTCGGGAGCGGCCGGCGCATCGCTGCGCGTGGATCGACGCTCCTCGGTGGGCGGGGGCCGGCTCGCGGCCCGCCGGACCTCGGTGCGGACCTCATCGAGGTCGACGCCGACCATGTGCGCGAGCTCGCGGGAGAACGACTCGACCTTGGTCTTGTCGCGGATGCTGGCCACCAGGCCCGCCGCGTCGCGCAGTGCGTCGACGCGGCCGTCCGCGCGGTCGAGGTCGTGGCGGCTGAGGATGTTGTCGAGGGCGAAGCGGTAGAGGGGCTGGCGCTTGGCGACCAGCTCGCGGACCGCCTCGTCGCCCTCCTTGATGCGGAGGTCGCACGGGTCCATCCCCTCGGGGGCGACCGCGACGTAGGTCTGGGAGGCGAACACCTGGTCGCTCTCCAGCACCTTCATCGCGGCCTTCTGACCGGCCGAGTCGCCGTCGAAGGTGAAGATCACCTCGCCGCTGGTCGCTGCGTGGTCGCCCAGGAAGCGGCGCAGGACGCGAGCGTGGTCGGTGCCGAAGGCGGTGCCGCACGACGCCACCGCGGTGCGTACGCCGGCGAGGTGGCAGGCCATCACGTCGGTGTAGCCCTCCACCACGACGGCCTGCTGGGCGTCCTTCATCGCGCTGCGAGCGAGGTCGATGCCATAGAGGACCTGGCTCTTCTTGTAGATCGCGGTCTCGGAGGTGTTGAGGTATTTCGCCTCGATCCGGTCGTCGTCGAAGATCCGGCGCGCGCCGAAGCCGATGGTGTCGCCGTTGGCCTCGCGGATCGGCCAGACCAGCCGTCCGCGGAAGCGGTCGTAGTGGGAGCGGCCGTGCGCGACCAGCCCGGCGGCGACCGACTCCTCGTCGGTGAAGCGTCGCCCGCGGAGATGGCGGGTGAGGGCCTCCCCGTCGCGTGGCGCGAAGCCCACCCCGAACGTCGCGGCCGCGGCCTGGTCGAAGCCGCGCTGGTGCAGGAACTGGCGAGCGACCACGGCGTCGGCGGAACCCAGCTGCTCGGCGTAGAACTCCTGCGCGACCTTGTGCGCCTCGATCAGTCGACCGCGGGCCGGCCCTCGCGGGCGGATCGGCTCGTCGTCGCCCTCCTCGCGGCGGAGCTGGACACCGAACTTCTCCCCGAGCCGCTCGACGGACTCGGTGAAGGTGAGGCCGTCGACCTTCATGAGGAAGGAGATGACGTCGCCGCCCTCCCCACAGCCGAAGCAGTGGAAGAACTGACGGGCGGGATTGACGTTGAACGACGGCGTCTTCTCGTCGTGGAAGGGGCACAGGCCCTTCAGCGACCCGCCGCCGGCACGCTTGAGCGTGACGTACTGCGACACGACGTCGTCGATCCGCGCCTTCTCACGCACCTCGGCGATGTCGTCGTCGCGAATCCGGCCTGCCACGCCGGGGAGTCTACGGGCGCCCGCCCACGACTGCGTCGGAGTCTCCACATCGCCACCCGCCACCCCTTGGGGGGAAGGCGGACTTGGTCGCAGCGCCCGGGTTTGGGAGGGTCGAGACCCCACTCGTGAAGGAGCACCCCCATGAAGAAGCTCTCCCTCCTCGCCGCCGGATTCGTCGGGTACGTCCTGGGCAGCCGTGCCGGCCGCGAGCGCTACGAACAGATCAAGAAGGCGGCCACGCGCGTCAAGGACGACCCGCGCGTGCAGGAGAAGGCCACGCAGGCCGCCGACCTGGCCAAGGAGAAGGCGCCCGTCGTCAAGGACAAGGTCGTCGGCGCGGCGAGCACGGCCGCCGACAAGGTGACACCCTCCGGCAAGGACGACCAGTCGGACCTCGAGGACCAGCTCAACCCGGACAACGTGGCGCTGCAGGACAACCCCTACCCGCAGGGCGACCTGCCCTAGAGGGCCGCGTGGCGGGTGACCGCGCTCGCGTCGGTCAGCGAGGCCACCTGGTCGATGACCACGCGGCGGCGGGCGGCGTCGTCGACGGCCTGGTCCCAGTCCTCGACGAAGACCGGGTCGAGGGCGTCGGCGCCGCGCGCCCAGATGCCCTCGACGAGCTCGGCGACCAGCTCACGCTGGTGCCCCATCAGCGTGACCCGGTCGTCGGCCTGCATGACGTAGAGGGACGCGATGGCCTTGAGCACCCCGATCTCCACCTCGGTGCGGTGCGGCACCACCAGGTCGGCGCGGTGCCGCACCGGCGGCCCCCCTGCCGAGGCGGCGAGGGTCGCCTGCTGCGCACTGCCGCAGAACCGGCCGATCAGGTCGCTGGTGAGGTTCTTGATGGCGGCGAGGCTGCGCCTGCTGCCGTCGTACGACGTCTTCGGCCAGCTCCCCACCGCCTGCAGGTCGTCGAGCGCGGCGTCGAGCGCGGCGTCGTCGGCACCGGGCAGGTACCACGACCGCACCGTCTCCCACAGGGCGTCGCGGTCGAGGCGGGTGAGGTCGAGGCGACCGGCGACGATGCCGTCCTCGACGTCGTGCACGGAGTAGGCGACGTCGTCGGCGAGGTCCATCACCTGCGCCTCGAGACAGCGGCGCCGGCCCTCGACCCCAGCCCGCAACCACTCGAAGACCGGGCGGTCGTCGTCGTAGACGCCGAACTTGACCACCACGCGTGGCGTGCCGTCGGCGTGGACGCCGTGGGGACCCGTGGCCTCGGTCCGGGGCCAGGGGTACTTGGTGCAGGCGTCGAGGGTCGCGCGGGTGAGGTTGAGACCCACCGACCGCCCGGTCTCGTCGAAGGTCTTCGACTCCAGCCGGGTCAGCAGGCGCAGCGTCTGCGCGTTGCCCTCGAAGCCTCCGCAGTCGGCGCTGAGCTCGGCCAGCACCCGCTCGCCGTTGTGCCCGAACGGCGGGTGGCCCATGTCGTGTGCCAGCGCCGCGGTCTCGGCGATGTCGGGGTGGGTGCCGACCGCCCGTGCGAGGTCCCGGGCCACCTGGGCCACCTCGAGGCTGTGGGTGAGGCGGTTGCGGACGAAGTCGTCGGTCGCAGGCCCCACCACCTGGGTCTTGGCCGCGAGCCGGCGCGACGCCGCCGCATGCACCACGCGCGCCCGGTCGCGCTCGAACGCCAGGCGCACCGGCGCGTCCACCCGCTTGGGGGGCTCCGCGACCAGGCGCTCGCGCGCGGCGTCGTCGTACAGGTCCTCGATGCTCATCGGCCGGTCAGCCTAGCGAGCGCCGGGGACGACGCCGCCGGGGCCGCCGTGACAGACGTGCCGGCGTCTTCTCAGAGGGGGGCGAGGAACGCCCGCACCCGCTCCATGAGCAGGGCGGACGCCTCCGGGTCGTACGCCTCGAGCGAGGAGTCGGCGAAGAGGTGCTGGTCGCCGGGATAGACGAAGAGCTCGGCGCAGGCGGTGGAGTCGGCAAGCGCGCGGGCCGCCGGCAGGTCCTCGTCGAAGAACTCGTCGCCCTCCTTGCCGTGGATCTGCACCGGCACCCCCTCCGGCCACACCTCCCCGAACTCCGAGACGGGGAGGCAGGAGTACATGAGCAGCGCGCCACGGGCGCCGGACCGGGTCTGCGCGAGTCGCTGAGCCATCGTCACGCCGAAGGAGAATCCGGCGTAGACGAGCTCAGGTGCGAGCTCGTCGGCCGCAGCGGCACCTCGCTCCCGGATCGCGTCGAACCCCGTGTCGCGGGCGAATCCGAAGCCCTCCTCGATGGAGGCGAAGATACGGCCGTCGAAGAGGTCGGGCGTGTGGACGGTGTGGCCCGCCTGCCGCAGGTCGTCGGCGAAGGACCGCACTCCGTCGGTCAGGCCCTGGATGTGGTGGAAGAGCAGCACCTCGGCCATGTCAGCAGATCCCCTCGTCTATTGATCGACTCTTTTGGAACATTCGATGATGCTAGTCTGTTCGATCGTGGCCGACAACCCCCCGGACTACGAGCTGGCCGATCGGCTGGTGCTGTCCACCGCCGCGCAGGTGAAGGCCATCGGCCACCCGCTCCGCACGACGATCCTGCAGCTCCTCCACGAGCGCGCTGCGACCGTCACCGAGCTCGCCGCCGCGGTCGAGCGGCCGAAGAGCACAGTGGCCCACCACGTGGAGGTGCTCGCCCGCAACGACTTGCTCCGGGTGGTGCGCACGCGGAAGGTGCGGGCGATCGAGGAGCGCTTCTACGGGCGCACCGCGCGCATGTTCTACGTCGCCGCCGAGCCGTCGCCCACCGATGAGGAGATGCCCGGCGACTTCAACGACTTCGAGGTGGCCGCCCGCGACTCCGCCGCGGCATTCGAGCAGGGAAAGCTGTGGGGCTTCATCCGGCATGCGCGCATCTCGGAGGACCAGGCCTCCCAGTTCTGGGACCGGATGGCCGCAGTGGTGGAGGAGTTCGACCGGATGCCGCGGTCAGGCGAGACCGTGTACGGATTCGCCATCGGCATCTACCCCGCCGAGCACCCCCAGCTGCCCACGCCGCAGTGATGCGGCCCGGTCTCAGTAGACGGTGACGTGCACGTGGTCGTAGTGGTTGGCGGTCGTCGACCCACGGTCGGACATGCCCCGCCACCCCTCGCCGGCGCGATCGACGGACCACATCTGCTGGGAGTAGATGATGTACTCGATGCCGAGGGCTGCATAGTTGGCGCGCAGGAAGTTGGCCACGGCCCAGCCGGTCTCGCCGCTGATCATGATGTCGATCGCGCGACCCTGACCGTGCTCACCGTCGCTGCGCCACGTGCCGTAGCTGGTGATCTGGGGCCAGTTGGCACAGACGACGTCGTGGATGCCATAGAGCGAGGCACGACCAGCGTCGATCGAGGAGCCGTTGGAGCAGGCGCCGCCGAGGCTCGGTCCGGCCGGCTCGGGCTCGGGCTTGTCCGCCACGAGGTAGTCGGCGCTGACCCAGCGCGACTGACCGTCGACGACGATCTGGGCGCGGCCGTCCTGGCGCCGGCCGGTGACCGACACCTGCTTGATCGCGCCGATCTCGCCCATCTTCTCGGCCTTCTCGCCGGGGCCGTCCCACATGTTGAGGGTCTCGGTCGTCCAGAGGTCGTTGTCGACCTTCTTGGCCGTGCGACGGGCCTGCTTGTCGACGGCGATGTCCTTGCGCGCGGCCGACTCGGCCTTCGCGGCGGTGCGGATCTGGGACCGCGACACGGTGGCCTCACCCCGACGCGCCAGCGCCGTGGCGTTGGCGAAGGACAGGCTGTTGGTCGAGACGCTGCTGGAGGAGGAGGCCAGCAGGTTGTCCGAGGTCGCCGGGTCCGCGGCGAGCACGCCCATGGTGACGGCCGACATCGTCGCCACCACGGCGATCGGTGCGGACACCAGGACGGAACGGGGGATCCAGTTGAATCGGGAAGGACGGGGACTGGGGGCAGCAGGGGTTTCCCGCTTGTGGCGATGCTGAGCCACAGCGCTGATCCTTTGCGGTTGCTGACGGGGGACGCGCGCCGGTCCACGGGACCGTTTTCTCTCGGGAGGCCCGTGCCCACGCCGACGCGATCATCGAGTGAAGCACAGGATTCTCGGCCTGTCCCAATTCTCCACGGTAAAAACGAGCGTGTTCCGGCTCACCCGCCACGGATCCCTCGAGCGTCGGCGCGTCTGGATGCTCAGCCGCCCGTGGTCTCGTCGACGTCCTCACGCAGGTGCGCTCCGCGCCCGTCGGTGTCGTCGAGCCACCCCTCCGGGAGGGCCACCTTCGCGCGCGGCGAGCCCTGACGCCCGCGTGGGGTGCCGAGCTCGCGCACCGGGAACGGCTCGTCGGCATCGAGGCCGTCGAGCAGGTCGTCGAGGGCGGCGAGGGAGTCGACCAGGGCGAGCCGGTGCCGCAGGTCTCCGCCGGCGCCGAAGCCCTTGAGGTACCACGAGACGTGCTTGCGGAACTCCTTGCAGCCCCGCTCCTCCCCCATGTGCTCCGAGAGCAGCTCGGCGTGCCGGCGCATCATCGAGCGGACCTCGCCGAGCGTGGGCAGCGTGGCGACGTCCTCACCGTGGAACGCGGCTGCCAGGTCGCGGAACAACCACGGGCGGCCCAGGCAGCCGCGACCGACGACCACGCCCGCGGCGCCGGTCTGCTCGACCATCCGCAGCGCGTCCGACGCCTCCCAGATGTCACCGTTGCCGAGGACCGGGATGTCGACGTGCTCGACCAGCGCAGCGATCGCGTCCCAGTCGGCCTGGCCGCTGTAGGCCTGCTGGACGGTCCGTCCGTGCAGGGCGATCGCGGCGACGCCCGTCTCCTGGGCGATCCGGCCGGCGTCGAGATAGGTGAGGTGGTCCTCGTCGAGGCCCTTGCGGGTCTTCATGGTCACCGGGACGTCGTACGCCGCTGCGGCAGCCACCGCGGTGGTGAGGATCTCGCCGAGCAGGCCGCGCTTCCACGGCAGGGCGCCCCCGCCTCCCTTGCGCGTCACCTTGGGGACCGGGCAGCCGAAGTTGAGGTCGACGTGGGCCACGCCGTGGTCGGCGCAGAGGATCTCCACGGCCTTGCCGATGTAGACCGGGTCGGTGCCGTAGAGCTGCACCGAGCGGACCGTCTCCAGCTCGTCGAAGACCAGCATCTTCCGCGTGACCTCGTCGCCCTCGACGAGGCCGCGGCTGGTGATCATCTCGCTGACGTAGAGCCCGGCGCCCTGCTCGGCGCACAGGCGGCGGTAGGCCGCGTTGGTGATCCCGGCCATCGGTGCCAGCACGACCGGGGTCTCGACACGCAGTGATCCCAGGGTCAGGGAGTCGGGCACCGCAGTCATGCCCCCATTGTCGAGCGGCGTCGGGCCAGGCCCCAAATCACCCGCGCTTCGTCTCCTGGCCCAATCGAGGCCGGCTCGGCTCGTCGACCGTGCCGTTCCACGTGATCGGGTCGTATCCCTCCGTGGGCTCGAACACCATGTCATCGATGCGCGCGCCGTCGGGGACGAGGTAGACCAGGCACATCTCGGCCTCCGCGCCGGGCACGAAGGGCGTCGGGATCGGGCCGGACTGACAGGCGGCGAAGTCGCCGCCCAGCGTCCACGGCGCACCCAGGGCGCCGGTGGAGTCGCGCAGGTAGAGGGGCACCGTGCGGCCGCCGAGGTCGGACGTGCCGGCGTTGGTGAGCGAGACGCTGACGAAGTAGGGGCGTGCCGTCGCCATCACGTCGTCGCGCACCCATCCGTCGAAGACCGACCGGGGTTGCTCGGCGACGGCGTCCACGCGTAGGTCGAGGGTGCCGGTCACGCTGGCGGCCGGCTGCCAGACCAGGGTCGCCGGCTCGCCGAAGGCGAGGTCCGTGCCGGGTGCTGTCGACGCTGTCCCATCGGCCCCGGTCGTCGCGTCGCCTCCCGCGGGCGTGGGCTCCGGATCCGAGCCCGAGCACGAGGTCAGCAGCAGGGCGACGGCCGTGGTGAGGAGGATCGTGCGCCGCATGCCGCCATCGTGGCACGACGAAGCGCGATCCCTCACCGTCGCCGCATCAGCAGCCGACGAGCCTCTCGGCGAACCACCGGGTGATGCCGTCGAGGCTCACGCGCTCCTGGACCATGGTGTCGCGCTCGCGGACGGTGACCGCGTGATCGTCGAGGGTCTCGAAGTCGACCGTCACGCAGAACGGCGTGCCGATCTCGTCCTGGCGGCGGTAGCGGCGACCGATCGCACCGGAGTCGTCGAACTCGACGTTCCAGTTCTCTCGGAGCTCTGCTGCCAGCGCCTTCGCCTTCGGGGACAGGTCGGCGTTGCGGCTCAGCGGCAGAACCGCGACCTTGACGGGCGCCAGGCGCGGGTCGAGCTTGAGCACGACGCGCTTGTCGACGCCGCCCTTGGTGTTGGGGGCCTCGTCCTCGGTGTAGGCGTCGATGAGGAACGCCATCAGGGACCGGGTCAGGCCGGCCGCGGGCTCGATGACGTAGGGCAGGTAGCGCTCGTCTGCAGCCTGGTCGTAGTAGGACAGGTCCTTGCCGGAGAACTCGCTGTGCTGCTTGAGGTCGAAGTCGGTGCGGTTGGCGACGCCTTCGAGCTCCTCGAAGTCACGGCCCGAGAAGCCGAAGCGGTACTCGATGTCCGTGGTGCCCTTGGAGTAGTGGGACAGCTTCTCCTGCGGGTGCTCGTAGTGGCGCAGGTTGTCGGGGTTGATCCCCAGGTCGACGTACCAGCGGGTGCGCTCCTGGATCCAGTAGCGGAACCACTCGTCGTCCTCGCCGGGCTTGACGAAGAACTCCATCTCCATCTGCTCGAACTCCCGGGTGCGGAAGATGAAGTTGCCGGGCGTGATCTCGTTGCGGAAGCTCTTGCCCATCTGGGCGATGCCGAAGGGCGGCTTCTGGCGGCTGCTCGTGACGACGTTGGCGAAGTTGAGGAAGATGCCCTGAGCGGTCTCGGGGCGCAGGTAGTGCAGGCCCGACTCGTCCTCGATGACGCCGAGGTAGGTCTTGAGCATCATGTTGAAGTGGCGCGGCTCGGTCCACGCGGCGCGGGTGCCGCAGTTGGGGCAGGCGACGGACTCGTTGATGTCGACGGAGTCAGGGTCGACAAGGTCACCGCCCTTGGCGCTCTTCTTGGCGGCGTAGTCCTCCTGGAGGTGGTCCTCACGGAAGCGCTTGTGGCAGGACTGGCACTCGGTCAGCGGGTCGCTGAAGGTGCTCAGGTGGCCGCTGGCCTCCCACGTGCGGGTCGGCAGGATGACGCTGGAGTCGAGACCGACCACGTCGTCGCGCCGGGTGACCATGAAGCGCCACCACTGTCGCTTGATGTTCTCCTTGAGCTCCACGCCGAGCGGGCCGTAGTCCCAGGCGGACTTGGTGCCGCCGTATATCTCGCCGCAGGGGTAGACGAAACCCCGGCGCTTGGCGAGGGAGACGACGTTGTCCAGGGCGGTCGGGGCGGGCTTGGCCACAGGGCATTCCTTCAAGGTGGGGCAGTCGGGCCGGCTGGCGGTCGGCTCGTGAATCGCGAGCGGTCAGCCTAGCGATCGAGGACGGGCGTCGTTGAGGTCGGTCCCCTCCTCGACCACCTCATAGGCGCTGGGCTCGTCGAGCGCGTGCACCATCAGCGGCTGGATGTGCATCTTTGCCTCGTACGACCCGAGCGCGCGGCGGTAGGAGCCGACGTTCTCCCAGCGGGTGGCCAGCACCCACAGGGTCGGATCGTCGACGTTGCGGCCGACCTCGCCGTCGACGAAGCCGGGCTTCGCGGCGAGGATGCCCAGCGCGTGCAGCAGTCCGCGACGCAGCTCCTGCTCCGCGGCGGGGTCGGGGCTGGCGTCGGGGGAGGGCGTACGGACGCGGGTGACGACGAGCACGGCACCACTCTAGGTGGGCGCCCGCGCCCCGGCTTCAGGACAGCAACGACCGAGCCACCGCTGCCAGGTCGAAGCGCTCGCCGCGAGCGGCCCACTCGGTCACCCAGCGGGCCGCCAGCGGGGGGTTGAGGATGCGGGAGCCCAGTGCGGCGACCTTGAGGTCACGCTCACGCACCAGCCGGTCGCGATCGGGACCGGCCGCGGCCAGCTGCTCGGCGAACGACCAGGCCCGACCGCGTGCGTACTCGATCGACCACCCCGAGAGCAGCTCGTCGAGCTGGCCCGCCCATCGATCGGCGGTCATGGCCCAGGGGGCCGTGTGGTGGAGGGCGGCCTGCATCCGGTCGATCATCGCCGCCAGGACATCGTTGAGCCGCTCGAAGTCGTCGCGCAGGAGGGTGACGCCGTCGCCCTGCTGGATATGTGCCGCAGCCACGCCCAGGTCGAGGTTGATGTGCGCGTTCATCCCGGCCAGCACGTGCTGCACGGCCAACGCGGAGTCGGGGGCCTCGAAGACCACCCGCCAGGACTCCGGGACCGGTCGGCCGGCCGCATGCCCGTCGACCGCGTCCAGGTAGAGCCGTGCGAAGGCCACATCGAAGCGCTCCATGCGGGCACAGTCCTCGAACTCCCCGGCCCTGATCCCATCTCGGACCCGGACCGTCACCGCCCGGTACACACAGGTGAAGTAGCCGCGCGGGTCGGAGGTGTCCATCGCGCGGTCGAGCAGCGCGTCCATCGCACTGATTGCCTCGTCGATGGTCTCCATCGGGCACCAGTGTGCCCTCCACCCGGCTCAGCCGCAGCCGCACGCCACGTGGTGGGAAGTTGACAACGATTCTCACTTGTCTGAGAATCGTTCTCATGTCGTTCGCCACCCGCTCCCTTCCCCTCACCAGCCTCCTGGCCGCCACCGTCCTCCTTGCCGGGTGTGGCCAGCTGGGTGACGACGCCTCCGGAAATGGTCGCCGGGCAGTCGCGTCGTTCTATCCGTTGGCATGGGTGACCGAGCGGGTGGCGGGCGACAGCTGGACGGTGGAGAACCTGACCCGACCCGGCCAGGAGCCGCACGACCTCGAGCTGACCATCGCCCAGACCGCCGCCCTCGAGGAGGCGGACCTGATCGTCCTCGAGAAGGGCTTCCAGCCGGCCGTGGACGCGAGTGTCGAGGCGACGGACGCCCCCGTCCTCGACGCCGCCGAGGCTGTCGACCTGCTGCCCGCCTCGCCGGAGGAGCACGAGGGCGAGACTGCGGCGGAGCACGCCGAGGATGGCCACGACCACGGCGACCTGGACCCGCACTTCTGGCTCGATCCGCTGCTGGTGGCCGACCTCGCCGACGCCGTCGCCGCCGAGCTGGGCGCCGTGGATCCCGAAGGCGCCGGGTCCTACGACGACAACGCGGCGGCACTTCGCTCCGAGCTGGAGTCGCTGGACCAGGACTACTCCGACGGCCTCGCCTCCTGCCAACGCACCACCACCGTGGTCAGCCACCAGGCGTTCGGCTACCTCGCGCGCTACGGGCTGGACCTCGAGCCGATCGCCGGCCTCTCCCCCGACGCAGAGGCCACCGCGGCCGACCTCGCCCGCCTCCAGGAGCTGATCACCGAGGACGGCGTGACGACCGTCTTCTCCGAGCGCCTGGTCAGCCCCAAGATGGCGGAGACGCTGGCCGACGACCTCGGGGTGACCACCGCGGTGTTGGATCCTCTCGAAGGCCTGTCGGACGACACCGCCGACGAGGACTACCTTTCCCTCATGCGCGAGAACCTCACCGCCCTCCAGCAGGCCAACGGGTGCGCGTGATGGCCTTCGACGAGACGATTCCTGCCGTCCTGGACGAGGTCTCCGTCGCCATCGGCGGCCGGCCGATCCTGCGCGACGTCGACCTCACGGTCCACGCCGGTGACATGGTGACCCTGCTCGGCCCCAACGGGTCGGGCAAGTCCACCCTCGTCCGCGCGCTCACCGGGCTGCTGCCGTTGGCGAGGGGGTCGGTGCGCCTGTTCGGAACGCCGATCGAGGACTTCAGTGCCTGGCACCGGGTGGGATTCGTCCCGCAGCGCTCCACCGCCACCAGCGGCGTGCCCTCGACGGTGCGCGAGGTCGTGGCGTCGGGACGCGTCGGCCGTCGTCGGCTGCTGCGTCCGACCAACGCCGCTGACCGCCGGGCCGTCGAGTCGGCGCTCGAGGTCGTGGGGCTCACCGACCGGGCGTCGTCCGGCGTCTCCCATCTCTCGGGCGGCCAACAGCAGCGGGTGCTCATCGCCCGGGCGCTGGCCGGTGAGCCGGACCTGCTCGTCCTCGACGAGCCCACCGCCGGCGTCGACCTCCCCCACCAGCAGGCGCTCGCCGACGCGCTCGGCCGTCTCAAGGCGCGCGGCGCGACCATCGTTCTCGTCGCCCACGAGATCGGCCCGATGATGCCGCTCATCGACCGGACGGTCGTGATGCGTGACGGGTGGGTCGCCTACGACGGACCGCCGCTCACGCAGGAGGTCGCCTCGCACACCCACCACCCCGACGACGACCAGATTCCGGGCGGGCACGACCACGTCCCGCACGTGTCGTCCCCCTTCGACTGGGAGCAGAGGGACCCTGCATGAGCTTCGTCGACCTGTTCTCCCTCGGCTTCATGCAGCGTGCGCTCGTGGCCGCCCTGCTCACCGGGCTCGCGGCGCCGGCGATCGGCACCTTCCTGGTGCAGCGCCGGCTGGCCCTGCTCGGGGACGGCATCGGCCACGTCGCCGTGACCGGTGTCGCGCTCGGCCTGCTGACCGGCACCTCCCCCACGTGGACGGCCGTCGTGGTCGCCGTGCTGGGCGCGGTGCTCATGGAGGTCATCCGCGAGCGCGGCCACACCAACGGCGACGTGGCGCTGGCCCTGCTCTTCTACGGCGGCCTGGCCGGCGGTGTGCTGATCACCGGGATCGCCGGACAGGGCGCGGCAACGCTGCAGGCCTACCTCTTCGGTTCCCTGAACAGCATCTCGTCCGACGACGTGTTCTTCACCGCGATCCTGACCGTGGTGGTCCTGGTCGTCACGCTGGGCCTCTCACCGCAGCTCTTCGCGGTGGCCAGCGACCAGGACTTCGCCCGGGTGGCGGGACTGCGGGTCCGTGGATACAACCTTCTCATCGCGGTGCTCGCCGCCGTCAGCATCACCGTGGCGATGCGCACCGTCGGCCTGCTGCTGGTCTCGGCGCTGATGGTGGTGCCGGTCGCCACCTCGCAGCAGCTCGCGCGCTCCTTCCGGGCGACCTTCGTCGGTGCGATGCTCGTGGGCAGCGTCGCGTCCGTCGGGGGTCTGCTCCTCAGCGCTGCGCTGTCCTTCCGGGTCGCGGTCGCCCCCGGACCCACGATCGTGCTGCTCGCCCTGGCGATGTTCACCGCCACCTGGCCGCTCGGCGCGTGGCTGCGGCGCCGCAGCCGGCTGATGGCCCCGTTCCCCGACGTCGCCCTGGCCCCGCACCGCTCCGCTGACCAGCACGTCCACCAGCACGGAGAGGACTGCGGTCACCCGGCGGTGCCGCACGGCGACCACGTCGACTACGTCCACGACGGGCATCGGCACGCCCCCCACGGAGAGCACTATGACGAGCACTGACCACGGCGCCCGACCCGCCGTACGACCCACCCGCCAGCGCCGGGCGGTCGCGGCCGCGCTGGCTGGTTTCGACGACTTCCGCAGCGCCCAGGAGATCCATGAGCTGATCTGCCGGCAGGGCGACTCGGTGGGCCTGGCGACGGTCTACCGGACCCTGGCCGCCCTGGCCGAGGCCGGCGAGGTCGACATGCTGCGCAACGAGGACGGCGAGGCCATCTGGCGCAGCTGCTCCGACACCCATCACCACCACCTCGTGTGCCGAGCCTGCGGGGCGACGGTGGAGGTCGAGGGCCCGGCCGTCGAGCGCTGGACCAACGCGATCGCGAGCGAGCACGGCTACGCGGACATCAGTCACACGCTGGAGATCTTCGGGACCTGCCCCGCCTGTCGCTGACCTGGGCCCGCCGGCGGTGATGGAGCCACCTTCTCGGCGGCCAGACCGTGGCTGGACCACCGCTCGGACCGGGGTCAGGCGTTGGGCAGGGCGCCGCCGTAGCGACGATCACGCCGGGCGTACGTCTCCACAGCAGCCCACAGGTGTCGCCGGTCGACGTCGGGCCAGAGCACGTCGGTGAAGACCATCTCGCTGTAGGCGGCCTGCCACAGCATGAAGTTGGACAGCCGCTGCTCCCCCGAGGTGCGCCAGACCATGTCCGCGTCGGGCAGCTCGGGGACGTAGAGGTGGCGGGCGAAGGTGCGCTCGTCGATCTTGTCGGGGTCGAGCCGGCCCGCGGCGACCTCGCGACCGATCGAGCGGGCCGCATCGGCGAGCTCGGCACGACCGCCGTAGTTGACGCACATGGTCAAGGTGAACACGTCGTTGTCGCGTGTCATCTCCTCGGCGACCTGGAGCTCGCGGATGACCGACTTCCACAGCCGTGGCGTGCGGCCGGCCCAGCGGACGCGGACGCCGAGCGCGTGCATCTCGTCGCGCCGACGCCGGATCACGTCACGGTTGAAGCCCATCAGGAACCTCACCTCGTCCGGCGAGCGGGACCAGTTCTCGGTGGAGAAGGCGTAGGCGGAGATGGCCTTGACGCCGATCTCGATGGCACCCTCCACGACGTCGAAGAGCGAGGACTCACCCTGCTCGTGGCCCTTGGTGCGCGGCAGGCCGCGATCCTTGGCCCAGCGCCCGTTGCCGTCCATCACGATCGCGACGTGCTGGGGCACGAGGTCGCGCGGGACCGGCGGGGGCGTCGCCCCGCTGGGGTGCGGAGTGGGCGGTCGAACAGTTCGCTTCACGGGCACGAGCCTAGGGCCCGCTCACCGCTCGACGTACGCCATCGAGCGCAGGCCCCGCTCGAGGTGCCAGGCGAGGTAGGCGGAGACCAGGGTGCTGGCCTCGCGCAGGTGTCGTGGGTCGGCGGCGTGCACGGTCGGCCAGTCGCCGACGAGCAACGCACCCAGCACCTCCACCGTCTGGGTGGCCGGCGTGGCGGAGCCGGGCAGCTTGTCGGAGACGCACAGCACCCCACCGGCGGACGGGTTGAAGAACCGGTGCGGACCCTCGACCCCGCACTGCACGCAGTGGTCGAAGGACGGCGCGTAGCCCGCGACCGAGAGCGACCGGAGGAGGTAGGAGTCGAGGACCTGCTTGGCCGGGTGCTCCCCACCCGCCATCGCGCGCAGGCCACCGACGAGGAGCAGGAACTGCTGGACGGCGGGCTCGCCTTCCTCGGTGACGAGCCGGTCGGCGGTCTCGAGCATCACGGTGCCGGCGGTGTAGCGGTCGTAGTCGAGGCCCAGGCGCGCGTTGAAGGGGTCGAGGGTCTCCGCCTGCGTGATGACGTCGAGGCTCCGGCCCTCGGCGAGCTGCAGGTCGACGTGGGTGAACGGCTCGAGGCGCGAGCCCCAGCGTGACGTCGTACGCCGCACTCCCTTGGCGACGGCGCGCACCTTCCCACGCTGGCGCGTCAGCAAGGTGATGATGCGGTCGGCCTCACCCAGCTTGTGGGTGCGCAGCACGACCGCCTCGTCGCGGTAGAGGGGCACGTGACCATTCTCCCCCACGCACCCGGCCGAGACCGGTTGGACGTCAGCGTTTCCGTGCGCGGGTGGTCGTGGCGCCGGCGCGCCAGCACTCGCCGGCGAAGTCGGCGGAGGCCGCGGTGAGCCGGTCGGGACGCAAGCGCCACTCCAGGATCGAGCTGGCCCTCTCGAAGCGGACGTGGGGGAGCTCGGCGGCGAGCATGTCGGCATCGACGAAGGGGTGGATCGGATCGATCGGGTGGCCCACGAGGAAGACCGGCGCCTGGATCCGGCGCCGCTGGCTCGAGGAGGGAGCCAGTCGTCCGAAGATCACACCGTGCAGGACCGAGGCGATCGAGTCGGCCCGGTGGTCGACCGTGTCGAGACCGATGCCGGCCCAGAACGGGACGATGCCCCGGGGCACGGACCGGGACAGCTTCTGCAGCGTGTTGGCGGTGAAGGGCAGGTAGCGCGCAGCCAGCATGATGGGGACGAAGGCCAGGATCCCGGCCACGAGGGCGTGGTTGAGGACCGGCATCTCGACGATCAGGCCCTTGACCCGCTCCGGGGCGATCACGGCGACCTCGAGGGAGACGTTGGCCCCGAGCGAGGTGCCTCCGATGACGGCCTGCTCGGCGCCGAGGTGGTCGAGCAGCGCCACGACCTGCTCCCCGAAGGAGGTCATCGAGTAGACCAGCGGGTCGGCCGGCTGGTCGGAGCGCCCGTGACCGAGCAGGTCGAGCGTCACCACGTGCAGTCCCTGCGCCGCCATCGCGCGCGCCAGGGGTTGCTGCATCCGGCGTGGCATCAACAGCCCGTGCAGCAGCACGACCCACTCGTCGCCGGAGCCGTACTCCGTGTACTCGAGCCGGTCGCGTCCGCCGTCGGACTCGACGAAGAACTGCCCGATCCGCTCACTCACCAACATGGCCCCGAATGTAGTCCGTATCGATTGACTCGTCTCGGATGTCCATCGAGGAGCTTCCTGATGCGGACTATCCCGGGGGTGGGTCGGGTCAGGCGCGGTTGACGGCGCTGATCACGGCCTTGAGCGAGGCGGTGACGATGTTGGCGTCGAGCCCGACTCCCCACAGCACCTTCTCGCCCACCGCACACTCGACGTAGGCCGCTGCGATCGCGTCGCCGCCGGCGGAGAGCGCGTGCTCGGCGTAGTCGAGCACCCGCACGTCATGGCCGAGGCCGGAGATGGCGTCGACGAACGCGGCGATCGGGCCGTTGCCCTCGCCCGAGAGCTCCTGCCGCTCGCCGTCGACGTACACCCCGACGGTGAGCTGGTCCTTCTCCCCCGCGGCACTGGAGGTGTGCACCGAGTCCAGCTCGAGCGGCGTACGACGCTCGAGGTACTCGGCGCGGAAGACCGACCAGATCTGCTCGGGGGTGATCTCGCCGCCCTCGGCGTCGGTGTGCTGCTGCACGACCCGGCTGAACTCGATCTGTGCGCGGCGCGGGAGGTCGAGCTTGTGCTCGGACTTGAGCACGTAGGCGACACCGCCCTTGCCGGACTGGCTGTTGACCCGGATCACGGCCTCGTAGGTGCGCCCCACGTCCTTCGGGTCGATCGGGAGGTAGGGCGCCTCCCAGGCGATGTCGCGCACGTCGATCCCCTGATCGGCGGCCCGCTTCTCGAGGTCCTCGAGGCCCTTCTTGATGGCGTCCTGGTGGGAGCCGGAGAAGGCGGTGTAGACGAGGTCGCCGGCGTAGGGGTGACGCGGGTGGACCGGCAGGTTGGTGCAGTACTCGACGGTGCGCCGCACCTCGTCGATGTCGCTGAAGTCGATCTGCGGGTCGATGCCCTGGCTGAAGAGGTTCATGCCGAGGGTGACCAGGTCGACGTTGCCGGTGCGCTCGCCGTGGCCGAACAGGCAGCCCTCGACGCGGTCGGCACCGGCCATCAGCGCCAGCTCGGTGGCGGCGGCGGCGGTGCCGCGGTCGTTGTGCGGGTGGAGGCTGATCGCGGAGTGCTCGCGGCGGGTCAGTCCACGGCCGAAGTACTCGATCTGGTCGGCGTAGGTGTTGGGCGTCGACATCTCGACCGTGGCCGGCAGGTTGAGGATGATCTCCCGCCCGGCCTCGGGCTGCCACACGTCGGAGACCGCCTCGCAGACGCTGAGGGCGAAGTCGGTGTCGGACTGGGTGAAGATCTCGGGGCTGTACTGGTAGCCGAAGTCCTGGCTGCCGACGATGGCGCCGAGACGCTCCTCGGCGTACTTCATGACGATCTCGGTGCCCCGGACGGCGATGTTGCGACACTCGTCGGGAGTGACGTTGAAGACCACCCGCTGGAACAGCGGCGCGGTGGCGTTGTAGAGGTGGATGGTGGCGCGCGGCGCCCCGACCAGCGAGTCGACGGTGCGCTCGATGAGGTCCTCGCGGGCCTGGGTGAGCACCGAGATCTGGACGTCGTCGGGGATCCGGTCCTCGACGATCAGCTTGCGCACGAAGTCGAAGTCGGTCTGGCTGGCGCTGGGGAAGCCGACCTCGATCTCCTTGTAGCCCATCTTGACCAACAGCTCGAACATGGTGAGCTTGCGGGCCGGGGTCATCGGGTCGATGAGGGCCTGGTTGCCGTCACGCAGGTCGGTGGAGAGCCAGCGCGGCGCCTGCTCGACCTTCTTCGTCGGCCAGGTGCGGTCGGGCACGTCGACGGGGACGAACGGGGTGTAGCGACCGAACGGCATCGGGCTGGCGCCCTGCCGGTTGGCGGTGTTGCTCAGGTGGGTCATGGCTGTTCCTCGGT
This sequence comes from uncultured Actinomycetota bacterium, assembly GCA_963726515.1. Lineage (GTDB taxonomy): Bacteria > Actinomycetota > Actinomycetes > Propionibacteriales > Nocardioidaceae > Nocardioides. The sequence continues at coordinate 119,101 of CAVSCW010000015.1, forward strand.
CTGCTGAAGGGGCGACCGGCACGCGTCACACTCCGCAACGAGGGGGCCGGATCTCTACAGATTCTGGGAGGCCTCGTTGCGGCGACGAAGGAGGAGCAGGCTGCGCATCATGACCCCACCAGAGTAGCCCCGGGACCCCGATCACGCTCCCCGTCTCCCGGGAACTGAGACACCCCGCGCGTGCCTAGGCGCGGCCGCGGGCGGCGTACGCCACTGCGGTGAGGTCGAAGGGGCCCTCGCCGAGGTTGCGCCGCAGCACCTGATCGAGCTGCCCCTTGCGCTCGGGGGCGAGCGCCGCGATGGCCTCGCCGGCGGGGCCGACGCCGTGCTGGTAGGGCTCCCACCACTCCTCGAAGGACGGGTGGGTGACCGTCACCGCCAGCTCGACCGTCTCGACGTCGCGGAGCCCGGCTCCCTCCAGGACCGCGACGAGGCTGCCGCGGGAGCCGCCCTGGAAGTCGCTCTCGTCGGGGTGCTCCGGGGCCACCTCGGCCATGGCCTCCCACAGCGGTGCCATGGGAGCACGCGAGCCGGCCAGGTCCCACACCGTGGCCCCGACCCAGCCGTCGTCCCTCGTGACCCGCTTCATCTCGGCGAGGCCGCCGACGGGGTCGGACATGAAGTGCACGACCAGGCAGGCCGCCGCCACGTCGAAGGTGTCGTCGTCGTAGGGCAGCGACTCGGCGCCACCGCGCCGGACGTCGACCCCCGGGAGGCGGTTGCGACAGGAGGCGACGAAGGGCTCGGAGGGGTCGACGGCACTGACGTGGTCGGCACCGAGACGGTCCACGAGAACGCTGGTCAGGGCCCCTGGGCCGCAGCCGACGTCGATCGCGCGCTCGCCGGGCGACAGGGCGAGCCAGTCGGCGAAGCGAGCGGCGAGCGGGCGGGAGTAGCGACCCATGAACCGGTCGTAGGCCTCACCTGCCACCTCGAAGGACACGCCACGGGACGCTACTCCTCCTCGTAGGCTCTGGCCATGCCCCGGTTGCTGGTGGTCCACCACTCCCCGACCCCGGCGGTCGCCGCTCTCACCGACGCGGTGCTCGCCGGTGCCTCCGACGACGCGATCGAGGGTGTGGAGGTGGTGGTCCGGGCGGCGCTGGAGGCCGACGCCGACGACGTGCTGGCGGCAGACGGCTTCCTTCTCGGCACGACGGCCAACTTCGGCTACATGAGCGGCGCCCTCAAGCACTTCTTCGACACGATCTTCCTGCAGGCGGGCGGGGCCCTCACCGACGACGGCTCGGCGTCGACCGGCTCGGGGGGCAAGTTGCCCTACGGCCTCTACGTCCACGGCCGCTACGACACGACCGGTGCTGTGCGTGCGGTGCAGTCGATCGTCGGTGCGCTGCCGTGGCGCCAGGCCGCCCCGGTGCTGGAGGTGCTGGGTGACGTGGGCGAGGCGGAGCGGGAGTCGGCGTACGAGCTGGGCGGGACGCTGGCGGCGCTGGTGATGCGATGAGGTCGTCGCGCTGGCTCGCCGCCATCCTCGCCGCGGCCCTGCTGTCGGCCGGCTGCACCTCCTCGCCGTCGGACCCGGCCGAGGCGCCGACCTCGGAGTCTCCGAGCGCGACACCGTCCGAGACGGAGCCGCCCGACCCGGGACCGAGGCCGAAGGTCGGCGATTGCCACGCCCTGTCCTTCCGGCAGGCGGTCGCGGTGGTGGGTCGCACCGAGCCCGTGGCGTGCCGCCGCCCGCACACGGCGCAGACGTTCTTCGTCGGCCGGCTGCGACTGGAGACACCTGCCGGGAAGACCCGCCGCGTCGATTCGGACGCGGCCCAGCGCCAGGCGCGTACGACGTGCCTGGCGCGGCTGCCGCGGCACCTGGGCGTCGGCGCCCGCGAGCTGCGGCTCACGATGGCCCAGGCCGTCTGGTTCACCCCGAGCCCCAACCGCGCGGAGGCCGGCGCCGACTGGTTCCGCTGCGACGTGGTCGCGGTCGCCGCGCCCCGCCAGCTGCAGCAGCTGCCGCGGCAGACGAAGGGCTGGGGCGACGCGCCCGTGCTGGGCATGTGCGCCACCGCGGCCCCCGGCACGCCGGGGTTCCGCCGGGTCGGCTGCGGCTCGAAGCACGCGTGGCAGGCACTGGCCACCGTCGACATCCCGGGGAGGAAGCTGCCGGCTCAGCCGGCAGTGGCGGCCCGGATGGAGTCCCCCTGCGGCGACGTCGCCCGCGCCCGGGCCGACGACCCGCTCGACTTCACGTGGACGCAGGAGATCCCGACCCGGGAGCAGTGGGACGCCGGGCAGCGCTACGGCATCTGCTGGGTGCCCGCCTGAGCCCGGCTCAGCCCCGCAGCGCTACGCCGAGGCGTGGGGCGAGCTCGTCGGCGATGTCCCCGACCAAGGTCACGACGACTCGGTCCGGACGTTCTCCAGGACGACGGCGAGCCCCTGGCCGACACCGATGCAGATGGCGGCCACGCCCCAGCGCTCCCCCGACTCGCGCAGCCGCGCCGCGAGGGTGGCGACCACCCGGGTGCCCGAGGCGCCGAGCGGGTGCCCGATGGCGATCGCGCCGCCCTTGGCGTTGACGAGCGCCGGGTCGGCGAGGCCCTGGTCCAGCCAGGCGTCGACGCACGCCAGCGACTGGACGGCGAACGCCTCGTTGAGCTCGACCGCGCCCACGTCGGACCATGCGATGCCCGCGCGCCGCAAGGCGATGGCGGCGGCCTCGACCGGTGCGTAGCCGAAGAGCTGGGGCTCGAGCGCGAAGCTGCCGCGGCCGGCGATCCGCGCCTGCGGGTCCAGGCCGAGGGCCGCGGCGGCGCGCCCAGATCCCATCAGCAGCGCCGAGGCGCCGTCGTTGAGCGGCGAGGCGTTGCCGGGGGTGATGGTGCCGTCGGGGCGGAAGCTGGGCCTGAGCCCGGCGAGCTTCTCGGCGGTGCTGTCCGGGCGGATCCCCTCGTCACGCGTCAGCTCCACGCCGGGCACGGGAACGACCAGGTCGTCGTAGAAGCCGGCGTCCCACGCCGCGGCGGCGAGCTGGTGCGAGCGGGCAGCGAACTCGTCCTGTCGGTCGCGACCGATGCCGTGCTTCTCGGCGAGCAGCTCGTTGGCCTCGCCGAGCGAGACCGTCCACTCCGCCGGCATCCGGTCGTTGACCAGCCGCCACCCCAGTGTGGTGGAGACGGCGGTGACGTTGCCGGCCGGGAATGCGCGCGAGGGCTTCGGCAGCACCCACGGGGCGCGCGTCATCGACTCGACCCCGCCGGCGACGACGATCTCGGCGTCGCCGGTCTCGATCGCGCGCGAGGCCATGATCGTGGCGTCGAGGCTCGATCCGCAGAGCCGGTTGACAGTGGTGGCGGGCACCGAGACGGGCAGCCCGGCGAGCAGCACGGCCATCCGGCCGACGTTGCGATTGTCCTCGCCGGCGCCGTTGGCGTTGCCCCAGACGACCTCGTCGACCGAGGCCCGGTCGAGCCCGGGCGCCCGGTCCAGCACGCCGGTGAGGGCGACCGCGGCCAGGTCGTCGGGGCGCACCTCGGCCAGGGCCCCGCCGAACCGGCCGAAGGGCGTGCGCGCAGCGGCGTACAGGTAGGACTCGGTCATGCGGCGGGTACCTCTTCCTCTGCAGGCTCGGAGGCCAGGACCTCGCGGGCGATCCGGAAGGCCGTCTTGGCGTCGGGGACGCCGCAGTAGATCACGGCCTGGCGGGCGACGAGGGGCGGTCCCGGCCTGGGCTTCCCTGTCCAAACTGGAGCCTCACCCCCGAAGTTTCGCGGTGGAGGCTCCAGTTTCCCCGGGTACCCGGGGATCGCAACACGGGTCAGGGGTTGAGGCAGACCTTCCGGAAGACGACAGCCGACCTCCTCGACCATGGTCCTCCGAAGGCCAGTTCGGTCAGGACAGCACGGCCACGCGCAACCGTGCCACAGTGGCTCCATGACCAAGGTCTCGATCGTCGGGGCGGGCGCCGTCGGCACCGCCATCGCCTACGCGGCCCAGATCCGTGGCGTCTGCCGCCAGCTGAGCCTGTTCGACCTCAACGCGCAGAAGGTGCGGGCCGAGGTGCTCGACCTCAACCACGGGCTGCAGTTCACCCCGATGGCCGAGATCACCGGGAGCAACGACCTCGCCGTGTGCGCCGGTGCGGACATCGTCGTGATCACGGCCGGCGCGAAGCAGGACCCGGGCCAGACCCGGCTCGACCTGGCTGCCGCCAACGTCGCGATGTGCCGCGAGCTCGTCCCCGCCCTCGTGTCCCTCGCTCCCGACGCTCTGCTGCTGGTCGTCACCAACCCGGTGGACGTGGTGACCATGGCCGCCCTGGAGTTCTCCGGGTTGCCGGCGCACCGGGTCTTCGGGTCCGGGACGGTGCTGGACTCCTCACGACTGCGGTTCCTCATCGCGGAGCACACCCGCGTGGCGGTGCAGAACGTCCACGCCTACATCGCGGGCGAGCACGGCGACTCCGAGGTGCCGCTCTGGTCCACTGCGACGATCGGCGGGGTGCCGGTCCAGGACTGGCGAGCCCCGGGCGTCAGCCCACTGGACGCCGAGGCGCGGGCCCGGATCCACGAGCGGGTGGTCGGCGCTGCGTACGAGATCATCGCCGGCAAGGGGGCGACCAGCCTCGCCATCGGGCTCGCCGTGTCCCGCATCCTCGAGGCCGTGCTGAACGACGAGCACCGCGTGCTGCCGGTGACCTCGCGCCTCGACGGGGTGCACGGGCTGTCCGACGTGTGCCTGTCCATGCCGTCCGTCGTCGGGCGAGCCGGGATCGAGCAGGTGCTGGCGACGCCACTGGGCACGGACGAGCGTGACCAGCTGACCGCGTCGGCGGAGGCCGTGCGCACGACGGCCAGGAGCCTCGGGCTCTAGGCGGTCCCCGCCGGCATCGGGGCGTCGGCGGCGTCGGAGCCAGGACCCGCGACGGGCGTGACCGCGGTCAGGCCGAGGCCAGCCACTTGTCCGGCCCGAAGACCTCGTAGTGGATGTCTTCCTCGGGGACGTGCTGCTCGACCAGGCTGTTTCGCACCGACTCCATGAAGGGCAGCGGGCCGCACAGGTAGACCTTCGCGCCGGCCGGGATCTCCACGGTCCCGAGGTCGACCCTGCCCACCCGGAGGACGTCGCGGGTCGGCCGGACGCCGAGGTCCTCGTACCACCGGTGGAGCGACCCGGCGGGCAGCGCGCCCACGAGCTCCTTGAGCTCCTGACGGTGGGCGTGCCGGGCCGGTGAACGGTCGGCGTGCAGGACCAGCACCTCGCGCGTCGAGCCGGTGCCGGCCAGGTAGTGGAGGATGCCGATCATCGGGGTGATGCCGATGCCGGCGGAGATCAGCACCAGCGGCTCGTCGGAGTCCTGGAGGACCAGCTCGCCGAAGGGAGCCGACACCCTGATCTCGTCGCCCTCGAAGAGACTCTGGTGCAGGAAGTTCGACACCTCACCAGCCGGCACGATCGCGCCGTCGTCGCTGCGGATCGCCGCGACTGCCTTGACAGAGATCGCCCACTCGCTGTCCTCCGCGGCGTGGGTGAGGCTGTACTGACGGATCTGGCGAGCCCCGTCAGGCAGCGCCACCTGAACCGACACGTACTGGCCCGGACGAGCCTCCGGCAGCGGGCTGCCGTCGGGCGTGCCGAGCACGAAGGACACTGTGTCCGGGGACTCCTGCAGACGACGACGGAGGACCAGGGTGCGCCACACGTCTCCGGGGGCCACGCCCGTGTCGGCGTAGAGCCCTCTCTCGATCGTGACCAGGGCCTTGGCCATGTGCCAGTAGACCTCGTCCCAGGCAGCGGCGACCTCTGGGGTGACCGCGTCGCCCAGCACCTCGACGATGGCGGCGAACAGGTGCTCGTGGACGATCGGGTACTGGTCCTCGGCGATGCCGAGCGAGGCGTGCTTGTGAGCGATGCGGGCCAGCACCTCGAGCGGGTCGCGTCCGTCCTCGGCCACCAGGAGCGTGGCGTAGGCGGCGATCGCACCCGCGAGGGCGCTCTGCTGGTCCCCCTGCGCCTGGTTGCCGCGGTTGAAGAGGTCGCGTTCGAGATCGGGGTGCGCGGCGAACATCCGCTGGTAGAAGATCGGGGTGATCTCGCCGATGGCGGCACCGATGACGGGCAGCGTGGCCTTGACGACCTGGGCGGACTGGGTGGACAGCATGAAGGCTCCGTGGGGTTGTCGAGCGTGGGTCGGACGATCGGTGAGCAGGAGCAGGATCGGATCGCGATCGTCGCCGACACGGAATGAGCGGAAGCCGCAAGAAGCTGAGCGCAGCCACCACGATCCCGAGGATGCTGACGGCGCTGCTCCGTAGCGGATTGATGTCCCGGTCCACTTGACCACCGGCCGTCGGCGATGGGGCAGGGCCAAAGGTCCCCTCCTCCCAGCGCAACGAACCGCCGGACGTGTCAGCCCGGACCGAAGCGACCCGTCGTGGGACTCCGTGACCTTGCTACGGTCCGGCCATGACCTGGATCGCGACCATCGGCCGCGCAGCCGCAACGTCTCGTCTGCGCGAGACCTACGAGCGCATCGCCGGCCCGCACGGGAGGATCGACAACATCCTGCTGGCGCACAGCCTGCGCCCGCACACGTTGACCGGACATCTGGGCCTCTACAAGGCGGTGCTCCACCACTCGCAGAACCATTTGCCCGTGGCGTTCCTGGAGACCATCGGTGTCCAGGTGAGCCACCTGAACGGGTGCGCCTACTGCGTCGACCACCACTCCGCCGGCTTGCGCAAGCTGCTCGGCGACGACGACCGGCACGCCAACATCGTGGCAGCCATCTCCGCAGACCGGCTGGACGAGGCGTTCACCGGCCGCGAGCTGGCCGCCCTCGACTACACCCGGCGGCTGACCGAGTCGCCTCGCTCGATCGGGGAAGCCGACGTCGAGGCCCTTCGCACCGCTGGCTTCGACGACGGCGAGATCCTCGAGGTCAACCAGGTGGCGGCCTACTTCGCCTATGCCAACCGCACTGTGCTCGGCCTGGGCATCACGGCCGACGGCGACCATCTCGGCACCGCGCCGCCGGAGTCCGACGACGTGACGGACTGGCGACACGGCTGACGACTCCTCTCGACCGCTCAGCCCTCGCCACCGTCCTCGTTGATGAACCACAGGCAGTCCGGCCCGGGCTCGCACCACTGCCCGCCCCAGCGTGGCGCCAGCGGCGCGACCACCGGCAGCGCGGCCCGTTCCATCACGGTGAGGGTGGGCGCCTCCCCGTAGGGCAGGGGGCAGTTGGTCTCCACGAGCACCGGGTCGTCGAAGGTGACACCGACCTCGGCCGGGACCGGCCACACCGCCGACTCCCAGAGCGCGCATGCCCGGATGAGGAGCTCCCCCTCTCGACTGCTGCGCACGTTCTCCCCGGTGTCGAGGGTGTACACGACAGCCGTGGCGCTCACCCGGATGTCGGTCACCGTGTTGGTCGCCTCACCGGGTTTGTTCACTCCCGTGTAGTCACCGGCCGGATCACCGACCAGCTTCTCGCCGACCGGGATCTCCAGGCACTGCTCATCAGCAGCGGCGCACTGGACGACCGGCCCCCGCTCCTCGGGGTCCCACGGCTTGATCGCGATCACCCGGGTGCTCTCGAGGCCACCGGAATACCAGATCACCGGGTCGCTGATCCTCAAGGAGCCCAGGACCAGCGGCTCCTCCCCCAGGTCGACGGCCTGGGTCTCGGCCTTGAACGGTCCCGAGCCTTCAGCGTCCTGGATGTCGCGGCGTTCCGCCACGGTCCGAGTCACGGCGACGTCGCCGTCCAGCTCGAACCTCACACTGTCACCCTCGATCCGCACCACGACGCGCTCCGCGCCGTCGGCGCTGAGCGCGGCGAAGCCTCCCGGGATCTCGTCAGACCGCGTGTCGGCCCACTGCTCCGCCGTCGGGACGAGCGCGCCGTACACGCCGTCGTCCACGGCGTGCAGGTACGGCACGCAGCCAGCGGCCCCAGCCCCCACCAGCAGCACCGCGGCTGCCCCGCATGTCACTCGTCCTGGTCGCAACACGTCCACCGCCTCTACTGCCAACCTAGGGACCGTCGATCAGCGGCAAGAGGGTCGTAGGTCCCCGCGGACCCGGGACGCCGGTGCGACGCCCGGCCCCGATGATGGGCTCAGAAGCCGAGCTTGCGCAGCTGCCGCGGGTCGCGCTGCCAGTCCTTGGCGATCTTGACCTGCAGGTCGAGGTAGACCGGGGTGCCGAGCAGCGCCTCGATCTGCTTGCGGGCGGCCGTGCCGACCGAGCGGAGCCGCGCCCCCTTGTGGCCGATCATGATCCCCTTCTGGGAGTCGCGCTCGACATAGAGGTTCGCCACGATCACCAGCAGCGGCTTGTCGTCGGGCCGGCCCTCGCGCAGGCCCATCTCCTCGACCACGACGGCGATCGAGTGCGGCAGCTCGTCGCGCACGCCCTCGAGCGCCGCCTCACGGATCAGGTCTGCGGCGAGCGCCTCCTCGGGCGCGTCGGTGAGGTCCCCGTCCGGATAGAGCGGCGGCCCCTCCGGCATCTGCCCCACGAGCAGGTCGGCGAGCAGCTGGACCTGGTCGCCGGACACCGCGGAGACGGGCACGATCTCGGCCCACTCGGTCGAGGTCTCCACCCCCAGTGCTGCGATGTCCAGCAGGTGCTGGCCCAGCTGCTCGGGGGTGACCAGGTCGGTCTTGGTGGCGACGGCGATCCGGATGGTGCGTCGCACCTTGGCCAGCTCGGTGACCAGGAACCGGTCACCGGGGCCGATCTTCTCGTTGGCGGGGAAGCACACCGCCACCACGTCGACCTCGGCCCACGTGGTGCGCACCAGGTCGTTGAGCCGCTCCCCGAGCAGCGTCCGCGGCCGGTGGAGGCCCGGGGTGTCGACGAGGATCAGCTGGGCGTCGTCGCGGTGCACGATGCCGCGCACGACGTTGCGGGTGGTCTGCGGCTTGGAGGAGGTGATCACGATCTTCTGACCGACCAGCGCGTTGGTCAGGGTCGACTTGCCTGCGTTGGGCCGCCCGACGAAGGACGCGAAGCCGCTGCGGTAGCCCTCGGGTGCGGAGTAGAAGGCGCTGGCCGGGGCGACGCCGGACAGGTCGAAGTCGTCGTCGAGCTCGTCGAGCTCGTCGTCCTCGTCGATGTCCTCGCTGACGTCCTCGTGGTTGTCGTCCTGCTCGTCAGCCATCGCTCGCCTCTCGTGCCGCGTCGTATTCAGCCCAGATCTGCTCGTCACTCTTCCCTGCCGCCTTGCCCGCGCGCCAGATGGGGCCGGGATCGACGGCCCGGGGCTGCCGGCCGGCGGTCGCGCGCCAGTAGCCCATCACGTCGTAGTGGCTGGTCGGAAGGGCGATCTCGCGCATCAGGTGCTTGCGGATCGCGCGCATCTGGGCGGACTCCCCCGCCATCCAGAAGTAGCCCTCGCCCTCGGGCCACTCGATGCCCTCGACGACCTCGGCCAGCGCGCTCTGTCCCGACGACGGCGGGGTGAGCCAGGTGACCCGGGCGTGGTCGGGGAGATAGCCGGCCATGTCGTCGGGCACCTCCGCCAGCACGTACGTCGGCAGGTCGGGGTGGGTCTCGACGATCCGGGCGATCGCTGGCATGGCCGTCAGGTCGCCGACCAGCAACAGCCACCCGGCGCCACGGGGCGGGACGAAGGACGACTTGGGCTCGGTGATGGTGACGGTGTCACCGATGCAGTCGCGCATCGCCCACTCGGTGACCAGACCGACGTCGTGGACCACCACGTCGAGCGTCAGCTCACCCCGCTCGTAGGACCGCACCGTGTAGTAGCGGCTCTGGAACTGACCCGGCACGACAAGGCCGACCCACTCGTCGGGCACGCCGGTGCTCGTGAAGCCGTCGAGCCCGTCGAGCACCAGCCGGACGAGGTGGTCCGTGAGCGGCTCGCGACGACGGACGGTCGCCTGGAACTGGGCTGCGCGGGTGCTCACCCGAGGAGGTTATCGGTGCCTCACCAGTCGGGGCGCATCGGGAAATCGGTGCGCCCGTCCTCGTGGTTGCGGGTGGCCAGGACCTGGTGCAGCTCCACCTCGCCGCGGTCGAAGCCGACCCGCGAGCCGGCGATGTAGATGCCCCACACCCGCGCCGTCCCCTCGCCGACCTCGGCGACGCACTCGTCCCAGTGCTCGGCGAGGTTTCGGTTCCAGTCGCGCAGCGTGGCGGCGTAGTGCGGGCGGAGGTTCTCGGAGTGCTGCACCTCCAGGCCCTCGTTCTGGGCCGCCGAGATGATGGTGCCGGAGCCGATCAGCTCGCCGTCGGGGAAGACGTAGCGATCGATGAACGCCCCGGTCTCCTGGCGGCCGTTGTGGGGGCGGGTGATGGAGTGGTTGAGCAGCCGGCCGCCGGGCTTGAGCCGGTCACGCAGGTGGGTGAAGTAGGCCGGGTAGTGGCGCACGCCGATGTGCTCGGTCAGCCCGATCGAGCTCACCGCGTCGAAGCCGGTCTCGACGACGTCGCGGTAGTCGAGGTGGCGCACCTCGGCGAGATCGCCGAGGCCGTCGCGGTCGATGGCCGCCTGCGCCCACTGCGCCTGCTCCAGCGACAGCGTCACGCCGAGCGCCTTCACTCCGTACTCCCGCGCGGCGTGGCGGACCATCGTGCCCCAGCCGCACCCCACGTCGAGCAACTGCTGGCCCGGCCGGAGGGCAAGCTTGCGGCAGACCAGGTCGAACTTCGCTGCCTGCGCCTCCTCGAGCGTCGCGTCCGGGGTCTCGTAGAGCGCGCAGGTGTAGGCCATCGACGGGCCGAGCACGAGCTCGTAGAAGCGATTGGAGACGTCGTAGTGATGGGCGATCACCTCGGCGTCGCGCACCATCGAGTGCCGCAGTCCCTCGACCGTCCGGCGCCAGCGCGGCAGGTGCTCCTGCGGCGGCGGGACGGGCGGCCGCAGGTGCGACGGGCCGAGGTCGCGCACGATCATCAGGGCCTCGGCGGGCGTGGGCACCCGGAACTTGGTGTGGTCCTTGAGCAGCACGAGCGCGTCGTAGGGGTCGCCCGGGTGGACGCCCGAGAGGTCCAGGTCCCCGCTCACGTAGGCCCGGGCCAGCCCGAGGTCGCCGGGTGCGGTCATCAGGTAGGCGAGGCCCCGCTCGGTGCGCAGGTGCATGCCGAGCTGCGCGTCGGGAGGTCCGGCGCTGCTGCCGTCGTATGCCGTGAAGCGCAGCGGCAGGCCTCCCCTCACCAGCCGTCCGATGGCATCGCTGATGGTCATCCGGGCCCGGGATCCGGAGTGGAGGTTGGAGGTCATGGTCGTTGCACCACCTTGTCGTAGAGCGAGGTCAGTCGGTCCCCGGGATCGTGGAGCGCCTTGACACGCGCGAGGTGGGCGCCGCCGTAGAGACGGTCGAGCTCCTCACGTGCGTAGAAGGCCTCGGAGTAGAGGCTCTTGTGGCCGCCGAGGTCGGAGACCTTCGCCTCGATCGCCCGGTTGCGCGGTGCCCGCGGGGCGTCCGGGCCGACGTTGACCACGCCCCAGAAGCCGACGTTGACGTACGTCGTGTGGCTCGTCAGCGGGTAGCCCGGCCACGGCCGCTCCTCCCCCTCGCCCCCACGGCGCAGCTGTAGCGGGCACAGCCACACCGGGCGCATGCCCACCTCGCGGTCGAACCAGTCGAGGAACTCCGCCAGGCGGCCGACCGGGATCTCGACGTCCTGGACGACGCGCTCCCCCTGCGCGCGGCCGGCCCGTCGGTCGAGCCGGTCGCCGATGCCGAAGCGGCGGTCGAGGGCGACCAGCTTCCAGTAGACGTCGGAGCGGCGCAGGCGTCGCGGCCACACGCGGCGCACGAGCGGGTGCTGGGCGCCGAAGGCCCGCGAGCACCAGAACCAGTCGGTGTCCCAGCGCCACAGGTAGTCGTGCATCGTGAGCCGGTCCGTCACCGCCTGCTGGAGCGAGCGGTAGTAGACCTGCTGGCCGGTGTAGTCCGAGGTCGGGCCGATCTCGTCGGTCCAGCGGGCCAGGGTGAGGTAGAGCTCGTCGGGCGCGAACGCCACCCCGTCGAGGCCGTCGACCCGCTCACCCGCCCACACGCCCTCGTCGGTGATCCGCGCGACCGCGTCGCCCAGCGTTGCGGCGTCGTCGAAGCGGACGTGCCGAAGGGCGACGTACGACGGCACCGGCTCCAGCTCGATCCGCAGCCGGATCGCATAGCCGAGCGAGCCGTAGGAGTTGGGGAAGGCGTCGAAGAGGTCGTCGCCGGGCCGGGTGGTCACGACCTCGCCGGCGCCGGTCAGCACGTCCATCTCGAGCACGGACTCGTGGGGCAGCCCGTTGCGGAAGCTGGTCGACTCGATGCCCAGGCCGCTGACGGCGCCGCCGAGGGTGATCGTCCTGAGCTGGGGCACGACCAGCGGGATCCGTCCGTGGGCCAGGGTGACCTCGACGAGGTGCTCGTAGGTGCACATCCCCTGAACCTGGGCCACGTCGCCGGCGACCTCGATGACGCCGGCGAGGCCGGACACGTCGAGGCCAGGGCCGAGCGGGGCCCGGCCGCGGAACAGGTTGCTGGTGCGCTTGGCCAGCCGGACCGGCGCTCCGGAGGGCAGGGCGGCGTAGGACTCCTCGAGCCTTGCCACCCCGGCTGAGTGCTGGTCCCACCCCACAGGCGTGCGCACACCTCCACGCTAGCGCCGCGAGGGGTGTCCTGCGAGGGTCAGCCGGCGTGCGTGTTCTGGCGGGTGTGCAGGCGTCCCGAGGCGTCACCGACAAGGACGGGGACGTCGGCGCCGGCGAAGTCGCTCGCGGCCGCCACGTCGACCAGGTCGCTGCCCGTGAGCACCACCGCCGCCTCGAGCCCCGCCGACCCCGAGGTGATGGCCATGGCCACGCAGACCTCGAGGGCGCTGAGCTCCAGGTGCGGGAGCCGGATGCTGGCGCCGGCGTAGGTCCGGCCGTCGAGGTCGCGAACGGCGGCACCCTCCAGGGCGCGGGTCCGGGCCCGCGTGGCGCGGGCGAGGGTCACCAGCTTGGCGTCCTCGGCAGAGAGGTCGGCCGAGAGGTCGACGGGCTGGTCGGTCATGGAGCCACCCTAGTTCGCCGACGATGTCGGGTCAGCGGCCGCCAGAGGTGACCTGGGCCGGGGTGTCGTCGTCGACGTCCTCACCCTCGGTCAGCACCGAGACCAGCACGGCATCGATCTTGTTGCGGCGACCGGTGGCGCGCTCGGCCTCGAGGCGCAGGCCGTGGCACTCCACCACGGAGCCCGGGATCGGCACCTTCCCGAGGTGCTTGGCCATCAGGCCGCCGACGCTGTCGACGTCGTCGTCCTCCACCGGGAAGCCGACCAGCTCGTCGAGGTCGTCGACGGGGTAGCGGGAGGAGACCCGGATGGCGCCGCCGTCCACGTGCTCGACCTCGACCTCCTCGGCGTCGTACTCGTCGGTGATCTCACCGACGATCTCCTCCAACACGTCCTCGATCGTGACCAGGCCTGCGGTGCCGCCGTACTCGTCGACGACGACGGCGATGTGCTGTCGGCGCGCTTGGAGCTCGGTCAGCAGGGCGTCGACCGGCTTGGAGTCGGGGACGTAGTGCACCGGTCGCATCACCTCGTCGACCCGCTGGGTGAACTCCACGTCGGGGGCCTCGAAGTCGCGGCGGACGAGGTCCTTGAGGTAGGCCATGCCCACGATGTCGTCGAGGTTCTCGCCGATGACCGGGATGCGGGAGTAGCCGCTGCGCAGGAACAACGAGAGGGTCTGGCGCAGGTTCTTGTGGCGCTCGATGTAGACCACGTCGGGTCGCGGGACCATCACCTCGCGGGTGGTCGTGTCGCCGAGCTCGAAGACCGAGTGGATCATCCGGCGCTCGCCCGACTCGATGACCGCCGAGGCCTCGGCGAGGTCGACCAGCTCGCGCAGCTCGGTCTCGGTCGAGAACGGGCCCTCGCTGAAGCCCTTGCCCGGAGTGATCGCGTTGCCGAGCATGATCAACAGCGCCGGGATGGGGCCGAGGATCGTGGTGACGAGCGAGATCGGGCCGGCCGAGAGCAGCGCCACCTTCGCGTCGTGCTGGCGACCGACGGTGCGGGGGGCCACCCCGATCACCACGAAGGAGACCACCGTCATCACGCTGATCGTGGTGAGCACGGTCGGCAGCCAGGCGCCGTCGTAGACGTCGCGTGCCCAGGTCGTGACCAGCACGATGGCGCTGACCTCGCAGAACAGCCGCAGCAGGAGGGCGGTGTTGAGGTAGCGGGTGGGGTCGTCGAGAAGCGTCACGAGCCGGGCCGCGCCGCCGCGTCCCTCGGCCTTCATCTCCTCTGCCCGGGCGCGGGAGAAGCTGCCCAGCGCCGCGTCGGCGGCGGAGAAGAGGCCCGCCAGCCAGACCAGGAGGGTCGCCGAGCCGAGCTGCCAGATGTCGGCGGTCATCGTCAGCCGGGTTCCTGGCTCGAGCGCCACTTCTCCAGCAGCTCGGCCTGGAGGCCGAACATCACGGCGTGCTCATCGGGCTCGGCGTGGTCGTAGCCGAGGAGGTGCAGGATGCCGTGGGTGGTGAGCAGGTCGATCTCGGCCGCACGCCCGTGGCCGGCCTCCTCGCCCTGCCGCTCCGCGATCACCGGAGCGAGCACCAGGTCACCGAGGACGCCCTCCTCGGGCTCCTCGTTGACCTTCCCGGGACGCAGCTCGTCCATCGGGAAGGCGAGCACGTCGGTCGGCCCCTCCTTCTCCATCCACTGCGCGTTGAGCTCGGCGATCGTGTCCTCGTCGACCGCCTTGATGCACAGCTCGGCCTGGGGGTGCACCCGCATCTGCTCCATCACGAAGCGCGCGAGCCGCGAGAGCCGGCGTACGTCGAGCTCCGCCCCGGACTCGTTGAGCACCTCGATGCTCATCGGGTGCTCCGGTCGGCCTTGGTCGGCGCGGTGCGTGGTCGCTGCTCCTGCGCACGGGGCTGCGGCTCGGCGTCGAACACCTCGTAGGCCTCGACGATGCGACCCACCAGGCGGTGGCGTACGACGTCGGTGCCGGTGAGGCGGCAGAAGGAGATGTCCTCCACGCCGTCGAGGATGCCCTCGACCACACGCAGCCCTGACTTGGTGCCCGACGGGAGGTCGACCTGGCTGGTGTCACCGGTCACGACGATGCGCGAGCCGAAGCCCAGCCGGGTCAGGAACATCTTCATCTGCTCGGGCGTGGTGTTCTGCGCCTCGTCGAGGATGATGAACGAGTCGTTGAGCGAGCGGCCGCGGAGGAACGCCAGGGGTGCGACCTCGATAGTGCCGGCGGCGAGCAGCTTGGGGATCGTCTCGGGGTCGACCATGTCGTGCAGCGCGTCGTAGAGAGGGCGCAGGTAGGGGTCGATCTTCTCGCTCAGCGTGCCGGGCAGGAATCCGAGCCGCTCGCCCGCCTCGACGGCCGGGCGGCTCAGGATGATCCGGTTGACCTCCTTGTTCTGCAGGGCCTGCACGGCCTTGGCCATCGCGAGGTAGGTCTTGCCGGTGCCGGCCGGGCCGATGCCGAAGGTGATCGTGGAGTTGTCGATGGACTCGACGTAGCGCTTCTGGTTGAGCGTCTTGGGCCGGATGGTGCGACCGCGGTTGGACAAGATGTTGAGGCTCAGCACGTCGGCCGGGCGCTCCTGCGTCTCGGTCTGGAGCATCTGGACGATCCGCTCGACCGTCTCCCCGGTGACGCCCTGGCCCGTGCGCACCAGCGTGACGACCTCGTCGAGGAGTCGCTCGGCCATCGCGACCTCGGCGGAGTCGCCCGTCAGCGTGATCCGGTTCCCGCGCACGTGCACCCTCGCCTGGAAGGCACGCTCGATCAACCGGAGGTGCTCGTCGCCCGGCCCCAGGACCGAGACCATGTCGATGCTGTTGGGGACGATGACCGTGTGGGTCGGGGTCTCCTCGTGGGCGTCCGCCGGGGCGATCCGCTTGGCGTCACTGCGGGGCGTGCTGCGGTTGTCAGTCATGGATGCCCGTGACGGGCGGCCTTCCGGGTCGGTGGCGGAGCACCTCCATGCTACCGAGCAGGCGGCGCAGGTCCCACTCAGTCGCGCTCAGGGGCGGGTGACCTGCAACATCCCCAGGCACATCTCGTCGGTGGTGCCCTCCCCCCACACGACGTAGCGGTCCGGCTGGCCCTCGAAGGCGGGCAGCTTGTCGCGCAGCCACTGGACGTGCGTGCACGTCACCTTCACCTGCTCGAACGGCTGGAGGGTGATCGGCTCGATCGGCCGGCTGCCCTGGTCGTCGAAGTCCCACACCGGGATGTCGAGGATCGTCCGGGCCTGGGGCGTGCCGGGTCGGACCTCGATCTTGATCGAGCGACCGAGGAGGTGCATGTGTCCGGCGACGCCGTGGATGGTGATCGGCTCGGAGAGGTTGCGCACGCACGACTGCGTGGTGCCGGGCTGGGGCTTGCCGCCGCAGAGGAAGTAGAGGAGGTCGGCGGTGTTGCCCTCGGAGCCGAAGCGCTCCTGGACGTCGGCCAGGGCAGCGTCGCGGTCGCAGAGCGCGCCATCGGCGTACTTCGGGCGGCACGGCAGCTCGACCGGCCCGGGCAGCAGCATCGTGCTGAGCCCCTGGAAGGGGCGCTTGGCCGGCGCGAGCCGCAGCTGCGCTGCGGACGTGTCGGGCTGCTGGCCCGCGAGCAGGTTGTAGTGCACCTGCATCACGATCCGGCTGCCCTTGGCGAGCCGGATGCCGAAGCCCTTCTTGACCACCGACTCCTCGCTGCCGGGGGCCCAGGCGCCGATCCACGAGGACCTGTCGACGTTCTGGAAGCGGTCGAGGCCGGTGCCGCCGAAGCAGGTCCAGCCCTCGTCGTCCTCCGCTGCGTCCTTCGCCTCGGCTGCGGCCACCTGGGCGGGCGGCACCTGGAAGAGGATCACGTGGTGCACGACCTCGGGGTTGCCGGGGAGCACCTGCGTGCCGGTCAGCCAGGCGGCGCGGTCGAGCTCGGGGTCGAGGAGGAAGCAGCGGTAGTCGTCGGTGCCGGTGCCGTAGGGCGCGGACGGCGTGTAGCTGCCGGGCATCGCGATCGTCGTACGCGTCTCTCCCGCACGCAGCGGCTTGGACGTCGCCGGCTCGGCGTAGTGGCCGTCATGGCCCTCCTCGGCGGCGTCCTCCTCCGCCGTCGGCGACGAGGTGGCGGCCGAGTCCGCCGGCTGGGTGGCGCTGCGCCCGCTCTCCGAGGCGTCGCCGTCGCCGCCGCCGCAGGCGGACAGCGCGAGCAGCGCCACCGCGAGAGCAGCGACGGGCAGACGACGAAGAGGGGACATCGGCACTCAGATCAGGGACTCGGTCATGCGCGACGAGCCGCCGAGCACGTGGAAGTGGGTGTGGAAGACGCTCTGCCCGGCCCCCGCGCCGGTGTTGGCGATGAGGCGGTACTCCGGGTTGCCGGAGGCCTTGGCGACCTCGTCGGCCAGCGCGACGAGGTGACCGATGACCGCGGGGTCGGCGGCGGCAGAGGCCGCGACGTTCTCGTGGTGGTCGACGGGCAGGACGAGCGCGTGGAAGGGCGCCTGCGGGTTCACGTCCTTGATGGCGATGGCGTGCTCGCTGCTGCCGAGCACCTCCGCCGGGATCTCCCCGGCGACGATGGTGCAGAAGATGCAGGCGTCGGACGTGTCGCTCATGCCCCCAGCCTAGGTCCTGCGGGCGCGGCGTGGGACCGATCGGCGGGCGCCCGCGTCCCACTACCGTGACGATCATGAGTCCCCGCACGCGCCGCCCGTCCGTACGTCGATGGGCGGGCGCGACCGCCCTCGTCGTCACGAGCAGCCTCGCCCTCGTCGCGTGCAGCGAGGGCGACGACCCGGTGCCGACCTCGGGCGGGACCGGCGAGCAGACACCGTCGCCCACCGAGGAGCCGGCCCCCGAGCCGAGCTCGGAGCCTCCGACGGAGTCACCGTCGGAGTCCCCGACGGAGGATGCCGGCACCGCCGTGCCCATCTACTGGGTCGGTGACGGGCCGGGCGGGAGGCCGCGTCTGTTCCGGGAGTTCCAGCGGGTGCAGGGCAACCCCATGACGGAGGCCGCACGGCTCGTGATGGGCGGCGGCCAGCCGGACGACCCCGACTACCGCACCCTCTGGCCCACGATCGAGGTGGCCGACGCGGGAGCCACGGACGGCATCCTGCTCGTGCAGATCCCCGGCGACGGCTTCACCGAGCGCCCCGACGGGATGACGAAGCGAGAGGCACGGCTGGCGATGCAGCAGCTGGTCTACACGCTGCAGGGAGTGCAGCAGGAGCGGGTCCCCGTGCTCGTCAAGCGCGGCGGATCGGACCTCCGGCTCCTCGGCCTTCCCACCGACAGGGAGTTCGACGAGGCGAGCGCTCTCGAGACCCTCAACCTCGTCAACATCACCTCCCCGGCCGAGGGTGACACGGTCACCGGCGACACCCTCACCGTGACCGGCGTGGCCAACTCCTTCGAGGCGTCCGGGCCGTGCCGGCTGATCGCGGACGGCCAGGAGGTCGTGCTCGAGGGCTACCAGTCCGCCGGCTGGATGGAAGACCGCCTGTTTCCCTTCGAGGTGGCCCTCCCCCTCGACGGGCTCAGCGGCGAGGTCGCGGTCCAGTGCGAGACCGACGACCCGAGCGGGGGCGCCGAGGGCGACGGTCCGGCGATCGACACCAAGACGATCCGCGTCGCTGGTTGAGGAGGTCGCGCCGCGACCGTGACGAAACCCGCTGCGCGTAGCCGTCAACCAGGTCCTCGGCTGATGCGTCCAACTGCGTGACCACCAGGACCGCAACGCGCCGAGGGAGGATGTCCGTGACCGAACACCACCCCCTCCGCGACGCCGACCCCGATGCGGCGGTCGAGCAGCTGTACGCCGCCCACTGGGGCCAGCTGGTCCGGCTCTCGGTGCTGCTGGTGCACGACCGGTCCGCAGCCGAGGACGTGGTGCAGGACGCCTTCGTCGCGATGCACGGGCGCTGGTCGCGGCTGCGCGACCCCGACAAGGCGCTGGCCTACCTGCGCCAGGCCGTGGTCAACCGCTCTCGTTCGGCACTGCGGCACCGGGTCGTGGTCGAGCGACACGCACGGTCGGCCTCCGGCGGACCTGACACGACGGACGGGCCGTCGGTCGGCGGGGCCCGGCGCGACGCCGTACGCGCGGCGCTGCTGCAGCTCTCGCAGCGGCAACGTGAGGTGCTGGTGCTGCGGCACTACCTCGACTGGTCCGAGACGCAGATCGCGGATGCGCTGGGCATCTCGCGCGGCGCCGTCAAGGCGCACGCACACCGCGGCAGCGCCGCACTTCGCGAGCTGCTGGGCGAGTGGTGGGAGGACGGATCATGAACGACGACCGGGTGCGCGAGCTGCTGCACGAGGTGGCCGACAGCGTGGAGCCGGGCGACCGGCTGGGGGCGATCCGGGCCGCCACGGCCAGGACCGGTCGTCGTACGGGCCGGGGGTGGTGGGCCGCCGGTGGCGTCGGGCTGGTCGCTGCGGCCGTGGTGACGGCGCTGGCGCTGAGCACGGGAGGTGCGCCGCGGGGCAGCGAGCCCGACCCCGCGGGCCCGGGCTCGCCCACGGCGACAGCGTCCGACCCCTCGTCCACAGCGCCCGAGGTGCAGACCACGACCGTGGCCGTCTACTACGTCGGCGACACCCCGGACGGGCCGCGTCTCTACCGGGAGTTCCGTCGCGTCAGCGAGCCCAACCCCTTCGAGGAAGCCATCGCCGGCCTCGACCTGCCACCTGAGGACCCGGACTACCGCAACCTGTGGCCAGCCGGCTCTCTCGAGGACGTCTCGTTCGACGGCATCGGATCCGATGGTCTCATCGGCGTCACGGTGGACCCCGACGTCCGGGAGCGCCCTGCGTCGATGACGTCGGAGGAGGCGACGATGGCTGTCGAGCAGGTCATCCGAACCTTGCAGGCGGCCGTCAAGGCGAAGGCGCCCGTCCAGTTCTACGCGAACGGGAACCCGATCGACCAGGTGCTGGGCGTGCCGACCTCCGAGCCGCTGGCGACCGGGTCCGACCTGGCCGTCCTGGCCCACGTCTCGCTCACCGAGCCGTCCGAGGGAGAGCTGGTCGACAACGACGAGCCCTTCACCGTGACCGGTCGGGCCAACTCCTTCGAGGGCAACGTGGTGACCCGGATCCAGCGGTGGGAGGGGACCTACGTCGTGGACCAGCTGCCGGCGATCGCGGGCACCTACGAGGACCGGCTCTTCCCCTTCGAGGTCACCTTCGACCTGACCGACGTGGCTCCGGGCGACTACGTGGTGATCTCGCAGACCGACGACCCCTCGGGCGAGGGCCGCTTCCACACCGACAGCCGCCGGATCACGATCGTCGACTGACCGGTCCGGGCGTGCGCGTCGGACAGGACGAAGTCGGGCAACCGGGGGTCCCACCACGCTCACCCGCCGCCGTACACCCGGGTTCGTCCTGTCCGACACACCCCGGCGGGGAACCGGGTCAGGCCCAGCGGCCGGTGCGCGCCAGCAGCGCGGCGACCGCGACGACGCCGGCGGTGGAGGTCCGCAGCACCTCGGCACCGAGGCGTACGCCGTGTGCCCCCGCCGCCGCCAGCAGCTCGAGCTCGTCGGGGGCGATGCCGCCCTCCGGCCCGACGACGACCACGATCCGCCCGGAGGCAGGTACGTCGACCGCGCGGAGCGGAGCAGTGGCGTCCTCGTGGAGCACCAGCGCCAGGTCGGCCTCGCCGACGAGCGAGGCCAGGTCGGCGGTCGAGGCCAGCGGCGACACGGTCGGCAGCCACGCCCGGCGCGACTGCTTGGCGGCCTCGCGGGCCGTGGCCTGCCACCTGGCGTGGGACTTCGCCGCCCGCTCGCCCTTCCAGACCGCCACCGAGCGCGACGCCGCCCACGGCACGATCCGGTCGACCCCCACCTCGGTCAGCACCTCGACGGCGAGCTCGCCGCGCTCGCCCTTGGGCAGCGCCTGGACGACCGTGATCGCCGGCTCGGGACGGGCCTCGACGCATCGGGTGTCGACGCGCACGGCGAAGACCCGCTTGCCCGTCGAGGCGACCGAGCCGGTGACGGAGGTCCCCAGGCCGTCGGTGAGCACGACGCGCTCGCCCTCGCGCAGGCGTCGTACGGTGACCGCGTGGTGTGCCTCGTCACCGCTCACCTCGACGAGATGACCTGCCACGGCCCCGTCCAGCGAGTCGACCAGGTGGACGGGGAGGGACACCTTCCCAAGCCTCCGGTCAGCCCTGGAAGGCGCTGCGGAGACGGCCGAACATCGACGTGTGCGGGGCCTCGACCTGACCGTCGGGCGACTCCTCGCCCCGGATCGCCGCGAGCTCGCGCAGCAGCTCCTCCTGGCGCGCGTCGAGACGGGTCGGGGTGTCGACGGAGATGCTCACGATCAGGTCACCCCGCCCGCCGCGCAGGCTCGGCACGCCGAAGCCGCGGATCACCTGCTCGGTCCCCGACTGCGTGCCGGGACGGACCTCGAGGTCGAAGGTCGTCGAGGTCTCGGAGTCGGTCGAGGACACGTCGGCCTCGAGCAGCGGGAGCGTCAGGTGCGTGCCGAGCGCGGCGGCCGTCATCGGCAGGGAGATCGTGGTGTGCAGGTCGTTGCCGTGGCGGGTGAAGGTCTTGTGCGGCTCGACGTGGATCTCGACGTAGAGGTCGCCGGCGGGACCGCCGCCGGGACCGACCTCGCCCTGGCCGGTCAGCTGGACGCGGGTGCCGTGGTCGACGCCGGCCGGGATCTTCACCGTCAGCGTGCGACGGGTGCGGACCCTGCCGTCGCCGGAGCACTCGCGGCAGGGGTCCGGGATGATCGAGCCGTAGCCGCGGCACGCCGCACACGGGCGCAGGGTGCGGATCTCGCCGAGGAACGAGCGCTGCACGACCGCGACCTCGCCCTGGCCGTGGCAGGTCTCGCACGTCGTCGGCGTGGTGCCTGGCGCGGTGCCCTGTCCCTCGCAGGCCTCGCAGGCCAGCGCGGTGTCGACCTTGATCTCGCGGGTCACGCCGAAGGCCGCCTCGGCGAGGGTCGCGTCCAGCCGGATCAGCGCGTCCTGGCCACGTCGCGCACGCGAGCGGGGGCCGCGGGTGGCGCCGCCCGCGGCCGCACCGCCGCCGAAGAAGGCGTCCATGATGTCGGTGAACGAGAATCCCTGGCCGGCGCCGCCGAAGCCTTGGCTGAAGGCGTCGCCGCCCCGGTCGTACGCCGCCCGCTTGCCGGGGTCGCTCAGCACCTCGTAGGCGCGGGAGACATCCTTGAAGCGCTCCTGCGTGGCCGGGTCCGGGTTGACGTCGGGGTGCAGCTGGCGGGCCAGCTTGCGGTAGGCCTTCTTGACGTCGTCGGCGCTCGCGTCACGCGAGACGCCGAGGATCTCGTAGGGGTCCTGTGTCACTGGTTTCCTTCATCGAGGATCCGCGAGACGTAGCGCGCGACGGCGCGCACGGCTGCCATGGATCCGGGGTAGTCCATCCGGGTGGGGCCGACGACACCCAGGGAGCCGAGGTGGAACTCCTGGAGGCCGTAGCCGGTGGCGACCACGCTGGTCGCGGCGAGCTCGGAGTAGGGGCCTTCGTGGCCGATGCGCACGGTCACCGCGTCGACGCCGGACTCCCCGAGCAGCTTGAGCAGCACGACGTGCTCCTCGAGCGCCTCGAGGAGCGGGCGGACAGCGGTGTCGAAGTCGCCGTAGCGGGCGAGGTTGGCGGTGCCGCTCACCGCGACCCGCTCGTCGCTGCGGTGGTCCGACATCGCGTCGGCCAGGACACTCGCGATCGCTCGGGTCGACCCGGTCTGCTCGGGACGCACGGAGTCGGGCAGGTCGACGACCGCCGCCGCTGCCGCCGCGATCTGCACGCCCGCGCTGACCCGGTTGACGGCGACACGGAGCTCGGCGAGGTCGGCGTCGGCGAGCGCCTCGTCCAGCTCGACGAGGCGCTGCTCGACGCGGCCCGTGCTGAGGATCAAGATGACCATCACCCGGGTCGGGGTCAGCGCGACCAGCTCGACGTGGCGCACCGTGGAGCGCGAGAGCGAGGGGTACTGGACGATCGCGACCTGGCGGGTGAGCTGGCTCAGCAGACGAACCGACTTCTGCACCACGTCGTCGAGGTCGACAGCACCGTCGAGGAGCGTCGAGATCGCTCGTCGCTCGGCCGTGCTCATCGGCTTGAGGGTGGTGAGCTTGTCGACGAAGAGGCGGTAGCCCTTGTCGGTCGGCACCCGCCCGGCGCTGGTGTGGGGCTGGTGGATGTAGCCCTCGTCCTCCAGCGCGGCCATGTCGTTGCGGACCGTGGCCGGGGAGACGCCGAGGCCGTGACGCTCGACCAACGCCTTGGAGCCCACGGGCTCCTCGGTGGCGACGTAGTCCTCCACGATCGCGCGCAGCACGTCGAGCTTGCGGTCGTCGACCACGTGGCCCTCCTTGCTCGCAGATCGTCATGGGTGGTGCTGGCACTCGTTTGCCCGGAGTGCCAAGACTACTAGTCAACCGTAGGCTCCCGGGCATGCCCGACTTCACGGAGGTCGCGCCGCGGGTCTGGGTGGCGCACTACGACTGGATGCACGTCAACATCACCCTCATCGGTGGCTCCGACGGCCTGCTCATGGTCGACACCCACGGTTCCGCCGCCCAGGCGCGGATCGTCGCCGACGACGTACGACGCCTGGGCGCGGGCCCGCTGACCGGCCTGGTCAACACCCATGAGCACTGGGACCACCACTTCGGCAACGCCACGATGGTCGAGCGGTTCGGCGACCTGCCGATCCACGCGACCGAGTGGGCGCGAGACCACATCGAGGTCTCGGCCGCGCAGACCTTCGAGACCTACGGCGAGCTCACCGACCATCCGCACCGTGCGGACATCCTCGACACGTCGGTCCTCCTGCCCACCCACACCTTCTCCTCGGCCGTGCAGCTCGACCTCGGTGACCGCGCGGTCGAGCTCATCCACCCCGGCCGCGGCCACACCGCGGGAGACCTCGTCGTCCGCGTCCCGGACGCCGACGTGCTGGTCGGGGGCGACCTGATCGAGGAGTCGGACCCGCCGTCCATCGGCGACGACTCGTGGCCGATGGAGTGGCCGCTGACCCTCGACCTCGTGATCGGGCTGATGAGCGAGGCGACGGTCGTCGTGCCCGGCCACGGCAGAGTGGTGGACAGGGACTTCGTGCAGGACCAGCGCGTCGAGCTCGGCGTCATCGCCGAGACCATCCGCGACCTGGCCTCCCGCGGCGTGCCCCGGTCGCAGGCCCTGGCCGAGGGCGAGTGGCCCTGGGACCGCGAGCGCCTCGTGAGCGCCGTACGCCTGGGCTACGAGCATCTGCCCCGCAGCCAGAAGCGGCTCCCGCTGATCTGACCCACCCACCCCCTGGGGGCTGGTGACGGTGGTGCGGCGGTCGGTAGGACTGGGTGATGACCGACGACACGGAGCAGCAGACCGACCCCGCCGAGAGCACCGAGACGCCGCAGGCCTCCAGCGGCACCAGCCCCGCTGACGCGGACCACTCCGGTGGGATCGCTGACGACCAGCTGCCCGAGGACGTCAGGCCCGGCGAGGACAACCCGCTCGCCGAGCCGCTGGATCCCGACGACGAGGCGACCAAGAGCCGCGAGGAGCTGGAGATGGACGCCACCCAGGAGGACCTGGGCAACGACGACGGCGCCAGCACCGCTCCCGACCAAGAGGGCGACTCCGTCACCGGCGGCGGGGCGGGCCAGTCGGGCGACGGGGCCTGAGGCTCAGCGGGTGAGCGCGAGGAAGGCGATGAACCCGGCGTAGATGCCCACGAAGACCAGGACGACGGCGACCGCGATCAGGGTCTCCCACGTCGGGACCAGCCGTCCCATCCGGAAGCGGTTCTGGTCCTCGTAGTCCTCGAAGTGGTTGATGGCGTCGTGCCAGTTGCGCACCGCGGCCACCCGCTCCGCCTTGGACGTGGCCGGGGCCGGGCGGTCGGCGTGAGGCTCCTCCGAGGAGAAGCCGCTGCGCCCACCCAGGCCGCGCGCGATGTCGCTGTTGCTCGTCGGTCGTCTTCTGTCCTGCACGGCGTGGCCTCCCCCGATGGTGTTCCCGCGGTCCATACCGTAGACCAGTGCCACTCGATCGCTACGGAACCGACGTCCTCTCCACCGACTGGCGCAAGCCGGCCAACGGCCGCGCGGTCGAGACCCCCACCGAGATCGGCATGGTCGTCGAGGAGGTCACCACCGACTGGTGCGGCGAGGTCGTCGCGGTCGACCGGGACATCGACACGCTGACGTTGGAGGACCGGCGCGGCAAGCGGCGTACGTTCCCGCTCGGGCCGGGCTTCCTGCTCGAGGGCAGGCCGGTGGTCCTCACCCGCCCCGTGCGCGCCGGAGCGCCTGCCGCCCCCAGCCGTACGGCATCGGGCTCGGTCGCGGTGCAGGGCGCCAAGGCCCGCGTCGCCCGGGCCAGCCGGATCTTCGTCGAGGGCCGCCACGACGCCGAGCTCGTCGAGAAGGTCTGGGGCGACGACCTGCGGATCGAGGGCGTGGTGGTCGAGTACCTCGGCGGCGTCGACGACCTCGCCGACCACCTGCGCGACTTCAAGCCGGGCCCGCAGCGGCGTGTCGGCGTGCTCGTGGACCACCTCGTCCCCGGGTCGAAGGAGGCCCGGATCGCGCAGGGCATCGCCCGCTCCCCCATCGGCACGCACGTGCTCGTGGTGGGCCACCCGTTCATCGACGTGTGGCAGGCGGTCAAGCCCGACCGCCTCGGGATCGCCCGCTGGCCCCACGTCCCCAAGGGCATCGACTGGAAGACCGGCACCTGCCAGCAGCTCGGCTGGCCGCACCGCAACCAGGCCGACATCGCCCGCGCCTGGAAGCACGTCCTCGGCCGGGTGTCGTCCTTCGCCGACCTCGAGCCCGCGCTCCTGGGGCGGGTCGAGGAGCTCATCGACTTCACGACCCAGCCGTAGGGCGGGGCGCTGGTCGCTGGTCGCGATCCCCGGGTACCCGGGGAAACTGGAGCCTCACCCCCGAAACTTCGGCCGGGAGGCTCCAGTTCGGATATGGAGGCTCTCCGCTCAGTCGACCAGGTCGCGCACCACGGCGTCGGCGAGGAGCCGGCCGCGGCGGGTGAGCACCAGGCGCTCGGTGACCAGCTCCACCAGTCCGTCGGCGACGAGACGGGCGACGTGCGAGCGGCCGGAGGCGTCCAGCGCGGTCACCGGCAGGCCCTCCACGAGGCGGATCTCGAGCAGGATCCGCTCGACCCTCTGGTCGCGGTAGCCGAGCACCTCGCGAGCCAGGGCCGGGGAGACGCCGCGGCCCAGACGTTCGGCGTACGCCGTGGGGTGCTTGACGTTCCACCACCGCGTGCCGCCGACGTGGGAGTGCGCCCCCGGGCCGACGCCCCACCAGTGGGCTCCGGTCCAGTAGAGCATGTTGTGGCGGCACCAGTGATCGGCCGAGGTGGCCCAGTTGGACACCTCGTACCAGCCCAGCCCCGCCGCGGAGAACCGCTCGTCGGCGAGCTGGTACTTGTCCGCGAGGTCGTCCTCGTCCGGCATCGGCAGCTCACCGCGCCTGACCTGCCGCGCCAGCGCGGTGCCGTCCTCGACGATGAGGGAGTAGGCCGAGACGTGGTCGGGCTCGCAGGCCAGCGCGGCCTCCACGGACGTCTCCCAGTCCGCGAGGGACTCTCCGGGCGTGCCGTAGATCAGGTCGAGGCTGACGTCCTCGAAGCCCGCCTGGCGCGCCCAGTCGACCGCGGCCGGCACCCGCATCGGGTCGTGGGTGCGGTCCAGGGTGCGCAGGACGTGGTCGACGGCCGACTGCATGCCGAAGCTGATCCGGTTGAAGCCCGCCGTCCGCAGCTCCTCGAGGTCCCAGGCAGCCACGCTGTCGGGGTTGGCCTCCGTGGTGATCTCCACGTCGTCGGCCAGCCCGAACTCGGCCGCCGCGCTCGCCACGATCGCGCCGAGGTCGGCCGGCTTGAGCAGGGTCGGCGTGCCGCCGCCGAAGAAGATCGTCTCGATCGGCACGTCGCGGTGCCCCAGCACGTGCCGGGCGAAGCGGATCTCGCGGATCGCGGCCTCGGCGTACGACGACCGGCTGGCGCCGACCTCGTCGCCGAGCTCGTGCGCGGTGTAGGTGTTGAAGTCGCAGTAGCCGCAGCGCACGCTGCAGAACGGGACGTGGACGTAGAGCCCGAAGGGCTTGTTGCCGAACTCGGCCCACGCCTCGTCGGGCAGCAGGCCGTCCTCGGGGGCGACGTCGCCGTCGGGCTGCGCGGGGGGCACTTCGGTATCCAACCACGGGCGCCCCGTGGTGCCCCGACCCGCGCGGAAATGGCGCACGGGTGCCAGTGGTCTCCCACTGGCACCCGTGCCACCCGTGCCACCCGTGTGTCCGCTGCGTGCGGACCCCGGGTCAGGCGTACATCTCGTCGATCAGGCCCTGGTGGTTGCCCTGGACGACGTTGCGCTTGACCTTCATCGACGGGGTGAGCTCGCCCGACTCGACCGTGAGGTCGTGGTCGAGGAGCTTCCACTTCTTGATGGTCTCCCAGCGGTTGAGGTGGCTGTTGAGCTCCTCGACGTAGTCGGCGACCATCTTCTGCACCGCGTCGGACTGCACGATCTCGGTGTACGACGCGCCGCCCATGCCGTTGGCCTCGGCCCAGCCCGTCATCGCGTCGGGGTCGAGGGTGACCAGGGCGACGACGTAGTTGCGCTCCTCGCCGAACACCATGAACTGGCTGGCGTAGGGGCACACCGCCTTGAACTTCGACTCGATCGCCGGCGGGGCGATGTACTTGCCGCCGGAGGTCTTGAAGAGCTCCTTGATGCGGCCGGTGATGACCAGGTGGCCGTCCTCGTCGAGGGCGCCCTTGTCGCCGGTGTGCAGCCAGCCGTCGGAGGTCAGCGTCCTCGCCGTCTCCTCGGGGTGGTTGTGGTAGCCGTCCATGACGCCGGGGCCCTTGATCATGACCTCGTCGTTGTCGCCGAGCTTGACCTCGCTGCCCGGGAAGACCGGACCGACCGTGCCGAACTTGTTGCGGTCGGGGTGGTTGACGAAGGAGCCTGCCGACGTCTCGGTCAGGCCGTAGCCCTCGAGGATGGTGATGCCGGCGGCGCCGAACCACTCCGCGATGTCGCGGTTGAGCGCGGCCGCACCGGAGATGAAGAACCGGACACGTCCACCGAAGCGGTCGCGCACCTTGCTGAAGACCAGCTTGTCGAAGAGGCCGTGCTTGACCTTGAGGCCGATCGGGACGGACTTGCCCTCACGCTTGAGCCGCTCGACCTCGAGGCCGGTGGCGAAGGCCGCCTTGAAGAGCTTCTCCTTCGCGCCGCCCTCCGCGGCCTGCATGGTGACGATGCGGCCGTGGGCCTTCTCGAAGATCCGGGGCGCGGCGCCCATGAAGGTCGGCTTGACGACGCCCAGGTTGTCGACGATCTTCTCGACGCGACCGTCGATCGCCGCGGCGAAGCCGCACGCCATCTGGGTCGACATCAGCACCTTGCCGAACGAGTGCGCCATCGGCAGCCAGCGGAACTCGAGGTCACTCTCGGACAGGATGCCCTGGGCGCGGATCGCCTCGCCCTCGTAGACCCACGACGAGTGCCGCAGCCGCACGCCCTTGGGACGACCGGTGGTGCCCGAGGTGTAGATCAAGGTGGCGAGCTGGTCAGGGGCGATCGCCTGCGACGTCGTCCGCACGATGTCGGGCTGCTCGGCGAGCTTCGCCGCACCGAGCGCGGCGAGGTCGTCGAGGGTGATGACCCAGTCGCCGTCTGCCTTCCCGTCGAAGGTGACGACCTTGCTGACATGCGGCAGCTCGGAGCGGTGCGCGGTGAGCTTGGCGAGCTGCTCGTCGTCCTCGGCGAAGACGACGCGGCTCTCGGAGTCGCCGAGGATGTAGACGGTGTCCTCGGCGTTGGTGCTCGGGTAGACCGTGGTCGTCGCACCGGCGGCGCACATGATCGCCAGGTCGGCCAGGATCCACTCGTAGCGGGTGCCGGAGGCGATGCCGACGCGCTGCTCGGACTCCACGCCCAGCGCGATCAGGCCCGCGGCGAGCGCCTCGACCCGGTCGCCTGCCTGCTTCCAGGTGACGGACTCCCACGCCTCGCCACGCGGGAACCGGAACGCCTCGCTGTCGGGCGATGCGGCGACGCGGTCGAAGAACTGAACGGCCACGTTGGCCGGCATCGTGTCGAGAAAGGCCGTGTCGATAGTGAGCGCCATCTGATACCTACTCATTCGTCGGAGCGTGACGCGACCGCGTCACACAGCGGAGTCGTGCGGCTGACTTCCCTGTAACCTAGATCACGACGTTTACCGAGCGGTAGCAAGCCCCCCTAATTTGTCCTACGGGCTTGATGAATCAGTCCTGGACGGCCTTGGTGATGGCGATGCAGCGGGTGATCCAGTCCTGCTCGTCGGCGCTCAGCCGGCGTCCGGCCCGCCGGGCGTCCTGGACGGTCCATCCGGCGTTCACGACCATGCGCACGACCACCCAGTCCCGGGCGCGCGCCTCGTCGAGGCCGGCTGCGTCGACCAGGGCGTGGAAGCGACGGCGCAGCCCGTCGCGCACCGACCCGACCGCGCCCGGTCCGGCGAGCTCGTCCATCCGGTTCCACAGCATCGGCGCGGGCTCGTAGTGCGCGTCACCGCTCATCGGCTTCGGATCGATGGCCAGCCACTCCCCCGACGCGTCGGCCAGGACGTTGGCGTAGTGGAGGTCCCCGTGCACGACCACCGGTGGCGTGCCGTCGTCGGCGACCAGGTCGCGGCCGCTCGAGAGCGCCTGCTCGACGAAGCGTCGCGGGATCGGCACGTCGCGCCCCAGCTCGGCCAGCTCGCCCAGCCAGCGCTCGACGTACGACGCCACGGTGGCCAGCTGCGGCAGGGCGGGGACGTGGAGCTGGCCGTAGAGACCGCCCACGACCTCGCAGGCCTCGACGTCCCACGTGTCGCCGAGGTCCGGGCCGGACAGCCAGGCCAGCAGCAGCGCCCGTCGGTGCGGATCGGCCCTCAGCAGGCGTACAGCGCCTCGCCCGCCCCAGCGCTGCAGGGCCAGGCCCTCGTGGAGCGACTCGTGGTCGCCGTCGAAGGTGACCTTGAGCGCGGCCGGCGTCTTGTCGGCGTCGACCACGGGGAGCACGAGCGAGCAGAAGCCGTGCAGCGACGTCGCGACCTGCGTCAGGTCCCACTCGGCGAGCAGGTCCCCCGCGCGGCGCGACAGCCCGACCAGCCATCCCGCCCAGTCCTCCCCCAGCTCAAGCTGTGCGAGAAGACCCGGCGGGATGGCGACGCTCATCCGGGGAGCCTAGACAGGCCGGTGGCTACTTCACCCGCTGGATCTCCCCGCTGGCGATCTTGGCGCGGTACTGGGAGAGCTCCTTCTTCAGGACACGAGCCAGGATGTAGAGCCCGATCACGTTGGGCACCGACATCAAGAAGATGGCGGCGTCGGAGAAGCCCAGCACGGAGTCCAGCGCCGTGACCGCGCCCAGCACGGTGAAGATGCAGAAGATGACCTTGTAGACGTTCTCCGCGGTCTGGTTGTCGCCGAAGAGATAGCCGGTGGCCTTCATGCCGTAGTAGGACCACGAGATCATCGTCGAGAACGCGAAGAGGATGACCGCGATCGCCAGCACGTTGGGGAACCACGGCACCACGGTCTCGAAGGCCGAGGAGGTCAGGGCGACGCCCTCGACTCCCTCGCCGTCCTTCCACACGCCGCTGATGACGATCGTGAGCGCCGTCATCGTGCAGATCACGATGGTGTCGATGAACGGCTCGAGCAGGGCCACGTGGCCCTCGGTCGAGGGCTCGTTGGTCTTGACCGCCGAGTGGGCGATCGAGGCGGACCCGATACCGGCCTCGTTGGAGAAGGCCGCCCGCTGGAACCCGACGATCAGCACACCGACGACGCCGCCGGTGATGCCCTCGGGACTGAAGGCACCCGAGACGATGTCGCCGAAGGCACCGGGGACCTGGCCGAGGTTCGTCCCGATCACCACGAGGCAGGCGAGCAGGTAGAGCGCCGCCATGAAAGGCACGACCTTCTCGGTCACGCGGGCGATGGACTTGATGCCGCCGATGATCACGAGGCCGACGGCCAGGGCGAACAGGATGCCGATGACCCAGGTCAGGGTGGTGTTGCCCCTGTTGTCGGTCACCGCCAGGATCTGCGCGGTCGCCTGGTTGGCCTGGAACATGTTCCCGCCACCGAGGGAGCCGAAGATGCAGAAGACGGCGAAGGCCGCGGCCAGGACCTTGCCGAGGCCGGCGAGTCCGAGAGAGGCGAGACCGTCGCGGAGGTAGTACATCGGGCCACCGGAGACGGTGCCGTCCGCGTGGTGATGGCGGTACTTCACCCCCAGCGTGCACTCCGCCAGCTTGGCGCTCATGCCGAGGAACCCTGCGAGGATCATCCAGAAGGTGGCTCCCGGCCCACCCAGGGTGATCGCCACGGCGACACCGGCGATGTTGCCCAGCCCCACCGTCCCCGAGACAGCGGTCGCCAACGCCTGGAAGTGCGACACCTCACCGGCGTCCTCGGGCTTGGAGTAGCGCCCGCGCACGAGGTTGATGGCGTGGGCGAACCCCCGGATGTTGAGGAAGCCCAGGTAGAAGGTGAAGAAGGTGGCTGCAACGACCAGCCACACGACGATCGGCAGGATGTCGACGCCGCCGATGTTGATCGGATAGAAGACGATCTCGGTGATCTTGTTGAGGATCCGGTCGAAGAGGGGCTCGGTCGCCATGACGGTCATCATCACGGCACCACCGTCACGGGGATGGCGCTCTCGTGGACCAGGTGACCGGGTATGGACCCGAACAGGGCCCGCCTGACGCGGCTGTCACCGGTCCTCCCCACGATGATCGCTGTCGCGGAGAAGTCCCGGGCGAGCTCGACGAGCGTGTCGACCGGGTCGCCGTGTCGGACCACCGAGGTCACCTCGCACGCGGACTCGGCCGCGGCCTCGGCCGCCGGCTCGACGATCTGGGTCGTGGCCGCCTCGATCTCCTGCTGCTTCTTCTCGCTCCGTTCCTCGTTGTCGGCGGGCGTGTTGAAGGAGTAGGGGGACCAGGGGATGACGTGCGCCACCACGAGATTCACCTCCTGAGCCTCGGCGAGGGCGATGGCGTAGGCCACGGCTCGTTTGCTCGGCTGACTTCCGTCAACCCCGACGATCACTGTCTCGGTCATCTCGTCACTCTCTCTGCCGACGGGGGTCGGCGATCTCAGGCACGTGATCGCTAGACCGTAGCGTCTCGGTGTGACGTGGCGCACACATCGTGTGCGAGCCTGATGCCATGAGCGAGCGTGAGCAGCCGTGGTCGGACGAGCAGCCGGTGCACGGGCAGATCCTGGTCCTCAGCGACAACCCGATCTCGCGGGCCGTCGCCACGATCGCGACCGCGATCGGGCGCCAGGTGCTCGTCGAGGCGAGGGACGACGGCGGTCCGGGGCTGCAGCCCTGCGCCGGCGACGCGGTGGTCCTCTGCGACCACGACGCCCCCGACGCACCCGCGGTGCTGCGGGCCGCACTCGCCTCGGAGGCGTCGTACGTCGCCATGATGGCGAGCCGGCGGCGCTCCCGTGCGCTGCTCGACGAGCTCATCGGCGAAGGCGTCGACGTGGCCACGCTGCACGTGCCCGCCGGGCACGACCTGGGCGGCAAGGCGCCCGGTGAGATCGCCCTCTCCGTCATGGCGGAGATCGTGGCCGAGGCCTACGACCGCCCCGGCGGTCCGATGCGCGCCTGAGGCGTGGCGACCTCCTGGGAGGACCTCGCCGCGTCGGCGTTGGCACGGCAGTTCCCCGAGCCCGCCCCGACCGGCGACGTCGCCCGACGCCTGGCGGCGACCGGGCCGGTCCAGTCGCAGACGGCACGCTCGCCCTTCCTCGCGCTCGCCGCGCGCTTCCCCGGCACCACCCGCGACGAGATCACCGCGGCCCACGAGTCCGGGGCGATCGTGCGGGGCAGCACGGTGCGGGGCACGGTGCACACGGCGACGCCCGAGCAGTACGCCGCTCTCGGCGCCGCGACGCGGGTCGGCCAACGCACCCTGTGGCAGCGCATGCTGCGCCTCGAGCACGCGACGCTCGAGGACCTGTGGCTCGCCACCGAGGACTTCGCCACGTCGTGGCGCTCGACCGACGAGCTCGAGGACCACCTCCACCGGTGGCTGCTGGAGAACGAGGGCCGCGACGACGTCACCGGGAAGCAGACCGGTCGCTACCTCGCGTTCGGGCACGGCGGCCTGGTGCGACGTCCGGTCAACGGCGACTGGTCGGGCCAGGGGTCGCCGGAGTACCGCACGCTCCCGCCGGTCGTCGAGGCGACCATCGACGACGTGATCGAGCTGCACCTGCGCAGCCACGGACCCTCCTCGCGACACGACCTGGCCTGGTGGTCGGGCCTCGGCCTGCGGGTGGTGGACCAGCACCTCGCCGACCTCGAGGAGCGCCTGGACCTCGTCGCCACCCCGGGGCCGGACGGACGCAGCTACCTCGACCTGCCCGACTCACCGGCGCCGCGCACGCTGGACGGCGTACGACTGCTGCCGGAGTTCGACGCGTTGATGTGCGGCTACGACCCGGCAGGCCGCGAGCGGTTCGCCTCGCCCGCCCACCTCGCCCGGCTGTGGAGCGGTGCCAACGGGCTGGTGCTGCCGCCGCTCCTGGTCGACGGGCGCATCACCGGCTACTGGCGGGCGAGCGGATCGGCGAAGCGCCGACCGCTGGAGGTGGTCTGGTTCGCCGGCACCCGGCGGCCCCGCAAGGCCGAGCTCGAGGCACCCGTGGCGGCGCTGGAGATGTCGCTGGGCATCACGACCACCCAGCTCTCGCTCACGCGGGAGTAGGCCCCGGCGGCGGCATGGCGTCGCGGATCTCCCCGGCCACCATCGCCATCGTGGTGCGGGCCCGCACGGGATCCTCGGTGAGGAAGTAGTGGTCGACACCGGGTGTCACGTCGTGCACCACCCGGACCCCGGACGCGCGCAGGCGGTGCGCGTAGGCATCGCCCTCTGCCCGCAGGACGTCGCGCTCGGCGGTCAGCACGACGGCCGGGGGCAGCCCGGCGAGGTCGGCGGCGAGCAACGGCGAGGCGTACGGCTCGCGGCGGGTCGCCGGGTCGGGCAGGTACACCCGGCGCACCAGGCGCCGCAGTGACGGCGAGATCATTCCCGGCTCTCCGTCGCGCGGCTCGGCGGACAGGTCGAGCGCCGGGATGCCGAGGACCTGGAGGGTCGGGGTGAAGGAGCCGGAGTCGCGTGCCTGGAGCGCCACCGACGCCGCCAGGCCGCCCCCGGAGCTGAAGCCGCCGACCGAGACCGGGGTGCCGCCCTCCGCGAGTGCCGCCGCGACATCGTGAGCCTGGTGCTGCGCGACCGGGTAGGTGACGCGGGGGGCCACCTCGAAGTCGACGTTGGCGACCAGCACCCCCGCCGTCGCGGCGACGTAGCGGCACCACCAGTCGTCCATCGCCGGGTAGCGCATCACGAACGCGCCCCCGTGGAGGTGCACGTGGATGGGCAACGGGCCGGGCGCGGGGCGGTAGAGGAAGACCGGCACCTTGCCGTGACGGGTGGCCACCAGCACGCGGTCGGGCGCCGGAAGGTCACCGCCGGCGAAGCGCAGCCCCTCGCCGTACGACACCGTGAACCGCGCGGTCGCGCGCATCAGCTCGACCCGCAGCCGGTCCCCAGGAGTCACGCTCGCAGTTCGCGGCCACCGACCCCGTCGGATTGGACGGGTCCCGTCGGACCTGCCCAGGGGGTCAGGCGCGCTGGAGGGTGATGACGGCGAGGGTGCAGCGACCGGCGACCTCGCCGGGGCCGGCGACCAGGCTCCCGGTCCCGGCCCCGGTCAGGACATAGGCCGCCTGGTCGGCGGCGAGCGGCAGCGCCGAGTTGCGGCCCAGCTCGAGCACGGTGACGAACGGCGAGACCACGTGCGGGTCGACGACCACGTTGAGCACGCGCACCGGCCCGTCGGGGACGGTCGCGACGACGCTCGCATCGCCCGAGAAGGCGAAGGGGCGGTGCGGCTCGACCACGTGCGTGGCGCCGTCGACCTCCAGCCCGATCACCGGACCGTCGACCAGCGTCAGCAACCGGTGCCGGCCGGCGAGGACGGAGAAGGGGCCGTCCGTGGTGACGTCGGCCAGGCTGATCCGCCAGGCTCCGTCGTCGGCGCGCATCAGCACCCGGGTCGTGCCGCCGCCGTTCTCCCACGGCTGCGGCGCGACGTCCTCGCAACGGACGACGGTGGCCATGACCGGTGCCTACTTCTTGCCGGACTTCTCCGCCGGCTGCGTGGTGGACAGCGCGGCGATGAAGGCCTCGGGGGGGACCTCGACGGTGCCGATGTTCTTCATCCGCTTCTTGCCCGCCTTCTGCTTCTCGAGCAGCTTGCGCTTGCGCGAGATGTCACCGCCGTAGCACTTGGCCAGCACGTCCTTGCGGATCGCGCGGATGTTCTCGCGGGCGATGACCCGCGCACCGATGGCCGCCTGGATCGGCACCTCGAACTGCTGGCGCGGGATGAGGTCCTTGAGCTTGCCGGCCATCATCACGCCATAGCTGTAGGCGGTGTCCTTGTGCACGATCGCGGAGAACGCGTCGACCGGCTCGCCCTGCAGGAGGATGTCGACCTTGACCAGGTCGGCGGCCTGCTCGCCGGACCGCTCGTAGTCGAGCGAGGCGTAGCCCTTGGTGCGCGACTTGAGCTGGTCGAAGAAGTCGAAGACGATCTCGCCCATCGGCAGGGTGTAACGCATCTCGACGCGGTCCTCGGACAGGTACTCCATCCCCTGCAGGTTGCCCCGCTTGGTCTGGCACAGCTCCATGATCGTGCCGATGTAGTCGCTGGGACTGAGGATCGTCGCCTTCACGACCGGCTCGCGGACCTCGGCGATCTTGCCCTCGGGGTACTCGCTGGGGTTGGTCACGACGATCTCGCTGCCGTCCTCCATCAGCACCTCGTAGACCACGTTGGGTGCGGTGGAGATCAGGTCGAGGTCGAACTCGCGCTCGAGACGGTCGCGGGTGATCTCCATGTGGAGCAGGCCGAGGAAGCCGATCCGGAAGCCGAAGCCGAGCGCGCCGGAGGTCTCCGGCTCGAAGGTCAGTGCGGCGTCGTTGAGCTGGAGCCGCTCGAGGGCGTCGCGCAGCGTCGGGTAGTCGTCGCCGTCGATCGGGTAGAGCCCGGAGTAGACCATCGGGTTGGGATGCTTGTAGCCGCCGAGTGCCTCGGTGGCGCCGTGGTGCTGGCTGGTGACGGTGTCGCCGACGCGCGACTGGCGTACGTCCTTCACGCCCGTGATGAGGTAGCCGACCTCGCCCACGCCCAGGTCGGCGGACTTGACCGGCTCGGGGCTGATCACGCCGACCTCGAGCATCTCGTGCACGGCGCCGGTCGACATCATCTTGATCCGGTCGCGGTGCGACAGCTTGCCGTCGATGACGCGGACATAGGTCACGACGCCGCGGTAGGTGTCGTAGACGGAGTCGAAGATCAGGGCGCGCGGAGGGGCGTCGGCGTCACCGACGGGGCCGGGGGTCTGGAGCACGATCTCGTTGAGGAGGTCGGCGACGCCGACTCCGGTCTTGGCGCTGACCCGCAGCACGTCCTCGGGCTCGCAGCCGACCAGGCCGGCGAGCTCGGCGGCGTACTTGTCCACCATCGCGCCGGGCAGGTCGATCTTGTTGAGCACCGGGATGATGTGGAGGTCGGCGCCCATCGCGAGGTAGAGGTTGGCGAGGGTCTGCGCCTCGATGCCCTGGGCGGCGTCCACGAGCAGGACCGCGGCCTCGCACGCCTCGAGCGAGCGGGAGACCTCGTAGGTGAAGTCGACGTGGCCCGGCGTGTCGATCATGTTGAGGACATAGGTCCCCGGCTCGGCGCCCGCCTCGTTGTCGGTCGGCACCGTCCACGGCATCCGGACCGCCTGCGACTTGATCGTGATGCCGCGCTCGCGCTCGATGTCCATCCGGTCGAGATACTGCGCACGCGCCGCCCGCTCGTCGACGACGCCCGTCAGCTGGAGCATCCGGTCGGCAAGGGTCGACTTGCCGTGGTCGATGTGCGCGATGATGCAGAAGTTGCGGATGATCGACGGGTCGGTCGAGCCAGGCTTGGGCGCGTTCTTGAGGCTCACGGACTGCTTTCATGAGTACGACGGCGGGGTCCGGGCATTCTCCCACGCGGGGCGAGCCTCACCGAACCGACGCCGCCTCGGGCTCAGGCGGTGGGGACCCAGTAGCGGCGCTTCTTGCCGCGGGTGTCCTCCCACACCCCGCCGGCCGACTCGATGACCCGGACCGAGCCGATGTTGTCGTCGTCGCACGTGACCAGGGCCGGGTCGATGCCGAGCGCCTGCGCCCACCGCCGCGACTGCTGCAGCATCGCGGTGGCGTGTCCCTCGCGCCGGCGGCTGGGACGTACGTCGTAGCCGATGTGACCGCCCACGTCGAGGAGGAAGTCGTTGAGCTCGTGGCGGATCGCGAGCCGGCCGAGGTAGTCCTGCCCGTCGATCCACCACAGCGTCGTGCACGGCACGTGCCGCTCCGGGCGCGGGGTCTCGGCCGCGGCGTCGGCCTTCACGGCCTCGACGAAGACCGCGAAGGCGTCAGGGTCCCTCCAGCCCGGGGCGTTGTGCTCGATCCAGGCGGCGGTCTGGCTGAACTCGGCGCCCTCGGCGACGAACTCGTCCATCGCCTCCAGGAAGGACGCGTGGACGGACGTGGTCGGCAGGACGAGCTCGGGCATGGCGCCATCGTGCCAACAGCGCCCACCTCCCCGCACGTCGATATCGGGTCGTCGGCGAAGCGACCGGTGGTGGAGGATGCCGCCATGTCCCGCACGCCCCTGCCTCCCTATCCCGCTCCGCACGGCATGACCGCACGACGCCTGGAGTGGGCCTTCCTGCCGCCACACCTGAGGGCCTGGATCGAGCGACGGTGCGGTTCCCCCGTGGTGTCGGCGATCTCGCAGACGAGCGGGTTCACCCCCGGCTTCGCCTCCGTCCTGGTGTGCGAGGACGGCAGCCGCCACTTCGCGAAGGCGGCGTCGGTCAAGGCACAGCGGGTGTTCGCCGACTCCTACCGCGAGGAGGCCCGCAAGCTCGCGGCCCTGCCGCCGTCCGTGCCGGCACCGCGCCTGCTCTGGCACCTCGACGACGACTGGGTGGTGCTCGGCATCGAGTACGTCGCCGCCCGCGCGCCGCACCATCCGTGGCAGGCGGACGACCTCGACGCGCTCCTCGACTCACTGGAACAGACGGCCGACGCACTGACCCCGCCCCCGACCGGGCTCGCGGTCGACACCGCCGAGGTCGACTTCGCCCCGCTGCTCGACGGCTGGCCGAGCATCCGGGAGGCGCGCACCGACCTGGACGCCGGCCACCTCGCCGAGGCCGAGGCGCTGGCCCGGCGCTACGCCGAGGTCGTCGGCGGCGACACCCTGGTGCACACCGACATCCGCTCCGACAACGTGCTCATCGACCCCGACGGTCGCGCGCTGGTCTGTGACTGGAACTGGCCGGTGCGCGGGGCCTCCTGGTTCGACTCGTTCGCCGCCCTGATCGCGCCGCGCGGCGAGGGGGTCGACGTGGACCGCGTGATCGCGGACCGGCGGCTGCTGCGCGACGTCGCCCCCGAGTCGTTCGACATCAACCTCGCCCTCTACGTCGGCTACTTCTTCTCCCAGTCCGAGCAGCCGGTGCCGCCGACGTCCCCCCACCTGCGCGATCACCAGCGCTGGCAGGGCGAGGTGTGCTGGGACTGGCTGTCGGAGCGACGAGGCTGGTCGTGACCGCTCCGCGGGCGGTCGGTGTCCGACTGCCCTACGACGGTGTGCCCGCCACGGTGCGGGACTGGGTCGAGCAGTCCCTGGGCTCCCCCGTCGTCGAGGCCGCCGAGCAGGTGGGCGGCATGTCACCGGGCTGCGCCACCCGCCTGACCTGCGCGGACGGGACCCGCGCCTTCGTCAAGGCCGTGGGCGCCGCGCTCAACCCGGACACCCCCGGCCTCTTCCGCCGCGAGATCGGCGTGCTCGAGCACCTCGGCGCGCACGAGCTGTGGGCGCGGCTGCTGGCGTCGTACGACGACGGCGACTGGGTGGCCCTCCTGATCGAGGACGTGGAGGGGCGCCACCCCGACTTCGCGGACGCCTCGGAGCTGCACGCGGTGCTCGACGGGACCGACCGGCTCTCCGAGGTCCTGCAGGGACGTGACGTCCCGGCGACCGTGGACCTGGTGGACATCGCTGAACGGTTCCGGATGTGGGCCCACACCCTCGACACGCTGACCGAGGCACCGGCCGAGGCGCCCGTGCCGGCCTGGCTGCGGCCGGACCCGGAGGGGTGGGCCGAGGTGCTCCGGGACCACGCTGCTGGTCCGATGCCGCACGTCGCGCACTGGGACATCCGGGTCGACAACCTGCTCCGGCGACCGGACGGGTCGATCGTCTTCCTCGACTGGGGAATGGCTGCGCGCGGGCCGGCCTGGGCCGACCCGCTCCTGGCGCGGCTGGAGCGG
Organism: uncultured Actinomycetota bacterium; assembly: GCA_963726515.1. GTDB lineage: Bacteria > Actinomycetota > Actinomycetes > Propionibacteriales > Nocardioidaceae > Nocardioides. The sequence goes on from CAVSCW010000015.1 coordinate 158,521, forward strand.
GTGGACGAGCCGTGGTTCGACGCCTCGATCGCCTCCTCCCCCGCGCTGGCCGCGGTCGGCGACGACGTCGTCTCCGCCTTCCTCGCCGGCTTCGGCGCCCACCTGGCGGTGCGCTCGGTGGTGGCGCTCGACGTCAACCTGCCCACGCTCAAGGAGTTCCGGATCCGGGAGTCGAGGCGCATGCTGGGAGCGCTCGCGCGCCGCAACGCCCCACGACCCGGGTGATGGAGGCCCGACGGATTTGGGCGCTCGGGACGCCTGCCGGTAGTCTTTCTCCTTGCATGTCCGGCGCCCGACCCTGCCCGGCAGCCGACAGCACGTTGACTTTCATCCTGACCCGCTCCACAACATCGAGGACCCACACGTGGCGAACATCAAGTCCCAGATCAAGCGCAACAAGCAGAACGAGGTGCGCCGTCAGCGCAACCAGGCCGTGAAGTCGCGCCTGAAGACCGCCGTTCGCAAGTTCCGTGAGCTCGCCGAGACCGGCGACAAGGACGCAGCCGTGGTTGCGGGCCGCGACGCCATGAAGGCACTCGACAAGGCTGCCGCGAAGGGTGTCATCCACGACAACCAGGCGGCCAACCGCAAGTCCTCGATCGCCAAGAAGGCTGCCTCGCTCTGAGGCGATGCACCACTGATCGGCACCACCGCAAGACACCCGCCCACGTGGCGGGTGTTTCGCATTTCCGGGTGGTCGGCGCCGGCTCAGCGGCTCTCGCGCAGGCCCGCCACGGTGAGCACCAGTCGCTCCAACGTGTAGGAGGCGTCGTGCGCCCGGCCCTTGATGTCGGCGTCGGCCTCGGCCACGGCGCGGACCGCGGCGGCGATGCCGTCGGGGCTCCAGGATCGCGACTGGTCACGGACCGTTCGCACCTTCCACGGCGGGACGCCGAGGTCGCGGGCGAGGTCGGCGTCGCGGGCGCCGCGCGGGGCTCCGAGATAGCGGGCCAGGCTCCTGGCCGAGCCGGCCATCGCCGAGGTGACCAGCACGGCGGCGGTGCCGGAGTCGAGCGCCCAGCGCAGCTCCTCCAGCGCGACGGCCCGCTTGCCGGCGAAGGCCGCGTCGGCCACGGTGAAGGACTTCGCCTCGGCGCGACCGCCGAAGTAGCGCTGCACCTTCTCCACCGTGAGCTGCTCGCCGTGGAAGTCGTTGGTGAGCTGGTCGGCAGCCGCTGCGAGTGAGCGGAGGTCGGTGCCCACGGCCTGGACGAGGAAGGTGGCCGCGTCGGGATCGATCTTCGCGCCGTGCGAGGCGACCTCGGAGGTCACGAAGCCGGGCATGTCGCTCGCCCTGATCTCCTCGGACTTCACCTCGGTGACGCACGCGAGCTTGCGCAGCTTGGCGAGCACGCCGCTGCCCTTGGCGCCCCCGGAGTGCACCAGCACGAGGGCGACGTCGTCGACCGGGTCGGCGCAGTAGGCCAGCAGCCCGTCCACCGACTCGTCGGGCAGGTCCTCCAGGCCGCGGACCATGACGCAGCGGATCGAGGAGAACAGCGACGGCGCCGACATCTCCCCGAGGGAGGCCAGAGTGAGGTCGGAGGCCGCCGACTCGGCGAGCTCGGCGTCGGCGTCGTGCGCGCGAACCGCGTCGCGGACCGAGGCGACGGTGCGAGCGGAGAGGTATTCCTCCTTGCCCGTGACGAGGACGACGTGGCCGAGGACCTGCGCGGCGGAGGGGGTGCGTGCCATGGTGCGCCCACCCTATCCGCGGGTGACGACACCGACCTCGCCGTCGCTCACCACCACGACCACGTCGCCGGAGGTGTCGGTGCGCCACACCTGCGCGCCCGCCGCGGACAGCGCCGCCAGCACGTCGGGCGCCGGGTGGCCGTAGTCGTTGTCCTGCCCCACCGACACCAGCGCCACCCGCGCGCCCAGCGAGGTCAGCCAGTCCAGGTCCTGGTGGCGGCTGCCGTGGTGCGGCACCTTGAGCACGTCGACCCGGAGCCCCGCGAGGTCGCGTGCCAGCGCCCCCTGCGCGGACGGCTCCACGTCGCCGGTCAGCAGGATCCGCACTCCCGCCACCTCGGCCACCAGCACCACGCTCGCGTTGTTGGGGGCGCTCTCGCTCGGGTCGACACCGGTGCCGCCGGGCCGGGGCCACACCGCCTGCAGCGTCACGTCGCCCACCCGCCGCGTGACGCCGTACGACGCCGGGCCGGGGTCGCGGCCGAGCACGGACTCGACCTCCCGCACCCCGGCCGCCGGCTCGCGCAGGTCGGAGCCCTCGATCGCGCCCACGCGACGACCCTCGAGCACCCCGGAGACGCCGTCGACGTGGTCGGCGTGGAAGTGCGTGAGCAGCAGCAGCGGCACCGACCGGACCTCCAGCCGGTCGAGGCAGGCGTGCATCGCGGCAGGGTCCGGGCCCGCGTCGACGACGACGGCCGCGTGGTCCGCGGCCCGGAGCACCAGCCCGTCGCCCTGGCCCACGTCGCACACGGCGAACACCCAGCCGGCAGGCGGCCACCCCGGCGTGGGCGGCCGGACGAGCATGACCACCACGAGCAGCCCCGTGCAGGCGAGGGCGGTGCCGGGCCGGCGCAGCACCCGCGGCGCCACGGGGACGCAGGCCACGCACAGGAGGGTCAGGAGCACCAGCGGGACCGGACCGGTCCCCCAGTTCACTGCCGCGGTGGGCACGTCCGCTCCCCACCTGGCCACGGTGATGATGCCCAGCGCGGACCACGCCGCCGGGGCCGCGACCACCACCCCCAGCGGCTGCCAGACGAGGCCGAGCAGTCCCCCCGCCAGCCCGAGCACGGTGGCCGGGGCGACGGCGGGGGCGGCCAGCAGGTTGGCGGCTACCGCCACCAGGCTCACCTGGCCGGACAACCCGGCCACCACCGGCGTGCACGCCACCTGCGCGGCCAGCGGCACCGAGACCGCCTCGGCCACCCAGCGCGGCGTCCAGCGCATCAGTGCGTCGCGCCAGACCGGGGCGAGCAGCAGGATGCCGGCCGTCGCCAGCACGGAGAGCGCGAAGCCCGCCGTCACCGCCAGGCGGGGCCACACGAGCAGCAGCCCGAGCACCGCGACCCCGAGTCCGCGGGTGCCGCGGGAGCGCCCGTTGCGCCCCATCCCGACGAGCGCGACGGTCCCCATGGCCGCCGCCCGGACGACGCTGGGCTCGGCCCGGGCGGTCATCACGAAGCCGACGATCCCCAGCCCTGCCAGGGCGTGCAACCAGCGGCCCCGCACCCCGCACCACCGGGCCACGATCAGCAGGAACCCGACGACCAACGTCAGGTTGGTGCCGCTCACGGCCAGCAGGTGGGTCAGGCCGGTGGTCCGGAAGTCGTCGGCCAGCGCGGGGTCGAGCCCGCCGTCGTCGCCCACGACCAGGGCCGGCACCAGCTCGCGCGCGTCGGCGTCCCGACCGGCGACTGCGGCTCGCACCGAGCGCCGGACGGCCGCAGCGGCGTCCCACCACACGTCGGGGTCGGCGACGACGTGCGGCTCGCCGGTGGGACGGACCAGGGCCGCCACGTCGTCGTCGCCGGGGACCAGGCGCGCCGTGGTCTCGACCGAGGTGCCCAGCGGCAGGCGCGGCCAGTCGGCATCGGCCATCAGCACGACCGGGGCATCGAGCTCCCACGCCCGGCCGCGGCCCTCGACCCTCGAGACCTGCGCCCGGGCCACCTGGAGGTCGCCGAACCGACCGGCGACGACGCGGACGTCCGAGGTGAGGTCGAGCCGCAGGGTCACGACCGCGCCCTCGTCGGCCAGCCCGGCCAGCGGTGAGGTCGCGACGAGGGTCTGGTGGAGCGCGGCGATCCCGGCGACGGCGACGAGTGCGGCCACAGGTCCCAGCCAGCCGGCGGACCAGCGACGGCACACGCCGACGGAGACGGTGCCGACGAGCCCGCAGGTCACGCCGAGCGCAACCCACCCCGGCAGCAGCCAGACGAGCAGTGCTCCCGCCCACGCCCCGGCGCCGAGGGCGAGCGCGCGCTGGTCGGGCACGCGTCAGAGCGTCACGAGGGGCGCGAGGTCCTCGAGCGTGGCCTGCCCGATGCCGTCCACCTCCAGCAGCTCGTCCACCGAGGTGAACCCTCCGTTGTCGGTGCGCCACTCGATGATCGACAGGGCTGTCACCGGACCCACGCCGGGCAGCGTCTCGAGCATGGCCTGGTCGGCCGTGTTGAGACTCACCAGCGCCTCCCCGGCCGGGGGCGCGGCCAGGCTGCCGGCCACCCCCGGCACCGGCGCGACGCCGACGAGGATCTGCTCGCCGTCGACGACGGGCCGGGCGAGGTTGAGCGCGGTGAGGTCGACCCCGCGGCGTGCTCCTCCCGCGGCTTCGAGCGCGTCCACGACCCGGGAGCCGGCGGGCAGGACGGCGATGCCGGGGTGGCGCACCTTGCCGGCGACGTCGACCACGAGCTCGGTGGACGATGTCGCAGACGTCACGGGTGTCGCGGGTGTCGCGGACGGCGCGTCCACGGGGCTGAGCGGAGCCAGCGGCGAGGGCGCGGGGCTGACGGCGACCGGCACCGGCTGCGCCTGGTCGCGGACCGTCCACCAGGCCGCCACCCCGACCGCGAGCGCCGCGACGACCGCGACGACCGCGAGGTGGACCGGACCCAGCCGGAGGCCGCCGATCCGCAGCCGCCGCGAGGCGTGCCGCCCCGGCACGGGCAGCACCACCGGGGGCGGCCCACCCGGCGGTGCCTCCACCGGCCCACGCACCCGTGTGTGGGGGGACGGATCGGGCTCGTCCCGGACGGCGGCCAGCTCGGCGCTCAGCGTCGCCAGCCGGCGCGACACCGCCTCGGCGTGCTCGGAGGACGACGGGGATCGGCGCATCCCTCCACGCTAGGAAGGACGTGGGCCCTCCCGACAGGGGTCAGCCGCAATCTGTGGACAGGCTCACTCGCCGGGCCGCGGCGCCACGCAGACCGCGACCATGCCCGGGCCGACGTGCGCCCCCAGGACCGCGCCGAGCTCGCCGCACATGACCTCGCGCCCGGCCAGTCCCTCGGCCAGACGCTGGGCCAGGATCGCCGCGAGCTCCTCGGCCCGCTCCTCGTTGGCGAGGTGCGCCACGCACACGTCGACCTGCCGGTCGCCGGCGGTCTCGACCGCGAGGTCCGCGAGCCGGGCGAGGGCACGCGACGCCGTCCGGACCCGCTCGCGCGGGACCACCTTGCCGTCGACGATCTCCAGCAGCGGCTTGACCGACAGGGCGCTGCCGACGATCGCGGCCGCGGCGCCGATCCGCCCGCCTCGGCGGAGGTACTCCAGGGTGTCGACGTAGAAGAGCGACGAGGAGGCCTCGCCGCGGGCGAGCGCCGCCTCGGCCGCCTCCTGAGCGGTCCCGCCGGCGTCGAGCACGTCGGCGGCGGTCAGGGCGGCGTAGCCGGTCGCGATGCCCACCTGCCCGGAGTCGACGACGTGCACGGGCAGCTCGACCTCGAGTGCGGCCAGCTGCGCGGACTCGAAGGTGCCGCTCATCTCGCCCGACAGGTGGATCGACACGATCTCGTCGACCCCGTCGGCCTCGAGCTCACGGTAGAGGTCGGCGAACAGCGCGGGCGCCGGTCGCGACGTGCTGACCGGCACGAACTCGCGCAGCGCGTGCGCGACCACGTCCGGGGTGGCGCCGTCCGGGCCCTCGTCGAGGACCTTGGCGCCGATCACGACCTGCAGCGGCACGACCCGGATGCCGCGAGCCTGCGCCACCTCGGGGGGCAGGCTCGCGGTCGAGTCGGTGACGACCACGACACGAGACATGTCGCGACCCTAGACGACGATGTTCACGAGCTTCGGCACACGCACGATCACCTTGCGGACCGTCGCCCCGTCGAGGGCCCGCTGGACACCCTCGTCGGCCATGGCAGCGGCCTCCAGCTCGGCCTCGGAGATGTCCGGTGCGACCTCCAGGCGTGCCTTGACCTTGCCCTTGATCTGCACGACCGCGGTCACGGTGTCCTCGACCAGCAGCGCCTCGTCGACCTCGGGCCAGCCGGCACGTACGACGGTGGGCTGGTGGCCCAGTCGCTCCCACATCTCCTCGGCCGTGTAGGGCGCGACCAGCGACAGCAGGATCGCGACCGCCTCGCTCGCCTCCCGCACCGCCGGGTCGGCCGGACCGCAGCCCGAGTCGATCGCCTTGCGGGTGGCGTTGACCAGCTCCATCACCCGCGCGACCATCACGTTGAAGCGGTAGGCCTCGACCAGCACGGCAGCGTCGTGCACCGTCCGCGCCGTCGTACGCCGCAGCGCCAGGTCGCCGGTCGTGACGTCCGCACCGGGTGCGGAGGTGACGTCACCCGAGAGCCGCCAGGCCCGCTGCAGGAAGCGCAGCGATCCCTCGGGCGACATGTTGGCCCAGTCGATGTCGTCCTCCGGCGGGCCCGCGAAGACCAGCGTCAGCCGCACCGCGTCCACACCGAAGGCACCCAGCTGGTCGCCCAGGTCGACGCCGTTGCCCAGCGACTTGCTCATCTTCTTGCCCTGGTTGATCACGAAGCCCTGGTTCAGCTGGGCCGACCACGGCTCGCGGAAGTCCACCAGGCCCATGTCGTTGAGGACCTTGGTGAAGAACCGGCCGTAGAGCAGGTGCAGCACGGCGTGCTCGACGCCACCGACGTAGAGGTTGCACGGCATCCAGGCGTTGACCTTGGCGCTGTCGAAGGGCTGCGTCTCGTCGTGCGGCGAGCAGTAGCGGAACATGTACCAGGACGAGTCGACGAACGTGTCCATGGTGTCGGTGTCGCGGGTGGCCGGCCCCCCGCAGGTCGGGCAGGTGACGTCGACCCAGTCCGTCGCCCCACCCAACGGCGAGGTGCCCTTCGGCTTCAGGTCGGCCCCACGCAGCATCGGCAGGGTGACCGGCAGCTGGTCCTCGGGGACGGGGACCTCGCCGTCGACCGGGCAGTGGATGATCGGGATCGGCGCTCCCCAGTAGCGCTGGCGGCTCAGCAGCCAGTCGCGCAGTCGGAAGTTGACCGCACCCGAGCCGCGGCCGTCGGCCTCCAGCTTCTCGATGATCGTCCGGATGCCCGAGGCCTTGTCCGCCAGGCCGTCCAGCTCACCCGAGTTGACGTAGGCACCGTTGCCGGAGGTGGCCACCCCGGACTCCTCCGGGTTGTCCTCGCCCGTGTCGATGACGCGCCGCACCGGCAGGTCCATCGCCCGCGCGAAGTCCAGGTCGCGCTGGTCGTGCGCGGGCACGGCCATGATCGCGCCGGTGCCGTAGTCGGCCAGGACGTAGTCGCTGGCCCACACCGGGATCTCCTCGCCCGAGACCGGGTTGGTCGCTGTCACGCCCAGGTCCACGCCGGTCTTGGGGCGGTCGGTCGCCATCCGGTCGATGTCGGAGGCCTTGCGGACCTCGACCAGGTAGTCGGCCAGCGCCTGCTCACGATCGGGCGCGACGATCTCCGCGGCCAGCGCCGCGTCGGCGGCCACGACCATGAACGTGGCGCCGTAGAGCGTGTCGGGACGGGTCGTGTAGACGTCGATGTCGTGCCCGGTCGACAGGGTGAAGGTCACGTGCGCCCCCTCGGACCTCCCGATCCAGTTGCGCTGCGCGGTGACCACGCGGTCCGGCCAGGTGGGCTCCAGCTCGTCCAGGCCGTCCAGCAGCTCCTGGGCATAGTCGGTGATCTTGAAGTACCACTGCGTCAGCTCCTTCTTGGTCACCTCCGCCCCGCAGCGCTCGCAGGCGCCGTTGACGACCTGCTCGTTGGCCAGCACCGTCTGGTCCTGCGGGCACCAGTTGACCGCGGAGTTCTTCCGGTAGGCCAGCCCGCGCTCGTGGAACTTCAGGAACAGGAACTGCGTCCAGCGGTAGTAGTCCGGGTCGGAGGTGTTGAAGGTGCGCGACCAGTCGAAGGACGCGGCGTACTTCTTGCACGACTCGATCGACTTCGCGATGTTGGCGCGCGTGTAGGTGTCGGGGTGCTCGTCGTGGCGGATCGCGGCGTTCTCCGCCGGCAGGCCGAAGGAGTCGAAGCCCATCGGGTTCAGCACCTCGTAGCCGCGCTGCCACCAGTAGCGCGCCACCACGTCGTGCAGCGCGAACACCTCGGCGTGGCCCATGTGCAGGTCGCCACTCGGGTAGGGGAACATCGTCAACGCGTAGCGCTTCTCGCGCGGGCTGTCGTCGTCGGCGCGGAAGGGCTGCAGCTCCTCCCACACCGGCTGCCACTTCGCCTCGGTGGCCGCGATGTCGTACGACGCCCGCTCGGCGCTCGTGTCGTGGGCTCCGGTGTCGTTGCTCATGGCGTGTCCTCTTGTTGCTGGCTGCAGGTCTGGCTGGGTGTGCGGGCTGCTGGGCATGAAAAAACCCCTCACATGGAGGGGTGGCCGCGTGTCGGTCCTCGTCGCAGGAGGGGGACCGATCAGCGCGGCTGCCGAAGAAGGAGGTTCTGCTGCACCCGCCCAGCATACCCGCTCCCCCGCCGGCCCTGCCCGCCCGGCAGCGCCGGGCGGGAGGACGCCGAGCTCACCGCACGAAGCGAGGCGTGAGCGGCGGGCTCCACCACTCGCCGTTGTAGGCCTTGATCGCCCCGATGACGTGCAGGACGCCGGCGACCACGAAGGCCGCGGCCAGCGCGGGGAGCATCACGACCAGGCCCAGGCCGAGCGTCAGGATGGCGACCGGGATGGTCAGGATCCCGAGCACGACCAGCCAGATGAACATGGCGATCTGGACGTTGATCGAGTTCGCGGCGTGCGCCCGGACGAACGGGCCCCGGTCCTTGTGGATCACGTAGACCGCGACGGAGGCGACGAAGCCCAAGAAGCCGGCCGAGAACACCATCGCAGCGACCGCGCCGCCGTGGGCGAGGGCACCCCACATGCGCTCGTCCTCCGGCGACATCGTCGTCTGCGGAGTCTGGTAGGGGGCCTGGTAGGTGGGCCGCTGCGGGTCCTGCGGGTACTGGTCGGACATCTCACTCACTCCTCGGTGGGGCACTCCCCGGTGGCCAGGGTGCCTCTGATGTCACCAGCCAAGCACGTCGCGAGCCCGAATTCAGCCCGTTCGGGGTGGAGTCAGGGTCAGCTCAGGGACAGTCCATGGCAACCCCGTCCACCAGACTCCCCAAGAAGTGTTTGACAGTAGCTCGCTCCAGGTGCAGACTGACTCCCCAAGAACCATTGGAGGGTAGCCATGGGTGAGAACCAGAAGGACGACTCGAGCCACACGAGCGACCCCGAGACCGACGCAGAGGCAGTGGCCCGACTGCGCGCGACCGCTCACCCCGTGCGGCTGCGCATCCTGTCCCTGCTCACCGCGGAGGCGATGAGCGCCGCGGAGGTGGCCCGCGCGCTGGACCTCACTCACGCCAACGCGTCCTACCACCTGCGGCTCCTGCACGACATCGGTGAGCTGGTCGTCGAGAGCGAGGAGAAGATCCGCGGCGGGAGGGCCAAGCGCTACCGCTACGACGCCGCTCGCGAGGTGCCGGATCGCACCAGTGGGGTCGACGACCGGATCGCCTACGCCCGCGCCAACGCCCTCGAGGTCGAGCGTCGACTGCGCGACGCGGTGCCCGGTGGCGGGTCGTCGAGCGACCTCGAGGCCTGGGTGCCCGTCGAGGCCTGGCGCAGGGCTTTGGACCTCATGCACGAGGCCGCCCACCTGTTGCACGCCGAGGCCCGCCCCGCCGGGACTCCCGACACGGTCCACATCAGCGCCACTTCCCACGCGTTCACGATGGCCGGCGGCCTGACCGGCGAGGACGCCCGGTGGCGGCCGTGAGTCGGGAGGGCTCGCTCGCCCCGCTCGGCGAGCGCAACTTCGCGTGGTACTTCTCCTCCCGCCTGGTCAACACCCTCGGCGCGATGATGGCCAACATCGCGCTGACCTTCGCGGTCCTCGACATCGACGGCCGCGCGGTCGCGATCGGCTACGTGCTCGCCGCCCACACCATCCCGATGATCGTGCTGCTGCTGTGGGGCGGCGTGCTGTCCGACCGCTTCCCCCGGGCGGTTGTCCTGCAGGTCTCCAACGTCGCCTCGGCCCTCTCGCAGGGCACCATCGCCTTCCTCGTGCTCACGGGCCGCGCGGAGCTGTGGATGATCATCGTGCTCACCGCGTTCCACGGCGCGGTGTCGGCGATGTCGATGCCGGCGATGGCCGGCATGGTCCCGCAGCTGGTGCCGCGCGAGTCCCTGCAGCAGGCCAACGCGCTGCTGTCGCTGACCCGCAACGGCCTCACCGTCATCGGCCCCTCCCTGGGCGCCTTCATCGTGGTGGCCTCCGGCCCCGGCTGGGCACTGGCCGTCGACGCCCTCACCTGGGCCGTGGCCGCCGTCCTGCTGCTGCCGGTGAAGATCCCGCCGCGGGCACCGCGGGCCGAGGCGACCTCGACGTTGCAGGACCTGCGTGAGGGCTGGACCTTCTTCCGCAGCGTCACCTGGCTGTGGATCGTCGTGCTCGGCTTCAGCGCCCTGAACATGATCCACACCGGCGCCCTCTTCACCCTCGGGCCCGTCGTCGCCGAGGACTCGATCGGGCGTCAGGCGTGGGGGTTCGTGCTCTCCGCCGAGGCTGCGGGACTCCTCGTGATGGCCTTCGTGCTGCTGCGCTACCGGCTCGAACGCCCCCTGCTGTGGGGGATGCTCGCGATCATCCTCAACGCGACCCCGATGCTCATGCTCGGCATCGACCCCGTGGTCGTCGCCCTCGTCGCGGCAGCCTTCATCGGCGGGATGGGGATCGAGGTGTTCTCGATGGGCTGGTCGCTGGCGATGCAGGAGAACATCGACGACGACATGCTCAGCCGTGCCTACTCCTACGACATGCTCGGCTCGTTCATCGCGATGCCGATCGGACAGCTGGCCTGGGGTCCGCTGGGAGCGGTCTTCGGCGACGAGCGGGTGCTGGTCGCCTCCGGCATCGCCTACGTCGCCATCTGCGGGCTGGTGCTCTGCTCGCGGCAGGTGCGCACCCTGCAGCGGGTTCCGGTGGCGCCGCACCATCCCGCCACCAGCGGAGTTTGAGCCACCCGCGACCTTGCTTCGCCGTAGGGTCCTGCCCATGACTGTCATGGATCTCTTCCGTCTCGACGACCGGGTCGTCATCGTCACCGGCGCCTCCAGCGGGCTGGGCGTCGCCTTCGCGCACTGCTTCGCCGAGGCCGGCGCCGACGTGGTGCTCGGTGCGCGTCGCGTCGAGAAGCTCGAGCGCGTCGCCGACTCAGTCCGCTCCATCGGCCGCCGGGTGCACACGGTGCCCACCGACGTGGCGGAGCCCGAGCAGTGCCAGCGACTGGTCGACGAGGCGATGGCGCGGTTCGGCCGGGTCGACGTCCTGGTCAACAACGCGGGCGTCGGCACCGCCGTCCCCGCCACCCACGAGACCGCCGAGCAGTTCCGCTCGGTCATCGACGTCAACCTCAACGGCTGCTACTGGATGGCGCAGGCCTGCGGCCGGGTCATGCAGCCCGGGTCGAGCATCGTCAACATCTCCTCGATCCTCGGCCTCACCACCGGCGGCCTTCCACAGGCGGCGTACTCCGCCTCCAAGGCAGGACTCGGCGGCCTGACCCGCGACCTGGCCCAGCAGTGGACCGGTCGCAAGGGCATCCGGGTGAACGCGCTCGCACCGGGCTTCTTCGCCTCCGAGATGACCGAGACCTACCCCGACGGCTACCTCGACCTGGTCATGCAGCGGGTCCCGTCCGGCCGCACGGGCGACCCGCGCGAGCTCGCCGCGACCGCCGTGTGGCTGGCCTCCGACGCCGCTGGCTACGTCACCGGGCAGACGATCCCGGTCGACGGCGGGCTCACCATCGCCTGATCACAGCCAGGGCTCCCCACGCACCACGCCGTTCGCACGCCGTCCGGCGTCCGCCTCGGCGAGCCAGCGCTGCGGCTCGTCGGCCTCGAACCTGCCGCTGGCGCCCCACCCGTCGATGGTCCGGGCGACGAACCTCGTGCCGTGGCGAACGACGTGCACCCCGCCCGACAGGGCCAGGATGAAGGCGTTGTCCAGGGTCTCGAGCAGGTCGGCGGAGCCGGTGTCGCAGGCGTCGCAGCCGCAGTCGGGCTGGCGCTCGAGGACCTCGACGGGATCGCTGACCCCGACCTGGACGAAGGCCTCGTCGGCTCCCTGCGACGGGGCGATCCCGACGAGGATGGGCAAGGTGCCGTCGCGGCCCCGGATCGCGGTGACCCGGGTGGGCGCCAGCACGGGCTCGCCCACCCACCGCACGGACCCCGGATCGACCGGGTGCGCGGTGCCGAGGCCAGCGGCCGTGATCGCCTCGACCCATGCATCGGCGCGGACGGCCAGCAGCCGGTACTTGTCCGGGTCGAGGCAGCGGGCGTACTCGTCCTCGGCGGGCGAGCGGCCACCCGGGTGCGGGTCGGGCCAGTCCGCGAGGTCGCCCCGCAGGCGCGCGAATGCCTCGTCCACCGCGGGCAGCAGCGAGGCCGCGGCGAAGCGTCGACGGTCGGGCCGGGTCGACACGGCGACCCCGTCCAGCGTGTGCCGGGCGGGCTCCCCCGCGGAGGTCGCCAGCGAGAGCGAGACCGCCGGCTCGTCCGGCTCGTCCTCCCACGAGACGAACCAGGACGTGCCCGGCTCGACCAGCTCCGGCTGCCCCACCGGGCTCAGCGTGATGCCCGTGCCGTCGGCCTGGTGGAACGCACGACGCGGCCAGTGCTCGCTCGGCTCGAAGCCCAGGGCCAGCAGCAGGTCGGCGACCCGCTCGGGGTCCGGTGGCGTGAGGCTCACGTGCTCGACGACCGGGCCGTCGGCCGGCCCCGGGGCCATCGGGGTCGACCACTCGATCAGGAACGGCAGCGAGGCGTCATAGGGCCCCGGCCCGACGTCGCACATCCGCCAGGCGACGATGTCACCCTCCGGCGTGGCGCGCGAGCCCTCCATCACCGGGCACGGGTCGAAGCCCGCGTCCGCCAGGGCCGTCCGTGCCGCATCGACGTCGTCGACGGCGATCGCCCACGAGATCGGGCCACGGGCCGGCCGGACGCGATCGAGCCACGGGTTGGACTCCGGCGACCCCGCCGCGATCAGCTCGACGTACGCCTCACGCGGGCCGCGGACGAGCACGTTCTCCGTGCCGACCGGGTGCGCTCCCCCACGGAGGGCAGACAGCCCGGCGGCATGCCAGCGGGTCGCCGCCGCGTCGAGGTCGTCGACGGCGACGACCAGGTGGTCGAAGCGGGCGCTCACCGGTCGTTGCGGGGGCACTCAGCCGGCGGCGAGGATCTCGGTGACCGCAGCGACGAGCCCGGCGATGTCGTCGTCGCTCGCCACCAGCGGCGGGGCGAAACGGACGGTCGAGCCGTGGGTGTCCTTGGCGAGGATGCCGCGCGCCATGAGGGCCTCGGACATCTGGCGGCCGCTCATGAGCGTCGGGTCGATGTCGATGCCCGCCCACGCGCCGCGGACGCGCACCTCGGACAGGCCTCGGCCGACGAGTGGCCGGAAGCCGGCCTCCAGCAGGGCACCGATCTCGGTGGAGCGGGCCTGGAAGGTGCCCTCCTCGAGCATCGCGACGACCTCGCTGCCGATCGCGGCGGCGAGCGGGTTGCCGCCGAAGGTCGAGCCGTGCGAGCCCGGGGTGATGACGTCCATGATGTCGTGGTCGGCCGCGATCGCGGAGACGGGGTAGATGCCGCCGCCGAGCGCCTTGCCCATGATGTAGATGTCGGGGACGACGTCCTCGTGGTCGCACGCGAACGTCTTGCCCGAGCGGGCCAGGCCGGACTGGATCTCGTCGGCGACCATCAGCACGTTGCGCTCGGTGCACAGCGCGCGGAGGTCGCGCAGGAAGCCCTCCGGCGGCATGACCACGCCGCCCTCGCCCTGGATCGGCTCGAAGAGCACGGCGACCGTGGTGTCGTCGATGGCGGAGGCGATCGAGGCGATGTCGCCGTACTTCACGCTGCGGAAGCCCGAGGTGAAGGGCGCATAGCCCGACGTCGCCACCTCGTCGTCGGAGAAGCTCACGATGGTGGTGGTGCGGCCGTGGAAGTTGCCCTCCATGGTGATGATCGAGGCCTGGCCGGCGGGCACGCCCTTGACCTCGTAGCCCCACTTGCGGCTGACCTTGATCGCGGTCTCGACGGCCTCGGCGCCGGAGTTCATCGGCAGGATCATGTCCTTGCCGGTCAGCCGGCACAGCGCCTCGGAGAATCCGCTCAGCCGGTCGTTGAAGAACGCGCGGCTGGTCAGCGTCAGGCGCCCCAGCTGCTCGCGCGCGACCGCCACCAGACGGGCGTTGGAGTGACCGAAGTTGAGCGCGGAGTAGCCCGCCAGGCAGTCGAGGAAGCGGCGGCCGTCGACATCGATGACCCACGCGCCGTCGCCCTCGGCGAGCACCACCGGGAGGGGGTGGTAGTTGTGCGCGGCGTAGCGCTCGGTGGTCTCGATGTGGGCCGCAGTGGCGGTGCTGGTGGTGAGGTCGGTCGCGGTCATGAGCACATGGTGCCACCGCACCCTCGCGAACGCCGAGTCCAGGGCCACGCATGCAGAAGAGGCCGGACCCAGCGGGTCCGGCCTCAACGTGTTGGTGGAGGTGAGGGGACTCGAACCCCTGACCCTCTGCATGCCATGCAGATGCGCTACCAGCTGCGCCACACCCCCAACAGCGGAGAACATTAGCCGACCGGAACTACGAGGTGAAATCGGGGTCCGGGCTCACGTCAGCCAGCGCACCAGGAGCCAGATGCCGAGCACCGCGACCGCCACTCCGGCGAGCAGCGGGACGACCATGAGGGCCACGGCGCCGGCGACGTAGCCGGGCGAGGGCGGCTCGCGCAGCGGCTCCCGCTCGATCTCACGCAGCAGCAGCCCGAGATTCTTGCGGTTGGCCCGGTGCGCGACGTCGAGCAGGTCGCCGAGGCCCGGCAGCAGGCCGAGCAGCGCGTCGACGACGAGGTTGAGGCCCATCCGCGCCAGCACGACCATGGGCACGCGGGCGCGGACGGCGTCGCGGACGATCACGCTCGACAGCGCGCTGCCGACCGCGTCGCCGATGCCGGGCACCAGGCCGATCACCGCGTCGAGACCCACGCCGATGCGGGTGCCGGGCACGGTCACCGCGTCGTCCATGACCCACGCCAGTCGGCGGCTCACAGTGATGTCGACCTCGCGGGCCCGGGCGCTCATGTCGCGACACCCTGGTTGTACGACGCCAGCTGGAGGTGTCCGAAGCGCGTGTGCTCGCGCAGCCGCAGCCAGCCGCAGTTGTCCATCCCGGCGAGGGTCTCGTCGATCTCGTCCGGCCAGCCGAGCAGCCCGGCGACGCCGACTCGCAGCGCGGCCCCGTGTGTCACCACGACGCCGGTCTGCCCGGCTCCGAGGGTGTCGAGGCATGCGCGCATGGCCGGCACGATGCGGGCGCGCACGTCGGACGTCGTCTCGGCGCCGGGCACGGTGAGGGACTCGTCCCCGGCCAGCCAGGCGGCGTACTCGTCGGGGAACGCGGTCGCGAACTCGTCGAAGGTGAGACCGGTGCGCTTGCCGACGTCGTACTCCCGCAGGGCGGGGACGATCTCGGGAGTCAGCCCGGTCGCCGCGGCCAGCGGCGCGGCGCTCTGGCGCGCGCGTGACAGGTCGCTGCACCAGATCCGCACCGGGGTGAGCGCGGCCAGCTCGCGGGCGGCGGCCTCCGCCTGGGCCAGCCCCACCTCGTCGAGCTCGATGTCGGCATGTCCCTGCGCCCGACCGGCGTCGTTCCACGCCGTACGGCCGTGCCGCAGCACCACGAGGGTGCGCCGCAGGCTCACGTCAGGTCGAGCGGGATCACTGGACAGTCGCTCCACAGGCGCTCGAGGGCGTAGAACATCCGCTCCTCCTCGTGCTGCACGTGGATGACGATCTCGCCGTAGTCCAGCAGCACCCAGCGGCCCTCGCGGTGTCCCTCACGACGGATCGGCTTGGCACCGGCCTCGCGGAGCTTGTCCTCGACCTCGTCGACGATCGCGCCCACCGCACGCTCGTTCTTGGCGCTGGCGAGCACGAAGGCGTCCGTGATGGCGATCTGCTCGCTGACGTCGAAGGCGAGCACCTGGTCGGCCTGCTTGTCGTGCGCGGCCTGCGCCGCGATGGCGACGAGGTCGATGGCGTGGTCGGTGGCGGTCATGCAGGGTCCTTGCTGTAGAGGTCGTGCTTGGCGATGTACTGGACCACTCCGTCGGGCACGAGGTACCAGACGGGCTCGCCGCGACGCGTGCGGTCGCGGCAGTCGGTCGAGGAGATCGCCAGCGCCGGGATCTCCACCATGGTGACCTTGTCGGAGGGGATCTTGGCCAGCGTCTCCGGGTCCATGGTGTAGCCCGGACGGGTGCAACCCACAAACGTCGCGAGGTCGAAGAGCTCCTGGACGTCACGCCAGGTGAAGATGTCGGCCAGCGCGTCGGCGCCGGTGATGAAGAACAGCTCCGCGTCGGGCATCACGGCCTTGAGGTCGCGGAGCGTGTCGATCGTGTACGTCGGCCCGGTGCGGTCGATGTCGACCCGGGAGACGTTGAAGCGCGGGTTGGCCGCCGTGGCGACCACCGTCATCAGGTAGCGGTGCTCGGCCTCGGTGACGAAGCGGTCGCTCTTCTGCCAGGGGTCGCCCGTGGGGACGAAGACCACCTCGTCCAGGTCGAACCACGCCTGGACCTCCGAGGCGGCCACCAGGTGACCGTGGTGGATGGGGTCGAAGGTGCCGCCCATCACGCCCACGCGACGAGTCGTCACGGGCTCGCCTGGATCAGCTGTGCTCGCGACCGCCACCGAAGGAGACCACCGCCAGCAGCAGGGCCATCAGCAGTCCGAGTGCGATCGCGCCGATCCAGTAGGGGTTGATCGCGGGCCCGCCGTGCTCGGCGGTCTCGGCAGCGATGAGGGTGACGGTGCTCAGCATGCGCGCCAGCCTACCGGCATCAGCGCACGTGGCCCTCGCCGACCACGATGTACTTGCTCGAGGTCATCTCGGGGAGGCCCATCGGTCCGCGGGCGTGCAGCTTCTGGGTGGAGATCCCGATCTCGGCACCGAAGCCGAACTCACCGCCGTCGGTGAAGCGGGTGGAGGCATTGACCATGACCACGGCCGAGTCGACGGCCGCGACGAATCGCCGGATGGTGGCCTGGTCGCGCGCCAGGATCGCCTCGGTGTGGCCTGAGGAGTAACGGCGGATGTGCTGGATCGCGCCCTCGACGTCGCGCACCACCGCCGCGGAGATCTCCAGCGCCAGGAACTCGGCCGTGTGGTCCTCCTCGGTCGCCGGCACCACGCCGTCGTACTCCGCGAAGGCGTCGTCGCCGTGGATCAGCACCCCGGCTGCCTGCAGCGCCTCCACCACCGTCGGCACGAACTCGTCGGCGACGTCCTCGTGGACCAGCAGCGACTCGGCGGCGTTGCACACGCTGGTGCGGTGGGTCTTGGAGTTGAGCACGATCGCCAGGGCCTGCTCGAGGTCGGCCGAGGCGTCGACGTAGACGTGGCAGTTGCCGACCCCGGTCTCGAT
Organism: uncultured Actinomycetota bacterium; assembly: GCA_963726515.1. Lineage (GTDB taxonomy): Bacteria > Actinomycetota > Actinomycetes > Propionibacteriales > Nocardioidaceae > Nocardioides. The sequence goes on from CAVSCW010000015.1 coordinate 175,972, forward strand.
GACCGGCACGGTCGACTCCTCGACGACGCTCCGGATCAGCCCCGCACCGCCGCGCGGGACGAGCACGTCGACCAGCCCTCGGGCGCGCATCAGCGCCTTGACGCTGTCGTGGGTCTCCCCCGGCACCAGCTGTACGACGTCCTCCGGCAGGCCGCCGGCGAGCAGCGCGCCGCGCATCGCCTCGACGATCGCGGCGTTGCTCGAGCGGGCGCTGGAGGAGCCGCGCAGCAGCACCGCGTTGCCGGCCTTGAGGCAGATGCCCGTGGCGTCGGCGGTGACGTTGGGCCGGGCCTCGTAGATCATCCCGACGACGCCGAACGGCACGCGCACCTGGCGCAGCTCGAGGCCGTTGGCGAGCGTGCTGCCGCGGAGCACCTCACCCACCGGGTCGGGCAGTCCGGCGACGTCGCGCAGCCCCTGCGCCATCGCCCGGAGCCTGCCGTCGTCGAGGCGCAGCCGGTCGACGATGTTGGCGGGCGTGCCCGTGGACTCGGCGCGGGCCACGTCCTCCGCGTTGGCCGCGAGGATGCTCCTCGCCGAGGCGAGGAGGGCATCGGCCATCGCGAGCAGCGCGGCGTCCTTGGTCGCCCGGGTGGCCGTCGCGAGCTCGTGGCTCGCCGACCTCGCCCGGACCGCGACCTCGCGGACCGCTTCCTCGCTGCTCATGCCGCCAGCGTAGGCCGCTCGCGTGGGTGCCGGATCCCTGTCTCGGATCACGAGGGGCGTCGTCGCCCGGAGCAGGGTGCAGAACGCCCCCGACCGATGTGGTCGGGGGCGTCCGGTGACGTGGAGCTCAGCCCTTGCGGGCGGTGATCTGCTCGGTCGCGGCGGGCAGCACGGTGTGCAGGTCGCCCACCACACCGAAGTCGACCAGCTCGAAGATCGGCGCCTCGGGGTCCTTGTTCACCGCGACGATGGTCTTCGAGGTCTGCATCCCGGCCCGGTGCTGGATCGCACCCGAGATGCCGTTGGCGACGTAGAGCTGCGGCGAGACCGTCTTGCCGGTCTGACCGACCTGGAACGCGTGCGGCATCCAGCCCGAGTCCACCGCGGCGCGCGAGGCACCGACAGCAGCACCGATCGAGTCCGCGAAGCCTTCGACGGGCTCGAAGTTGCCTCCCGTGCCGCGACCGCCGGAGACGACGATGGCGGCCTCGGTCAGCTCGGGACGGCCCGTGGACTGGCGCGGCTGGGTGGCCACGATCTGCGCGGTCTTCGCGGCGTCGGAGACGGTCGCGGCGAACGCCTCGACCGTGCCCGCGCCCTCGGACTCCTCCGGGGCGGCCGAGTTGGGCTTGATCGTGATGATCGGCGTGCCCTGGGTGACCTTCGCCTGGACGGTGTAGTTGCCGGCGAACACGCTCTGCGTGGTCACCGCCGCCCCGCCGTCTCCAGCGGTCACGTCGACGGCGTCGGTGATCAGCCCCGAGCCCAGCTTGATCGCCAAACGGCCGGCGACCTCCTTGTTCTCGAACGACGAGGGCAGCAGGATCGCGGCGGGAGAGGACTGCTCCGCCAGCTGTTGGAGGGCCTCGGCCTTGGGCGCGACGAGGAAGCCCTTGATCTGGGCGTCGTCGATCACGTAGACCTTCGCGGCGCCGTACTTCTTCACCTTCTCGGCCACGGCGTCACCCTGCTCGGGTGAGCCGAAGAACACGGCCGCGGGCTCGCCGAGGCGGCGCGCGATCGTGAGCAGCTCGTAGGTGGGCTTCTTGACCTCGCCGTCGGCGTGGTCGACGACTACCAGGACTTCAGACATGTGTGTGCTCCCTTTTCCTGTGTCAGCCCGCTCAGATGAACTTCTTGGACGCGAGGAAGTCGACCAGCGCGCCGGCGCCCGAGCCGTCCTCGTCGGTGACGATCTCGCCAGCCGTGCGCGGCGGCCGCTCGGTGGTGTCCTCCACCTGCGACCAGGCGACCGAGAGGCCGACCTCGCCGGCGTCGACGCCCAGGTCGGCGAGCGAGTAGACCTCCAGCGGCTTCTTCTTCGCCGCCATGATGCCCTTGAACGACGGGTAGCGGGCCTCGCCCGACTGGTCGGTCACGCTCAGCACGATCGGCAGCGTCGCACCGATGACCTCGGTCGAGCCCTCGTTGTCACGCTTGATCCGGACCTGGTCGCCCTGGGACTCGATCACCGAGGCCAGCGTCACCTGCGGCATCCCGAGGCGCTCGGCCAGCATGGCCGGCACGACGCTGCCGGAGGCGTCGGTGGACGCCATCCCGCAGATCACCAGGTCGGCGCCGGCGTCGGCCTTGATCTTCTCGATGGCCTTGGCCAGCACCAGCGAGGTCGCGATGTAGTCGGAGCCGGCGATGGCGTCGTCGAGGACGTGGACGCCCTTGTCGGCACCCATCTGCAGCGACTTGCGCACTGCGTCGACGGCCTTCTCCGGGCCCACGGTCAGCGCGGTGACCGTGATCTCCTCGCCCTCGCGCTTCTCACGGAACTGCAGGGCCTGCTCGACGGCGTACTCGTCGAGCTCGGACAACAGGCCGTCGACGCCGACGCGGTCGACGGTGAAGTCGTCCTCGAACTTGCGATCGGCCGTGGCGTCCGGCACGTACTTCACACAGACAACAATGTTCATGGTGGTGTGGCCTCGCGGCCCCTCCTGTGCAGTCGGATGTGCTGGTGAGGCTACAAGTCCCTCACCCCGCACGGAATGGCGATCGGGGTGGGGTCGCTCACAGTGACACTGTCACGGTCGCGGGGGGCGGCCGTCCGGGGGTTCAGCGACGCCGCACGCGGAAGCGCTCGACGTGCCGTTCGCGCAGGTGCTGGGAGTCGCCGACGTACGTCACGACGGCCCGGTAGCGGCCGGTGCGCAGCGTGCCGAGGTCGCTCAGGGTGCCCCCCGTGCTGCTCAGTCGCTCGACGACCCGGGTCCGGCCCCGGGTCCCGGTCCGACGGACGACCACCTTCACCCGCCCGGTCGGCCGGGTTCCGTACTCGCCGGCGGCCTTCACCTGCACGTAGGTGGGGATCCGCGCCCCCTTGCCGATCAGCCGCACCTGGAGCCGGGACCGCACCTGGGTCACCACCCAGGTCTGGGTCGGCGACGTGCTGGCCCCCTGGTCCTCCGGGCTCTGCGGCACGAAGGTCGCCGTCACCGAGTGCTGCCCCACCATCGCCGGCGGCAGCAGCACGGTCGCCGTGCCGCCCGCGCTGAGGTTGGCCTTCTTGGCCAGGCCGTCGACCGAGACCACGACGTCGCCCTGCGGGGCCTCGGGCGCGGTGGTCACCGTCGCCGTCGCCGTGACGGTCTGGCCGTAGCCGGACTCACCGGTGCTGAGCGCGACCGTGGTGGTCGACGGCACCGTGAGCGCCACCGTCGCGGCGAGGGCGGTCAGCGGAATGATCATGGACTCAGGGCTTGATGATCCGCTCGAGGATCCGTCCCACGACCAGCCACGCGATGGCGCCGAGGCCCCAGTTGACGAGCGCGTTCTTGACGTCCGCACCCTCTCCGCGGAAGTGCATGATCCCGTCGGCGCGCTCGAAGACGCCGAGGTCGACGAGGTCGGCGCCTTGCAGGACGAAGTCGACGAGCTCGTTGCCGCGATTGGCGCCGAGCGCGACCAGCAACGCTCCCACCGCGAGCAGCAGGGCCGAGATGACGCACACCACCCACAGGAGCTGAGCCACCCTCGCTCGGGTCTTCGATACCACTGGTCGTTCTCCTTCAGTCACGTGATCAGTCGGGTCGCCGGGTCACCGTCCCACGAAAGTGGCCTTGCCCGGTCCGTTCTCAACGAACGAGGTGATGCCGTGGGTACGGTCCTCGGTCGCAAATACTGCAGCAAACTGCTGCCGCTCGATCTCCAGCCCCGTGGCAAGGTCGACCTCGCCACCCCGGTCGATGCACTCCTTGGCGGCCCGGATCGCGAGCGCCGCGGCGCCGCTGAACTGCGCGGCATAGGCGACGGACTCCTCGAGCACCTTCTCGGCGGGGACGACGCGGTCCACCATGCCGATCCGCAACGCCTCGTCGGCCGGCACGAAACGACCGGTGAAGATGATGTCCTTCGCCTTCGACGCACCGACCAGCCGGGTGAGGCGCTGGGTGCCACCGGCGCCGGGGATGATCCCGAGGAGCACCTCGGGCTGACCGAACACGGCGTCCTCGGCGGCGAAGCGCAGGTCGGCGCACAGTGCGAGCTCGCAGCCCCCGCCCAGGGCGTACCCGTTGACCGCCGCGATCACCGGCTTGGGGATCCGGGCGATGGCGGTCGTCGCGGAGCTGACCGACGTGGAGACCTTCACCATGTCGGAGTAGGTGAGGTCGGCCATCTCCTTGACGTCGTTGCCGGCGGCGAACACGCGCTCGCCACCCCACAGCACCACGGCGCGTACGTCGTCGCGCTCGGAGAGCTCGGCGGCGGCGTCGCGGAGGTCGGCCTGGACCTGGATGCTGATCGCATTCATCCTGGGCCGGTCCAGACGCAGGACGGCGACTCCGTCGCTCACGTCGATCGAGACGAACTCCATGGGGGCTCCTCATCCTCGGGGTGTCACTCGGTGCATCGGAAGGGGTGTGTCGGTGGGCGCATTCTGCCGTGCCGTCCGATTTCCTTCACAATGGCTCGGTGACACCACCCGACACGATGACGGTCTGGAACCATGACGGCGAGACGAGACAGGTCTGGCCGGGTCGCAACTACCCCTTGGGGGCGACCTGGTCGAGGGAGTCGACCAACTTCGCTGTCTATGCACCCAACGCCGAGCAGGTGTGGGTCTGCCTGTTCGACGACGACGACGTCGAGGTGCGCCACCAGCTGAGCGAGCACTCGCTCGGTGTCTGGCACGGCGCCCTCCCCCACGTGTCGCCGGGGACGCGCTACGGCTACCGCGCGCACGGTCCCTGGGACCCCGACGCCGGCCTGCGCTTCAACGCAGAGAAGCTGCTGCTCGACCCCTACGGCAAGGCGGTGTCCGGCGACCTGGTCGTCGACGACGCGATCTTCGGCTACGTCGTCGGCGAGCCCGCGAAGGCGAGCGACCTCGACTCCGCGCCCTACGTCCCGCGCAGCGTCGTGGTCTACGACGACTTCCAGTGGGGCGCGGACACGTCACCACGGCGGCGGTGGCGCGACACGGTGATCTACGAGATGCACGTCAAGGGCATGACGCAGCTGCACGACCGGGTCCCGGAGGAGCTCCGCGGGACGTACGCCGGTCTCGCCACGCCGGCCGTCATCGACTACCTCCACGACCTCGGCATCACGGCCGTGGAGCTGCTTCCCGTGCACCAGTTCTTCTCCGAGCCCGCGTTGGCCGACCGCGACCTGGTCAACTACTGGGGCTACAACTCCCTGGGCTTCTTCGCCCCCCACAACGCCTACAGCGCCTCCGGCGACCGCGGACAGCAGGTCACCGAGTTCAAGCAGATGGTCAAGGCGTTCCACGAGGCCGGGCTCGAGGTCATCCTCGACGTGGTCTACAACCACACCGCCGAGGCCGGCCCGCTCGGTCCGACCCTGAGCTTCCGGGGCCTCGACGACCGCGGCTACTACCAACGGGTCGTGCCGCCGCCGGCCAAGAAGGCCGACGAGTCGTCGATGCCGGACACCTACTGGGACGTCAGCGGGTGCGGCAACACCGTCGACGCGACCCACACCCAGAGCCTGCGGATGATCCTGGACTCGCTGCGCTACTGGGTCACCGAGATGCACGTCGACGGCTTCCGCTTCGACCTGATGAGCGCGCTGACGCGCACCCGCCAGGTCATCGACATGGGCAGCCACCTGATCACCGCCATCGGTCAGGACCCGGTGCTGCGGCACGTCAAGCTCGTCGCCGAGCCGTGGGACGCCTCGATGGACGGCTACCAGGTCGGCCACTTCCCGCCGCCGTGGATCGAGTGGAACGACCAGTTCCGAGACACCGTCCGCGACTTCTGGCGCGGGCACTCCGCAGGCGTGCGCACGGTCGCGACGCGGCTCGCGGGCTCGAGCGACCTGTACGCCGACGACGGACGCTCGCCCTACGCGTCGGTCAACTTCATCACCGCCCACGACGGCTTCACCCTGCGCGACCTCGTGTCCTACAACGGCAAGCACAACGAGGCCAACGGCGAGGACAACCGCGACGGGACCGACAACAACCGGTCGTGGAACTGTGGCGTCGAGGGCGAGACCGACGACGACGACATCGCCGCGATGCGTCGCCGCCAAGCGTCCAACCTGATGGCCACGCTCTGCTTCTCCAGCGGCGTGCCGATGCTGACCGCCGGCGACGAGCGTGGCCGCACCCAGGGCGGCAACAACAACGCCTACGGCCAGGACAACGAGATCTCCTGGATCGACTGGCGACCCGACGACGCGTGGTTCGACGTCTACGACATCACCAAGACCGCGCTCCGGCTGCGTCGAGAGCACCCCGTGCTGCGACAGCGGCACTGGTTCGAGGGGCGCCCCACGATCCGGGGCGGCATCAAGGACCTGGTGTGGATCCACCCCGATGGCCACGAGATGTCGACCGCCGACTGGAACGACGACGGCTGCCGCACGGTCGGGATGTTCCTCAACGGCGCGCCGCTGCGCTATCCCGGGCCGCACGGGGAGCAGATCCGCGACAAGTCCTTCATGATCTGGCTCAACGCCGGCGGCGACGACGTGAAGCTGACCCTGCCCGACAACAAGTGGGTGCACCACGGTGAGGTCGTGCTCTCGACCAACGCCGAGATCATGGTGGGCACCCCCGTGCTGTCCGGGAGCTCGCTGGAGCTCCAGGCCCACTCGGTGCTGGTGCTGCGGCAGACCTAGGCCGGCTCGGCGACCCACTGGGCCGGGTCGCCCGCATCGAGGTCGGTGATCCCGAGGTTCTCGAACGCCCCGAGCACGACCAGGCGTCGCACGGCGGCGAAGGTCAGCACGTGCGCGATCATCCCGCCGTAGGTGAAGACCTGGGGCGGGTCGCAGGTGACGTCGAGGAACGTGTCGTCGAGCCGTCCCTCCTCGACCGTCGTCCGCACGTGCGCGAGGAAGGCGGGTCCCTCCTCGGCCAGCTCGCGGCGCAGGGTGCTGATCGACGTGCCGCGCTCGCGGTCCCAGTCGTAGCGACGCTGCTCGACCGCGGCGTTCCACTGGGCGAGCTGGCCCACGAGCCGGCCGAGCACCGACCGGATGCTCATGTCGTCGTCGATGGTGCCGATCGGCACCAGGATCGGGGCGTCGAGCTGCGCACTGGTGAGGCGCGCGGCCCGGTCGAGCATCTCCGCACTCAGCCAGATGTGGTGCTCGATCATGCGCGTCATGAGGTCCATCGGGGTCACCTTTCGTCGTGTCGGCAACCGCAGGCTGCCGGGCGGGTGGAAGTGCACTCCGCTCGCACCCGCGATCTGGATGCGGGTCGGCTGCTGACGCCAGCGGCTCGGGGCGACTCCGTACTCGCGGGCGAACGCCCTCGTGAACGCCTCGTGGGAGCCGAAGCCCGCCTCGAAGGCGATGTCCACCACCGGGCGGTCGGAGGCCGCGAGGCAGTAGGCGGCCCGCTCGAGCAGCAGGCGGCGTCGCATCCGTTCCGGCGGCTCGCCCCCGGTCGCCGACACCACGCGGTCGAGGTGGAAGCGGGAGAGGTGGAGGCGCCGCGCCCGCTCCTCGCCACCCATGTCGAGGGTCTCGGCCAGGGTGGCGAGGAACGCGGCGAACGTGTCGGCCGCTGTCGTCATGCCCACCACCTTGACGGCGGGCCGGGTGTCGTACTTGATCTCACGTGCGCAGTCTGCCCGGCGGCCGGCGCCCGGCGCCTGCGACACTGACGCCATGGCCAGCACCGTTCCCTCCCGTCGAAAGGAGAAGGGCCGCAGCCATCTCCTCGACCTCGACGCGCCACGGCGGGTCGTCAGGGATCCGGAGCAGGACGCGCGCGACCTCGCCCGGGTGCAGAGGTGGGTCATGTCGGTGCTCGCCGTCACGACGATCCTGCACCTCGTGGTCGGGCTGGTCATCGCCGGAGTCACCCTGGACAGGCCGATCGGCTCCCGCGTGGGCCTCACCGTGGTCGCCGGCATCTTCGGCGCCATCGCCGTCGCCACGGGGCGCGGCATCCACGGCAAGGCGGTGCTCTCCCCCTGGCTGCTGCTGGGGGTCGTGCCGACGGCGGTCGGGCTCGCGCTCGTGCTGCGCTGAGGTGGACCCGCTCAGTCGATGACGGCGAATCCGAGCTTTGCGAGGGAGTCGCCCCCGGGCATGCCGTCGGCGTCGCTCCCCGGCTGCGACACGGACCCGGTGAAGCCGAGCTTGTGCTGCCAGTCGGAGTAGAAGCCGGTGGTGCGCGGACCGAAGAGGCCGGTGCCCATCAGGTCGGCTCCGACCTCCCTGTTGAGCGCCTTCTGGATCCTGCTGATGTCCTGGGAAGTTCGGCCGGCGCGGATGTCGCCCAGCAGCTCGGATAGGGAGACCTGTCGGCCGAACCCGTGCGATTTCGGTCCGAGGCCCTCCTTGAACCCGAGGTCGGCGAAGACCTCGGACCACGTGCCCGTGCCGAAGCGGCGGCGCAGGGCCACGCCCTCGGCGGCACAGATGATGCCCGACATGTAGCCCGAGCAGTCACCACCCTTGGTGCCCGTCGGCACGCCGCCCCACACGTAGGGCTGGCCGACGCAGCGCTCGGCGTACTCCTTGGCGGCGTGACCCTCCGAGTTGGACAGCACCCGGAAGAAGTGGTGGAAGAACAGGTTGTTGGTCGCCCCGCGGGCATTCGGACCCCGGAGGCAGCCCACGCCGCCACGACTCTCGTAGTTGATGCCACCGAGCGTGCAGGCGACGTGACCGATGCCGGAGGACAAGCGGTGGGGAAAGCTGATCCCGATCTGGATGATCTTGGCCATCGCTGCCCGCCTAGTTGGCGTCCGGGACGTCGACGACCGCCGCCGACTGAGCAGCCTGCACGGCCTGGATCTCGGAATCGGGGAGCTCGGTGACCCGCGGTGCGTTCATGGTGTTGCTGCTCGAGAGCTCCGCCTCGTCGAACGGAGTCAGGTCCTCAGCCTCTGGATCCGACACCGGAGATCACCCCTTACGCATGTCTGCACTGTCCGTACTCGACAGGATGCCCCTCCCCCCTGGGGGTGACCAGTGCCCAGGTGGGCGAATTTCCTGCAGCGGCCTCATGACGGCTCGGCGACCAGTCCCAGCTCCGCTACCGACGACAGCGCCTCGTTTGCGCGGCACCACCCGCACGGTGTAGCCGAAGGCCCGGAGACCTCGAGCGAGACCGCGGCGTCGAAGCGGTGGCGGTTGCCGTCGTATGACTCCCCCACCAGCATCGGCATGTCCGAGGCGGGGGTCGGCTCGTCGTCCGAGCCGATCCGGCCGTGCACGACGTGGGCCGGTGACGTCGGCCTCGGCGTCCAGGCGTGGGTGGGCCACGGGAGCCAGCAGGTCGCAGATCGCCCGCACTCTCGGGCTGCCGGCATCTTCGGCGCCATCGCCGTCGCGACGGGGCGCGGCATCCACGCCAAGGCGGTGCTCTCCCCCTGGCTGCTGCTGGGGGTCGTGCCGACGGCGGTCGGGCTCGCGCTCGTGCTGCGCTGACCAGTGGGAGACATCCACCGTCGGTCCTCCTGCGACAGCGGAGATACAGTTCCGCGGGCGACGCCGCCACGGGGCGGGACACAGAAACTGAGGACGAGTTGAAGATCCTGGTGACAGGCGCGACGGGCTATGTCGGTGGCCGGCTGGTGCCGCTGCTCCTCGAGCGCGGACACGTCGTGCGCACGACCACGTCCGACCCGGACCGCGACCAGCCCTGGTGGGGCGACCGGGTGGAGACCGTGGTCATGGATGCGCTCGACGCCGGCCAGGTCGCTGCCGCCTGCGAGGGCATGGACGCGGTCTACTACCTGATCCACGGCATGGGCGGCGACGACTTCGCGGAGACCGATCGCCTCGCAGCCACCCACCTCGCAGACGCCGTACGTGCCCATGGGGTCGAGCGGATCGTCTACCTCTCCGGCGTCGTGCCGGACGTCGAGGCGGAGGAGCTCTCCGAGCACATCAGGTCGCGCCTCGAGGTCGAGGAGATCCTGACCGGCAGTCCTGCCATCGTGGTCGCCCTGCGCGCCGCCGTTCTCCTCGGCAGCGGGTCCACCTCGTTCGAGATCATCCGCCAGGTCAGCGAGCGGATGCCCGTCCACACCGTGCCGACCTGGATGGACTCCATGGTCCAGCCGATCGCGGTGGTCGACGCGCTGGAGGCGCTGGTGGGCGCCCTCGACTACGCCGGCGACTCGCGCCACTTCGATGTGGGTGGCACGGACCGGATCCGCTACGCCGCACTGCTCGAGGCCTACACCTCCCTGGCAGGGCTCACCCGTCCCCAGGTCGACGTTCCGCTCCTGCCCACGGCGCTCGTGGGCACCCTCGTCGGCAGCCTCACCGACGTGCCCCGACCGACCGTCGAAGCCCTGGTCGAGAGCCTGCGCCACGACATGGTGGCCGCAGACGAGGACTTCCGGTCAGAGCTGCTGCCCGCTGGGCACCAGCTGGTGGGACTGGACGAGGCGTTGCGCCGGGCGCTGGCCCCTGCCCTGTCCGATCCAGAGGCGGCCGATCCGATGGGGCCACTGCCCCAGGATCCTGCCTGGGCCGACGGCGGCGACGCCCGGCCACCCCTGGCCAGGATGGTCGACGCCGTCAAGGACGTCCTGCCCGACCGGTGACTCAGGACGGCTCGGCGACCAGTCCCAGCTCCGCCACCGACGCCAGCGCCTCGTTGCGCGGCACCACCCGCACGGTGTAGCCGAAGGGCCCGGAGACCTCGAGCGAGACCGCGGCGTCGAAGCGGTGGCGGTTGCCGTCGTAGGACTCCCCCACCAGCATCGGCATGACCGAGGTGGCGGTCAGCTCGTCGTCCGAGCCGATCCGGCCGTGCACGACCTGGACCTCGACGTCGTCGGCGGAGAGCGCGCCCAGGGCCACCCACGCGCGGACGTTGATCGTGGAGCCGACCACGGCCTGGTCGCCGACCCCCTCGGAGTCGATGTGCTCGACCCGGACGCCCGGCCACGCGGAGCGGATCGACTGCTTCCACTCCGCCAGTGCCCGCGCTCCGGCGAAGTCGGAGTTGAGCGAGCGCGCGGTGTGCGCCGCCGGGGCGTACAGCTCGCGGACGTAGTCACGCACCTGACGGGTGGCGAGCACCTTCGGGCCGAGGGACTTGAGCGTGTGGCGCACCATCTCCAGCCAGCGCGGCGGGACACCCTCGTCGTTGGTCTCGTAGAAGCGCGGCACGACGTCGGTCTCGATGAGGTCGTAGAGCGCGTTCGCCTCGAGGTCGTCGCGGCGGTCGGCGTCGTCGATGCCGTCGGCGGACGGGATCGCCCAGCCGTTGTTGCCGTCGTACCACTCGTCCCACCACCCGTCGAGGATCGAGAGGTTCAGGCCACCGTTGAGCGCAGCCTTCATGCCCGACGTGCCGCACGCCTCATAGGGGCGCAGCGGGTTGTTGAGCCACACGTCGCACCCGGGGTAGAGCGGCTGCGCCATGGCGATGTCGTAGTTGGGCAGGAACGCGATCCGGTGCCGGATCTCCGGGTCGTCGGCGAAGCGCACCATCTCCTGGATGAGTCGCTTGCCGGTCTCGTCGGCCGGGTGTGCCTTGCCGGCGATGACGAGCTGGATCGGACGCTCCGGGTCGAGCAGCAGCTTCTTGAGCCGGTCGGGGTCGCGCAGCATCAGGGTGAGCCGCTTGTAGGTCGGCACCCGACGAGCGAATCCGATGGTCAGCACGTCCGGGTCGAGGGCGCTGTCGATCCACGTCCGCTCCGCGGGGGCGAAGCCGCGCTTCGCGGCGGAGCGCCGCATCCGGTCGCGTGCGTCCTCGATGAACCGGGTCCGCAGGACGCGCTTGAGGTCCCAGATCTCGCGGTCGCCGAACTGGTCCACCAGCGGCCACAGCGCGTCGGTGTCGTCACTGTCGATGTCGGCGCCGCGGCTGGCCGCGAGCTCGATGACCTCGCGGGCGATCCAGCTCGGGCCGTGGACGCCGTTGGTGATCGACGTGATCGGCACCTCGGCCTCGTCGAAGGCCGGCCAGAGGCCGTTGAACATGCCGCGGGAGACGTGGCCGTGCAGCTGGGAGACGCCGTTGGCGCGCTGCGCCAGCCGGAACCCCATGACGGCCATGTTGAAGACACCGGCGTCGCCGCCGGCGTAGTCCTCGGCCCCGAGCGAGAGCACCCGGTCCACGGGCACGCCCGGGGTCGGGGAGTTGCCGCCGAAGTACTGCGAGACCAGCTCGCGCGGGAACCGGTCGATGCCCGCCGGGACGGGCGTGTGCGTCGTGAAGACCGTGCCGGCGCGGGAGACCTCGAGGGCGGTGTCGAAGTCGAGCTTCGGCCCGTCCTCACCCACCGTGAGCTCACGGATCCGCTCGATGCCGAGGAAGCCGGCGTGGCCCTCGTTGGTGTGGAAGACCTCCGGTGCCGGGTCGCCGGTGATGCGCGACCAGACGCGGAGGGCGCGTACGCCGCCCACGCCGAGCAGCAGCTCCTGGCGCAGCCGGTGCTCGGAGTTGCCGCCGTAGAGGCGGTCGGTGACGTCGCGGTAATGGGCGCTGTTCTCCTCGATGTCGGAGTCCAGCAGGAGCAGCGGCACGCGGCCGACGTGCGCGACGAGGATGCGCGCCACGAGGTCCGGGCCGTCGGGCAGCGCGATCGAGACCGTGGCACGGCTGCCGTCGGCCTCGCGGAGCTGGGTCAGCGGAAGCTCGTCGGGGTCGAGGACCGGATAGCTCTCCTGCTGCCAGCCGTCGCGGTCCAGCGCCTGCTTGAAGTAGCCGTGGCGGTAGAGCAGGCCGACACCGATCAGCGGGATGCCGAGGTCGGACGACGCCTTGAGGTGGTCCCCGGCGAGGATGCCGAGACCGCCGGAGTACTGCGGCAGCACCGACGTGATGCCGTACTCGGGCGAGAAGTAGGCGATCGAGCGCGGCGCGTCGTCGCCGGCCTTCCTGGCATACCAGCGGTCCTCGGAGAGGTAGCGCTGGAGGTCGTCGTGTGCGGCGTCGAGCCGGACCCGGAAGTCGGCGTCGTCGACGAGCGCAGCGAGCCGCTCGCGGCCCACGGCGCCGAGGAACCGGACGGGATCCCCGGCCATGTCACGCCACACCTGGGGGTCGATGCTGGAGAACACGTCCTGCGTCGGCGGATGCCAGGACCACCTCAGGTTGCCGGCCAGGACGGCCAGGGCTCCCAGGGGCTCAGGAAGGACAGGGCGGACGGTGAATCGTCTGAACGCTCGCACGGACCAGCACGCTAGGCCATTTCTTGGAACGATCCAACCCCGCGTCAAAGGGGTGAGACGGCAGGACCCCTGGGTTGCGCCCGTGACCCAACCTTCGCAAGTGTGGGGCCATGGTCGGACGTATACCCGTGATGGACGTTTCTCCCGTAGTCGACCTCGGTCGACTCTCGGCCAAGGCGACGGTCGGCGAGCCGATGCCGGTCCGGGCGACCGTCTTCCGGGAGGGGCACGACCAGCTCGCGGCGGAAGTCGTCGCGATCGACCCGCAGGGCCATCGCCGCGACCCGGTGCGGATGCGCCTGGCGGGCGACCAGCCCAACATCTACCTCGCCCACGTCACCCCGGACGTGGAGGGCGAGTGGACCTTCGAGGTCCACTCCTGGTCCGACCCGATCGCGACCTGGCAGCACGACGGTGGGATCAAGATCCCCGCGGGCGTCGACGTCGAGCTGATGTTCACCGAGGCCCGGCTGCTGCTCGAGCGGGTCGCCGCTGACGGGCTCGACCCGCAGTCGGCGAAGCTGGTGTCCTCGGCGATCGGTGCTGCCGACGACAGCTCACGCCCGGTCGGGGCGCGTCTGGCGGCACTGCAGGACCCCGACCTCAACGCGGTGCTGCTCGCGCACCCGCAGCGGGAGATGACATCGGTGAGCGGGCCCTACCGCTTCCGGGCCGACCGCACCCGCGCGCTCTTCGGCAGCTGGTACGAGTTCTTCCCGCGCTCCGAGGGCGCCACCCGCAACGCGAAGACCGGCAAGGTCACCACCGGCACGTTCCGCACGGCCATGGAGCGCCTCGACCGCGTCGCGGAGATGGGCTTCGACGTGCTCTACCTCCCCCCGATCCACCCGATCGGGGAGGTCAACCGCAAGGGGCCCAACAACACCCTCACCCCCGGCCCGGAGGACCCCGGCTCGCCCTGGGCCATCGGCAGCAAGGACGGCGGCCACGACGCCATCCACCCCGAGCTCGGCACCTTCGCCGACTTCGACGCCTTCGTGGCGCGAGCCGGCGAGCTCGGCCTGGAGATCGCGCTCGACCTCGCGCTGCAGGCGGCTCCGGACCACCCGTGGGTCACCAGCCACCCGCAGTTCTTCACCACCCGGGCCGACGGCACGATCGCCTACGCCGAGAACCCGCCGAAGAAGTACCAGGACATCTATCCGATCAACTTCGACAACGATCCCGCGGGCCTCTGCCGCGAGGTCCTGCGGATCGTCAAGCTCTGGATGTCGCACGGCGTGCGGATCTTCCGCGTCGACAACCCGCACACCAAGCCGCTGGCCTTCTGGGAGTGGCTGCTGGCGGAGGTCCGGCGTACGGACCCGGACGTGCTCTTCTTGTCGGAGGCGTTCACCAAGCCGGCGATGATGCACGGGCTCGGCGCCATCGGCTACCACCAGAGCTACACGTACTTCACGTGGCGCACCGGCAAGCGCGAGATCGAGGACTACCTCGTCGAGGTCTCCTCCGCGTCCGACCACCTGATGCGGCCCAACTTCTTCGTCAACACCCCCGACATCCTCCACGCCTACCTGCAGTACGGCGGCCCGGCGGCGTTCAAGGTGCGCGCCGCCCTGGCGGCCACCGGATCGCCGAGCTGGGGCGTGTACGCCGGCTACGAGCTGTTCGAGCACGTCGCGGTGAAGCCGGGCTCGGAGGAGTACCTCGACTCGGAGAAGTACCAGATCCGGGTCCGGGACTGGGAGAAGGCCGACGCCGAGGGACGCACCCTCGCGCCCTACCTCACCCGGCTCAACGAGATCCGTCGCGCGCACCCGGCGCTCCAGCTGCTGCGCAACGTCTCGATCCACCACAGCGACGACGACCACGTGCTGGTCTTCAGCAAGCGGCACACCCTCCCCGACGGAAACGAGGACGTGGTGATCAGCATCATCAACCTCGACCCGCACGGCACCCGCGAGACCATGCTGCACCTCGACATGCCGGCGCTCGGCCTGGACTGGCACGACTCGTTCGTCGCGCACGACGAGATCACCGGTGCCGACTGGAGCTGGAGCCAGCACAACTACGTACGGCTCGACCCCGGTCACGAACCCGCCCACATCATCAGTGTCAGGAGGACACGTTGACCGACCACCCCATGCCGACGGACGCCGGGGCGGCGACCGCGGTGCTGAACGCGGAGCCGGACTGGTTCCGCACGGCGGTGTTCTACGAGGTGCTGGTCCGGTCCTTCCGCGACTCCAACGGCGACGGCACGGGCGACTTCAGGGGGCTGATCGAGAAGCTGGACTACCTGGAGTGGCTCGGCGTGGACTGCCTGTGGGTCCCGCCGTTCTTCACGTCCCCACTGCGCGACGGCGGCTACGACGTCGCCGACTACAACAACATCCTCCCCGAGTGCGGCACTGTCGAGGACTTCCACGAGTTCCTCGACGCCTGCCACCAGCGCGGCATCCGGGTGATCATCGACTTCGTCATGAACCACACGAGTGACGCCCACCCGTGGTTCCAGGCCAGCCGCAGCGACCCGGAGGGGCCGTACGGCGACTTCTACGTGTGGTCCGACACCGACGACCTCTACCAGGACGCCCGGGTGATCTTCGTCGACACCGAGCCGTCCAACTGGACGTGGGACCCGGTGCGGCAGCAGTACTTCTGGCACCGCTTCTTCCACCACCAGCCCGACCTCAACTTCGACAACCCCGCGGTCCACGAGGCGATGATGGACGCGATGGCGTTCTGGCTCGACATGGGCCTCGACGGCTTCCGCCTCGACGCGGTGCCCTACCTCTACGAGCGCCCCGGCACCAACGGCGAGAACCTCCCGGAGACGCACGACTTCCTCAAGAAGTGCCGCAGGTTCGTCGACGAGCACTACCCCGGCCGCGTCCTGCTGTGCGAGGCCAACCAGTGGCCCGCCGACGTGGTGGAGTACTTCGGGCCCGAGAAGACCGAGGACGGCCGCTGGATCGGCACCGAGTGCCACATGGCCTTCCACTTCCCGGTCATGCCCCGCATCTTCATGGCCGTGCGCCGCGAGTCGCGATTCCCGATCTCGGAGATCCTCGAGCAGACGCCCGCCATCCCCGACGGCTGCCAGTGGGGCATCTTCTTGCGCAACCACGACGAGCTCACCCTCGAGATGGTGACCGACGACGACCGCGACTACATGTGGTCCGAGTACGCCCACGACCCGCGGATGAAGGCCAACATCGGCATCCGACGGCGGCTCGCTCCCCTGCTCGACAACGACGTCAACCGGATGGAGCTCTTCACCGCGCTCCTGCTCTCGCTGCCCGGCTCGCCCGTCCTCTACTACGGCGACGAGATCGGGATGGGCGACAACATCTGGCTCGGCGACCGCGACGGTGTGCGTACGCCGATGCAGTGGACCCCTGACCGCAATGCCGGTTTCTCCTCGGCCACGCCCGGCAAGCTCCACCTGCCCGCGATCCAGGACCCGGTCTACGGCTACCAGTCGGTCAACGTCGAGGCCCAGCTGGAGAACACCTCCTCGCTGCTGCACTGGACCCGGCGGCTCGTGCACGCCCGCCGCCGGCACCCGGCGTTCGGTCTCGGCGACTTCGTCGACCTCGGCGGCTCCAACCCGAGCGTGCTGTCCTACATCCGCGAGCACGACCCGTCGACCGGCTCGGGAGCGACGGCGGAGCGGGACGTGATCCTCTGCGTCAACAACCTGTCCCGGTTCCCCCAGCCCGTGGAGCTGGACCTGCGGCACTGGGAGGGCATGGTCCCGGTCGAGCTGCTCGGCGGGGTGCCGTTCCCGGCCATCGGCGAGCTGCCCTACCTCCTCACGCTGGGCGGCTACGGCTTCCTGTGGCTCAGGCTCACCGACCCCACGGGCGCGGGGGCCGGCCATGAGTGAGGCGATCAGGAACTGGATCGGCGAGGCCCGCTGGTTCGGGGGCAAGGGCCGTGACTGGGAGCTCGTCGGCGTGCGACGGGTCGGCCAGCTGCCCGGGGCGCCCGACGGCCTGCGGGTGGCGATCGAGCTCGCCGAGGTCTCGTACGCCGACGAGACGGACCTCTACCAGCTGCCGCTGGCGTTCTACGCCGAGCCGCAGGACCGCATCGAGCACGCCCTGGTCGGCGAGTGGCACGACGAGGAGTTCGGCCACGCGTTCGTCTACGACGCACTCCACGACCGGGTGTCGATGGCGCTCTGGCTGGCGGCCTTCGCGGCTCCCGGCTCGAGCACCGACCGCGGGCTGCTGGCCTTCCATCGCGTCCCGGGGCACGACCTGGACCTCGAGGCCCACTCGACGCTCTTCTCCGGCGAGCAGTCCAACTCCTCGGTCGCCTTCGGCGAGGACTCGCTGATGAAGGTGTTCCGCAAGGTCACCCCCGGCGTGAACCCCGACATCGCGATCCACCAGGTCCTCACCGAGGCCGGATCCACGCACGTCGCCGCGCTCTACGGCTGGCTGGACCTCGTCGACGAGGAGACCGACACCACCATCCAGCTGGCCATGCTCCAGCAGTTCCTCCGCACGGCCAGCGACGGCTGGGACCTGGCCCTGGCCAGCGTGCGCAACCTGTTCGCCGAGGCCGACCTGCACGCCGACGAGGTGGGCGGCGACTTCGCCGGCGAGGCCGCCCGGCTCGGCGTCGCCCTCGCCGAGGTGCACGCCGACCTGGCCGAGCACTTCCCCGTCGAGCGGCGCGACGGCGCGGCGCTCGACGCCCTGGCCTCGGCGATGGAGGGACGGCTCGACGCCGCCCTCGACGTCGTCCCCGCCCTCGCCGCGCACGAGGAGATGCTGCGGGCGAGGTTCGCACGGCTCCGTGACCTCGAGGCGGTCGAGGTCCAGCAGGTCCACGGCGACCTCCACCTGGGCCAGACCCTGCGCACGGCCAGGGGCTGGAAGATCGTCGACTTCGAGGGCGAGCCCGCCAAGCCCCTCTCCGTCAGGCTCCAGCCCGACTCGGTGTGGCGCGACGTCGCCGGCATGATCCGGTCGTTCGACTACGCGCCGCGCGTCGTGGCCATGACCGGGGTCGGCTTCGGCCTCGGCCCCGAGGCCGACCAGCTCGCCTACCGGGCCTCGGAGTGGGCGGCCCGCAACCGCGCCGCCTTCCTCGACGCCTACGCCACACAGCGCGGGGAGGGCCTGGGCAGCACGGCCCACACCCTGCTCGACGCCTACCTCGCCGACAAGGTCGTCTACGAGGCGGTCTACGAAGCACGCAACCGTCCAGGGTGGTTGTCCATCCCGCTGGCAGCATTGGGAGAGAGCACATGAGCGACAAGACCGACACGCAGGCACCCGGCGAGCTCGACCTGCACCTGATCGGGGAGGGCCGCCACGAAGAGCTGTGGACGGTGCTCGGCGCCCAGGTGACCGACTCCGGCACGTCCTTCCGGGTCTGGGCCCCGAACGCCCAGGAGGTCCAGGTCGCCGGCGAGTGGGCCGGCTGGGACGGCTCCGCACACCCGATGACCCGGCTCGCCGACTCCGGTGTCTGGCACGTCCACGTCAAGGGCGCCGGCGTCGGCTCCCAGTACAAGTACCGCCTCCGCGGCGCCGACGGGCAGTGGGCCGACCGCGCCGACCCGCTCGCCCAGTACGCCGAGAAGCCACCGAGCTCGGCCTCTCGCGTGTGGCGCTCCGAGCACCAGTGGGGTGACGACGCCTGGCTGGAGGCCCGCCGCACCAGCCACCCCGTCGACGAGGCGATGTCGACCTACGAGGTGCACCTCGCCTCGTGGCGCAAGCACTACTCGGGCGAGCTCTACTCCTGGGACGAGATCGCGGACGCCCTCGTGCCGTACGTCTCGGACCTCGGCTTCACGCACGTGGAGTTCATGCCGGTGATGCAGCACCCCTTCGGCGGATCGTGGGGCTACCACGTGACGTCCTACTTCGCGCCCGACGCGCGCTTCGGTGACCCCGACGGGCTCAAGCGCCTGATCGACCGGCTGCACCAGGCCGGCGTGGGCGTGATCCTCGACTGGGTGCCCGGCCACTTCGCCACCGACGAGTGGGCGCTGGCGCGCTTCGACGGCACGGCGCTCTACGAGGACCCCAACCCGCAGCGCGGGTGGCACAAGGAGTGGGGCTCCCACATCTTCAACTTCGGTCGGCACGAGGTCCGCAACTTCCTCTACGCCAACGCGGTCTACTGGCTCGAGGAGTACCACGCCGACGGACTGCGGGTGGACGGCGTGGCCTCGATGATCTACCTCGACTACGCCCGCGAGCACGGCGAGTGGTCGCCCAACGTCCACGGCGGCCGGGAGAACCTGGAGGCCGTGCAGTTCCTCCAGGAGATGAACGCCACCGTCTACAAGCGGGTGCCGGGCATCGTCACGATCGCCGAGGAGTCGACCGCCTGGCCGGGTGTGACGGGCCCGACGAGCGGCGGCGGCCTGGGATTCGGCTTCAAGTGGAACATGGGCTGGATGCACGACTCCCTCGACTACGTCTCCAAGGACCCGCTCTACCGCAGCCACCACCACGGGGAGATGACCTTCTCGCTGGTCTACGCGTTCGCGGAGAACTACGTCCTGCCGATCAGCCACGACGAGGTCGTCCACGGCAAGGGGTCACTCCTGCGGAAGATGCCCGGGGACCGTTGGCAGCAGCTGGCCAACCTGCGCGCCTACCTCGGGCTCATGTGGGCCCACCCGGGCAAGCAGCTGCTCTTCATGGGCTGCGAGTTCGGCCAGGAGTCGGAGTGGGCCGAGAGCCGCGAGCTCGACTGGTGGCTCCTCGAGCACCCCGAGCACTCGGGCGTGCACGCGATGGTGCGCGACATGAACGCCACCTACGCCGCCAGCGGCGCCCTCTGGGGCCGGGACAACGACCCGGCCGGGTTCGCGTGGATCGACGCCAACGACGCCGGCCGCAACACCTTCTCGTTCGTGCGCCGCTCGCCCGGCCACCCGGACCTGGTGTGTGTCTCCAACTTCGCTGGTCACCCGCACGAGGGCTTCCGCCTCGGGCTCCCCTCCGCCGGCACCTGGACCGAGGTGCTCAACACCGACGCCGAGGCCTACGCCGGCTCCGGCGTGGGGAACCTCGGGTCGATCACGGCCGTCGCCGGAGACCACCACGGCCAGCCGGCGTACGCCGACATCGTGGTGCCGCCGCTCGCGACGCTGTGGTTCCGCGCCGGGAGCTGAGCCCTCTCCTGGTCCCCGGGGGCACGAACCCCCGGGGCCAGGACCGGCACCTACATCAGGTGGATCATCCTCCAGCATCCCCATCAGGGCGTGCGGCATGCCTCCCATCTTGGGGTCGGGGAAGAAGCACATGACGACGTACTGACCTGCGGGCAGGTCGTAGTCGACCGTCATGCTCCGTCCGGGACTGACCGAGCCGGTCTCCATCGACGCCGGCAGCACCCACGACGGGTCCGGGACCCTCCTCCTCGCTCTGCAGCGCCTCCAGCACCTGGTCGTTGGTGGTGCCCTCGGCGACCTGTTGCAGGATCACGAAGTGCGGAACGCCCGTGTTGCCCCGGTTCTTGAGGCGGAAGCTGCCCTTGGTCGGGAGGTGTGAGGCGCCTCCCCACGCGGGACCGTTCTTGGCGATGATGGTGCCGTCGGACCTCGGCAACGATGACCTCCGGGCCGGACCACGGACCTGGATCGCGTCACCGAGCACGATCCCTCGCTGGCCGAGTGAGAACGGCGTGTAGGAGCCGGCCCTCGGGAGCACGATCGTCCCCGACCCACCGCCCGCGAACCCTCCGAGGATCTGCGTGTGCGCCAAGGCCCGCTTCAGGGCCTTGATGTCGTTCTTGGCGCCGAACTTGTTGACGTCGGCGGCGAAGTCCGCGGCGTCGTAGCCGCGGGTGAACATCGCGAACTCCACGATGCCCTTGCCCGTGACGCTCAGTCTCACCGGACCGGCCCGCAGGCCCTCGGCTCCGGTGAGCTTGATCGCCTTCTTGGTCAGCGTGGCGGAGACGTGTGGCATCCGCGCGCGTGACGTGGTGGTCGCATCGGAGGCGGTCGCCCCCGTCGGCACCAGCAGGACCGGCGAGCAGACGAGCGCTGTTGCGCTGACCACTGCCACGACCTTGCGCCATCTCTTCAGCATGTGCATGAGTGACCCAACCCTTCTTGGTCGCGCTGCACCGACCTCCGTCGGCACAGCAGTCCAGTAAAGGCTCGGTTCGCGTCCGCGTCATCGGCAATTGTGTGGAGGTCCAGACCACCCCGAAATAGGAGATGCCAGCGACCGGGTCGACTGGGCAGACTCGGTCGGATGCGGGGGTCGCAGCGCAGGTGGACGGTGGCGGTGGCTGCCGTGCTCATGGGCGCGCTGGCGCTGGTGGCCTACGACGTGGGGCCGGCGCCCGAGGCGAGCCGCGCCCATGCCGAGCCCGTCCGCAACGCCACGATCGTGATCGAGCAGGGCGGCGCGCGCAGGGCTTCACGCCGTCCGACGTGACGTCTCCGGTGGTGGAGGCGTCGTGACCGTGGTCAACCTCGACTCGATGGACCACACCGTCACGTCGGTGGACAAGGGCGCCGACGGCCTGCCCGTCTTCGACGTCCGGGTCCGGGCGGGCACGACCGCGACGGTCCCCGGCGTGGAGGCGTTGGCGGCCGGCGAGTGGCGCTTCTACTGCAAGTTCCACCCCGGCATGCGAGGCGTCCTCACCGTCGAGGGTGCGGGTGGCGGGGTCGAGCCCGAGCGGCCGGCCTTCGAGCAGCCGCTGGTGGTGCCGCCCACCCGCAACGGGGCCGAGATCCGGCTGGTCATGCGCCGCGGCCTGGTCCGCACCCTGCCCCACGGCCCGCGGACGTCGATGTGGACCTACGACGGCACCTACCCCGGACCGACGATCCGACGCCGCGGCGGCCTCGGGACCCGGGTCACGATCGTCAACCGGCTGCCCCGGGGTGCCGGATCGATGTCCACGCACCTGCACGGCGACCACCACGCGTCAGCGGACGACGGGCAGCCCACGACGCACCTGATCCGGCCGGGCTCCAGCCGCACCTACGACTACCCGCTGACCGTCGACGGCCGCGCGGAGCCCGGCAGCTTCTTCTGGTACCACGACCACCGGATGGATCGGACCGCGCGCAACAACTGGCGCGGGCTGCAGGGCATGTTCATCGTCACCGATCCACCCACCCCCGGGCTGCGGTTGCCGACGGGGGCCCGCGACATCCCCCTGATGATCTCGGAGCGCTCCTTCCGCGCCGACAACCAGCTCACCGACCCGTTCACCGACGGACCCCGGATGGTGGGTCACCACGGGCAGATGGCGTGGGTCGGCCCGAAGGCACCGCCGAACGACGCCACGGTGGGCGACACCGTGCTGGTCAACGGTCGATACGCGCCGTACCTCGACGTCACGGCCACTCGCCATCGCCTGCGGCTGCTCAACTCCTCATCGTTCTCCAGCTACAACCTGACGCTCTCCGACGGACGCCCGTTCCTCCAGATCGGCACGGGGAGCGGACTGCTCCCGCAGGCCGTCGTCCGCACGGGCGTCCTCCTCGGCCCGGCCCAGCGTGCCGACGTGATCGTCGACTTCGGCGGCGCGAGCGGTCAGCGGGTGGTGCTCGAGTCGGTGCCCGCCGCGCCCGGCAGCAGCGGGGACGATGCCCGCGAGAGCGCCGTCATGGAGTTCCGGGTCGGCGACCGGGCACCCGACCCCTCGCGGCTGCCGTCACGTCTGCCCTCCCCCACCCTCGTCTCCCCCGTCCCGGCGAAGGTGGCGAAGACGTGGACGTTCGGACTCAGCGGCAGACACCAGGGCTCGGGAACCCAGCACGGCAGCAACTGGTCGATCAACGGCAAGGCCTTCGACCCCGAGCGGGTCGACCACCGGGCCCGGCTCGACACCGTGGAGCGCTGGCGCTTCCGCAACGCAAGCGACGTCACCCACTACGTCCACATCCACGCCGAGCAGTGGCGCACCCTCCTGCGCGACGGCAAGCGGCCCCCACCGTGGGAGCGAGGCCTCGAGGACACCTGGCGCCTCGAACCCGGTGAGGTGGTCGAGGTGGCAGCCCGCTTCACCGACTACACCGGGCCGTTCATGATCCACTGCCACATGCTCGACCACGAGGACCACGGGATGATGGCCCGCTTCGACGTCGTCCCCTGAACGCACCGTGCAGGCAGTTCGCGGGTCAGATCACGGGCACCGGGCGTGGAGCTGCTGCCCGCCGACGCCAACTGCCTTCATGGTGCACCGCGAGGCGGTCGTTAGGGTGAGGACGTGCCTCTCGAACAACCGACCCTGACCGATGGGGTGGTCACGCTCCGGCCGTGGAGGGACGACGACGTGGCTGAAGCGGTCGCGGGTCACGACGACGAGATGGCCCTGTGGTTCGGCTGGGAGCCCGGCGATGTCACCGAGGAGCGACACCTGGCCTCGATCACCCGCTGGCGCGAGCGCTACGCGGCAGGCGAGGAGGCGTCGTTCGTCATCGAGCACGACGGTCGACTCGTGGGCAGCGTCGAGCTGACCCGTGAGGGGACGGCTGGCGCGAGCCTGCGGTGGACCTTGTACGCCGGTCACCGCGGTCACGGGTTCGCGGCCCGCTCGGTGCGAGCGCTGGCCGACTGGGCCCTCGCCGAGGAGGGACAAGGTGGGCTCGGCGTGAAGCGCGTCGAGGCGCGCGTCGACCCGGACAACGCCCGATCGCTGCGGGTGGCCACTCGCGCCGGGCTCCGTCGCGAAGGCCTGCAGCGCGTCGTGGCCGGGATGGGCGAGCGCCCCGAGGCCACCGCGTACGTCGTCCTCTCACGGCTGTCGACCGACCCGCCCCTGACCGACCCCGAGTCGTTCAGGTCGCTGCTCAACTCCTTCCTCCCGCGCAAGCGAGCCATCTCCCAGATGCTGGTCCGCGACCCCGAGGGCCGGGTGCTGCTGTGCCAGCTGACCTACAAGCGCGACTGGGACCTGCCCGGCGGCGTGGTCGAGGTCGGCGAGTCCCCCCGCCTGGCGGTGCAGCGCGAGGTCGAGGAGGAGCTCGGCCTGAGGATCGAGCCCGGCGACCTCCTGCTGACCGACTGGCTTCCCGCCTGGGGCGGCTGGGACGACGCCGTGTGCCTGGTCTTCGACGGTGGCACCCGTCCCACGGCGACTCTCGACGAGGTGGTCAAGCAGGAACGTGAGATCCGTGAGGTGCGGTTCTGCACCCTCGCGGAGGTCGACGAGCTCGCTGCGGACTTCACCGCCAGGCGGGTCCGCGAGGCGGTCGGGGGACAACAGCCATATACGGAGTCCGGTCGCTGAGGCAGGATGCTGGCATGGCTTGGGTCTACGAATTCTCACAGGGCAACAAGGACCAGAAGGATCTCTTGGGCGGAAAGGGGGCCAACCTCGCCGAGATGACCACGCTCGGCCTGCCCGTCCCACCGGGTTTCACGATCTCCACCGACACGTGCCGGGCCTACCTCGCCCAGGGCGGGGATCCCGAGGGCCTGGCCGAGGAGGTCACCGAGCACCTCGCGACCCTCGAGAAGACCATGGACAAAAGGCTCGGCGACGCCGAGGACCCACTGCTGGTCTCGGTGCGCTCGGGCGGCAAGTTCTCGATGCCCGGGATGATGGAGACCGTCCTCAACGTCGGCCTCAACGACACCTCGGTGGGCGGCCTCGCGGCGCGCAGCCAGGACGAACGGTTCGCTCTCGACTCCTACCGTCGCCTGCTGCAGATGTTCGGCGGCACAGTCCTCCACGTCGACTCCGAGCACTTCTCCGACGCGCTGGACCAGGCGAAGCACGCCAAGGGCACCGAGTCCGACCTCGACCTCGACGCCGACGACCTGCGCGAGCTCGTCGAGAAGTTCAAGTCCATCATCAAGGACCAGACCGGGCGCGACTTCCCGCAGGAGCCGCGCGAGCAGCTCGACCTCGCCATCCGGGCGGTCTTCGACTCCTGGAACACCGACCGCGCTCGCCTCTACCGCCGCCAGGAGCGGATCCCCGAGGACCTCGGCACGGCGGTCAACGTCCAGACGATGGTCTTCGGCAACTTCGGCATGGACTCCGGCTCCGGCGTGGCCTTCACCCGCGACCCGGCCAGCGGCGAACAGGGCGTCTACGGCGACTACCTGCAGAACGCCCAGGGGGAGGACGTCGTCGCCGGCATCCGCAACACGGTCTCGCTCGCGGACATGTCCGAGATCGACCGGTCGTCGTACGACGACCTGATGGGCATCATGACCCGCCTGGAGAACCACTACCGCGACATGTGCGACATCGAGTTCACCGTCGAGCGCGGCAAGCTCTGGATGCTCCAGACGCGCGTCGGCAAGCGCACCCCCGAGGCCGCGTTCCGCATCGCCATCCACATGGTCGACGAGGGACTGATCCAGATGGACGAGGCGGTCCTGCGCGTCACCGGGGAGCAGCTCGCCCTGCTGATGTTCCCGCGCTTCGACGGCTCGGCCGAGCGCACCCTGCTCGCCCAGGGGATGAACGCCTCCCCTGGGGCGGCGGTGGGCAAGGCGGTCTTCGACTCCGACACGGCGGTGCAGTGGGCGGCGCAGGGCGACGACGTCATCCTCGTCCGCAAGGAGACCAACCCCGACGACCTGCGCGGCATGGTCGCCGCCCGGGGCATCCTCACCAGCCGAGGTGGCAAGACGTCGCACGCCGCCGTCGTCGCGCGCGGCATGGGGCGTACGTGTGTGTGCGGCGCCGAGTCGCTCGACGTCGACACCAAGGGCAAGGAGTTCCGCGTCCGCGACGGGGTGACGGTGCGCGAGGGTGACGTGATCTCCATCGACGGCAGCACCGGTGAGGTCTTCGCCGGTGCCGTGCCGGTGTCCGACTCGGTGGTGGTCCGTCACTTCGAGGGCGAGAAGCTCGACGACGACCTCGCCCACGCGGTCGCGCGCATCATGGCCCACGCCGACGGCGCCCGGCGCCTGCGGGTGCGCACCAACGCCGACACCCCCGAGGACGCAGCACGGGCACGACGCTTCGGCGCCCAGGGCATCGGGCTGTGCCGCACCGAGCACATGTTCCTCGGTGAGCGCCGCGAGCTCGTCGAGAAGCTCATCGTCGCCGAGGACGAGGCCGGGGTGGAGGCCGCCCTCGCGGCCCTGCTGCCCCTCCAGCGCCAGGACTTCACCGAGATCCTCGAGGAGATGGACGGCCTGCCGGTGACCATCCGGCTGCTCGACCCCCCGCTGCACGAGTTCCTGCCCGACCTCACCGAGCTGAGCGTCGAGGTCGCGCTCGCCGAGGAACGCGGCCAGGTCGACCCGCGCGCTGCGACGCTGCTCACCCATGTCCGCCGGCTCCACGAGCAGAACCCGATGCTCGGCCTGCGCGGCGTGCGCCTCGGCATCCAGATCCCCGGCCTGTTCCTCATGCAGGCCCGGGCGATGGCGGAGGCGGCCGCCGACCGGCTGGCCGTCCACGGCACGCCTCGACCCGAGATCATGGTCCCGCTGGTCGCCAGCGTGCGGGAGCTGGAGATCGTCCGCGCCGCCATCGAGAGGGTCATCGCGGAGGTCGAGCAGGACCGTGACGTGAAGCTCGACATCGCGATCGGCACGATGATCGAGCTCCCGCGCGCGGCGTTCCTCGCCGACCGGATCGCCAAGGCGGCGGACTTCTTCTCCTTCGGCACCAATGACCTCACCCAGATGGCCTGGGGCTTCTCCCGTGACGACGTCGAGTCCTCGTTCTTCTCCCGCTACTTCGATCACGGCATCTTCGACGTCTCACCCTTCGAGTCTCTGGACCAACGCGGCGTGGGGGGCATGGTCGAGATGGGAACGACGAAGGGGCGTGAGACCAAGCCCGACCTCAAGATCGGTGTGTGCGGGGAGCACGGCGGCGACCCGCTGTCGGTGCACTTCTTCGACAGGGTCGGGCTCGACTACGTGTCGTGCTCGCCCTTCCGCGTCCCCGTGGCCCGGCTCGAGGCCGGGCGGTCGGTGCTAGAACAGCGCTGAGGCCAGGCTCCGCCGACCCGCGAGCACGCGCGGGTCGTCGTTGCCGACCGCGGCGAAGAGGCCGAGCAGGTGGTCGCGCGCCTTCGCCTTGTCCGGGTCGACGGTGCGAGCCACGAGGTTCACCAGCCGCGTGAAGGCGTCCTCGACGTGGCCACCGAGCATGTCGAGGTCCGCGACCATGGTCTGGGCGTCGACGTCGTCGGGCCTCTCGGCCGCCGCGGCCCGGGCCTGGGCGAGGTCGACACCCTGGGTGCGCTGCATGACCTTGGCGATCGCCAGGCCCCCCGCCGCCTCGACGTCGGCGGGGTTGGAGTCAACGAGCTTCTGGTACTCCGCCACTGCTGCGTCCATGTCCCCGGCCGCCAGCGCGTCCTGGGCCGGCGCGTAGCGCGGGTCGACGACGTCCTCCTCCCCCTCGGGGGCCGTCGTGGCGCTCGAGCGCGGCTGGTGGCGACCAGCGATCCCCTGGGTGGTGAGCTGCTGGGCCACCTGGGTCAGCGCGGTGCGCAGCTCCTCGATGGGCAGCGGGTCCTGGATCAGCGGCATCGGCCGGCCGTCCACCACGGCCACCACGAGCGGGATCGAGGGGATCTGCATGGCCTGCGCGATCTGCGGCGCCGCGTCGATGTCGACGAGCCCGAGCAGGAAGCGACCGTCGTGCTCGCCCACCACCGTCTCGAGGTCGTCGGCGAGCTGCCCGCTCTCGGGCATCCGCGAGCGGGAGTAGAACACCAGCAGCACCGGCGCCGTCGTCGACTGCTCGAGCAGGCCCTGGAAGCTCTGCTCGTCCACCACCACGGTGTACGACGATCCCGCGCCCGCCTGCGCCCGCGGCTGTGGCGGGGCGGCCGGCTTCCCCAGTCCGGAGAGGTCGATGGCACCTGGACGGCTGAACGGCTGCTGCGTCATGGGCCAATCTTAGGGAGAGCACCACGAGGGAGTCCGGGGGTGGGTAGCCTCGGGCCATGGGATCCTGGAGCGCCGCTCTTCTGGTCCGCCACCGACGGAACTTCGGACTCCTCTTCCGCTTCGGGTTGGTGGGTGTCTCGGGCGTCGTCGTCAACATGCTGACGCTCATCGTCCTGCGCAAGCTGGGGCCGCACTTCGACGACGCCGTCATCGGCCTGGGTGGCACGGGATTCAACCTCCGCTGGTACCACGTCTTCTCCACGATCGCGTTCTTCGTGGCCAACCTGTCCAACTTCCAGCTCAACCGCACCTGGACCTTCCAGAGCAGCCGGGCCTCGCGGTGGTGGAGCGAGTACTGGCCGTTCCTCGTGGTCGGTCTCGGTGGGCAGGTGGTGGGCCTGGCCCTGCTCACCCTGCTGATGCACCCGCACTCCCCGGTGAGCCTGCCGACGAGCATCTTCGACGACTCGACCGGCCTGCGGACCCGCCTCTACTGGTCCCAGTTGGTGGTGATCGCGCTGGTCACGCCGCTGTCCTTCGTGCTCAACAAGCTCTGGACCTTCGCCGCCGTGCGCACGGGTCGCCCCGACCTCGCCGACCCTCTCCGTGACGAGGAAGTGCTGGTGGGGGAGAGTGTGTCCTGATCCGGGACGCCGGGTGCCGCCCGGAGACGCTCTCACCTGTGTCAACACCGCGACCGCGTGGTAGAACAACCCGCGGAGTCGAACGGGAGGGGCGCCACGTCATGACATCGGGGTCATACGACTTCACGGGCTACCAGGTGCTCGTGGTCGGCGGCACGCGCGGCGAGGGACACGCCATCGCGACGGCCTTCGCCCGGTCCGGTGCGTCGGTGACCGTGACCGGCACGATGATGTTGCGCGCGCTCTACGACACCGACCTCACGCCGTTCGCCTACGAGTCGGTCAACCTCGCGCGCCAGCCGTCGATCGACCACCTCGTCAGCGGACTCGGTGACCTCGACGTCCTGGTCCTCGCGGCGACGTGCAACCTGCCCTACGGCCTGCCCGAGAGCGAGCAGGCCTTCGTCGCCGAGGCTGCTCGCTCAGGACTGCTGGGACCGACCTTCCTCACCACGCGCCTGCGGATCAAGCTCAGCCACAGCCCGGCGCTGGGCGGCGGGTGCGTCGTCAACACCGGCGCCGTCCGCACGTGGCTGGAGCTCTCCCACACACCCCAGGCGGCCCAGGCGGAGGTCATCGCGTCCACCGCCCGCGCCGGGGACAAGTGGGCGGGGCTCGGCGTGCGGGTGAACTCCGTCCTGCAGGACCCGCGCCCGGAGTTCCCGCGTCAGTACGCCCGACTCCACGGTGCGTCCGGCGACGGCGTGAGCCGCGGCGCCACGATCGTGCGCACGGAGAAGCAGCGGGCTCGCGAGGCCGTCACCGATGCGGCCCTGTTCCTGGCTAGCAGCGCGGCCTCGCGGATCACCGGTCACACCCTGCGTCTCTCCTGACGGGCGCCACCTGACCCGTCGCCGCTCAGGTGGCGTCGAGGAGCTCGTCGGCCGCGGCGTAGGGATCGACCTCCCCGGCCGCCACGCGGCCCGCGAGGACGTCGAGGTCGGCACCCCGACCTGCCTGTCCCCAGCGCTCCCGCAGCGCGGACAGGGCGATCGCCTCGACCTCGCGTCGCGCCCGGACCGTACGACGGCGGGCGAGCTCGCCGGTCTCGTCGAGCCACGCGGCGTGCCGATCGACCTCGCCGAGGAGCTCATCGATCCCCTCCCCCGTGCTGGCCACCGTCTTCACGACCGGCGCGCGCCAGGCACCCTCGCGCCGCTCCCCCATCGCCAGCATCGTCCGGAGCTCGCGCCGGGTCCGGTCGGCTCCCTCCCGGTCGGCCTTGTTGACCGCATACACGTCACCGACCTCGAGGATGCCGGCCTTGGCCGCCTGGATGCCGTCGCCCATGCCGGGCGCGAGCAGCACCAGCGTGGTGTCGGCCAGGCCTGCCACCTCGACCTCGCTCTGCCCCACGCCCACCGTCTCGACGATCACGACGTCGCACCCGGCCGCGTCGAGCACCCGGACGGCCTGCGGGGTCGACCAGGCGAGGCCCCCGAGGTGACCACGGGCGCCCATGGAGCGGATGTAGACGTCCCGGTCGAGGGCGTGCTCGCCCATCCGCACCCGGTCACCCAGCAGGGCGCCGCCGGAGAAGGGGGAGGACGGGTCGATGGCGAGCACCCCGACCCGCTTGCCAGCGCGCCGCATGGCGGACACCAGCACGTTCGTCGAGGTCGACTTGCCGACGCCGGGCGCACCGGTGATGCCCAGCACGTGGGCTCGACCCGCGTGCTCCCGCAGGGCCGACATCACCTCGCGCAGGACCGGAGAGGCGTCCTCGACGAGCGTGATCAGGCGTGCCACGGCTGCCGGATCGCCCCGGCGGGCCCGCGCGACGAGGTCGGGGACAGCCGGGGCGCTCCTCCGCGTCACGACTGCCCCGTCCGTCGGCTCGTCAGGAGGCGGGAACGCGGATGATCAGCGCGTCGCCCTGGCCGCCACCGCCGCAGAGGGCGGCAGCTCCCACGCCACCGCCGCGGCGCTGCAGCTCGAGGGCCAGGTGCAGCACGATCCGGGCGCCGGACATGCCCACCGGGTGGCCGAGCGCGATCGCCCCACCGTTGACGTTGACCCGGTCCTGGTCGACGCCGAGCTGGCGCGCGGACTCGATGCCGACCGCGGCGAAGGCCTCGTTGAGCTCGAACAGGTCGATGTCCGAGACTGCGATGCCCTCCTTCTCGGCGGCCTTGGTGATCGCGTTGGCCGGCTGCAGCTGGAGGGAGGAGTCCGGTCCGGCGACCTGACCGGAGGCGCCGATCTCAGCGAGCCAGGTGAGGCCGAGCTCCTCGGCCTTGGCCTTGCTCATCACGACCACGGCGCAGGCACCGTCGGAGATCTGTGACGCGGAGCCGGCCGTGATGGTGCCGTCCTTCGACACCGGTCGCAGGCGGGAGAGGGAGTCGACCGTGGTGTCGCCACGGATGCCTTCGTCCTCGGAGACGGTGATGTCGCCCTTGCGGGTGGACATCGTCACCGGCACGACCTCGTCGTCGAACAGGCCGTTCTTCCAGGCCAGCGCCGCACGCTGGTGCGACTGGGCAGCGAAGGCGTCCTGCTCCTCACGGGTGAGGTCGGCGCCGGCGACGTTGCAGCCGTCGGTCAGGCTGATCATCGCCTGGTCGGTGAACTGGTCGTGGAGCGCGTCGTAGGCCATCGAGTCGACGAGCGCGGTGTCGCCGTACTTGAATCCCTCGCGGCTCTTGGGCAGCAGGTGCGGAGCCTGCGTCATCGACTCCATGCCGCCGGCGACGACGATCTCGTGCTCACCGGCGCGGATCAGCTGGTCGGCCATCGCGATCGCGTTGATCCCGGACAGGCACACCTTGTTGATGGTGATCGACGGGACGTTCATCGAGATGCCGCCCTTGACGGCGGCCTGGCGCGCGGTGATCTGACCGGTGCCGGCCTGGATCACCTGACCCATGATCACGTAGTCGACCTGGTCGCCGCCGATGCCGGCCTTCTCCAGCGCACCCTTGATGGCCACGCCACCGAGGTCGGCGGCGGACTGGTCCTTGAGCCCGCCCAGGAGGCGGCCGATCGGGGTACGAGCCCCGGCAACGATCACGGAACCGGTCATGAGCTTTCCTCCAGGCGTGCGGGTGTGGGCGGTACTCAGGTGTTCTCCTCCGGACGATACCCATGCCGGTGGCAGGTCCGGCAGGGTGTGGGGCGCGAGCGTCGTGAGGCACCCGTCACACACGCTCTCCGGGCCCCGTTCCCGATGTGGACGTCCCCCATTTGTGGGAGCCGGTGCGTGAGGGAGCCACCAGCGGCCCGAGGGGTGGTGGGCTGGCCCCCACCCTCTCGGGGTCCCACCCGTCTCGTCCACCCCCGTCCGAGGAGCGTCCATGCCCCGAGTCCGCAAGATCCTGACCACCTTCGTCGCGCTGAGCGTCACCGCCATCCTCGGCGTGGTGCTGGCGGCGCCTCCCGCCAGCGCCAGGGCCGGCGGCCTCGCCGGACTCTGGCTGCTGGACGAGGGCTCCGGGCAGGTCGCCCACGACCTGTCCTTCAACGGCAACCGTGGTCAGCTCGGGTCGACCCCCGGCGTCGACGCCGCCGACCCGGCGTGGGTCGCGCTGCCCCGACGGTTCTTCTTCAGGCCCGCCGCGCTGCGGTTCTCCGGGTCGCAGCGCGTCACCGTCGCTGACGCCCCGTCGCTCGAGCCGGACGGAGTGACCCTCGCGCTCCGCGTGCGGGGCACCGCGGGCGGCACCTTCCGCTACCTCGCCTCCAAGGGCTCACTGGCGTGCGAGACCGCGTCCTACGGCCTCTACACCGGTGCGAACGGCGGGCTGGTCTTCTATGTCTCCGACGGCAGCACCTACACCCTCTCCGCCGACGCCGGCACCGGGATCTGGGACGGCGGCTGGCACGTCGTGGTGGGCGCGTACGACGGCACGTCCGTCCGCCTCTGGGTGGACGGCCGCCTGGTCGGCACCGCGGTTCCCGCGGCGATCAACATCGGCTACGACCTCCCCGACGGCCAGGACTTCCTGCTCGGCGACTACGCCGGGCCGTGCGGCAGCCCACTCGGATTCATCGGAGACATCGATGCCGCCGCCGTGATCGGTCGCTACCAGGCGGACAGCGGCATCGTCGGATAGGTCCCGGCCGGCCCGGGCGCGAGGAGTGGCGACGGTCACACCCCCTCGCGTCCGGAGCCGCCGTCGGACACCATGTGCTCCATGAGCGCACCCGACCAGCTGCACGACGTCCGGCCCCTCTTCACCGCCATCGACCACGTCGGCATCGCCGTGCCCGACCTCGACGAGGCCATGGCGTTCTACCGCGACGCCTACGGCATGGAGGTCCTCCACGAGGAGGTCAACGAGGAGCAGGGCGTGCGCGAGGCGATGGTCGGGGTCGGTGCCACGTCATCGAACCCGAGCGGCTCGTGCATCCAGCTGCTCGCTCCCCTCTCCGCCGAGTCCACGATCGCCAAGTTCATCGACCGCTCCGGCCCTGGCATCCAGCAGCTCGCCTTCCGGGTCGAGGACGTCGAGCACGTGGCCGAGGTGCTGCGCGGGCGCGGCCTGCGCCTGCTCTACGACGCCCCGAGGCGCGGCACGTCGGGGAGCCGCGTCAACTTCATCCATCCCAAGGACGCCGGTGGCGTGCTGGTCGAGCTCGTCGAGCCGGCCCGCGGCCACTGAGCCGTCGCGCCGCGCGACGTATCTCACACCTCGCCCCGCGCGAGGTTACCCACCGGTACGTTGACCCCGATCGTGCCACCGATGCCTCACCAGGGAGACACCCGTGCAGAACATCCTCGAAGCCATCCAGTCCGGCAACGCCACGACGGAGGACTTCGCCTCCCTCCCGCTGCCCGAGTCCTACCGCGCCGCCTACGTGTCGAAGGACGAGGTGGACATGTTCGAGGGCCTGACGGCCAAGGAGAAGGACCCGCGTCGGTCCCTCCACGTCGACCAGGTCCCCCTGCCCGAGCTCGGCCCCGGTGAGGCCTTCGTGGCGGTGATGGCCAGTGCCATCAACTACAACACCGTCTGGACCTCGATCTTCGAGCCGGTCTCCACCTTCGGCTTCCTCGAGCGCTACGGCCGCAACTCCGAGCTCACCAAGCGCCACGACCTGCCCTACCACGTGGTCGGCTCCGACCTGTCCGGCGTCGTGCTCAAGACCGGCCCCGGTGTCACCAAGTGGAAGCCCGGCGACCGCGTCGTGGCCCACTGCCTCTCCGTGGAGCTCGAGGGCCCCGACGGTCACAACGACACGATGCTCGACACCGAGCAGCGGATCTGGGGCTTCGAGACCAACTTCGGCGGCCTGGCGGACGTGGCCATGGTCAAGGCCAACCAGCTGATGCCCAAGCCCGAGCACCTCACCTGGGAGGAGGCCGCCTCCCCCGGCCTGGTCAACTGCACGGCGTACCGCCAGCTGGTCAGCAAGAACGGCGGCGACATGAAGCAGGGCGACAACGTCCTGATCTGGGGTGCCTCAGGCGGTCTCGGCGGCTTCGCGACGCAGTACGCCCTCAACGGCGGCGCCACGCCCGTGTGCGTGGTCTCCAACGAGGAGAAGGCCGCCATCGCCCGGAGCATGGGCGCGGAGCTGATCATCAACCGCTCCGAGGAGGGCTACAAGTTCTGGAACGACGAGAACACCCAGCAGGATCCCAAGGAGTGGAAGCGCTTCGGCGCCAGGATCCGCGAGCTCACCGGCGGCGAGGACATCGACATCGTCTTCGAGCACCCCGGCCGCGAGACCTTCGGCGCCAGCGTCTTCGTCACCCGCAAGGGCGGCACCATCACGACGTGCGCCTCGACGACGGGCTACATGCACGAGTACGACAACCGCTACCTGTGGATGAACCTCAAGCGCATCATCTCCAGCCACTTCGCCAACTACCGGGAGTCGTGGGAGGCCAACCGCCTCATCGCCAAGGGCAAGATCCACCCCACCCTCTCGAGGACCTACACCCTCGAGGAGGTCGGCCAGGCCTCGCTCGACGTCCACCAGAACGCCCACCAGGGCAAGGTCGGAGTGCTGTGCCTCGCCCCCGAGGAGGGCCTCGGGGTCCTCGACCAGGAGATGCGCGCCCAGCACGAGACGGCGATCAACCGGTTCCGCGGAGTCTGAGCTCCGCCCTCGGACCGGGCGCCCACCCCGGCTCGCGGCCTTTCCGCGAGCCGGGGTGTGTTTGTCCCCCGCCATCGGACACACTGTGCTCGAAGCAGTCCGCACATACCGAGAGAAGGTGCCGCAGCATGAGCCGCGACCAGGGCCTGTCCATCTTCGACGAGCCGGAGTCGGGCGACGGCGCAGCCGACGAGACGCAGGCGCTCCCGGTCACCCCGAAGGACGCAGCCCGCCCCGAGCCGAAGAGCGAGGCCACCCAGGCCATGCCCGCCGTTGCCATGCCCGCCGCTGCCATGCCCGCCGCCGAGGCCGATGAGCCGGCGGCCGCTCCCGAGCCCCAGCCGACAGCCCAGTCGGCCGCCCCGCAGCCCGTACGTCGCTCGCCGGTGATCCCGCCGGCCGCGCCCGTCCCGAGCCAGGCCCCGAGCCAGGCCCCGAGCCGGGCCCCGAGCCAGGCCCCGGCCGCTGCGCCGCTGCCGATGGTGCGCCGCGGCGGCTACGACAAGGCGGCCGTCGACCAGCGGGTGCACCAGCTCCAGACCGAGAAGGCCGGGCTGGCCACCAGCCTGGCGAGCAGCGAGCAGCGCGTCATCGAGCTCGAGGGCGATCTCGAGCGGCAGCGCGTCGAGCTGCAGGAGAACGCCAACCCGACCTACGCCGGCCTCGGCGGCCGCGCCACCTCGATGCTCAAGCTGGCCGAGGACGAGGCCACGGACGTGCGCAACGCCGCTCGGCGCGACGCCGACGAGATCCGCACCCAGGCCGACCGCGATGCCCGGAGCATCCGTGCCGACGCGGCCCGCGAGGCCGACGACATGCGGATGGTGCAGCTCAAGGAGCTCGACGAGATGCGCTCGCGGCTGACCGCCGACGCGCAGACCGAACGCAGCCTGGCCCAGGCGGAGGCCGAGGACCTGCTGGCCGCCGCCCGCCGCGAGTCCGACCAGCTCCGGTTGGCAGCCCAGCAGGAGACCAACGAGCTGAGGGTCACCGCGACGCGCGAGGCCGAGCAGGCCCGCGCCGCTGCGGACCGCGAGGTGCAGGAGGCACGCCGCACCCTGGCCGTGGAGAGGGAGCGACTCGCCCGCGAGGCCGCCGAGCACCACAGCAACGCCACCTCCGAGACCCAGCGCCTGGTCGCCGAGGCCGAGGACCGGGCCAAGGCCGCGGAGCAGCGCGCCCGTGAGGCCACCGTCCAGGCCAACACCCACCGCCAGCAGGCGCAGGCCGAGGCCGAGGGGCTCCTCGCCCGCGCCCGTCGCGAGGCCGAGCAGGTCGTCGCCTCGGCGCGGACCCAGGCGGACTCCCTGGAGGCGACGCGTGTCGCCGAGGCCGAGCGCGAGCTGACCAACATCCAGGCCGAGGTCGAGCGGGTGTCCAAGCGCCGCGACGCCATCACCGCCCAGCTGGGTGCGCTGCGCGACGTGGTCGCCGGGTTCGAGGACGAGTCCTGAGCTGGCGAACCCGGCTCCGTGAGGCGGTGAGCGCTCCCCCCGTCAAGGACGAGGCGGTGGAGGCGGACCGCGATGACGTGGTCGAGCAGGTGAGCGAGCAGGCCGACCGCGCGGAGGCCGCGGCCGACTCCGCCGAGGAGTCGGCCCAGACGGCCGCCGAGATCGCGGTGCGGATCGATGACGCCACCGATCTGGTGGTCGACGAGGACGGCCCCGCGCCCTACGTCCCGGTCGAGCCCGCGTCCCAGCAGCCGACGCTGCTGCGCCACACGCCGTTCAACATCGGTTTCTTCGGGGCGCTGGGCGCCCTCGTCGCGATCTTCCTCAGCCAGCAGCTGCTCAGCATCTCCTCGATCCTCGTGCTGCTGGTGATGTCGATGTTCCTCGCGATCGGCCTCAACCCGACCGTGGAGTTCTTCATGCGTCAGGGGATGCGGCGCAGCATCGCCGTGCTGCTGGTGCTCGTGGTCGTCATCGGCGTGCTCGCGCTCTTCGTGGTGGCGGTCGCCCCCGTCATCAGCGAGCAGATCGCCCAGATCACCCGCAACGCACCGGGCTGGCTCGATGACCTGCAGACCAACTCCCAGGTGCAGAAGCTCGACGACGAGTACGACGTCATCGCCAAGGCCCGCGACTACATCCAGGACGGCGGCTTCGGCGAGCGGCTCTTCGGCGGTGCGCTCGGCGTCGGCCTCAAGGTGCTCTCCGCCGTCGCCAACAGCCTGATCGTCCTGGTGCTGATGATCTACTTCCTGGCCTCGCTGCCCAGCATCAAGCACGCCGGCTACTCACTGGCACCGGCCTCGCGCCGCCCCCGGGTCAGCGAGCTCGGCGACAAGATCATCAGGTCCACGGGCGCCTACGTCGCCGGCGCGTTCCTGGTCGCGATCTGCGCCGGCCTGAGCACGCTGGTCTTCTCGTTCATCATCGGACTCGGTGAGTACGCGTTCGCCCTGGCCTTCGTCGTCGGGCTGTTCTCCCTCATCCCGATCGTCGGAGCCTTCGTCTCCGGGGCGATCATGACGTTGCTGGCCCTGACCGTCTCACCGACCGTCGCGCTCGTCGCGCTCGTCTACTACCTCGCCTACCAGCAGCTCGAGTCCTACGTCATCTATCCGCGGATCATGAAGAAGTCGGTGAACATCCCGGGATCGGTGACCGTGGTCGCTGCCCTGGTCGGCGGCTCGCTCATGGGCATCGTCGGCGCACTGCTGGCGGTGCCGGTGGCGGCGGCGCTGCTCCTGCTGCACCGCGAGGTGTTCCTCACGCGGCAGGACGCTCGCTGACCCGTGCGGGCTCGGGCTCGGGCAGGGGTTCCGCCATCAGCGGCGCCCGTCCCTCCCCCAGCTTGACCACGACCACGCCGATCAGCACCAGCACGCCCCCGGCCAGCTGGACGGGGCGGGGCAGCTCGCCGAGCAGCAGCCAGGCGAAGACCACCGCGGCCAGGACCTCGCCCAGCGCGACGAAGGACGCCAGGCGGCTCCCGAGGCGACGACCGGCCTCGATCCCGGTGACGTAGGCGATCGCGGCAGTGACGAGTCCGAGCGCCAGGACCGGCCACCACCACGGGACGCTGTGCCCGTCGTACACCGCGGGTGCCGTCGCGGCGTGGAAGGGCAGCACGCCCACGGCGCCGGCCAGGAGGAGGACCACGCTCGCCACGAACAGACCGCCGGCGGCCAGGCTGAGGCCCGGCAGCCCGTTGCCCTCGTCGGCGGAGATGACGAAGAACGACGCGGCCCCGACCATCGCGCCCAGGGCCCACAGCACCCCGACGGTGCTCAGCTCGGCGCCGGAGACCACGTCCAGCACCAGCACCAGGCCACCTGCGGCCAGGGCCGCCCCCAGCACGGTCAGTCCCGAGGGCCGGTGCCCGTGCCGCAGCCACAGCCACAGCACGACGGCCACGGGGGCGGTGTACTCGAGAAGCAGCGCGACGCTGACCTGCATGTAGGTGACCGCGTAGAAGTAGCAGAGCTGGGCCCCGGCGACGGCCGAGATGCCGTAGACCGCGATCAGCCCCGCGTTGTCGCGCAGGAGGTGCCGACGACCGCGCAGCGCCAGCAGCCCCGGCACGAGCAGCACCGTCGCGGCGATCACGGTCCGCACGGTCACCGCGGCGCCCGCGCTCCACCCGGTGTCGAGCAGTCCGCGGGCCAGCGCGCCGGAGAGGCCGAAGCTGGTGGCGGATGCGAAGGCGAACAGCAGCCCGGCAGCCGTCCGTGATCCCGTGGTGTCATGTGTCAAAGCCGTCACGGTCATGACACTAGAAGCAGGTCGTGTAATGTGTCAATGTGCATTTCACAGATGACACTGACGCTGCGTTGCAGGCGGCTGTCGCCCTCGCCAACTCCACCGATGCCCCCGGCGACCCCCTCGGCTCGGTCGAGGACCTGGCGGCCTTCCTCGCGTCGTGGTCCTACACCGGACGCCACGACGCCACGCCTGCCGAGCTCGACGCCGTACGTCGCCTCCGCCCCGCCCTGAGGCAGCTGCTGCTCGCCGGACGCGACGAGGCCGTCGGGCTCGTCAACTCCATGCTGGCGCGGGCCAGGGCCGTTCCCCAGCTCCAGCGCCACGACGCGTGGGACTGGCACGTGCACGCGGTGGACCCGGACCGCCCGCTCGACGAGCGGGTCGTCGTGGAGACGGCCATGGCGATGATCGACGTGATCCGTGCCGACGAGATGTCGCGCCTGGCGCGCTGCGAGGCCGACGACTGCGACGACGTCGTGCTCGACCTCTCCCGCAACCGGTCCCGGCGCTACTGCTCCACCACCTGCGGCAACCGCGAGGCCGTGGCGGCCTACCGGGCCCGGCAGAAGTCCTGACCCTCAGGCCAGGAAGCGGCGCACCACTTCGAGGAAGATCTCCGGCTGCTCGGAGTGCACCCAGTGACCGGCACCCTTGATCAGCACCCGGCGGTTGCGCGGGAACCGGAGGTCCATCTCCGCGGAGTGCTCGTCGGAGATGTAGTCGGAGTCGGCCCCGCCGACCCACAGCACCGGTCCGTCGTACGACGCCTCGCCCAGCCGGTCCCCCGGCCAACCGGTGAGTCCGTCCATCGACTCCCCCAGCAGGTCCAGGTTGATCTGCCAGTGCCAGCCGTCCCCGGTCCGCCGCAGGTTCTGCAGGAGGAAGCTGCGCACCACCGGGTGGGGCACCGCCTCGCTGAGGGCCTCCTCGGCCTGGTCGCGGCGCTCGAGGGCCGCGAGGTCCAGCGCACGCATCGTGTCGATGTAGCCGACGAACTCGCGTCCGCTCGGGTAGGCCACCGGAGCGACGTCGACGACCACGAGCCGCTCGACCAGCTCCGGGTGCCGCAGGGCCAGGCACATCGCGATCTTGCCGCCCATCGAGTGCCCCACGAGCGCCACGGGAGCGTGCGCCCGGAGGTCCTCGGCCACCAGGTCGGCCAGCTCCACGTAGTCGAAGGTCTCCGTCCAGGGCGACCGGCCGTGGTTGGGCATGTCCAGCAGCAGCACCCGGTGGTCGGCACTGAGCGCCTTGCCGATCTGCATCCAGTTCTTGCCCTGGCCGAACAGCCCGTGGCAGAAGGCGATGGTCGGCCCGGTGTCGCCGAGGGTCGTGGTGTGCAGGCTCACCGCTAGAAGTCGAAGCCGTCGAAGAGGTCGCCGATGCCGTCGCCGATGCCGCCGAACAGGTCACCGATGCCCTCGCCGATCGCCCCGATGCCCTCGCCGAGGCCGTCGAAGCCGCCGCCGAAGAGCATGCCCATGAACATCCAGTCCATCGGCCCGAAGCCACCGAAGTAGCCCTGGGCGTAGGGCTGGTAGGCGCGACCGCCCTGCCAGTAGGGCACGCGCCGCGACCCGACCATCACCTTGCGGATGTCGGGCTCGGCTCCGGCGCGGACGCGCTCGACGTCCAGCACGCACGCGGGAACGTCGCGCGAGGTGCCCCCCGGAGGTG
Organism: uncultured Actinomycetota bacterium; assembly: GCA_963726515.1. GTDB lineage: Bacteria > Actinomycetota > Actinomycetes > Propionibacteriales > Nocardioidaceae > Nocardioides. The sequence continues at coordinate 216,094 of CAVSCW010000015.1, forward strand.
TCCACGGCACGTCGGCGACCGACATCCCGTGCCGGGGATCGAAGAAGCAGGGCGGACGACGCTGCGGGAGCGGCTCACGCGCGACCCGGGCGCGCACGCACGCCATGGCGTAGCGGCCGTCCTCGAGGATCTCGGTGACGTGCCGGACGTCCTCGGGACGGCTCAGCGCGGCAGCGGCCGTCTTGGCCGACTCATAGGAGTCGAGGGCACGCTGGTAGTCGGCATTCGCGCCCGGGTCGAGCGGCTCGCCGGCGAGGTCGATGTCGAGGTCCTGCAGCTCCACCCCGAGGGCGGTGACGTCCTCCTCGGCCAGCCGCTTGACCGGCGCCACCTCGGCCTCGGCCCTGGCCAGCTGGCGCTGCTTGCCGGACCTGCCCGCGGCCACGGCGACCGCGGTGAGCCCGCCGAGGACGACCAGCACGAGGACGAGTTCCATGGCCACAGCGTACGCAGCGGCGGCAAGACGCGAGCCGGGCCGGGTGCTCACGCAGGAGCAGGTCGTACGTCGCCCCCCGACGACGTACGACCTGCTCTGAGAGGCGGCCGGTGGGCTGCGGGACCCTCCCCTGTGCGGTCCCGTCGCCCTCGGCGTAGGACAAGACTCCCGCGAACCTGAGGGTGTCGGCATCCGTAGTCCTACCTATCTCTCCGACCCGGGGCGATAGGTTCGCTACGTGCTGTCCCCGTGTCTCGGTCGCGCCGACGTCCAGCGTGCGCTGGTCCAGGCGATGGCCGAGGCGCGCTGGGTCACCGTGGTCGGCCCGCCCGGCAGCGGGAAGACGCTGCTCGTGCGCCACGCCGCGGTGGAGTCGGACCCGTTGTGGGTCGACGCGCGCAACCTGCGCAGCCTCGACGACGTGCTCGTCGCCGCGCTGGAGTGCCTCGAGTCCGAGACCGCTCCCGGCGACTCCCTCACGGGTTCCCTCGGCCGCGCCGTCGACGGGCGCGAGTGCCTCCTCGTCCTGGACGGCCTCGACCTCGACGAGACGCAGGCGGGTCCGATGCTGCAGTCGATGCTCGAGAGCACCACCGACGCACGCGTGGTGGTGACCGCGAGGACCACGGCCGGGCAGCCCTACGAGTCCGTCGTACGTGTCGGACCGCTGCCGGTGCCGCACTCGCGCTCGCCCCTGGAGGGCCCGGCCGTCGAGCTGTTCCTGCGTCGCATCCGCTCGGCCGGTGGCCAGCAGGTCGACCTCGACACGCAGGCACACGAGGTACGTCGACTGCTGTCCGCCACCGGCGGGCTCCCCCTGCTCATCGAGCAGGTGGCCGTGCAGTCAGCACTGGTCGGACTCAGCAACGCGCTGTCCGCGGTCAGCCTCGACCAGGCCGTGGACTCCGCGCACGCGCTGCTCGACGACGCGAGCGCGACCGCGCTGCGCCGTATCGGTGTGCTCGACTTCCCGGCCGGACTAGGCGTGCTGGCCCGGGTGCTCGACCTGCCGGAGCCGGCGACCGCGGAGCTGGCCGGCAACCTCGTGCGCCGCAGCCTGCTCGAGGTCGACCAGCGCGGGCACTTCGACATGCTCTCCCCCATCCGCAGCCGCGCCCGCGCGATCGCCCTGCCCGAGGACGTCGCTGCCGTGGAGGCCGGGCTGCTGCGGTGGGCGCAGGACAACGCCCCGGCACACGACAACTACGGGGCCGCGGACGCGGAGTGGCTCCGCGACCTGCCCGCCATGCGCCACGCCGTGCTGACCGCGTGCGCCCACCCGCACACGCGGGCCGACGGCTACTCGGTGGCCAACCGGATCTTCTCCTCGCTCTACACCTCGATGCGCACGCGCGAGGCGCTCGAGATCCTCGAGGCAGCGCTCGCCAGCGGCGACGGGCCGCCCGCGATCGGGGCCCAGGTCGCACGTCGTGCCGGCATCGCCGCGTCGGAGATGCGCGGCAGCTATGAGGGCCTCTGGCTGCTCGACCGGGCCGACCAGCACGCCTCCTCCGCACCGCGCCCCGAGGAGCAGCTCGCCAAGACCGCCTCGATCCGCGCCGAGATGCACCTCGACGCCGGCGAGATGCACCGCGCGGAGGCCGAGGCCAGGCGTGCCATCGACCTGGATCCCGAGGGGTCGATCAGCCGTCAGGCGACGCGCACCCTCGCCGACGTCTACGCCTCCCAGGGCCGCTTCGCCGAGGCCACCCGGGCGGCGGGCGACGCCATGCCGGGGCGGATCACCCGCGACGAGCGCTGGATCGACCTCTCCGCACGCACCGTGCTGGCCCGCATCGCGCTCGAGCAGGGGCGCATCGCCGAGGCGGTGGCCGGCGCCCGGGCCGTGGTGGTCGAGGCGCGCGAGCTCGCCGAGGACCGAGTGGGCCTGCTGGCCGAGACCCTCCTGCGGGGCATCGACTCGACCTGGACCCCCACCGAGGTGGCCCGCGAGACGCTGCCGTGGGCGGTCCGCCTCCCCGTCCTGGCGCAGGACGGGCGCGACCTGCTCGCGCGCGGCGACGTCCGGCAGGCGGCCGGCCTCGCCGCGGACGTGGTGGCGCTCGCCGACTCGGCCAGGCTCGGGCGCGACGGCGTGGAGGCCCGGCTGCTCCTGGGCCGTGCGCTGGTCGAGCTCGGCGACCTCGACCAGGCCACCACGACGTACCTCACCGCCCTCGAGCACTGCCGCACCATGCACCTGCCGTTGCGCGCGGCCGACGTGCTCGACGGGCTCGCGGGCGTCGCCCGCGACCGGGACCTGCCGGAGGCACGCGCCCTGGCGGCCACCGCCTTCGCCCTGCGCTCACCCCGGATGGCGGTGCGCTGGGGCTACTCCGCCGACTACGACGTCGTGCCCGCCGGACGGGCGCCGGAGGAGTGGATCGACGGCGACGACCTCTCCGCGCAGGCCGTCGGGCTCGTCACCGCCGTGTTCAACCGACCGGCGTCCGCCCCGCCCTCGGTCCTCGACGCCCTCACCGCCGCCGAGCGGCTGGTCGCGGAGCGCGTGGCCCACGGCCTGACGAGCCGCAAGATCGCCGAGGAGCTCTTCGTGTCGCCGCGCACGGTCGACGCGCACCTGACCCACATCTACCGCAAGCTCGACATCAACACCCGCGCGCGACTCGCCGCGCTGGTCATGGAGCAGACCATGATGGACGCATGAGTCGGACCATCCAGGTGACCTTCGACGCCCACGACCCCCAGGCGCTCTCCCGCTTCTGGGCCGAGGCGATGGGCTACGTCAACCCGCCGCCGCCCGGGCGCGAGCTCGAGGCCGGGCAGGATCCCTTCGACGCCTGGCACGCCTTCCTCGCCGAGGTCGGCGTGCCGGAGTCGGAGTGGAACTCCGCGTCCGCGGCCGAGGACCCCGACGGGGTTGGGCCCCGGCTCTTCTTCCAGCGGGTGCCCGAGGGCAAGAGCGCCAAGAACCGCGTGCACCTCGACCTGCGCACCGCGCCCGGCCTCCAGGGTGCGGAGCGGATGGCGACGCTCGAGGCGGAGTGCGAGCGGCTGGTCTCGCTGGGCGCCACCCGGGTCGAGCGCCACGAGCCCGCCCCGCCGATGACGGCCGGTCACATCCGGATGGCCGACCCCGAGGGCAACGAGTTCTGTCTCGACTAGCCCTTCTCAGCGCACGCTGTAGTCCCGGAAGCCGCGGCCGGCCTTGCGACCGAGGTAGCCGGCCGTGACCAGGTGCTCCAACAGGGGTGCCGGGGAGAACCCGGGCTCGCGGAACTCCAGGTAGAGCTCCTTCTGGATCGCCAGCGACACGTCGTTGCCGACCACGTCGAGGAGCTCGAACGGGCCCATCGGCAGTGCACATCCCAGCTTCATGGCGGTGTCGATGTCGTCGGCGGTCGCGTAGTGCGCCTCGAGCATCTTCACGGCGTCGTTGAGGTAGGGGAAGAGCAGCGCGTTGACGATGAAGCCCGACCGGTCACCGCACCTCACGGCCACCTTGCCGACCCGGTCGCACAGCGCGAGCACGGTCTCGGTGACGGCCTCGTCGGTGGCGACGGTCGAGACCACCTCGACCAGCTTCATGATCGCCGCCGGGTTGAAGAAGTGCATGCCGATGACGTGCTGGGGACGGGTGGTGACCCGAGCCAGCGAGATGATCGGGAGCGACGACGTGGTCGTCGCCAGGATCGCGCTGGGCTTGCAGATCTCGTCGAGGTTCTCGAAGAGGGTCGTCTTGATGGCCAGGTCCTCCGCGATCGCCTCGACGACGAGGTCCACGTCCTTGAGGTCGTCGAGAGCGGTGGTGCCCCGCACGCGGCCCAGCACCTCGACCTTCTGGTCCTCCGTGGCGCGCCCGCGCTGGATCTGCTTGTCGAAGTTCTTCGTGATCGCGGTCCGCACCGCGTTGACCTTGTCCTGGCCGCGACCGACGAAGAGCACCTCGTAGCCGGCCTTGGCGAAGACCTCCACGATGCCGCAGGCCATGGTGCCGGTGCCCACCACACCGACGAGCCGGATGTCGTGGTGCAGCTGCGGCCCGTCGTCCGCGCCCGGCGTGTGGGCGTCGGCCACCACGACGGGCGAGTCGGGCGCCTCGTAGGTGTAGAACCCGCGGCCGGACTTGCGGCCCAGGAGGCCCGCGGTGACGTACTGCTTGAGGATCGGCGCCGGCGCGTGCAGGCGGTCGCGACCCTGCTTGTACATGGTGTCGAGGATCTCGTAGGCCGTGTCGAGGCCGATCAGGTCGAGCAGGGCCAGCGGGCCCATGGGGTAGCCGCAGCCGAAGCGCATCGCGGCGTCGATGTCCTCGCGCGAGGCGTACTTGCCCTCGTACATCGCGACTGCGTGGTTGAGGTAGCCGAAGAGCAGCGTGTTGGCGATGAAGCCGGCCTTGTCGCCGCAGACCACCGGGTTCTTGCCGACACTGCGGAGCAGGCCCTGGACGTCGGCCAGCACGTCGGGCTCGGTGACGACGGTGCGGATGATCTCGACGAGGTTCTGCACGGGCGCGGGGTTGAAGAAGTGCACACCGACCACGCGGCCGGGCTTGGAGTTGGCCGTGGAGATCTCGGTGACGCTGAGCGAGGAGGTGTTGGTGGCGAGCACGGCGTCGTCGCGGACGATGCCGTCCAGCGAGCGGAAGATCGACTTCTTGACCTCCAGCGACTCGACGACCGCCTCGACGACGAGGTCCGCGACCGAGAGGTCCTGCATGTCGGTGGTGAGCGTGATCCGGCCGAGCAGCTCGGCCTGCTGCTCCTCGGTCATCTTCTCGCGCTTCACCGCGCGGCCGGTGGAGTGCTCCAGGTGCTGGCGACCGCGCTCCACTCCCGTCTCGTTGACCTCGACGCCGATCACGGCGAAGCCGTTGCGGGCGAAGACCTCGGCGATGCCGGCGCCCATGGTGCCCAGGCCGATCACGCCGACGGTGGTGAACTCGCGGGTAGTTTCGTCGCTCATGGACGCATGCTCCCACGGGGGTCGGTCCCGGCGGGTGTGGGAACCGTCACGTCACCGGACGCACGACCACCACCTCGTCGCCCGGTCGCACCTGACCGGGACGCACCACCCGGGCGCAGAGCCCGCGCAGGCGGCGCGGCTTGCCCTCGGGACCGTTGACGAAGGCCATCGCGTCCTTGCCGTAGCGGGCGATGAACTTGGCACAGCCGTTGTGGGGCTGGTCCGTCACCGCGATCACCGCCCCCTCGGAGCCGCCGATGCGGAGCTCGCTCCCGACGGGCAGGTTGTCGTGGCTGAGGTCGAGGTCGAGGAACAACTGGTCGCCGGCGAGCACCTTGCGCGCCGGGTCCTGGGCCAAGAACTCGATCAGCGCGTGGCTCATGACGTTGAGCTGCATGTCCGGGTGGGCAGAGCCGTCGGCGGTGCGCCTGCTGCCGCGCTGCGCCCAGCTGTCTCCCACCAGGCCCTCGTCGACATCGAGGTGGCCGACCTCCAGCACGTCACGTTGCCCCACGGTGGGGCGGCGGATGACGGCCCTGAGCACCCCGACGTCGCGCGGAGCGGCGTCCAGGGCCGGCAGGAAGGCGGCCAGCTCGTCAGCGGTCCGGTGGGTCCGCAGCACGCGGCGCACCAGGACGCGGCCGGGCTGCTCGCGCACCTCGGCCAGGTGGGGCAGCAGCGGCTCGTCGTCGGGGATCGCTGCGAATCCCAGGTCGGCGTACGCCACTGCCTCCGCGCCGGCGTACGGCGACGCCGTCAGCTGTCCGTGGCCGCGCGCCGAGAGTCGGTCGCACACCGACTCCACCAACGCCCGCGTGATGCTGCCGTCGAGGTCGACCTCGACGGCGAGGCCGTCCAGGTGGGCGTGTCCGTCGAGGAGGACGGCCCGCACATGACCCACGGGAGGATCACCCACCACCATGACGACGGCCGCCTCGCCGGGCCGCTCGTCGAGGCCCAGTGCGGCCAGGTCACGCTGGCGCGCGGGACGTACTGCATGGTCGGTCACGGGGCCACTGTAGATTCGCCCGTCGTGAGGATCGTCGTCGCACGCTGCCAGGTGGACTATGCGGGACGGCTCTCGGCCCACCTGCCGCTCGCCACCCGTGTCCTGATGCTCAAGTCGGACGGCTCGGTGCTGATCCACTCCGACGGCGGGTCCTACAAGCCGCTCAACTGGATGTCGCCGCCGTGCACCGTCCGCGAGGGCGTCGCCGAGGACGGGCGCCCCGAGTGGCTGGTGAGCGCCGCCAAGTCCGACGACACCCTGCGCATCCTCATCGACGAGGTCCTGCACGACACCTCCCACGACCTCGGCGTCGACCCCGGCCTGCAGAAGGACGGCGTCGAGAAGCACCTCCAGGAGCTGCTCGCCGAGCACCCGGCCACGCTCGCCGACGGGCTCACCCTCGTGCGCCGCGAGTTCATGACGGCGATCGGCCCCGTCGACCTGATGTGCCGCGACGCCGACGGCCTCTCGGTGGCGGTGGAGATCAAGCGCCGCGGCGACATCGACGGCGTGGAGCAGCTCACCCGCTACCTCGAGCTCCTCAACCGCGACCCGATGCTCAACGCCAAGGGCGCCGTCCGCGGCATCTTCGCCGCCCAGGAGATCAAGCCCCAGGCGCGCGTGCTCGCCACCGACCGTGGCATCGCCTGCGCGCTCGTCGACTACGACGCGCTGCGCGGGATGGACGACGGCGCCGAGCACCGGCTCTTCTAGGGGCTCAGCGGTCGCGGTCACGCGAGCCCCACAATGAACTTCCACTCGCTCGAGTGGAACTTCAGCCGCGAGAACCAAGCCTGAGCGTGGACCGGGAATGAACTTCCACTCGTGCGAGTGGAACTTCAGGTTGAGGCATCGAGGACGCGCTCAGCCCTGTCGCTACCCTCGCACGGTGACCTCGCCGACCCCCGAGCGCATCTTCCACATCGCGACGGCCTCCGACTGGCGACGCACCCTCGAGACGGGCACCTACACCACCTCGACCGTGGGCCGGACGCTCGAGGAGGAGGGCTTCATCCACGCCTCACGCCGCGACCAGGTGCAGGGCGTGTTCGACCGCTACTACCGCGACCTCGGCGAGCACCTCGTCCTGCTCACCATCGATCCCGCCCGGCTCACCGGCGCGGAGGTCCGGGTCGAGGCGGTCGGGCCTGACACCTACCCCCACGTCTACGGACCGATCGAGCGCCGCGCGGTGGTGGACGTGACGCCGCTGAACCGGAGCGGAGGCACCGCGACGCTGACGTCGTTGTGGCTCACGGGCATGGCCGTACGGATGGGGATCGCGCTGCTCGTGATGGCAGTGGTCACGGCGGTCGTCCTCCTGGTCCAGCAGCTCAGCTGAGCGGTCGCCCCGCCCAGGAGCGGGCCAGCCAGCCGTCGGCGTCGGCCTCGACCGCGACGACCCCGCAGTGGGGCAGCGGCAGGTCGCGGGAGTGGTTGAGGGCGAGGTTGCGAGCAAGCGCGGACAGCGCCATGCACATCACCCCGCCGTGGCTGATCACCAGCACCGCCTCACCGCGGTGCGTGTCCGCGATCTCGTCGAGCACGGCCTCGTAGCGCCCGACCACGTCGCTGCCGCTCTCGGCTCCTGGGATCCGGGCGGTGAGATCGCCGTCGAGCCACGCCGCGAACGTCTCCGCGAACGGATCGGGGTCGCCGGTGGTGCCGGCGGCGTGCCCGACCCCGAACTCGCGCAGCCCCGTGCGCACGATCACGTCGACGCCCAGCCGCGCAGCCACGATCTCGCCCGTCTGGACAGCGCGCGCCATGTCGCTGGTCCACACCCGGGCAATGCGCTCCCCGGCCATCGACTCAGCCAGCTCGCGCGCCTGGTCGCGTCCCAGCGGGCTGAGCCATCCCCCCGCGTCGCTCAGCAGCTCGCTCTCGTAGGTCGCCTGACCGTGCCGGGCGACGAACACCCGGGCGGCGCACTGGAGATCACTCACGGGCCAGGTCCACCACGTCGTCGGCACAGCCCCACGAGACGGTGACCCCGCACCCGCCGTGGCCGTAGCAGTGGATGACGTCCCCCACGCGCTCCAGGCGCACCGTCGGGCGCCACGGGCGGAGGCCGACCTTGTGCCGCAGGATCCGCGCGCCGGCCAGCCGCGGCTCGATGGCTGCCGCTCGCTCGAGGATGGCCTCGGCGACGTGCCGGTCCGGCGTGCGGCTCCACTCCCCCTCGATCGCCGTGCCGCCCAGCACGATGTCGCGGCTGCGGGGGATGACGTAGGTCGGTGGCTCCGAGTCGATCCACCAGTGGTCGATCCCGACCTGCTCCACGAGGACGACCTGGCCACGCACCGGCCCGACGGTGGCGTCGCCGCCGAGCAGGCGGGCGCCGATGCCGCTGGCGTTGACGACGAGCGCGTCCCCGGTCGGCAGCGCGGAGAGGTTGAGCCGGGTGATCGACCCACCCAGCGCGGCGACCCGGGCGGACAGCCAGCGGAGGTAGAGCGGCATCTCGATCACGGGTGTGCGCATCGTGAGCCCGGAGTCATAGCCGGGCGGCAGGCTGGTCTCCCGGTCGGGTCCGGCCCCGGGTGGCAGGGCGTCGCGCCACCACAGGTCACCGACCCCGTCGCGGAAGAGCTCGGTCCCGGTGCGCATCAGCACGCCCGCCGACTCGTCCTGGCACAGCGCCGCGAAGGCGTCGTACGCCGTCCGGGCCCAGCGCACGACGTGCTCCTGCGGCTGTGCGTAGGGCGACCAGACGGCCGCGGCGACCGACGAGGTCGTCTCCAGCGGCAGGTCGCGGGCCACCACGTCGACCCGGTGGCCGGCCTCCAGCAGCCGCACTGCGCTGGACAGGCCGACGACGCCCGCCCCCACCACGATCACCCGTCGCATGCGGGTGAGTCTGCCAGCCCGAACGCCGCGTGCTCAGGTCCCTCGGTCAGTCGAGCCCGTTGGCCTTGCGGATCACGTCGACGAAGCCGTCCATGATCTCAGTCAGGCCGAAGTCCTTGGGCGTGTAGACCGCGGCCACCCCACGCGCGATCAGCGCCTTGGCGTCCGAGCCCGGGATGATCCCGCCGACGATGACGGGCAGGTCGCCGAGCCCCGCTGCCGCCAGGCCGTCGAGCACGTCGGGCACGAGCTCCATGTGGGACCCGGAGAGGATCGAGAGGCCGACGACGTGCACGTCCTCGGCCACGGCCGCGGCGACGATCTGCTCGGGCGTCAGGCGGATCCCCTGGTAGATCACCTCGAAGCCCGCGTCCCGAGCGCGTACGGCGACCTGCTCGGCGCCGTTGGAGTGCCCGTCGAGCCCCGGCTTGCCGACGAGCACCCGCAGTCGACCGCCCAGCTCCTCGCCGGTCGCCCGCACCCGCTCCCGCACGGCCGTGAGGTCCGCTCCCGGCTCCGCGACACCGACGGCACCGCTCACCCCGGTCGGGGCGCGGAACTCGCCGAAGACCTCCCGCAGGGCGCCGGCCCACTCCCCCGTCGTCGCGCCCGCGCGGGCCGCGGCGAGGGTGGCGTGCATCAGGTTCTTGTCGGTCCGCGCATCGGCGGCCAGCGTGGCCAGGGCCTCGGCGACCTCGGCCTCGTCACGCTGGGCCTTCCAGGCGGCCACGGAGTCCAGCGCGGACTGCTCGGCAGCCGGGTCGGCGGCCATGATGGCCGCGTCGAGGTCCGCGGTCAGCGGCGAGGGCTCGGTCGTCTCGAACCGGTTGACCCCGACGATGACCTCCTCGCCCGACTCGATGCGCCCGCGGCGGGCGGCGTGGGCGGAGACCAGGTTCTGCTTCATGTAGCCGGACTCGACGGCGGCGATGGCGCCGCCCATGTCCTGGACGCGCTGGATCTCGGCCCGGGCGCCCTCGACGAGCTCGGCCACCTTGGCCTCGATGACGTGGCTGCCGTCGAAGATGTCGTCGTACTCCAGCAGGTCGGACTCGAAGGCGAGCACCTGCTGCAGGCGCAGCGACCACTGCTGGTCCCAGGGGCGCGGCAGGCCGAGCGCCTCGTTCCAGGCCGGGAGCTGGACGGCGCGGGCTCGGGCGTCCTTGGAGAGCGTGACGCCGAGCATCTCCAGCACGATCCGCTGCACGTTGTTCTCGGGCTGGGCCTCGGTCAGGCCGAGGGAGTTGACCTGGACGCCGTAGCGGAAGCGCCGCATCTTCGGGTCGGTGACGCCGTAGCGCTCACGGGTGATCTCGTCCCACAGCCGGACGAAGGCCCGCATCTTGCACGTCTCCTCGACGAAGCGGACGCCGGCGTTGACGAAGAAGGAGATCCGGCCCACGACCCGCTCGAAGTCGTCCTCGGAGACCTGTCCGGACGCCTTCACCTGGTCCAGCACGGCGATCGCGGTGCACAGGGCGTACGCCAGCTCCTGCACGGGCGTGGCACCGGCCTCCTGCAGGTGGTAGCTGCAGATGTTGATCGGGTTCCACTGGGGGATCTCGTGGACCGTGTAGGCGATCACGTCGCCGATCAGGCGGAGTGACTGCTCGGGGCCGAAGACGTAGGTCCCCCGGGACAGGTATTCCTTGATGATGTCGTTCTGGGTGGTGCCGGCGAGCAGGTGCGCCACCTCGGTGGGCGCCAGGTCGGGGTTCTGCTCCTCGGCCACGACCTGATACATCGCGAGCAGCCACATGGCGGTGGCGTTGATCGTCATCGAGGTGTTCATCTCGGTGAGCGGGATGTCGGTGAAGAGCTTGCGCATCTCACCCAGGTGCGGGACGGGTACGCCGACCTTGCCGACCTCGCCTCGGCTGAGCGGGCTGTCGGGGTCGTAGCCGGTCTGCGTCGGCAGGTCGAAGGCGACGCTGAGGCCGGTCTGCCCCTTGGCCAGGTTGGTGCGGTAGAGGGCGTTGGACGCCTCGGCCGTGGAGTGACCGGCATAGGTGCGCATCACCCAGGGGCGGTCCTTGACGGGGCGGTCCTTCTCGGTGCCCGAAGCATGGGTCATGCCCGACAGGGTAGGACGCGGGTTACCCGCCAGTCACCGCCTCGGCGTGTGACAACAACCTCAACGCTGCGCCGCTCAGGCGGTGGCGGCGCCGCGCTCGACCTCGATCGCGTGGGCCAGGCGGGTCAGGTGGACCATGCGGCGCACGGCGGGCCCGGGGTTGCGCACCGTCAGGTGGTGCCCGCTCAGCCAGGCGTGGCGGGTGGCGACCGCGAGCAGCCGCAGGGCCGTGACGTCGATGGTCCTCACGTCGGTCATGTCGACGACCACGTCGGAGTCGAAGGACTCCAGCCGCTCGTAGATGGCGTTGCGGACCTCCCACGTGCTGCGCACGTCGAAGTCGCCGTGCAGGACCAGCGTCTGCCCGTCCGAGATGATGTCCATCGAACGTTCCTCCCCCGACGCCCCGACGCCGTCATGTGACCACTGTCACTCCCTAGGACGCAGTTCTACCCCTTCCGGTTGCCTCCCCGCCTCACCTTTTCGGCGAGTCCCGCACGTAGGCTCCGCCCCATGGTCAACCTGACGCGCATCTACACCCGCACCGGCGACGCCGGTCAGACCCGGCTCGGCGACATGAGCGAGACGTCCAAGACCGACCTGCGCCTCGAGGCGTACGCCTGTGTCGACGAGGGCAACGCCCACATCGGCGTGGCGCTGGCCCACGGAGGGCTCGCCGACGACGTGGTCGCGCTGCTGACCCGCGTGCAGAACGACCTCTTCGACGTCGGCGCCGACTTCTCCACGCCGGTGGTGCCGGACCCGAAGTACCCGCCGCTGCGGGTCGAGCAGGACTACGTCGACCGCCTCGAGGCCTGGTGCGACCACTACAACGAGGAGCTGCCCGCGCTGCGCTCCTTCATCCTCAACGGCGGCACCGTCGCCGCGGCCCACCTGCACGTGGCGCGCACCGTCGTACGACGGGCCGAGCGGGCCGGCTGGGCGGCGTGGGCCGAGCACGAGGAGACGATGAACATCATCGCCCTCACCTACCTCAACCGGCTCTCGGACCTGCTCTTCATCCTCGCCCGCCACGCCAACCGCAAGAACGGCGACGTGTTGTGGGTGCCCGGCGGAGAGCGCGGGGAGGCCTGACCCGTCACACGGGACGGGCGACCCGCTGATCCCGGGCGGCGGGCACCACCAGCGCGGCGGGCATCAGCAGGACGGCGACCACGAGCAGCGCCTTGAGGGTGCCCACCTCGTCGCCGACGAAGCCCAGGAACGGCGGACCGGCGAGGAAGGCGGCATAGCCGATCGTCGAGACCACGCTGACCCGGGACGCCGACCGCACGGGGTCGTCGGCCGCGGCGCTCATGCCGACCGGGAACCCGAGCGAGGCCCCGACACCCCACAGGACGATGCCAGCCACGACCAGCACGAGGTGGTCGGCGAAGACGATGAGCAGCACGCCCGTGCCGGCGAGCGCCATCGTGCCCCACAGCACGACGACCCGGCCGAAGCGGTCGATCAGTCCGGTGCCGGCGATGCGGCCAGCGGTCATCGCGAGCACGAACACCGCGAACCCCGCGACACCCCCCGCGTGGGAGACGCCGTGTCCGTCGACCAGTGCCACGGCGAGCCAGTCGTTGGCGGTGCCCTCGGTCATCGCCAGGGCCAGCACCATCACACCGATCAGCAGCGTGCGCGGCTCCAGCCAGGCACGAGCCGCGGAGGTGCGGTGCTCCGCGTGGGCCACCTCGACGGGCAGGAACGCCGGAGACGTACGCCACACCAGCGCGGCGGACACCAGCACGACCGTGGCGAGGTGGACGACCGCGGGCACAGCGAGCTCGATCAGCAGGACGCCGAGCAGGGCGCCGACGACCGTGCCACCGCTGAAGCCGGCATGGAAACGGGGCATGATCGTGCGCCTGAGCCCGCGCTCGACCTCGGCGCCCTCGACGTTCATCGCGACGTCCCACACGCCGATGCCCAGGCCGTAGACGAGCAGGCCGGCGACCGTCAGCGGGAGCACGTGGCCGAGCCCGAGGGCGGCGGTGAGCATGCCGAGCGTCGCGGCGGTGGCGCCGATCCGCACCACCCGGACGGTGCCCCAGGCGTTGATGGCCGCTCCGGTGCTCGGCAGCGCCACCACCGACCCCACGGCGATCGCGAGCAGGACCAGGCCGAGCTGGCCGTTGGTGAGGTCGAAGCTGGACCGCACCTCGGGGATCCGCGACACCCAGCTGGCGAAGACGAGGCCGTTGAGGAAGAAGGTCAGCCCGACGGCGTTGCGGGCACCGGTCACCGGCGGTTCCAGTCGGTGCCGGGAGGTCCGGACTCCAGCCAGGACTGGAACCCGGTGAGCGAGGCCTCGCTCATCGCGATCTCCATCGGCTCGCTGCCGAAGCGACAGGCCGCGACCACGTGGCCGTCGTAGAGCGACATCTGCTCGGGCGCCCACCGGCGCCCGCCGTCCGGAGTACTCCAGCAGGTCACGGGCCCAGACCCGCTTGGGGCGCGGGGAGAGCGAGAAGATCCGGAACCACTCCAGCGACTGCCCGGAGTAGCGACCGATGCCCAGCAGCCAGCCCCGTCCGGGGTGGTCGGTGCGGGCGCGGTAGCTGAGCTCGAAGGTGCCACCGTTGCGGGCGATGAACCGGCGCCGGAAGATGAGGGCGATGCCGTAGAGCAGGGCTAGGAGCAGCACGAGCCCGACGAGGTCGAGCACCCACTGCCAGACCGGCATCCATGTCCTTCCGCATCAACGCCCGCGCGGCGTCTGGTCGACCAGTCTCGAGAGAACAGGCGAGCGCACGAACCCGGAGGTTCGTGCGCTCAGCCTAGCGGGCGTGCGGGGGGAGCCCTCAGGAAGCCCGCTCCGCGGCACGGATGCGTGCCTCGGCGCGACGTACGGCCTCCTCGGCGGCGTCATCGTTCTCGCCCGAGCTCTTGGCCCGCTCGAGGTCCTGGCGCGCCTTCTCCAGGTCGATCTCGTGCGACATCTCGGCCCGCTCGGAGAGGATCGAGACGCGATTGTCGGCAACCGACAAGAAGCCGGCGTCGACCGCCGCGACCCAGGTCTCACCCTCCACCGTCTGCACGTCCACGACACCCTCGATGACCGAGGACAGCAGCGGTGCGTGGTTGGGCAGGATGCCGACGTCGCCCTCGGTGGTGCGGGCGATGACCATGGTGGCCTGGCCCGACCAGACGAGCCGGTCGGCTGCGACCAGCTCGACCTGGAGGACCTTGCCGGTCGACAGGTCAGAGGAAGCCATCAGAGGCTCTTCTGGATCTCGGCCCACTTCTGCTCGACGTCGTCCAGACCGCCGCACATGAAGAAGGCCTGCTCGGCCACGTGGTCGTACTCGCCATCAGCGATCTTGTTGAACGCCTCGATGGTGTCGGCCACCGGCACGGTCGAACCCTCGATGCCGGTGAACTGCTTGGCGACGTAGGTGTTCTGCGACAGGAAGCGCTGGATGCGGCGCGCCCGCGAGACGATGACGCGGTCCTCCTCGGAGAGCTCGTCGACACCGAGGATCGCGATGATGTCCTGGAGCTCCTTGTTGCGCTGCAGGATCTGCTTGACCCGCACCGCGCAGCGGTAGTGGTCCTCGCCGATGTACTGCGGGTCCAGGATGCGCGAGGTCGACGTCAGCGGGTCCACGGCCGGGTAGATGCCGAGCGAGGCGATCTCACGCGAGAGCTCGGTCGTGGCGTCCAGGTGGGCGAACGTCGTGGCCGGGGCCGGGTCGGTGTAGTCGTCGGCGGGGACGTAGATCGCCTGCAGCGACGTGATCGAGTGACCACGCGTCGAGGTGATGCGCTCCTGCAGCTGACCCATCTCGTCGGCGAGGTTGGGCTGGTAGCCCACCGCGGAGGGCATCCGACCGAGCAGCGTGGAGACCTCGGAACCGGCCTGGGTGAAGCGGAAGATGTTGTCGATGAAGAGCAGCACGTCCTGCTTCTGCACGTCGCGGAAGTACTCAGCCATCGTGAGGGCCGACAGGGCGACGCGCAGTCGCGTGCCCGGCGGCTCGTCCATCTGGCCGAAGACGAGGGCCGTCTGGCCGAGGACGCCCGCCTCCTCCATCTCGACGATGAGGTCGTTGCCCTCACGGGTGCGCTCGCCGACACCGGCGAACACCGACACACCACCGTGGTCCTTGGCGACGCGGGCGATCATCTCCTGGATGAGCACGGTCTTGCCGACCCCGGCACCACCGAACAGGCCGATCTTGCCGCCCTGCACGTAGGGGGTGAGCAGGTCGATGACCTTGATGCCGGTCTCGAACATCTGGGTCTTGGACTCGAGCTGGTCGAAGGCCGGCGCCTTGCGGTGGATGCCCCAACGCTCGGCGGGCTCGAAGGTCTCGCCCTCCTTGAGGTTGAGGACGTCACCGGTGGTGTTGAACACCTTGCCGAGCGTCGCGTCGCCCACGGGCACGGTGATCGAGGCACCGGTGTCGGTGACCTGGCCGCCGCGGACCAGTCCGTCGGTCGGCTTCATCGAGATGGCGCGGACCATGCCGTCACCGATGTGCTGGGCGACCTCGAGGATGATCGACTTGGTCTCGCCGCTCAGCTCGAACTCGCACGTCAGCGCGTTGTAGATGGGGGGCATCGAGTCGGACGGGAACTCGATGTCCACGACCGGGCCGATGACACGGGCGATGCGGCCCACGCCGCCTGCAGAGGTGGTCTCCGCGGACTCGTTGATGGTGGCAGTCATATCTCATTCACTCCCGGCTTGTGCGTCGGCCAGCGCGTTGACGCCACCGACGATCTCGCTGATTTCCTGGGTAATGCCAGCCTGGCGGGCCTGGTTGGCGATGCGCTTGTACTTCTTGATGAGCTCGTCGGCGTTGTCCGTCGCGGACTTCATCGCCTTCTGGCGCGCAGCCAGCTCCGAGGCGGCGGCCTGGAGCAGGGCGAAGAAGATCCGGCTCTGGACGTAGCGCGGCAGCAACGAGTCCAGCACGTCGCTCGGCGACGGCTCGAACTCGTAGAGCGGCAGCAGGTCGTCCTTCTCGGGCGCCTCGGTGCCCTCGACGACCTCCAGCGGCAGGAGGCGTACGGCGGTGGGCTCCTGGCTGAGCATCGACCGGAAGCGCGTGTAGACCACGTGCACCTCGTCGACGTCCGACACCTCGTCACCCTCCTGCGCCAGGAAGGCCTCGATGAGCGTCGCGCCGATCTCCGCAGCCACGTCGTAGGTCGGCTGGTCGGAGAAGCCCGCCCACGCCTGCACCACGCGGCGCTGACGGAACTTGAAGTAGGCCTGGGCCTTGCGCCCTGAGGTGTAGAGGTCGACGGCCTTGCCCTCGCCCTTGAGCTTCTCGATGAGTCGCTCCGCCTCCTTGAGCACGCTCGAGGAGTAGGCGCCGGCGAGCCCGCGGTCGGAGGTGACGATCAGGATCGCCGCCTTCTTGGGGTTCTCCGGCTCCAGGGTGAGGGCGTGGTCGACGTTGGAGAACGTCGCCACGGCCGACACCGCACGGGTGAGCTCACGGGCATAGGGCGCTGCGGCCTGGGCCCGCTGCTGCGCCTTGATGATGCGGGACGCAGCGATCAGCTCCATGGCACGCGTGATCTTCTTCATCGACTCCGTCGACTTGATCCGCGCGCGGTACTCGCGTACCGAGAGAGCCATACCTCAGCCCCGCTTCTGCTTGACGATCTGCTCCTGCTCGACGTCCTCGTCCTCGAGGGCGACGTGCTCTTCCTTGCCGGCCTTGATGCTCTGGCCGTCGGAGGTCTCGAACTGGTCGAGGAAGGAGTCATAGGCCAGGGCGAGCTGGTCCTCGGTGGAGTCCTCGAACTTCGAGGTCTCCCGGATGCCCGCGAGGATGCCCTCGTGGCTGCGGCGCAGGTAGTCGAGGAACTCGTTCTCGAAGCGCAGCACGTCGTCGGTGGGCACCTTGTCCAGGCGACCCGACGTGCCGGTCCACAGCGAGACGGTCATCTCCTCGACCGGGTACGGCGAGTACTGCGGCTGCTTGAGCAGCGCCATCAGGCGCTGGCCGCGGTCGAGCTGCTGGCGCGAGGCCGCGTCGAGGTCGGAGGCGAACATCGCGAAGGCCTCCATCGCGCGGAACTGCGCCAGGTCGACCTTCAGCGAACCGGTGACGGTCTTCATCGCCTTGGTCATCGCCGAACCACCCACGCGCGAGACCGAGACACCCACGTCGATGGCGGGGCGCTGGTTGGCCGCGAACAGGTCGGACTGGAGGAAGATCTGCCCGTCCGTGATCGAGATGACGTTGGTCGGGATGAACGCCGAGACGTCGTTGGCCTTGGTCTCGATGATCGGCAGGCCCGTCATCGAGCCCTTGCCCATCTCGTCGGAGAGCTTGGCGCACCGCTCGAGGAGCCGGCTGTGCAGGTAGAAGACGTCACCGGGGTAGGCCTCGCGGCCCGGCGGGCGACGCAGCAGCAGCGACACCGCGCGGTAGGCCTCGGCCTGCTTGGTGAGGTCGTCGAACACGATGAGGACGTGCTTGCCGTCGTACATCCAGTGCTGGCCGATGGCCGAGCCGGTGTAGGGGGCGAGGTACTTGAAGCCGGCCGAGTCCGAGGCGGGAGACGCCACGATGGTGGTGTACTCCAGCGCGCCGGCCTCCTCGAGGGCGCCGCGCACGGCGGCGATGGTCGAGCCCTTCTGACCGATCGCGACATAGATGCAGCGCACCTGCTTGTCCGGGTCACCGGACTCCCAGTTGGCCTTCTGGTTGATGATCGTGTCGATCGCGATCGTGGTCTTGCCGGTCGAGCGGTCACCGATGATCAGCTGACGCTGACCGCGGCCGATGGGGGTCAGGGCGTCGATCGCCTTGATGCCGGTCGCCAGCGGCTCGTGCACCGACTTGCGCACCATGACGCCGGGGGCCTGCAGCTCGAGGGCACGACGGCCCTCGAGCGGGGTGATCTCGCCGAGGCCGTCGATCGCGGTGCCGAGCGGGTCGACCACGCGGCCGAGGTAGCCGTCGCCGACGGGGACCGAGAGGATCTCGCCCGTGCGACGCACGACCTGGCCCTCCTCGATCTTGTCGAAGTCACCCAGGACCACGACACCGACCTCGCGGGTGTCGAGGTTCAGCGCGATGCCGAGCGTGCCGTCCTCGAACTCGAGCAGCTCGTTGGCCATGACCGAGGGCAGACCGCTGACGCGGGCGATGCCGTCAGCCGCCTCCGCGACCGTGCCGACCTCTTCCTTGGCCGCTGAGTCGGGCTTGTAGTCCGACACGAAGCGCTGAAGCGCGTCCCGGATCTCGTCCGGACGGATGGACAGCTCCGTCATTTCATTCACCTGTTCTCTGGCTGTACTCGAATGGAGTGGGGCTCTGAAAGTTCTTGGATGTGGTGCGAGGGGTCAGCCGGCGAGCCTGCGGCCGGCGTCGTCGAGGCGGCTGGAGACCGTCCCGTCGATGACGTCGTCACCGATCTCGACTCGGATGCCACCAAGGACGTCGGGGTCGACGATGACGTTGAGGTGCACGTCGCGGCCGTAGGTGCGCGCGAGCGCACCGGCCAGTCGCTCCCGGTCCGCGTCGCCGAGGGGGCGCGCGACACGAACGGTCGCCACTCCCTCACCGCGGACCTCGGCGGCCACCTTCTGGTAGGCGGCGAGGGCCACGGCCACCGTGCGGTGACTGCCGGACAGCGACTGCTGCACGAGCGCCACCGTGGCGGGGAGGACCTTGTCGCCCAGCAGACCCTTGACCAGGCCTGCCTTGTCGGCGCGGCTGCGGGCCGGGTCGGAGAGCGCGTCGCGCAGCTCCGGGTTGGCCTGCACGAGGCGGCCCACCGCGAAGACCTCGTCCTCGAGACGACTCGCGTCGCCGCCGGTGGATCGCACGGTCGCGACCACACCGAGCTGCTCGAGGGCGTCGCTCAGGTCGCGACCCGAGCTCCACCGCTGCGCGACGGCAGCGGCGATGACGTCCAGGGCCGCTGAGGAGACCTTGTCGCTGAGCACGCCACGCAGGAGGTCAGCCTTGGCCTCGCCCCTCAGCGACACGTCGGTGGCCACGCGGCGCAGGCCCGGCTCGGAGCGGAGCAGGTCCGCCGTCCCGAACAGGTCCTGGCCCACCCGGCCCAGGTCGCCGGTGCTCGAGAGCACGTCGGCGGCCGCGGCGTAGGCGTCTGCGGACGCACCTCGCATCATCAGTTGACACTCCCCGACGCGGCGCCGTCGGACGCCTCGAGGTCGGCGAGGAAGCGCTCGACGACGCGGCTCTGGCGAGCCTCGTCCTCCAGGCTCTCCCCGACGATGCGCCCGGCCAGGCCGGTCGCGAGGGCGCCTACCTCGGCACGCAGCGAGGTGACCGCCTGCTGGCGCTCCGCCTCGATCTGCGCCTTGCCGTGCTCGACGATGCGCGAGGACTCGGCCTGGGCCGTCTCCCGCATCTCGGCCACGATCTGGGCTCCCTGCTCGCGCGCTTCCTCGCGGATGCGCGCTGCTTCGTGCCGGGCGTCACCGAGCTGCTTCTCGAGCTCGGCCAGCTTGGCGTCGGCCTCGGCCTGCTTGGTCTCGGCGGCGGCGATGCCACCCTCGATCGCCTGGGTGCGCTCGGCGAAGGTCTGCTCGAAGCGGGGAGCGACGAACTTCCAGATGAGGAACAGCAGGATCCCGAAGGTGACGAGCGACAGCACGAACTCGACGGGCACGAAACCGAGCGGGTTCTCCGGGGCGTGGCCGCCTTCCTCGGCAGCGAGGATGGTCAGATTCTGCATGAAGGAGTCCTAGGTGGTGGAGGGCTAGCCGTCAGTTGAGGACGAACGCGAGCGCGATACCGATGATCGCGAGCGCCTCGGCGAGGGCGAAGCCCAAGATGGCGATCGACTGCAGGCGGCCCTGGGCCTCCGGCTGACGGGCGACACCGGAGATGTAGGCCGCGAAGATCAGGCCGATACCGATACCGGGGCCGATGGCCGCCAGACCGTAGCCGATCATGTTGAGCGAGCCGTTGAGTTCACCGTTCACGGTGAGTTCCTTTCGTTCGGTACTACTTCAGGTGTTGGTGGTGCAGATCAGGGGTGACGCGGGTGGATCAGTGCTCGTCGGCGAGTGCTCCGGAGATGTACATCGCGTTGAGCAGGGTGAAGACGTAGGCCTGGAGGAACTGCACCAGGAGCTCGAGGAACGAGATGGCGATCGCGAGCACCCAGGCCAGCGGACCGGCGACGTAGCCGACGCCGCCGTACTCGATCAGGAACAGGCCGCCGGTCGAGAACAGGATCAGCAGCAGGTGGCCGGCGAACATGTTGGCGAAGAGTCGCAGCGCCAGCGTGGCCGGGCGCACCAGGATGTTGGAGAAGAACTCCAGCGGCACCAGGAGCGGGTACATCATGGGGCTGACACCGGACGGCACGCTCTGCAGCTTGAGATAGCCGAGGAGCCCGTGCTTGTGGATGCCGACACCGTTGTAGATGACCCAGCTCAGCGCGGCCAGCGCGTAGGCCATCGAGGCACGCGAGAAGGTCGGGAACTGGATCGCCGGAATCGAGGCGAACGCGTTGTTGATCAGCAGGAAGAAGAAGATCGTCACCAGGTAGGGGACGAACTTCGCGAAGTCCTTGCTGCCGATGATGTCGCGCCCGATCGAGTTGCGGACCATGCCGTAGGCGCTCTCGCCGGCGAACTGGAGCCGACCCGGCACCAGCGTGGCGCGGCGGGCGGCGGCGTAGAAGAACACGAAGACGATGAGGGCACCGAGCAGCAGCTGGACCATGGGCTTGGTGACCGCGAGACCGCCGAGCTGGAACAGCGGGACCTCGCTGAAGTCGAAGCTGTTGGGACCGGGGGCGAGGAACTCGCCGCTGCCGGACTCAGCCGTCGTGATGCCGAACATCGAGTCAGTCTCCTACTGGCTTGCCTTGTTGAACCGTGCATATGTCATGTAGATCCCGAAGCCGGCACCGATCAGGATGCCGATCGCCACGAGGAAGGTCGTTCCAAGCCAACGATCGAGGGCCCAGCCAGCCAGACCGTAGACAGCCACACCCGAGACGACGTAGCCGAAGGCGTGCCAGGGGTCGCCCTTGGGGGTGTCGTCGGGTCCGGCCGTCGGGGGAAGCTGTCGAGCCATCGCGCCCCGCACACTAGCAGCGGAATCGGTCATCGCTCACCCCCGGGGTGATCGACCGACGGGCTGCTCGACGTGGCAGCCGAGATGGTGTAGGCCGGGATCCGCTGGCGCGTGGCAGCGACCACCTGGCCCACCATCCACAGCACCGTCACCGCGATGACGCCCGCCGCGAACCAGCCGCGCGACAGCGTCTCCGCGCCCACGCCGGCCCGGTCGATCGCCGTGATGCAGAGCGCCAGCACGAGGAGTTGGAGGGCGTACGTCATGAGCGCCACGAGCAGCGAGGCTGCGGGCATCAGGCGGGCGACGAGGCCCACCACGACGATGCCCGAGGCGAACACCACCAGGGTCAGCACTCCCCCGGCGGCTGCGCCGACGACGGCCGGACGACCGTCGGTCAGCGCCGCGGCGACCACGAGCACGAGCACCGCGACCGCGCCTGCGCCCACCGCGCCGAGGAGCGGGGACACCCCGGTCCGGGGGCCTGGCTTCGACGCGGTCGTCATGGTGGCGGCCTGTCTCTCGGGGTCGGTCTCGGTGCTCGTGAAAACTATCACAAAGTCGTGGTGGGCCTGCGCTCAGGGTCTTGGGACGGTCTCCAGTCCGGTGTCCAGCCCGGTCCTGCGGGGTCGATGCACCTTGGGCAGCACAAAGGTCAGCAGGATCGTCAGGGCCAGCATGGAGCCGAGGCTCCACCAGACCCAGAGATCGTCGAACAGGCTCACGATCACAGCCCCGGCCGCCAGCGTGAAGGCCCACATCCACATGATGAGCACGGCGCGGCGCTGGGAGTGGCCGATCTCCAGGAGGCGGTGGTGCAGGTGCTGCTTGTCCGCACTCATCGGCGAGCGGCCTGCGCGTGTGCGTCGTACGACGGCGAGGACGAGGTCGGCCATCGGCACCATCAGCAGCGCGATCGGCAGCAGCACCGGAAGGACGGTCACGAACAGGCTGTTGCCGCCGGTGGTCGGCATCCCGACGAACTGACCGGTCAGGGTCAGCGCGCTGGCCGAGAGCACCAGGCCGATGAGCATCGAGCCCGAGTCGCCCATGAACAGGCGGGCCGGGTGGAAGTTGTGCGGCAGGAAGCCGGCGCAGGCACCCGCGAGGGCCGCGCTCAGCAGCGCGCCCGTGGTGGCCAGGGTCAGGTTGTTCGTGGCGGAGAGGGCGTAGCAGTAGAGGAAGAACGCGGTGGCGCCGATGCCCACGATGCCCGCCGCCAGCCCGTCCAGGCCGTCGACGAAGTTGACCGCGTTCATCGTGCCGATCACCACGACCAGGGTCAGCAGCGCCCCCTGGGCGTCGTCGAGGGCGAACTGGGTGCCGTCGGCGCCCGGGAAGTAGTAGAACCGCACCCCATTGGCCACGAGCAGCCCGGCGGCGAGCACCTGACCTCCGAGCTTGGTCAGGGCATCGAGGTCGAAGATGTCGTCGATCACCCCGACCGCGCAGACGAGCGCGCCCGCCATGAGCACGACACCGGCGTCGTCGAAGACGAAGCCCTCGCTGCGGGTGAGGAAGGGGAGCTCGCGCGCGACGAGGTAGGCGGCGCAGAGGCCGCCGAGCATCGCCAGCCCGCCGAGGTAGGGGATCGGCTCCGCGTGGACGTCGCGGTCGCGCACCGCGGCCACTGCTCCCGTGCGCAGGGCGATCTCCCGGGCGATGACCGTGAGCAGGTAGGTCACCGACAGGGCGACCAGGAAGACGAGGAGGTACTCCCGCACCGTCAGCCCTCGTCCGCGAGCACCACGCCGTGGCCCTCGATGGCCGCATTCAGCGCCTCGAGCGACAGTGCGCCAAGACGCAGGACGCGGCCTTCGGGGACGGTGACGTCGATGATCGTGGAGGCCTCACCGCCCGGGGACGCGCCGCCGTCGACGATGACGGCCACGACGTCGCCCAGCATCTCCTCGGCCGCGTCCGCGTCGGTGGCGGCCGCACGGCCGGTGAGGTTGGCCGAGGACACGGCCAGCGGGCCGGTGCGCTCGAGGACCGCCAGCGCCACCTCGTCGTCGGGCATCCGGACCGCGACGGTGCCGCGGGTCTCCCCCAGGTCCCACATCAGCGAGGCCTGCTGACGGCACACCAGCGTGAGTGGTCCGGGCCAGAACGTCTCGACCAGGGTGCGTGCCCAGGTGGGCACCCCCTCGGCCAACGCGTCGAGCGTGGTCGCGGCGGAGACCAGCACCGGGGGCGGCATCTCCCGGCCGCGGCCCTTGGCGGCGAGGAGGGCCTTGACCGCGTCGTGGGAGAACGCGTCGGCGGCGATGCCGTAGACGGTGTCGGTGGGGATCACCACCAGCTCGCCGCGTCGTACGGCACCGGCGGCGGCGGTCACTGCCGCCTCCCGTTCCTCCTCGGTCGAGGTCGCAAGCCTGTCCACGTCGCTCATCGTGCCAGTCGGGCGGTCAGGTAGCGCGGTCGACCCGCGAGGTCTCGGTGGTCGGCCACGTCGAGCCAGCGTCCCGAGGCCGCGAACACGCCCGGTGCCGACTCGCCCTGGACGTCGGCGTGCTCGGCCCCGACCACTCCCCCCGGCCGCAGCAGCAGTGCCGCGCGCCGCTCCAGGACCCGGATCGCGTCGAGGCCGTCCTGCCCCGAGAACAGCGCGAGGTGCGGGTCGTGGTCGCGGGCCTCTGCGGCCACCGACTCCCAGGCCTCCAGCGGGATGTAGGGCGGGTTGCACACCACCACGTCCACCGTGCCGGCGAGGTCGTCGAAGGCGGTGGCGAGATCGCCGTGGCGCAGGTCGACGCCGGTGCCGGCGAGGTTGCGCTCGGCCCACACCAGGGCGCCCTCGTCCAGCTCGACCGCGTGGACCTCGGCGTCGGGGACCTCGTCGACGAGCGCCCGGGCGATCGCGCCGGAGCCGGTGCAGAGGTCGACGACCCGGCAGGTCCGGAGCTCGTCCTGGACCGCCCGCACCGCGTCGATCGCCCAGCCGGCCAGCAGCTCGGTCTCGGGTCGCGGCACGAAGACGCCCGGTCCGACGGCCAGCTCGACGTGGCGGAACGCGGCGCTGCCGGTCAGGTGCTGGAGCGGCTCGCGGGCCTCCCGGCGGGCCAGCAGGGCGTCGTAGCGGGCGTGCTGGTGCTCCTCCAGGTCGTCCAGCAGCGGCAGCCGGCCGAGACCCACGTCGAGGACGTGCGCGAGCAGCAGGTCGGCGTCGCGCTCGGGCGAGGCCACTCCCGCCGCACGCAGGCGGGCCGCGCCCTCGCGCCGGGCCACGCTGGCTCGCACCTCAGGACTCCAGTGCCGCCAGGCGGGCGGCCATGTCGGTCTCGACGCACGAGTCGAGCACCGGCGCGAGGTCGCCGTCGAGCACCTGGTCGAGGTTGTAGGACTTGTAGCCGGTGCGGTGGTCGGAGATCCGGTTCTCCGGGAAGTTGTAGGTGCGGATCCGCTCCGAGCGGTCGACCGTGCGGACCTGTGAGCGCCGCGCATCGCTCGCCTCCGCGTCCGCAGCGTCCTGGGCGGCCTGGAGCAGCCGCGAGCGCAGGATCCGCATCGCGGACTCCTTGTTCTGCAGCTGGCTCTTCTCGTTCTGGCAGCTCGCCACGATGCCGGTGGGCACGTGGGTGATGCGCACGGCCGAGTCGGTGGTGTTGACGCTCTGGCCCCCGGGTCCGCTGGAGCGGTAGACGTCGATGCGCAGGTCGTTGTCGTCGATCGTCACGTCGACCGGCTCGGCCTCGGGCGAGACGAGGACGCCCGCCGCCGAGGTGTGCACGCGGCCCTGCGACTCGGTGACCGGCACCCGCTGGACGCGGTGGACGCCGCCCTCGAACTTCAGCAGGGCGTACGGCGCCTGGCCGGGCTCGACGGTCCCGCGCACCTTCACGGCTGCCGTGACGGACTTGAAGCCGCCGAGGTCGGACTCCGTGGCGTCGAGGATCTCCACGCTCCACCCGCGGGTCTCGGCGTAGCGGGAGTACATCCGCAACAGGTCGCCGGCGAACAGCGCCGACTCCTCGCCCCCCTCCCCTGACTTGATCTCGAGCAGCGCGTCCTTGCCATCGGCCGCGTCGCGCGGCACCAGGAGTCGGCGCAGGCGCTCCGAGGCGACCTCGCGGCGCAGCGCGAGCTCCTCGGCCTCCTGCGCGAACGCCGGGTCGTCGGTGCCGAGCTCGCGGGCGGCCTCGAGGTCGTCACCGAGCTGCTGCCAGTGCTGCCAGGTCGTGACGACCGCGGTCAGCTCGGCGTAGCGCTGGTTGAGCTGCTTGGCCAGGCGCTGGTCGGCGTGTGTCTCGGGCAGTGCGAGCCGTTGCTCGATCTCGAGGTGCTCCTGGCGCATGCCTTCAACGGCCTCGAACACCGTTCCTCCTCGACTCGACGGACCCGGATGGGCATGGACAGACGGCAAGGCGCCGGCCACCCGCACGAAGCGGGCGACCGGCGCCAGGCGTGGACTACTTGCTCTCGGCAGCCTCGGGAGCGGCCTTCTCGGCCTGCGCCTTCTTGGCGTAGCGGGCCTCGAAGCGGGCGACGCGGCCGCCGGTGTCGAGGATCTTCTGCTTGCCGGTGTAGAACGGGTGGCACTGCGAGCAGACATCGGCGTGCAGCTTGCCGGAGGTCGCGGTGCTTCGAGTCGTGAACGACGCGCCACAGGTGCAGGTGACGGCGGTCTCGACGTAGTCGGGGTGCGTGTCCTTCTTCATGGTCTTCCTCTCGAAGTGTTCCGGGTCGCCCGCGTGGATCGCTCAGGACGTGAACCGGAACCGGCTCAGTGTGCCACCGCTCTCAACAGCGGCGCCAATCGGTGCATTCCCCGGTCAGCGCGAGCCGAAGACCTTCGCAACAGCCTGCGGGGAGTCGGCGGCGGCGAGCTGCTTGCGCAGGTTGCCCACCACGGCTCCCTCGGCGGGTGCGAGCAGCCGGTCCTCGTGCCGGGTGCCCGACGCGGCGACGTCGACGGCGGGCACGATGCCCTTCGCCGCGCGGTCAGCGCTGAGCACCAGCTCGAGGTTGGCGGTGCCCTCGAGCTCCTCCAGGAAGAACTCGTCGGTGCCGGACCCGGTGCCCACGCTCACGGTGGCGAGGATGGTCAGCGAGCCGGCGTCCTCGAGCTTGCGGGCGGCACCGAAGAACTCCTTCGTCGGGTGCACTGCCGACGCGTCCACGAGCCCGCCCAGGACCCGGCCGTTGGCGGGGGCCGCGAGGTTGTAGGCCCGTCCCAGGCGGGTCAGCGAGTCGAGGAGGACGACCACGTCGTGGCCGAGCTCGACCAGCCGCTTGGCGCGCTCGATGGCGAGCTCGGCGACGAGGGTGTGGTCGGCCGGCGGGCGGTCGAACGTCGAGGCGACGACCTCCCCCTTCACCGCCCGCTGGTAGTCGGTGACCTCCTCGGGCCGGGTGTCGACCAGCACCACCATCACGTGGCACTCGGGGTTGTTCGTGGTCACGGACTGGGCGATGGACTGCAGCAGCGACGTCGCGCCCGTGCGCGGCGGCGCCATGACGAGCCCACGCTGGCCCTTGCCGACGGGTGCAGCGACGTCGATCACGCGGCCGGTCGGGTTCGCCTCGTCCGTGGCCAGGCGCAGCCGCTGGTGCGGGTGGACCGGCACCGCGTCGGCGAACTCGGGGCGCTCCTTGGCCCCCTCGGCCTCGGTGCCGTTGACGCTGTCGATGCGGACCATCGGGTTGAACTTCTCCCGACGCTCGCCCTCGCGCGGCTGGCGTACCTGCCCGACGACCGCGTCGCCCCGGCGCAGGTGGTACTTGCGCACCATCGACAGCGACAGGTAGACGTCCTCGGGCCCGGGCAGGTAGCCGGACGTGCGCACGAAGGCGCAGTTGTCGAGCACATCGAGGATGCCCGCGGCCGGCACCAGAACGTCGTCCTCGAGGATCGTGGTGTCGGGCTCGTTGCGGCTCCCGCTGCGCACAGCCGTGCGGTCGCGACCGCGACGGCGGCGGTTGCGGCGGCCACCGGCCTCGTCGTCCTCGTCCTCTTGCTGGTCCTGGTTCTGGTTCTGGTTGCGGCCCTGGTTCTGGTCCTGGTTCCGGTCCCGGTTCTGGTCCTGGTTCCGGTCCTGGTTCCGGGACTGGGCGTTCGGGTTCTGCTGGCCCTGCTTGGCCTGGGGCTGCTTCTGGCCCTGCTTCTGGTCCGGCTGCTTCTGGTCCGGCTGCTTCTGGTCCGGCTGCTTCTGGTCCGGCTGCTTCTGCTCGACGGGCCGCTCGGCCGGCTTGTCGGCCTGCTCGGACTGCTCGGCCTTCTCGGCCTGGCGCTGCTTGCGGGTGCGGGTGCGCACCGTCGGCTGGGGAGCGGCCGGCTCCGGAGCGGCGGCCGGCTCGGAAGCGGCCGGTTCGGGAGCGGCCGGTTCGGGAGTCGCAGCGGTCTCGGCCTTCGCCGGCGAGCCCGACTGGGTCGCCCTGATCGCCTCGACCAGCTGCGCCTTCTTCATCGATCCGGCGCCGGCGACGCCCAGGCCGGCGGCCATCGACCTGAGGTCGGCCAGCAGCATCGAGTTGAGTCCGGCCGACTTCGAGGCTGACTTCGAGGCCGCCTTCTTGGCAGGCTTCTTCGCCGCTGTGGCCTCGGTGTCGGCAGAGGTGGCAGCAGTGGGGGTCTCGGTCACGTGGGTCCTTCGCACGTTGCGTCGCCTGCAGCCGAACGAGCGGCCAGCGAGGCGGATGGGGTGCCCCTGCACGCGGCCCCTGAGACAGCAGGTGGGCCGGGACGGGCGGGTACGCCGAACGGCGTGCCGTCAGGTTAGCAGGGTCGCGCCGCTGGACTCGATCGCCAGGTCGTGACACACCCAGCCGTCCGGGCAGCGCCCGATGAGCGCGGAGGTGTCGGCCGTGCCGAAGGCCAGCACGGTCGGTCCGGCGCCGGACACCACGGCGGGAACGCCGTCGGCGCGCAGGCGCCGCACGAGCCCCAGGGTCTCCGGCATCGCGGGCTCCCGCTGCTCCTGGTGCAGCCAGTCGCGGGTGGCGGCGAGGAGGTGCTCGGGTTGACCGTTGAGGGCGGCGACGAGCAGCGCGGCGCGTCCCGCGTTGGCGGCCGCGTCCGCGTGCGGCACCGACGCCGGCAGCAGCCCGCGAGCGACCGAGGTCTCCACCCCCGTGGGCGGGACGAACACGACCGCGGTGATCCGCGGGTCGACCCCGGCGCGCACGGCGTACCAGTGGTCGTCCTCGCGCCCGGAGATGACGAACCCTCCGTGGAAGGCAGCGGCCACGTTGTCGGGATGACCCTCGAGGTCGCAGGCGAGCTCGAACAGCGCCTCGTCGGAGGCGAGCAGCTGACCTCCGGCGACCAGGCCACGGGCGAGGACGACCCCGGCCACGATCGCCGCGGAGGACGACCCCAGCCCGCGGGCGTGCGGGATGACGTTGCGACAGGACAGGCGCAGGCCGGGAGGCTGGGCGCCCATCAGCTCGAAGGCAGCCCGCATCGCGCGCACCACCAGGTGCGACTCGTCGCGGGGTACGCCGTCGGCGCCTGCGCCCTCCACGTCGACGACCAGCCCGTCGTCGAGGACCTCGGCCTCGAGCTCGTCACGCAGGGACAGGGCCAGACCGAAGGCGTCGAAGCCCGGTCCCAGGTTGGCCGACGTGGCCGGCACCGTCACGCGGATCGGGCCCTCGACGAAGGTGGTCATGCTCAGGCGAGACCGGCGGCGGCAGCAGCCGCGTCCACGTCGGGGTCGATGACCGTGTCGACGAAGTCGGTGTGGCTCTCCAGCGCGGTCGCGGTGTCCTTGAGCCCGTGCCCGGTGACCGTGATGACGACGGTCCTGCCGGCATAGGACTCACCGGAGGCGAGCTCGCTGAGCATGCCGGCGACACCGGCCGCGGAGGCGGGCTCGACGAAGACACCGTCACGCCGGGCCAGCTCGGCCTGTGCGGCCAGGATCTGTGCATCACTGACGGCGGCGAACCGGCCCTCGGACTCCTTGGCGGCCATCTCGGCGAGGTGCCAGGAGGCCGGGTTCCCCACGCGGATGGCGGTGGCCTTGGTCTCCGGGTCGGGGAACGGCTCCCCCGTCACCAGCGGCGCCGCGCCCTCGGCCTGGAACCCCCGCATCACCGGGAGCCGCGAGGCGCGGCCGAGCTCGGCGTACTGCTGGTAGCCGAGCCAGTAGGCGGCGATGTTGCCGGCGTTGCCGACCGGCAGGAGGTGGAAGTCGGGGGCGTCACCGAGGAAGTCGCACACCTCGAACGACGCCGTCTTCTGCCCCTGCAGCCGGACCGGGTTGACGGAGTTGACCAGGGCGACCGGATAGTCGCGGGCCAGGCCGCGGGCGAGGTCGAGGCAGTGGTCGAAGTTGCCGCGGACCATGATGATCCGCGCACCGTGCACCACCGCCTGGGCCATCTTGCCCGCAGCGATCTTGCCCTCGGGGATCAGCACGAGCGGCTTCAGCCCGGCCTTGGCGGCATAGGCCGCCATCGAGGCCGACGTGTTGCCGGTGGAGGCACACACCACGGCCTCCGCACCCTCGTGCCTGGCGACCGAGATGGCCGCTGTCATCCCGCGGTCCTTGAAGGAGCCGGTCGGGTTGTTGGCCTCGACCTTGAGCCACACCTCGCCCCCGGTCAGTCCGGAGAGCCACTCGGAGTGCACCAGTGGGGTGCCCCCCTCACGCAGGGTGATCGCCTCGAGACCCTCGGGGAGGTCGAGCAGGTCGCGGTACTCCTCGATCACGCCCCGCCACTGTCCGTTCGTCATCATTCGTCCCCACCCTCGACGCGCATCACCGAGGTGACCTCGCGGACGATGTCCATCCTGCGGAGCTGGGCGACGGTGGCGCTCAGCGCGGCGTCGGGAGCGGCGTGCGACACCACGACCAGCTGGGCATCGGCGCCCCGGCCCTCCTGCCGGACGGTCTGGATGGACACGTCGTGGTCGGCGAAGGCGTTGGCCACGGCTGCCAGCACACCCGCGCGGTCGTCCACGTCGATGGCGACGTGGTAGCGCGTGCGGGTCTCCCCCATCGGCTGCACCGCGCGATCGGCGTACGCCGACTCGCCTGCGCCGCGCGTGCCCACGAGGCGGTTGCGGGCGACCGTGACGAGGTCACCGAGAACGGCGCTCGCGGTGGGCGCGCCGCCGGCGCCGGGGCCGTAGAACATCAGCTGACCGGCCGCCTCCGACTCCACGAAGACCGCGTTGTAGGCCCCACGCACGCTGGCCAGCGGGTGCGAGCGCGGGATCATCGCGGGGTGCACGCGGGCGGCCACCTGGTCGTGTCCGTCCGGCCCGGGCCGGAGCTCGCAGATGGCGAGCAGCTTGACCACCGAGTCCATGTCGCGGGCGCTGGCCACGTCGGCCGCGGTGACCTCCGAGATGCCCTCGCGATAGACGTCGGACGCGGTGACCCGGGAGTGGAAGGCCAGGCTGGCGAGGATGGCTGCCTTGGCCGCGGCGTCGAAGCCCTCGACGTCGGCGGTGGGGTCGGCCTCGGCGTAGCCGAGCTCCTGGGCCTCCTCCAGCGCCTCGGAGAAGCCCGCCCCGGAGGTGTCCATCTTGTCGAGGATGAAGTTGGTGGTGCCGTTGACGATGCCGAGCACCCGGGTGACCCGGTCGCCGGCCAGCGACTCACGCAGCGGCCGCAGGATCGGGATGGCCCCGGCCACGGCAGCCTCGTAGTAGAGGTCGCGCTCGGCCTTGGCGGCCGCCTCGAAGAGCGTCGGGCCGTCCTCGGCCAGCAGCGCCTTGTTGGCGGTCACGACGCTCGCGCCGTGGTCGAGGGCGGAGAGGATCAGGGACCGGGCGGGCTCGATGCCGCCGATCACCTCGACGACCACGTCGAGGTCACCGCGGGCCACCAGCCCGTCTGCGTCGGTGGTCAGCAGGCCGTCGGGGACCTCGATGTCGCGCGGGGCGTCCAGCCGCCGTACGGCCACTCCGACCAGCTCGACCGGGGCTCCCACCCGTGCGGCCAGGTCGGCGCGCTGCTCGGTCAGCAGCCGCACCACCTGGGAGCCCACTGCGCCGCAGCCCAGCACCGCCACCTTGAGGGCGCGCTCGCCACCCTCGCCATGCTCACTCATGAGACACCCACATCGCTCGCCAACAGATCGTCCTCAGTCTCTCGTCGCAGCACGGTGAACGTCTTCCCGTCCCGAACTCCGATCACCGGAGGACGTAGTGCGTGGTTGTAGTTGGACGCCATGGACCTGCAGTAGGCGCCGGTGCCCGGCACCGCGAGCAGGTCGCCGGGGCGCACGTCGCCGGGCAGGAACTCGTCCTTGACGACGATGTCGCCGGCCTCGCAGTGCTTGCCGACGACCCGCGCGAGGACCGGCGCAGCGGCGGAGGCGCGCGAGGCGAGGGTCGCGGAGTAGTCGGCGTCGTAGAGGGCGGTGCGGATGTTGTCGCTCATCCCACCGTCGACCGAGACGTAGGTCCGCACGAGCCCGCCGTCGAGCGCCACCTGCTTGACCGTGCCGACGTCGTAGACGGTGCACATCGCGGGACCGACGATGGCGCGGCCCGGCTCGATCGAGAGCCGTGGCTCCGCGACACCGAGGGCGCGGCACTCGTGCTCGACGATCTTGCTCATCTCCGTGGCGAGCTGCGCCGGGTCCGAGGGGTCGTCCTGGGTCGTGTAGGCGATGCCGAAGCCGCCCCCGAGGTCCATCTCGGGCATCACGACGCCGACCTCCTCGCTGACCGTGGCGTGCAGCGCCAGCACCCGCCGGGCCGCCACCTCGAACCCGGAGGTGTCGAAGATCTGGCTGCCGATGTGCGAGTGGAGCCCCAGCAGCCGCAGCTCGGGCGCGTCGTGCACGAGCCGCACGGCACGCATCGCGTCACCGCTGGCGATGGAGAAGCCGAACTTCTGGTCCTCGTGGGCGGTGGCGATGTACTCGTGGGTGTGGGCCTCGACGCCCGCGGTCACCCGGACCATCACGCCCGTGGTGCGACCCAGCTCGCGGGAGACGCCGGCCAGCCGCTCGATCTCGTCGAAGGAGTCGACGATGATCCGGCCCACCCCGAGCTCGACGGCGCGCTCGAGCTCGCGCAGGCTCTTGTTGTTGCCGTGGAAGCCGATCCGGTCCATCGGGAATCCAGCCCGCTCGGCGACGAGCAGCTCACCCCCGGAGCACACGTCGAGGGAGAGGCCCTCCTCCGCCAGCCAGCGCACGACGGTCGTGCACAGGAAGGCCTTGCCGGCGTAGTAGACGTCGTAGGCGGCGAAGGCGTCACGGAAGGCGCGAGCGCGGGCCCGGAAGTCGGCCTCGTCCAGGACGTACGCCGGGGAGCCGTGCTCGTGGACCAGCTCCGGCAGTGACACTCCCCCGACGGACAGGACGCCACGGGACTTGCGGGCCGTCTGCGACCACAGGGGTGCGACGAGCTCGTTGGGGTCGCCCGGCTCACGCAGCCACGACGGGCCGCCCGGTCGGTTGTGACTGAGGGCGCCGTCGGCGTGCGCCCAGCCGGACGGGTGGGAGGTGGGCACGACTCACATCCGCTCGGGGGCGGAGACCCCGAGCAGGAACAGGCCGTTGGCGAGCACCACCCGGGTCGCGTCGACCAGCGTCAGCCTGGCCCGGTGCAGGTCGCTGGTCTCCTCGTCGCCGCGGGGCAGCACCCGGCAGCTGTCGTAGAACCGGTGGTAGGTGCCCGCGAGCTCCTCCAGGTAGCGCGCGACGCGGTGCGGCTCGCGCAGCTCGGCGGCCGCCTTGACCACCCGCGGCAGCTCGGCGAGCGCACGCAGCAGCTCGCCCTCCTTCTCGTGGGTGAGGAGCTCGGGGTGCGACGCGGGCTGGACACCCAGGTCGGCGGCGTTGCGCAGCAGGCTCGCCACCCGGGCGTGGGCGTACTGCACGGTGAAGACCGGGTTGTCGTTGGTGGCCTTCGCCCACAGGTCGAGGTCGATGTCGATGGGCGAGTCGGAGTGGTAGCGGGCCAGGGCGTAGCGGCTCGCGTCGACCCCGATGGCGTCGACCAGGTCGTCGATCGTCACCACCGTGCCGGCTCGCTTGGACATCCGCATCGGCTCCCCGTCCCGGAGCAGGTTGACCATCTGGCCGATGAGGATCTCGAGGTTCTTGCCCGGCTCGTCGCCGAACGCGGCGCACATGGCGTTCATCCGGCCGACGTAGCCGTGGTGGTCGGCGCCGAGCATGATGAAGCAGCGGTCGAAGCCCCGCTCGCGCTTGTCGAGGTAGTAGCCCAGGTCCCCGGAGATGTAGGCGGGCGAGCCGTTGGACCGGACGATCACGCGGTCCTTGTCGTCGCCGTACTGCTCGGTGCGCAACCAGAGCGCGCCGTCCTCGGTGTAGGTGTTGCCCATCTCGGTGAGCCGCGCGATGGCGCGCTCGACCGCCCCGGAGTCGTGCAGTGACTTCTCGTGGAAGTAGACGTCGAAGTCGACGCCGAAGTCGTGGAGCGAGGACTTGATCTCCTCGAACATCATCTCGACCCCGACCTCGCGGAAGACCTCCTGCGCCTGCGCGTCGTCGAGGTCCTTGACGTCGGGGCGCCGCTCGAGGATCGCCGCCGCGATGTCGTGGATGTACTGGCCGCCGTAGCCGTCCTCCGGAGCCGGGCGCCCCTGGGCGCTCGCCAGCAACGAGGAGCTGTAGCGGTCGATCTGGGCACCGTGGTCGTTGAAGTAGTACTCCCGGGTCACCTCCGCACCGGTCTTCTCGAAGATCCGGCCCAGCGCGTCGCCGACCGCGGCCCAGCGCACGCCGCCGAGGTGCAGCGGGCCGGTGGGGTTGGCGGAGACGAACTCGAGGTTGATCTTCTCGCCCGCGAACGCGTCGGAGGAGCCGTACGCCTCCCCCGCCGCCACGATGTCGGCCGCGACCTGGCCCTGCGCGCCGGCCTCGACGCTCACGTTGAGGAAGCCCGGGCCGGCGACCTCCACCTCGCTGATGCCGTCGGAGGCACGGAGCCGGTCGGCGACGAGGTCGGCGAAGGCGCGGGGGTTCGTGCCCTGCCCACCGATCAGCACCGACTTGGCCAGCTGCAGCGCGACGTTGGTGGCGTAGTCACCGTGCCCCTTCTGCCGCGGTCGCTCCACCGTGACCTCGGTCGGCACGCCGTCGGGCAGCGTGATCGCGCCGTCGGCCACGAGGGCCGCCAGCGCGTCGACGATGGTCTCGGAGAGCTGCTCAGGAGTCACCGGCCCAGCCTATCGGCGGGTCCCGCCACGGGCCGAACCGGTTTCACGCCCTGGCACCCGCCACGGGTGGCGACTCTGCCCTAGGGTTGTGCGGTGTGACGACGCATCCGACCTACGACCAGCTGTGCGACCTCCCCGCCTACGTCGAGCAGCCCGTGCCGATGCCCTTCGAGGACATCAACGGCCACCTCAACGTCCGGCACTACATCGGCATCGCGAGCGAGGGCCTCGACGAGTCGCTCGTCGAGGTCGGCATCCCGCAGATGTGGCCGCTGACGCACGGGCAGGCCTGCTTCACCGCCGAGCACCACGTGACCTACCTGAGCGAGCTGCGCACCGGCGACGCGATGTCGGCACGGGTGCGACTGCTCGGCCGTTCCGAACGGGCCTGCCACGCGCTGGTCTACCTGCTCGACGAGACCCACCAGAGGGTCGCGTGCGTGGTCGAGGAGGTCTTCTTGCACATCGACATGGACACCCGCCTGACCTCGCCGTGGCCCGAGGACGTGGCAGCCGCCCTGGACGCCCGCGTCGCCGAGCACCGGGCGCTCCCTTTCGCCGCGGACACGACAGGCTCGCTCGGCCTGCGCTGAGCCGATCCACGCCAGCCTCCGACCGGTTTCACGACCTCGTCGGGTGACCGGTAGTCTTCACCGCGCATCGGCCCCCGGCCGGTGCAGGCCTCCGTAGCTCAGGGGATAGAGCACTGGTTTCCGGTACCAGGTGCCGCAGGTTCGAATCCTGCCGGAGGCGCGTACGGCCGGACTCAGCAGCGTCGCAGCGTCGCGTCGGAGCGGGCCTCTCGCCCGAGCCGCCGGGCCTGCGCCACGTCGGGGAAGACCACGCTCGCGGCCCCGACGAAGCCGATCCGCCCGCGCACGATGCACGTGGTGATCCTCGACGGGTCCACCTGGGCGATTGCCTGCGCGAGCTGGTAGAGCTCGGCGGGCGAGGCGTTGGTGTCCATGTGCTCCATCACGGTCATCACCCCGCGCTCGATGAAGCCGGGCCGGTCGGCCTGGGACCGGATCCGGGCGTGGATGCCGCGCAGGGTGCGCTGCTGGTTGGCCGAGCGGTCGAAGTCTCCGCCGACGAGGCCCTTGCGGATGCGTGAGAAGGCCATGGCGTTGTAGCCGTTGAGGTGGATACGGCCCCTCGCGAAGCCGTCCTTCTTCAGGTAGGGGTCGGAGAACCGCCGCGGATTGGTGACGGTGATGCCGCCGATGTCGTCGACCATGTCCTCGAAGAACGGGAACCGGGTGACCATGACGTAGTCGGGCTCGATGCCGGTCAGGTTGCGCATGGCGCCGGCCATGCCCCGCGGGCCGGCGAAGTAGAGGGCGGCGTTGATCTTCTCCCGGCCGTGGCCGGGGATGCTCACCCACGAGTCGCGCGGGACGCCGATGGCGGTCGCGGCGCCGGTGCGGGTGTTGATGCCGACCATCTGCAGGGCGTCGCCGCGCGCGCGGGTCATCACCTGGCCGGGGCGCGCGTCGGAACCGACGGCGAGGATCCACACGACGTCGGGCCCACCGACCGCGACGCCCTGGGCGTGGCGGATCTTCACCAGGCTGACCTCGGTCGACTGCACGGCCGACGGGGGAACGACGAACGCGGTGAGGGACAGGACGCCGACGAGTGCGGCGGCCTTCACTGCTCGACGGATGCGCTGCATCACCGGGCTCCCTTCGCGACGTCGTAGCCGAAGATGCGCCAGGCGCCTCGCTGGTGGATGAGGAACAGGCGGCCACGCACGAGCGTGGTGCCGGTCTTCTCGCCGCTGGTCTCGAAACGCAGCACGACGTGCGCGGTCACCGAGCGCGCCCGCTTGCCGGTGGCCAGGATGTCGAGGGACACCTCGCGGCGCGTCGCCGTCACCGAGTCGATGGACGGCCCGTGGGTCAGGTTGGTCAACAACGCCTTGTCGGAGCGGGCGCGCTTCTCCGCTGCCGCGGTGAAGCCTGGGAACGCCCGTGGGAAGCTGCTGCGGGGGTAGGCGCCGCCCAGGTAGGCCGCGTCCCACCAGCGGTCGACGACCTTGCCCACCTGTCGGCGTACGTCCTTGCGGCGGGGCTCGGGCAGGCGGCCGAAGACCCGGTGGATCTTCGTCGTGGTCTCGGCGGGTCGCGACGCAAGGCTCGCCTGGGCGTCGTTGCGGCTCAGCCGCTCCGGGGCCGCCGAGGGGACCGAGCCGGACCGGCAGCCGGTCACGGACAGCGCAACGGCGAGGGCGAGCACGAGCCACGCACAGCGGCGGGCCCACGAGGTGCGGCCCGGCAAGGGGCTTGGCATGACGACTCCAGCAGGTGGTGCGGGTGTGACAGGGGGTGTGGGCGACACCATGCCTCAAAGACCATCCCCGCCCCTGCATTTGGAGGCGTGTGCGACTAGCCTTGTGGGCGACTTGGTCAAACCCTTGCGCGAAGATTTCTGAAAGAGGCGAAACAAGCGTGGCGCAGTCCCCGAACGGGCAGTCCGGCAACCAGTCCTCGGTTGCTCCGTCAACTGATCTGGGAGCCAACGAGTGGCTCGTGGAGGAGATGAGGGAGCAGTACGACCAGGACCCCTCGAGCGTGGGCCCCGAGTGGGCGACGTACTTCGGCAACGGTGCGAAGGCGCCTGCCCAAGCGGCCGCGCCCGCCAAGGCCCCCGCCAGGGCCACCGAGAAGGCCACCGCCAAGGCCACCGCGAAGGCCCCCGCCAGTGCCCCCGCGAAGGCCCCCGCCGCTGCTCCTGCGAAGGCGCCCGAGAAGGCCCGCGAGAAGGCTCCCGCGAAGGAGCCGGCTCCTGCCGCCGCCAAGTCCCCCGCCGCGCCGAAGTCCACGCCGCGACCGGCCGCTGCCGCCGAGGAGCCCGCCAAGGGCACCGCCACCCCCGTGGCCAAGGACCCCAAGCCGGCGGCTCCGGCCGAGGCCAGTGACGGGCCCACCTACACCGTGCTGCGCGGCGCCCCGGCGCGGACCGCGGCCAACATGGACGCCTCGCTGACGGTCCCGACGGCCACCTCGGTGCGCTCGGTGCCGGTGAAGCTGCTCTGGGACAACCGGACGGTCATCAACAACCACCTCGCCCGCGCGCGCGGCGGCAAGGTCTCCTTCACCCACCTCATCGGCTACGCCCTGGTCAAGGCGCTGCGGTCGATGCCGGAGATGAACGTCGGCTTCGAGGTCGTCGACGGCAAGCCCAACCTGATCACCCCGGCCCACATCAACCTCGGCCTCGCGATCGACATGAAGAAGCCCGACGGCACCCGGCAGCTGTTGGTGCCGAGCATCAAGGCCGCCGAGTCCATGGACTTCGCGGGGTTCTGGACGGCGTACGAGGACGTGGTGCGCAAGGCGCGCGACAACAAGCTGGCCGTCACCGACTTCCAGGGCACCACCATCTCGCTGACCAATCCGGGCGGCATCGGCACGGTCCACTCCGTGCCGCGGCTGATGGCCGGGCAGGGCGCGATCATCGGGGTCGGCGCCATGGAGTACCCGCCGGAGTGGCAGGGCGCGTCCGACGACTCGATCAACCGCAGCGCGATCAGCAAGGCGATGACGCTGACCTCGACCTACGACCACCGCGTCATCCAGGGCGCACAGTCCGGTGAGTTCCTCAAGCGCGTGCACGGCCTCCTGCTCGGTGAGAACGGGTTCTACGACGAGATCTTCCGCTCGCTGCGCATCCCCTACGAGCCGATCCGCTGGGCGCGCGACGTGGTCGCCTCCCACGACGACGACATCGTCAAGCAGGCCCGCATCCTCGAGCTCATCCACGCCTACCGCGTGCGTGGCCACCTCATGGCCGACACCGATCCGCTGGAGTACCGCCAGCGCAGCCACCCCGACCTCGAGATCGAGTCGCACGGCCTGACGCTGTGGGACCTCGACCGCGAGTTCGCGACCGGCTCCTTCGGTGGCGAGGGTCGCCGCTTCATGAAGCTGCGCAACATCCTCGGCATCCTGCGCGACTCCTACTGCCGCACCACCGGCATCGAGTACATGCACATCATGGATCCCGAGCAGCGCAAGTGGATCCAGGAGCGCGTCGAGCAGCCGCACGTGAAGCCGCCCCGCGAGGAGCAGCTGCGGATCCTGCTCAAGCTCAACCAGGCCGAGGCCTTCGAGACGTTCCTGCAGACCAAGTTCGTCGGCCAGAAGCGCTTCAGCCTCGAGGGCGGCGAGACCACCATCCCGCTGGTCGACGAGATCTGCGAGGCGGCCGCCGAGACCGGCCTCGACGAGGTCACCATCGGCATGGCCCACCGCGGCCGGCTGAACATGCTCGCCAACATCGTCGGCAAGAAGTACAGCCAGATCTTCCGCGAGTTCGAGGGCAACATCGACCCGAGGACCGTCCAGGGCTCCGGCGACGTGAAGTACCACCTCGGCGCCGAGGGCGAGTTCGTGGCCGGCTCCGGCGACAAGATCAAGGTCTCCGTCGCGGCGAACCCCTCGCACCTCGAGGCGGTCAACCCGGTGCTGGAAGGCATCGCCCGCGCCAAGCAGGACCTGCTCGACCAGGGTGAGAGGTTCCCGGTCCTCCCCCTGCTGGTCCACGGCGACGCCGCGTTCGCCGGCCAGGGCGTGGTCGCCGAGACGCTCAACCTGTCGCAGCTGCGCGGCTACCGCACCGGCGGCACCGTGCACGTGGTCATCAACAACCAGGTGGGCTTCACCACCGCGCCGGGCTCGTCGCGCTCCTCCCTCTACGCCACCGACGTGGCGCGGATGGTCCAGGCACCGATCTTCCACGTCAACGGTGACGACCCGGAGGCGTGCATCCGCGTCGCCCGGCTCGCCTTCGACTACCGCCAGACCTTCAACAAGGACGTCGTCATCGACCTCGTCTGCTACCGCCGTCGCGGTCACAACGAGGGCGACGACCCGTCGTACACCCAGCCGCTGATGTATGACCTGATCGAGCAGAAGCGCTCGGTGCGCAAGCTCTACACCGAGTCCCTCATCGGTCGTGGCGACATCACGATCGAGGAGGCCGAGCAGGTCCTCAAGGACTATCAGCAGCAGCTCGAGCGGGTCTTCACCGAGGTGCGCGAGGCCAGCTCCGAGGCACCCACCGAGTGGACGACCGTCCCGGACTACCCGGACAAGCCGGCCGGCGAGTTCTCCACCGCGGTGACCCAGGAGGTCCTCAAGCGGATCGCCGACTCCTACGTGACGCCGCCGGAGAACTTCACGGTCCACCCGAAGGTGATGCCGCAGCTGCAGCGCCGCTCGGCCGCGATCACCGACGGCCCCATCGACTGGGGCACCGGCGAGATCCTCGCCTTCGGCTCGTTGCTGATGGACGGTCGGCCGGTGCGGCTGGCCGGGCAGGACTCGCGTCGGGGCACGTTCGTGTCACGCTTCGCGACCATCATCGACCGGGTCAACGCCGACGAGTGGACGCCGCTGACCAACCTCACCGAGGACCAGGCCAAGTTCCACGTCTATGACTCCCTCCTCTCGGAGTACGCCGCCCTCGGCTTCGAGTACGGCTACTCCGTCGCCCGCCCCGAGGCGCTGGTGCTGTGGGAGGCGCAGTTCGGTGACTTCGTCAACGGCGCGCAGACCGTCATCGACGAGTTCATCTCCGCCGGCCAGACCAAGTGGGGCCAGCAGTCGGGCGTCGTGCTCCTGCTGCCCCACGGCTACGAGGGGCAGGGCCCCGACCACAGCTCGGCCCGCATCGAGCGCTTCCTGACGATGTGCGCCGAGAACGCGATGGTGGTCGCGCAGCCCTCCACACCCGCGTCGTACTTCCACCTGCTGCGCAGCCACTCGCTCGGCGAGGAGCACCGCCCGCTCATCGTCTTCACCCCGAAGTCGATGCTCAAGCGCAAGGAGGCGGCCTCGCAGCCCGACGACTTCGTCGGGAGCACCACGTTCCGGCCGTTCATCGGTGACGACGCCGCGGACCCGGCGCAGGTCGAGACGTTGATCATGTGCTCGGGTCGCGTGACGTGGGACCTCATGGTCGAGCGCAGCAAGCGCGAGGACGGGGCGAGGTTCGCGATCGGTCGCATCGAGCGGCTCTACCCGAACCCGCTCGAGGAGATCCGGGCCGAGGTGGCCAAGTACCCGAACCTCCAGGCGATCCGCTGGGTGCAGGACGAGCCGCGCAACATGGGCCCGTGGCCGCACTACCAGCTCAACACCTGGCCCGAGCTGGAGCTGACGGTCGAGCCGGTCACCCGTCCGGCGTCGGCAGCGCCGTCCGTCGGCACGGTGAAGCGTCACGTCGAGGAGCAGAAGACCCTGCTCGACGCGGCCTTCCGGTCCACGCGCAGCGCCGGAAACGACTACTGAGGCACGCGGGCCGCCGATGTACTTCACCGACCGCGGGATCGAGGAGCTCGAGCGGCGCCGGGGTGACGAGGAGGTCACCCTGGCGTGGCTCGCCGAGCAGCTGCAGGCCTTCGTCGACGCACACCCGGACTTCGAGACGCCGATCGAGCGGCTGGCCGTCTGGCTGGCCCGTCTCGACGACCCGGAGGACTGACGGCCCTCCGCCTCAGGTCCCGGGCCGCGGGACGACGGGCCGGACCGTCACGTCGGGGATCGTCGCGTCGGCCGGCAGGTCGATCACGTGCAGGATGGTGTCGACG
Source organism: uncultured Actinomycetota bacterium (assembly GCA_963726515.1). GTDB lineage: Bacteria > Actinomycetota > Actinomycetes > Propionibacteriales > Nocardioidaceae > Nocardioides. The sequence continues at coordinate 257,118 of CAVSCW010000015.1, forward strand.
ACCGTCTCCGCGCTGATCCAGCGCGACGAGTCGTAGGTGCGGCCCTCCTGCTCGTGCACCTTCTCCTGCATGGGCGTGGCGGTCCGGCTGGGGTAGACCGTGCTGACCCGCACGCCCGACTCGACCTCCTCGGCTCGCAGCGAGTCTGCGAAGGCGCGCAGGCCGAACTTCGAGGCGGCGTACGCCGACCACTCGGCGCCGGCGCTCAGCCCGGCCGAGGAGTTCACGAACACGACGGTGCCGCCGCTGCCGCGCAGGTGCGGGAGGAGCTCGCGGGTCAGCACGGCCGGAGCGGTGAGGTTGACCGCGATCTGCTCCTCCCAGTCCGCGAGCCTCAGCCGGCCCACCGGGCCGAGGTCGACGACGCCCGCCACGTGCAGGAGCGTGTCCACTCCCCCGTCGACCTGCCGGCCGAGCCCGTTGAGGGTGCCGGGGTCGGCGAGGTCGGCGACGAGCACCTGGGCGCGCCCGAAGGTGTCCTCGAGCTCGGCGGCGCGGGCGTCGTTGCGGGCGATCAGCACGAGCGCGTCGCCCCGGTCGGCCAGCCGGTGCGCCAATGCCTGGCCGATGCCCGACCCGGCGCCGGTGAGCACGTGCCTCATCGGGTGAACACCACCTTGCCGAAGAGGTCGCCCTCCGCCATCGCGGCGAAGCCCTCGCGCGCCTGCTCCATCGGCAGCGCGCGGTCGACGAGCGGTCGGGCGCCGGTCGCGTCGAGGAATCTCACGAGGGAGTCGAGCTCGGCGCGGGTGCCCATCGTCGAGCCGATGACCGAGAGCTGGAGGAAGAAGATGCGGGTGAGACCGGCGTCGTCGACCTGGGGGCCGGACGTCGTGCCGCTGATGACGATCCGACCGCCCGGGCGCAGGGAGCGGATCGAGTGGCTCCAGGTGGCGCGGCCGACGGTCTCCATGACGGCGTCGACCTTGACCGGCAGCCGAGCGCCGGACTCGAAGACCTCGTGGGCGCCGAGCTCGAGCGCACGGGTCCGCTTGGCCTCGTCGCGGCTGGTGGCGAGCACCGTCAGGCCGGCAGCGCGCCCCAGCGTGATCAGGGCGGTCGCGACCCCACCGCCGGCGCCCTGCACCAGCACGGTCTCCCCGGGCTTGAGGTCGCCCTGGACGAAGAGCATCCGGTAGGCCGTGAGCCACGCGGTCGGCAGGCAGGCGGCCTCCTCGAAGGAGAGGGAGGCCGGCTTGGGGACGAGGTTGCGACGCGGCACGACCACCTGCTCGGCGAAGGTGCCCTGGTGCCGTTCGGAGAGCAGGGAGCGGCCCGGGTCGTGGGCCTCGTCGCCGGTCCACGCCGGGTCACCGATGACGCCGTGGACGACGACCTCGTTGCCGTCCTCGTCGAGACCGGCGGCGTCGCAGCCGAGGATCATCGGCAGCGCCTCCTGGCGGAGCCCGACGCCGCGCAACGACCAGAGGTCGTGGTGGTTGAGGCTCGCAGCCTTGACGGTCACGGTCGCCCAGCCGTCCGGGGCCTCGGGAGCAGGGCGCTCCCCCACCACCAGTCCGCTCAGGGGGTCGTCGGAGGAGAAGGACTCGGCATAGACGGCGAACATGCTCCGACCCTAGCGAGTGGCCGGGACTATCGAGTTGCACCCACCAGCCCCGACCGGTTGGCTGCTCGCGTGAGCATCGACGTACGTCCCTCGGAGGACGCAGAGAAGTACCTGGCCACCGACCAGCTCGTGTGGTTCGCCGAGGTGGGCGACGCCGACGCCGACCACCTGCGGCTCGGGCTGCCGGAGGACCAGCGGTTCGTGGTCGACCTCCCGGACGGCCCGGAGGACCGGCACAGCGGGATCTATGGCGTCCGACCGATGGAGATGTCACTGCCCGGCGGGGCCGTGGTGCCGATCGCCGGACTGACGTGGGTGGGCGTGCACCCGGACGCACGCCGCCGCGGCGTGCTCGCGGCGATGATGACCGACCACCTCGCCCGCACTCACCAGGACGGGCTCGCGATCTCGGCCCTGCACGCGAGCGAGCCGGGCATCTACGGCCGCTTCGGCTACGGCATGGCTGCCCTCCAGCTGCAGGTCGACCTCGGCCGGGGCACGACGCTGAGCGCCCCGCACCTCGAGGACGAGGCCGCCGCGATCCGCACGCAGCTGGTGGACTCCCACGCCCGGGGGGCCACCCAGCGGCTGCGGGAGTGCATGCGCGCCACCGCGCCTGACTCGCCGGGCACGATCCTCGCCTCTCCCGACTTCATCCGCCTGTGGGGAGCGGAGTCGCCGGCGGAGCTGCGCGACAAGGAGCCTCGCCGGATCCTCTTCGCGACGCACGAGGGCCACGACGTCGGGGCGGTCATGCTGCGCCGCGAGCACAAGTGGGACAACGGCCGCCCCTCCGGCTCGGTGACAGCGGGCCTCCTGACGGGTCCTCCGGCTGCGCGGCTGGCCCTCCTGCGGCGCCTGGTCGACCTCGACCTGATGGGCACCACCAAGCTCGAGGCGGTGGCCGGCGACGACCCGCTGCTCGCGTGGGTGGGAGGTCCTCGCGCGACGGGTGACCTGAGGACCTGGGACAGCACGTGGGTCCGACTCGTGGACCTCGGTGCTGCTTGGGCGCTGCGCGGCTTCGAGTCCGACTGCGACGTCGTGGTCGAGGTCGAGGACCGCAACGCGCCGTGGAACGCCGGTCGCTGGCGGCTCACCGCGTCCTCCGGCGCGGGCTCGGCCTCCCGGTCGGACGCTCCTGCCGAGGTCACCCTCGACGTGGCCGTGCTCGGTGCGGGCTTCCTCGGCCACGGCATCGGCGGGTTGCAGCGGGCCGGGCTGGTGCGCGAGCACCGCGCCGGGGCGTACGCCGAGCTGGCACGGGCGATGCGGACGCTGGTCGGGCCGGAGCCGTCGATCGGGTTCTAGCGGAGCGTGTCCCTGTCGCGGGTGCGGCCAGCCCGCGACCGTGCCGCCGTTGCCGAGCTGGTGGCTCGTGACGACCCGAGCATCGTCGGTCTCGTGTGGAGCGGCTCGGCGGCCCTATTGCCCGACTCGCCCGTCGATGCATTCACGCAGCAGGTCCGCGTGACCGCAGTGCCGCGCATACTCCTCGATCCGGTGCACGAGGATCTCTCGTACGGCGATGCCGTCCTTGCCGACGCGTTCACCGAGGTCCTCGTGGCAGGCGAGCGCGGCGTCGGTCTCGGACTGCTCGCGCGTCAGGGCGGCCCAAGCGGCATCGACCATGTCCTGGTCTGCGACCGCGTCGTCGAAGTCCGTGTCGCGCCCGCCATAGATCTTTGGCACCTCCGTGCCGTCGGTGATCCAGTTGCGCCAGTCCCGTTCCGCCTCGGCGAGGTGGCGGACCAGTCCGAGCAGCGACATCGTTGACGGCGGCACGGAACGGCGGGCCATCTGCTCGGCGGTCAGACCGTCGCACTTCATGCGCATGGTCAGTCGGTACGTGGCCAGGTAGTCCGCGAGCGTCGCGAGCTCGCCGTCCGGACTGAGCCCGCCGGTGTTGCGCGGGTCGTCGTCCGGGTCGAGCCACATGTCGGAGTGGACCGTGGCCACGGTCCAGCGATCTGGAACGGTCACCGGGCAATCATCACCGCTCCGAACCCCGGGCCGCCAGTCGATTGACCCAGCCTCCGACCGCGCCGTCGTCGCTGTCCGCGGGCGGATCGGGCACCGGCACCACCCGGCTCACCCCGCACCGGGCGGACGTCATCGACGAAGCCCCCGAAGCAGGCGAGATCTACTGGACCAGGACCGACCTCGACCACGAACCCGGCGGCTGATCAGCGGCGCGCGACCCCGTCGGCCCGTGCGGCGCCGGCCACGGCTTCGCGTACGGCACCGGGGACCCGCGGGTCGAACGGCGAGGGGATGATCAGCTCCTCGCTCAGGGCGTCGCCCACGAGCCCGGCCAGCGCGGTCGCTGCCGCCACCTTCATGCCCTCGGTGATCGCGGTGGCATGCACGTCGAAGGCCCCACGGAAGATGCCGGGGAAAGCGAGCACGTTGTTGATCTGGTTGGGGAAGTCCGAGCGCCCGGTGGCCACCACACGGGCGTACTTGTGGGCGAGGTCGGGGTGCACCTCGGGCGTCGGGTTGGCGAGGCCGAAGATGATCGCGTCGTCGGCCATCGAGGCGACGACCTCCTCAGCCACCTGGCCGCCGGAGACGCCGATGTAGACGTCGGCGCCGGCCATCACGTCGGCCAGCGAGCCGCGCCGGCCGAAGACGTCGGCGGTGTCCCTGGCCAGGGCGGCCTTGACCTCGGTGAGGTCGTGCCGCTCGGAGTTGAGCACTCCCTGCCGGTCGAGCACAGCGATGTCACGCACTCCCGCCTCCAGCAGGATGCGGGCCACGGCCACGCCGGCCGCTCCGGCGCCCTGCACCACGACCCGGACGGTCGCGGCGTCGCGGCCGGTCAGCCGGAGCGCGTTGGTCAGTGCGGCGAGCACGACGACGGCCGTGCCGTGCTGGTCGTCGTGGAAGACCGGGATGTCGAGGCGCTCCTTGAGCCGCGCCTCGATCTCGAAGCAACGAGGGGCGGAGATGTCCTCGAGGTTGATGCCACCGAAGCTCGGCGCCAGCCGGACGACGGTCTCGATGATCTCCTCGACGTCGGTGGTGTCCAGGCAGATCGGCACCGCGTCGACGCCACCGAACTGCTTGAACAGGACCGCCTTGCCCTCCATGACCGGCATCGCCGCGGCCGGCCCGATGTCACCCAGGCCGAGGACGGCGGTGCCGTCGCTGACGATGGCCACCACGTTGGGCACCCACGTGTAGTGCTGGGTCATCGACGGGTCGGCGGCGATCGCCTCGCAGACGCGCGCCACACCCGGGGTGTAGGCCAGCGAGAGCTCGTCGGGGCCGGTGAGGGCGACCGTCGAGACGGTCTCCATCTTGCCGCCGGCGTGCAGGTCGAACACGGGATCGCCCGCGTGCGGGTGAAGCGGATCCTGGCCCTGTTCCATGGCCGCGATACTTGCACAGCTCACCGTGGCGAGAGGCTGCGTCCCATGCGTGGGGAAGGCCACACCCGCAGCCGTACGACGGCCAGCACCTGGCCCTCGGCCACTGGTCCGCGGTGGCGGGAGTCCACGCCCTCGTCGGGGTTGTCACTCACCAGCCACCAGCCCGGTCGACCCGATGCTGTGGGCCGCTGCTCCCGCGCACGCTTCACCGCCACCGTGCCGTCCGCGAACCGGGCGACCACCAGTGCTCCGGGACGGACGCGAGCGCCGTACCGGACCAGCAGGAAGTCGCCCTCGCGCAGCGTCGGGAGCATCGACCGACCTCGCACCACGGCCGTCCCGAAGCGCGCTCCGGACGCACCACCCCGTCGGGCGAGACCCCGCTGCCGACCCCTCTGCACGCGGAGTAGTGTCGCAGCCAGTTGCCCCTGACCGATTGAAACCTGCTCCGATCGAGAGGAACACGATGCTTCGCCACCTGCTTGCCCCGACCGTCGAGGTCTCCGCGCACTGCGACCTGCCCTGCGGCGTCTACGACCCCGCCCAGGCACGCATCGAGGCCGAGTCCATCAAGGGCATCATCGCCAAGGTCGCCGACAACGACGACCCCGACTTCCGCACCCGCGCCGTCCTGATCAAGGAGCAGCGCTCGGAGCTGGTCAAGCACCACCTGTGGGTGCTGTGGACCGACTACTTCAAGCCCCCGCACTTCGAGAAGTACCCGCAGCTGCACACGCTGTTCAACGAGGCCACCAAGCTCGCCGGCGCCAGCGGCACCAAGGGCGAGCTCGACGCCGCGAAGGCCGACGAGCTGCTCGCCAAGATCGACGAGATCGCAGAGATCTTCTGGGAGACGAAGAAGGCCTGAGCACGCGGCTCCGCCGTGGGCTCAGGCTTCTTCTGAGCGGCTTGCCGCTCCGTCCCCGACCACGCGGCTCCGCCGTGGGCTCAGGGCAACTCCTGAGCGGCTTGCCGCTCCGTCCCCGACCACGCGGCTCCGCCGTGGGCTCAGGGCAACTCCTGAGCGGCTTGCCGCTTTCATTCCTGAGTCACCTCACCGGGCCCGATTGCCACCTCGTGGCGGTCGGGCCCGGCTAGTGTGGCCGAGCACATCGCCTCGAGGACGGGATGCAGACGTAGTGTCAGATCAGACCGAGAACCACCGCGCCGACGTCGAGCTCCGACTTCCCGCCGATGGTGCCTACGCGTCCGTGGTGCGTACGACGGCTGCCGGGCTGGCGGCGCGTCTCGACTTCACCATCGACGACATCGAGGACCTCCGCATCGCCATCGGCGAGGCGACCGCCCTGGCGATCCCGGCCGCCGACCCGGGCACCGACCTGGTGGCGTGCTTCTACTTCGCTCCGGGCGTCCTGACCGTCACCCTCGAGGCCGAGGCGATGGACGAGCCCGCGCTCGACACGGAGAGCTTTGCCTGGCAGGTGCTCGACACGATGGCGCAGGACGCGTCGGCGGGATCGGAGGACGGACGCTTTCGCGTCCGCTTCACGACGACGTCGCAGGTCGCTGCGGGGACGACAGGTGCCAAGCGCTGACATGAGCGCACACACGGGGGATGAGGCTGAGTCGGTCGGGCTCAGCGGGCTCGATCAGGTGCGCGCGCGCAGCGCCGAGCTGTTCACGACCATGCGCGACGAGGACGGCAGCGACGCCTCGCGAACGACGGCTCGCGACGAGCTGGTGAACCTGCACCTGTCGCTGGTCGAGCACTGCGCCCGGCGCTTCCGCAACCGGGGCGAGCCCTACGAGGACCTGGTGCAGGTCGGCACCATCGGGCTGATCAAGGCCGTGGATCGCTTCGAGACCACCCGGGGCGTGGAGTTCTCGACGTACGCCACCCCGACGGTGATCGGCGAGATCAAGCGGCACTTCCGCGACAAGGGCTGGGCGATCCGCGTGCCCCGACGCCTGCAGGAGCTCCGCATGCAGATCAGCGGAGCGACCGGCGAGCTCACCCAGAGGCTGGGCCGCTCCCCGACCCCCCGCGAGCTCGCCGAGGTGGTCGGCTGCTCGGTCGAGGAGATCATGGAGGGCATCGAGTCCTCCCACGCCTACGCCACGCTCTCGCTCGACGCCTCCGACGACTCCGACGACGGGCCGCCCGCGATGCTGGCCACGCTCGGCGTGGAGGACTCCGACCTCGAGCACGTGGAGGTCCGCGAGTCCATCAAGCCGCTGCTCGAGGGACTCGGCGAGCGTGAGAAGAAGATCCTGCTCCTGCGCTTCTTCAAGAACATGACGCAGTCACAGATCGCCGACGAGATCGGCGTCTCGCAGATGCACGTCTCGAGGTTGCTCACGCGCACGCTGGCGCAGCTGCGGACCTCGCTCGAGCAGGACTAGCCCTCCGGCTCGTCCTCCAGCGCACGGGTGCTCGTCGGGTGCAGGAGCCCGACGACGACGACGAGCGCCACCACGGCCAGTCCCGCGGAGACCGGCTTCGTCGAGCCGGCCCACAGGTTCCACGCCAGACCGAGCTGGATCAGCTGGGCCATCACGACGGGGGCCCTGGCCCACGGGCGCGTCCTCCACAGCGCCCATGCGCACCACGCCAGCGCCGCGGCCGCGACGAGGAAGAAGGCCGACGTCGTGAGACCCATCGTCAGCCGTGCCGAGCGCACGTTGGCGAGCTCCAGGACGCCCAGCGCGGCGAGCACGAACGCCTCGAGAGCGACCAGCGAGGCCGCCACCACCAGTGGCGGCGGAGCGGCGTGGTCCAGACCGTCAGGCGTAACAGGCACTCCCCAACCCTAGTTGTGACCGACGCGACCTTGGTGGGGGGTTGTGTGAACGTTCAAGTCTTGCGAGTCTTGTCGCTGCGCTTGCGTGCGCCCGGGCCCGCTGAATGTCCGCAAACAGCCATCTGCCTGTGAAAGAAAGAGGGAATCCCCCACTCATGGATTGGCGCAGCCGTTCCGCATGCCTCGACGAGGACCCTGAGCTCTTCTTCCCGATCGGCAACACCGGACCCGCGATCCTTCAGATCGAGGAGGCCAAGCAGGTGTGCCGTCGCTGTGACGTGCGCGAACAGTGCCTGGCCTGGGCTCTGGAGGCCGGACAGGACCACGGAGTGTGGGGTGGACTCAGCGAGGACGAGCGTCGTGCCTTGAAGCGACGCAACGCCCGCGCGCGCATCCGCACCGCCTGACGCCCCGCCCCGGGGTCAGTCGACGGGCAGGTCCGCCTGCACGCGCGCGCCCCGGGTCCCGGGTCCGATCTCGAGGACCCCGCCCAGCTCCGACTCGACGAGTGTCCGCACGATCGAGAGCCCGAGCTGGGTGGAGCCGTCGGGGTCGAAGCCCTCGGGCAGCCCCCGTCCGTCGTCCTCGACGACCATGTGCAGCCGACCCACGATCCGTCGGGCCGTCACCACGACCCGCCCGCCGGTGCGGTCCGGCAGGTCGGCGTACCCGTGCTCGACGGCGTTCTGCAGCAGCTCGGTCAGCACCATCGCGAGAGGGGTGGCTGCCTCGGACGAGAGCTTGCCGAAGGAGCCCTCGCGCACGACGCGGACGGGCAGCTCGACGCCGCTCACGTCGACCACCATGGCCCCGAGGCGGTCGGCGATGTCGTCGAAGTCGACCGTCTCCTCCAGCGCGTGGCTCAGCGTCTCGTGGACGATCGCGATCGATCCCACGCGGCGTACGGCCTCCTCCAGGGCGGCCTTGGCGTCCTCGGCCCGGGTGCGCCGCGCCTGGAGGCGCAGCAGCGCGGCCACCGTCTGGAGGTTGTTCTTCACCCGGTGGTGGATCTCACGGATGGTGACGTCCTTGGTGACCAGCTCGCGGTCGCGGCTGCGCAGCTCGGTGACGTCGCGGACGAGGAGCAGCGCGCCGCTGCGCTCGCCCTGCGGGTTCAGCGGGATGCTGCGCACGATGAGGGTCACGTCGTCGGTGCCGACCTCGGTCGCCCGGCCGTCACGACCACCCAGCACCGCGCTGAGCGTCTCCTCGTCCGGGCGCTTGCGGACCGGCACCAGGTCGCGGGTCAGGTCGGTGAGCACCAGCCCGGTCAGGTCGCCCTGGAGCCCCAGCCGGCGGTAGGCGGAGAGGCCGTTGGGGCTGGCGTACATCACCCTGCCGCCAGGGTCGAGGCGCACGAAGCCGTCGCCCACCCGCGGGGAGTCCGCGTGGTCGCTGCGCTGCCCCGGCAGCGGGAAGTGCCCGGAGGCGATCATCTGGGTGAGCTCGGCGGCGGTCTGGAGATAGCTCAGCTCGAGCCGGCTCGGGGTGCGTACGCCGAGCAGGTTGGTGTTGCGCGCGATGATGGCGATGACCCGGCCGGCCCGGCGGACGGGGATGACCTCCACCCGCACCGGCACGTCGTCGCGCCACTCCGGGTCGCCCTCGCGCACCAGCCGCCCGGAGCCGTAGGCCTCGTCGAGCATCCGACGGCGTCCGGCCGGGATGAAGGTGCCGAGCACGTCGTCGACGAGCGCGGTCGGGCCGGTGGTGGGTCGCATCTGCCCGCCGGCCCAGAAGCCCCTGCCCTCGCTGTCGGGGAGCCAGAGAACGAGGTCGGCGAAGGAGAGGTCGGCGAGGATCTGCCAGTCCGCCATGAGCAGCTGGAGCCAGGCGACGTCGTCCTCCACGAGGTCGGTGTGGGCTCGCACGAGCTCGTGGAGGGAGGGCACCGGACCACCCTAGGTGCTGGATGAGCGGAGGTCGGGGCCCTCCCAGGGACACCCGCACGACCCGCGGACCACGAGCCGCGTGGGCAGCACCTGCGGGTGCACGTCGTGCGTACGCCCCTCGATCCGCTCGTGCAGCCGGATCGCCGCCCAGTGACCCAGGGACCGCATCGGCTGGAGCACGGTGGTGAGCCCCGGAGCCACGAAGCGGGAGGTCATGATGTCGTCGAACCCCACCACCGCCACGTCGTCGGGCACCCGCACGCCCCGGCGCGCCAGCACCGACATCACCGCCACCGCGAGCTCGTCGTTGGCGCAGACCAGCGCATCGGGCAGGCCGGCCCCCTCGTCCAGGGCGGCCACCGCGTCCGGTCCGCTCCCCTCCTCGAGCGGCACCAGGACCGGGGGTCGCGCCTCGAGCGCCGCGGAGCGCGCCAGCACCGCCCGGAAGCCGGCATAGCGCTCGGTCACGTCGTGGGAGCCTGCCGGGTCGCCGACGAAGACCAGGCGGCGGTGTCCGTGGCGCAGCAGGTGGTCGGTGAGCTCCTGCGCGGCACGGACGTTCTCGACCTGGACCGTGTCGCAGCCGTGCACCGGGTCGCGGGCCACCAGCACCGTCGGCGTGCCGGCACAGGCCTGGCGTACGAACGCGTCGGAGACCGTGTCGTTGGCCAGCACCACGCCGTCCACGCGCAGCAGCAACCGGCGCACGGCCTCCTCCAGGTCGACCGTGGGCCCCGCCAGCTGGATCACGACCGACTGCCCGTAGCGCGCTGCGGCGGCCTCGAAGCCGGTCAGCAGCTCGGAGTAGTAGGGACCGGTCAGCCCCGGCAGCACCAGGCCGTGGGTCTGGTGGCGCGGCACCTCGACCGTGCGCGCCGCCCGCAGCGGGATGTACTCGAGCTCCTCGACGGCCTCGAGGACCTTGCGCCTCGTGGGCGGCGAGGTCGGCGCGGTGCCGCGCAGCACGCGCGAGACCGTGGCGATCGAGACGCCGGCACGCTCGGCCACCGTGTAGATCGTGACCGGGCGGTCCGCGGGGTCGGGGCTCACAGCCACAGCCTCGCAGGCGCCGCCCCGAGCGGCCCGTCGTGACCCCTGAAACCAGTTACATGCCACCGGCCACGCTCAGCCACCCGCTTACATCTATTTACACTCCGCGGCCCCCCTGACTCGGCCAGTCGGGGCTGGTAGGAACTGCCCCATGCGGACACTCGGGAGCCCGGCCGGTTCTGTGGCGGAGACCAACGCCCACGGGGCGCTGACCCGGCTCGAGGCACGCGGCCTCAGCCTCCTGCTCAATCCGGCGACCAGCATCGAAGCAGGTGCGACGAACGTGCACCTGCGCGTGCTCGACCCCGAGACTGCGACGTACGTCCCCCTCCTCGGGCAGCAGTCGCCGACGACGAGCGTGGACGACGTCGACGGCACCGTGCGTGCCACCGGCCGGTGGCACGAGCCCGGTCACGACCTGGCCTACCGACTGACCCTGGCTCTGTCCGAGGACGAGCCCGCGTGGTCGTGGCACCTCGACGTCACCAACCTCGGCAGCGCACCGGTGCTGCTGGACGCGGTGTGCGTCCACGACCCGGCCCTCGCTCCGGCCGGAGCCGTCGACACCAACCAGTACTACGTCAGCCAGTACCTCGACGTCACCCCGATCGCGACCCCGGAGCACGGCGTGGCCCTCGGTGTCCGGCAGAACATGCCGGGCCCCCGGGTCCCGTGGGTGGTGGTCGGCTCGCTCGGCCGGGGCGTCGGCTGGGCCAGTGACGCCCTCCAGCTGGTCGAGCGGACGACCGACGGCGTCGCGTGGTCCGGCCTCGGCCGGACCGCCCTGCCGTCCGCCCGGTGGCAGCACGAGCACACGCTCGCCGTGGTCCAGGACGCGGCCGTCGAGCTCGCGCCGGGGGCGACGCACCGCACCGGCTTCTTCGGACTGCTCCTGGAGGACCATCCCGAGGCGACCGGTCCCGACGACGTACGCCACGTGGCCACCGCTGTCCGCGCGGCCGTCGCCGCCGCCCCCCTCCAGGCCCCCGTCCAGGCCCCCGTCCAGGCACCCGTCCCGGCCCCCGTCCCTCTCACCGACGCGCCGACCTCGCCGACCTCCGACGGTGCGCTGGCGCAGCTCGCCGCCGCCCCCACGCTGTCCTGCGTGCCGCTCACCGAGGCCGACCTCGCCGAGCTCGATCTCGGCGCCGAGCCCGGGTCGGTCGAGCGTGGCGCGGACGGTGCGCCGTCGACCTGGCGCACGGCGCGCGGCGAGGTCGTCACAGCCGCCCGCGACCTCGAGGTGCTCCGGCCCCACGGCCAGATCCTGCGCACCGGTGACACCCTGTCCCCCGACGCCGGCAGCCTGACGACGACCGTGTGGATGCGAGGCACGTTCCACTCCCAGCTCACCCGCGGCCACGTCGGCCGCGACCCTCTCCTCACCGGTCGCCGCAGCTATCTCGGGCTGTTCCGCGGTCAGGGCCTGCGGGTGCTGGTGCGTGACGCCGCGGACAGCCGGTGGGAGCTGCTCGACCTGCCCAGCGCGTGGTGCAACGGCCTCGACTCCTGCTGGTGGTGGTACTCGGCCCCCGACGGCCGGCTGATCGAGGTGGTCTCACGGGCGCCGGCCGAGCGCCACGAGCTGACCCTCGAGGTGCGGGTGCACCGCGGTCCGGCGACCCGCCTGCTGGTCACCCTGGACACCGGCTCGGACTCCCCCGGGCCCGCCCTCGACCGGTCCGGCGGCGTGGTGGTCGAGCGCGAGGAGGACTGGACGGTCCTGCGGGTCGAGCCCACGACCGACTGGCGGCTCACGCTGGAAGGCACAGCATCCGCAGGGTCCGCAACGGCGAGCACCGGCGCCGGCCAGGACTTCTGGTCCCTCCTCACGGGGTCCCTGGGCCTCGAGCTCGACGGGAACTCGACCGAGGCGGGCGAGGTGTCGGCCGTCGCCGCCGCGCTGCCGTGGTTCACCCACAACGCCCTCGTCCACTATCTCGCCCCCCGCGGCCTGGAGCAGTACTCCGGCGGCGGGTGGGGCACCCGCGACGTGTGCCAGGGACCGGTCGGGCTGCTCACCGCGCTCGACCGGCACGAGGAGGTGCACGACGTGCTGCTGCGCGTGCTCCGGGCCCAGAACGCCCGGGGCGACTGGCCCCAGGCGTTCGAGTTCCTGCCCCACGCCGCCGAGCAGGGGCAGCAGGACTCGCACGGCGACGTCGTCTACTGGCCGCTGCTGGCGGTCGGTGAGCACCTCCTCGCGGTCGGCGACGCGGCGCTGCTGGACCACGAGGAGCCGTTCGTCGGCGACGACGGGGAGACCGATCCGGCGCCGGTCGAGGAGCACCTGCGCCGCGCGCTCGACCGGATCGAGGAGCAGCTGGTCCCGGGGACCCCGCTGCCGGCCTACGGGCACGGCGACTGGAACGACTCGCTCCAGCCCGCCGACCCCGACCTGGCACGACGCCTGGCCTCGACCTGGACCGCGGTCCTCCAGGTGCAGGCGCTCGACGCGCTGGCCCAGGGGCTGCGCGCCGCCGACGCCGCACCCGGCCTGGCCGACGACGCGGCCGCTCTGGCCGCGCGCACGCGCGAGTCGATCACGCAGGTCATGCTGCTCGACGGGGTGATGCCGGGCTACCTGCTCCACGACCACGCCGGGGCAGGGAACGCTGCCGAGCCGCTGGTCCACCCGCGCGACACCCGGACCGGACTGACGTACGGCATCCTGCCGTGGGTGCACGCGGTCGCGTCCGACGTGCTGGCACCGGCGGACGCCCGCCACCACCTCGCGATGATCGAGCAGCACCTGCTCGGACCGGACGGGGCCCGGCTCTTCGACCGCCCGGTGGCCTATCGGGGCGGTCCGATGACGATCTTCCAGCGCGCCGAGGCGAGCACGTTCTGGGGCCGCGAGATCGGCCTGATGTACGTCCACGCGCACCTCCGCTACGCCGAGGCGCTGGCCCGCGTCGGCGACGGCGCCGCCCTGCTGCGGGCCCTCGCGCTGGCCAGCCCGTGGGGACTCTCCGACCGGGTGAAGCAGGCGCGGCCACGTCAGCGCAGCTGCTACTACTCCTCCTCCGACGGCGTCTTCGCCGACCGGCACGACGCCTCGGAGCGCTACCCCGCGCTGATGGCCGGTGAGGTGCCGCTCGAGGGAGGCTGGCGGATCTACTCCTCCGGTCCGGGCCTGGCGCTGCGGCTGGTGGTCGAGCGGCTGCTCGGCCTGCGCCGCCGCGGCGACCGCGTCGAGGTCGACCCGGTGCTTCCCCCCGGCGGCGACGGACTGCGCGCCACGGTCCGGCTGGCCGGGCGGCTCGCCCACGTGTCCTACGCCGTGGGGCCCGAAGGCGTCGGCGTACGACGCGTGGTGGGCGCCACCGGCGAGCTTCCCCTCACCCTGCTCGACAACCCCCACCGGCGCCCCGGCGCTTCAGTGGGCACCGACGACCTGCGGGCGGCCCTGGACGCCGGCCCCGACCTACGTGTGGAGACCTTCTGATGTCACGACCGACGCCCCCGTGGCTGGACCCGACCCTCGACGTCGAGGCGCGGATCGAGGCCCTGATGGCCGAGATGACCCTCGACGAGAAGGTCGGCCAGACCCACCAGGTCGCCAACGTCGACCCGCACGACGACGCCGAGGCCCTGCGGGCCGGCCGGATCGGGTCGAGCCTCCATGCCTCCGGCGCGACCGCCGGCAACGAGCGTGACGAAGGCGTGCTGGCGGGCGTGATCGACGAGATCCAGGAGCTCGCGGTCGCCGGCAGTCGCCTCGGCATCCCGGTGCTCTTCGGGCGGGACGTGATCCACGGCCATCGCACCGTGGTCCCGATCCCGCTGGGCCAGGCCGCCTCCTTCGACCCCGAGGTCGTCCGGGAGGCCGCCGAGACCGCCGCCGCGGAAGCGGTCGTGGACGGCATCGCGTGGACCTTCGCCCCGATGCTGGACCTCTCCGAGGAGCCGCGTTGGGGCAGGGTCGCGGAGTCGTTCGGCGAGTCGCCGGCGCTGGCCTCCCGGCTGGCGGCCGCCGCCACCCACGGCTTCCAGGGCGACGACCCGGCCCAGCCCGACCGGGTCGCCGCGTGCGCCAAGCACTTCGTCGGCTACGGGTTGTCGGCGGGTGGTCGTGACTACGACACCGTGTCGGTGGGCGAGAACACGCTGCGCAACCTGCACCTGCGACCGTTCCGGGCCGCGGTCGAGGCCGACGTGCTGAGCGTGATGGCGGCCTTCAACGACGTGGACGGCATGCCGATGCATGCGCACCGCCACCTGCTGCGCGACGTGCTCAAGGGCGAGTGGGGCTTCGACGGCGTCGTGGTCGCGGACTGGAACGGCATCGGCCAGCTCGTGGTGGCGGGGGTCGCCGCCGACGACCGCGAGGCCGCCCGACTGGCGATCGAGGCGGGGGTCGACCTCGACATGGTCAGCGGTGCCTACCTCGCCCACCTCGCCGACCTGGTGCGCGACGGCGAGGTCGACGAGGCACTGGTCGACGACGCCTGCCGCCGGGTGCTGCGGATGAAGCTGCGGCTCGGGCTCCTCGACGGCGCGGCGTCACCCGGGACCCGCCCGGTCGGCAACGAGCCCACGGACGGGAGCCGGGCCGCGGCCAGGCGTGCGGCGGTGGGCGCGCACGTGCTGGTGCGCAACGAGGGCGCCCTGCCGCTGGCGGACCAGGCGTCGGTCCTGCTGACCGGTGGGTTCGTCCACGAGGGCGACGCCCTGCTCGGGACCTGGGTGCTCGACGGCCGGGGCGCGGACGTGGTGACCCCTGCCGCCGCCCTGTCCGGTCGCCTGGGTGATCGGCTGAGCGTCGACGACGGCCGCTTCCCCGACCGGACGCTCCAGCTCGCCCGGCAGGCCGACGTCACGGTCGCACTGGTCGGCGAGCACCCCCACCGCTCGGGCGAGGCCAACTCCGTCTCCGACCTGCGCCTGCCACCGGGCCAGCTCGACCTGCTGCGCACGCTCGCCGGGCTCCGCAAGCCGCTGGTCGTGGTGGTCTACACGGGTCGGCCGCTCGACCTCACCGACGTGCTCGACCTCGCCGACTCGGTGATCGTGGCCTGGCACCCGGGCATCGAGGCAGGATCGGCGCTCACCGATGTGCTGAGCGGGGACGTGGCGCCGCACGGACGGCTGCCGATGACCTTCCCGCTGTCCACCGGCCACATCCCCACCAGCACCCACCAGCGCCCGACCGGGCGCCCGATCCACGCCGACGTCGACCACCGCGAGGGGCGCTACGCCGACGCGCTCACCCAGCCGAGGCTGCCGTTCGGCTTCGGCCTCACCTACTCCAGCGTCGAGTACGCCGCCCCGCGTCTGGCGGTCGCGGAGATCGGCCTGGAGTCGGCGACGACGCTCACCGTCGCGGTGACGAACACCGGCGACCGGGTCTGCAGGGAGGTCGTCCAGGCCTACTTCCGCGATCCGGTCGCCCAGGTGACCAGGCCGCTGGTCGAGCTGTTCGACTGGGCGCTCGTCGAGCTGGCTCCGGGTGAGACCACCGAGGTCGCCTTCGAGGTGTCCGCGACGGCGTTCTCCTACTTCGGGGCCGACCTGACCGAGCGGGTCGACGAAGGCGAGATCCAGCTGCTCACCGGCCCCGACGCGGCCCGGCTCCAGCAGGTGTCGCTGAGGATCACCGGCGCGGAGGTGCGCCCATGACGGCGTACCGGCCCCGGCATCGATCCGGTTCGGGCATCCCGGGTGGGGCCCTGTGCGCGCTGCTGGCACACTGACATCCATGTCGACCGGGTACTGGAGCCAGGTGCAGGCCACCGGGTTCGAGGTTCCCTCGGACCGCCCCCTCGACGACCTCACGGCCGAGCTGACGACCATGCTCGGATCCACGCAGCCGGAGGTGCGAGACGGCACCGCCTTCCCTGCGCTCGCGACCTGGATCGGGCGGGGCGTCTACGACGACCTGCTCGCCGGGCTGGGTGACGGGATGGTGGCCGGGCTGTCCGTCGGGCTCGGCGAGACCGGCACCGACTCCGTCTTCCGGCGCAGCTTCAGCGCCCTGATCCTGGCGGCGTGCCTCGAGCGCGACAACGACCAGCACCTGCTCCCCGGGGGCAAGATCCTCGAGTGGGGCGACCGGGCCGCGACCTGGTTCCTCGGCGAGCGAGACACCCGCGGCTTCGTCGCCGGCAAGGGCTGGGCGCACGCCGTCGCCCACGGCGCGGACACGATCGGCGCCCTCAGCGGGTCGCCGCACCTGGCCGGCCCCGAGCACGCCCTGTTGCTCGACATCCTCGCCGAGCGCGTCCTCCAGCAGCCGGCCGACGACCCGCTCGTCGCGGGTGAGCCCGACCGGATCGCCGCCGCGGTGATGCAGGTCCTGCGACGCAACACGCTGGGCACCGACGCCCTGGAGCCGTGGGTGCACCGGCTCGCCGCAGCCGGACACCCGTTCCGCGGTCCGGCAGACGAGGACCCGTACGCCCCCACCGCGGCACCGCAGGCGCTCCTCCGCGCCCTGTTCGTCCAGCTCTCGCTCGCGTCCCACCCCCCGACCGTGCGGCCCGACCTGCTGCTGGTCGTGATCGAGGCGCTCCGCATGACGAACGCTCCCTACCTGCGAGTAGCGGACCGCTAACCTCGGCGCATGAGCGAGCGCAACGAGATCTCGGGCCACAGCGGCGAGCTGGCCGTCCACGTGGCCCGCGCCCACGGGGTGGAGACCATGTTCACCCTGTCGGGAGCCCACGTCTTCCCGATGTACGACGGCGCGGTGAAGACGCAGGCGGAGGGACAGGGTCCGCCGATGCGCCTGCTCGACGTGCGCCACGAGCAGACGGCCGCCTTCGCCGCCGAGGCCACCGGCAAGCTGACCCGCGTCCCCGGGCTCGCCGTCCTCACCGCCGGCCCGGGTGTCACCAACGGGATCAGCGCCATCGCGCAGGCGCAGTTCGCGGGCTCACCCATGGTGGTGGTGGGGGGCCGGGCCCCGCAGAACCGCTGGGGCACCGGCTCTCTGCAGGAGCTCGACCAGCCGCCGATCATCGCGCCGGTCGCCAAGGCCGCCCGCACCCTGATGACCGCCGCCGATGTGGCGCCGGGCGTGGACGAGGCCTTCACGCTCGCCCGCTCCAGCCACCGCGGTCCGGTCTTCGTCGACGTGCCGATGGACGAGTTCTTCAACTCCGCCACCGGCACCGCCGCGTCGGGCGAGGGCACCCGCATCGAGCCCGACCCCGACGCGATCGAGAGGGTCGCACGGCTCCTGTCCGCGGCACGGCGACCCGTGCTGATCCTCGGCACGGACGTGTGGGCCGACCACGCCGAGGTGGCCGCGCTGCGCCTCGTGGAGGACCTGGGCATCCCGACCCTCACCAACGGCATGGGCCGCGGCGTGATCCCGGGCGGTCACCGCTCGCTGGTCACCAAGGCGCGTGGGGCGGCCCTCTCCGGGGCGGACCTCGTCGTCGTCGTCGGCACCCCGCTCGACTTCCGGCTCGGCTACGGAGTGTTCGGCGGCCCGGACAAGAACCCCGACGGCGCCTTCGCCCGGGTGGTCCACATCGCCGACTCCCCCGGCCAGGTCTCCGGCCACGCCGAGCTGGCCGGCTCGGTCGCCGGCGACCTCACCACCGTCCTCGACGGCCTCCAGGCCGCGATCGAGCGCGGCGACAAGCCACACTGGCGCGACTGGTCCGACCAGCTCGCCGACCAGGTGCGGAGCGCGGCCGCCCGCGACGCCGAGCTGCTCACCGCCGAGGCGGACCCGATCCACCCCGCGCGCATCTACGGCGAGCTGGTCCCGCGGCTCGCGGACGACTCGGTCGTCATCGGCGACGGCGGCGACTTCGTCTCCTTCGCCGGCAAGTACGTCGAGCCGCAGCGCCCCGGCGGCTGGCTGGACCCCGGCCCCTACGGCTGCCTCGGCGCCGGCCTGGGGGCGGCCATCGCCGCCCGCCTCGCGCGGCCGAGTGCCCAGGTCACCCTGCTGCTGGGCGACGGCGCCGCCGGCTTCTCGCTGATGGACGTCGACACCCTCGTGCGCCACGACCTGCCGGTCGTGATGGTCATGGGCAACAACTCCGCGTGGGGACTGGAGAAGGGCCCGATGCAGATGCTCTACGGCTACGACGTGGTCGCCGACCTCGCCCCGCGCACGCCGTACGACGACGTGGTCAAGGCACTCGGCGGCGACGGGGAGACCGTGACCGACCCCCGGGAGATCGGACCGGCCCTCGACCGCGCCTATGCCTCCGGCGTCCCCTACCTCGTCAACGTGATCACCGACGTCGAGGCGGCCTACCCCCGCAGCACGTTCGGCATCTAGCCCCCATGGTCCTGGAGGTCCGGCGTGCGCGCCCCGACGAGCACGCGCGCATCGGGGACCTCACCGTCCGCGCCTACGCGGCGTTCACCCTGGGTGCGGCCGACCCCTATGTCGAGCGGCTGCGCGACGCGGCCGCGCGGGACGTGGGCGCCGAGCTCTGGGTGGCAGTGGACGGAGACGACCGGTTGCTCGGCAACGTCACCTACTGCCCACCGGGGTCCGGCTACCGGGAGGTGAGCCGCCCCGACGAGGGCGAGTTCCGGATGCTCGCCGTCGACCCCGAGGCCCGTGGCGCCGGAGCCGGCACCGCGCTGGCCACGCTGTGCGAGGAGCGGGCCAGGGAGCACGGGGCGGTCGGCATGGCTCTGTCCACGCTCGCGGCGATGACCGACGCGCACCGCATCTACGGGCGCCTCGGCTACACCCGCGACCCCGGGCGCGACTGGTCGCCGTTGCCCGGCGTGGAGCTGGTCGTGTTCAGCAAGGCGTTGTGAGCATCCCGGTCGTCAGCACCGCCCCAGGGTGGACGGGTCGTCCGGATCGCTGAAGCAGATGACCGCGCCCGGGAAGGCCGTCATCTCCGAGCGGGAGACCATGGTCCAGAACCAGACCTGCCACGCGCCGTCGTCCCCCGCGACTGCCGTGACCAGGGTGCCGCCCGTCGTCAGCCACGTGCGGTGGGAGTCGTCGTTGACCAGCTCCACCTCGCCGACGGGCTCGAGCGCACGCACGCGATCTCCGTCGGAGTAGACCACCCGGACGTACGCCGGGTCCGCGTCCGAGGTGACGACGAAGGACACGCCGTCGGAGAAGACCGCTGTCGGTTGGGTCGTGGAGATGCGGGGGTCGGCGACGGGCAGCTCGAAGTCGAGCACCCGGCCCCCCGTCTCGACGACCAGTCTGGGGTCTGCCGCTGCCTCGATCCGCGCGACGAAGCGGGTCCTCCCGTCGCCGAAGTCGAACTGCTCACCGAGACCGAAGGTGTCCGTCGCCACGTCCGCCACCTGCGGCAGGTCGTCGATCGCCCCCTGCCGACACGAACCGCGCCCACCCGTGCCGTCCACCGTTCCGCACGCGGCAGTCGGCCGAAGCACGCCGCTCTCGTCCATCGCCCACGTCCAGACGTCCACCACATAGGTCTGCGGCCTGATCGTCGTCATGTTGCCCGTCGCGAACTCACTCCGCGACCGGCTGGAGAACAACGTGTCGTCCTCCACCCAGTAGTCGTGGACGCGGACCATGTCGTAGTACTCGCCGCCGTCGGCAGCCACCGGCACCTCGCCGCGCACGAGGAGCCGGGGGTCCTCTGCGACCGCCTGCACCAGCAGCCCGTCGCGCAGGTCGAAGACCAGTGGATAGCCGCCACCACCCACCGCGGTCACGTCGTCGAAGTAGAGCACCAGCTCCTGGTCGCCGTCGTCGTCGGCGTCGATGGGGTCGAGGGCGGAGGTGCCGATGGTGGTGCCGAGCTCGGCGATGCCGTAGGCCTCCTCCCCCGTCGTGCTCAGGGTGGTCTGCAGCCGGACCCGGCCGTCGAAGTCATCGGTCGGCTCGGCCAGGAAGTCGACCTTCTCCCTCACCCCGTCGCCGTCCAGGTCGAGGCGTGCCGGGGTCGAGAGATCATCGGCCTGCCAGTCGCGGCCGATGTCCGCCGGAAGCTCGAGCTCGACCTGCGGGTCGTCGGGCTTCGGCGCCAGGTCGTCGGAGCGCTGCCGGCCCCCGAGGCCCTGGAACACGACACCCAGGACCAGCACGAGCACCGCTGCGGTGGCGAGCAGCACCCACGGCGACTTCCAGCGGGGCCGCAGTTCCACGACGACGGCCGGCGGCGCCAGGTCCTCGGGCCGGACCAGCTCGGCGCGGGCGGAGAGGGCGGCGCGCAGCCGCTGCTCGATGTCGGGACCCGTGCCGTGCGTGGTGCTCATCGCTCCTCCTCCCGCGTGCTCGTCTGCATGGACTTCTCGAGGGCGACCAGCGCCCTGCTGGCGGTGGACTTGACCGTGCCCCGGCTGATGTCGAGGGTCTGCGCGATCTCGGCCTCGCTCAGGTTCGACCAGTAGCGCAGCACCAGCACCTCCCGCTGGCGCGGTGCGAGCCGGTGGAGCGCCTCGATGACCTCCCGGTGCTCCTCCGCCAGCACCGCGCTGTCCTCGGGCGAGGGTGGCGACAGGTCGTGGGGTGGTGAGTACGCCCGCGCCGTACGACGCCGGCGCAGCGCCGAGCGGGAGGTGTTGACGACCGAGACCCTCAGGTAGGCCAGTGCCTTCGACGGATCCCTGACCGCGTCGGGGCGACGGGCGAGCGCCGCGAAGGCGTCCTGCACGACGTCCTCGGCGGAGGCGAAGTCGTCCACCAGCAGCACGGCGAGCCGGACCAGCGACAGGCGGTGGGCAGCGTAGAGCTCGGTGATGTCCACTGCTGGGTCCATCCCGAGGGTCCTCGTGCTCATGTCTGGTAGACGTGTGGGTGGCACTCAGGTTGCCTCACGCACGGACGAATCCTTTGAAGGGACACCCATGTCGCATCCCGAGCCCGCGACCATGACGTACGTCGTCGCCGACGCGGACACCGCACTCGCGGTCGGCAGCGGATCACTGCCCGTCCTGGGCACGCCGCGTCTGCTGGCGTGGCTCGAGGCCGCCACCTGCGCGTGCCTCGCACCGGTGCTGACCGAGGGCTCCACGAGCGTCGGCACCCGCGTGCAGGTCGAGCACCTCGCCGCGAGCCCGGTCGGCGCCGAGGTCGAGGTGAGCGCGTCGAGCGCCTACGAGGACGGGCGGCTGCACCGCTTCACCGTCAGCGCCCGCGACACCGCGAGCGGCAAGGTCCTCGCCGCCGGCGAGATCACCCGCGTCGTGGTGGACGCGGAGCGGTTCCTGTCCCGCCTCTGAGGCGCCGGCGTCCCAGAACGTCAAGGGCGCGTTGACTAGACCAGCCCGCGCGGTGAGGTGAGTTGCTCGCACCCGGTTCTCGGGTCTGGCATTCTCGTCGCGGCATCCGCGTGGGGCGGGAGCCGATGAGGGGGTACGACATGGACGACCGACTGCGCGAGGAGCTGGCCACACTGGGTCAGCGCATCGAGGTCGCGGAGTACGAGCGACGGGTCGCGGTGGACGAGGTGCGCGAGCTGATGTCGCGCCACCACAGCGAGCTGCACCTGCCGCACGTGGTGGAGCTGACGCTGCTCCCGCAGGGCGCGCTCGACGAGATGGTGCCCGACTGATCGGGCTGCAGGTCGAGCCCCTCCTGCCAGCCCGGCCATAGGCCACCAGGCATCCACAGGAGGGCTAGAAACCCGCTTCTCCACAGGGGTCTGCGTGCGGTGGTGCGGGTGTCGGTCGGGCCGGGGAGAGTGGCTGCATGTCAGCGCTCCCGCACTCCCACGAGCACCGCGTGACGGCCCTCGCACGGCGGTGTCGCGAGGAGCTGGGCGCTGTCGCGGAGGCACCCCTGTGGTCGCTGCCCCCGGGCGAGGCGGGCGACGCCCTGGTGATGCTGACCCAGGCGCGGGCGCAGCTCGACGAGCTGCTGATGCGCGTGCTGCGCCACGCCACGACCGTGGAGTCGGGCCTGGACACCGGTGCGACGTCCACGACGAACTGGTGGGCGCACACCACGCGCACGACCCGCGCCGAGGCGCATCGCACCGCCCGCCTGGCCGCCTCGCTCGAGCACCACGACACCGTCCGGACCGCGCTCGCGGCCGGTGACCTGCGCACCGACCAGGCGGGCGTGATCGTGGCGGCCCTCGACGGGCTCCCCGACGACGTCGCCGACTGGGTGCCCGCCGCGGCGACCGAGTTCCTGCTCGCCAAGGCCACCGAGCACGACGCCAAAGCGTTGCGCATCCTGGGTCGGCGGTTGCTGGAGGTCATCGACCCCGCCGCAGCCGACGCCGAGGAGGCCCGACGCCTCGCGGCCGAGGAACGACACGCGAAGGCGATCGCGTCGTTCACCATGTCCGACGACGGCCACGGCACCTGCCACGGCCGGTTCACGATCCCGTCACTGCACGCAGCGATGCTCCGCAAGGACCTGCTGGCCCGCGCGGCCACGGCTCGCCGTCGATCCGGCGAGGTCGACCGGATCCACGACGGCCGGTTCTCCCGCCATCAGCTGGGCCTGGCGTTCATGGACCACCTCGAGACCCGCCCCGACAGCACGGCACCGACTGCGGGCGGGGTTGCGGCCACGGTCGTGGTCACGATGGAGCTCGAGACCCTCCTCGGTGGCCTGAAGGCGGCCTCCCTCGACACCGGCGGTCGGATCAGCGCCAGCGAGGCCCGTCGGTTGGCGTGTCGGGCTGGGATCATCCCGATCGTGCTGGGCGGTGAGTCGGTGGTCCTCGACGCCGGCCGCAAGCGCCGCTTCCACTCCGAGACCCAACGCATCGCGATGGGTGTGCGCGACGGCGGGTGCACCGCCGTGGGATGTGACGCCCCGCCCGCCTTCTGCCACGCCCACCACGACGAGACCCCCTGGTCCCACGGCGGCGGCACCAGCGTCGAGAAGGGCCGCCTGCTCTGCCCCCGACACCACACGCTGATCCACGACGCAGCGTTCCAGCATTCCCTCGACAAGCACGGCAAGGTCAGGTTCAGCAGGCGCACGTGAGGGGGGTCGAGCTCACGACACGCCGGGTCTGTCGAGTTGAGTGCGTGCGCCTTTCACGGCCTGGAGCCAGACGCGGACTTGATCGGCGAACTCACGCGCGGCGCACCGAACGTGCACCCCCCACGGCCAGGCCCGACTTCGATGGCGCCTTCGTGTTGCGCGTCCCAGACAGGGAGCACGCCAGACGGAACGCCGATGACGCCGCTGAAGACCGCACCGCCAGGCGGACCACCACCGACCCGAACCTCGATCTCCACCCGCGCTGGAGGACAAACTCATTCGGCACAGAATCCGCCAACGTCCGCGCATGAAGTACCTGCACGGCCCGGCCACCCGTCTGTAGCCGCAGTTCGGAACGCGGGGGCCAGAACTTCGCCTATGAACGAGTTGCCCGGCGTCGATCGCGCCAGGCGATGATCGCCCGAGCGATGCGATAGGCGAACGACAGGTCGCCGCCCCCGCGGAGGGACTGGGTGCCGATGAACGCGCTATTCGGGTCCTGGCGTCGCCCGTAGTCTGCGTTGCTCTGACCAGGCAGGCGCTTGTGGGAACTCATAGGTCCTCCAGTCGCTACGGGTGTGAGCAGTGTAGGCGTCTGCCTCACGTTCGCGGTGTGGTTCGGCTCCGGCACCACGCGCCACCAGCGCACGGCTACTGCCGCAAAGCGGGTTAGCCTCATCGCATGGAATGGGTGATGATCTTGCTGGCGATGCCGCTGTGGCTCATCACTCTCGTGGGCACTGTCCTCTGGCTACGAAGGCACCCACTCGGCCACTAGGTGTTGACGCCGGAAGGATCGTCCCGGATCTGCCGCGATCGGTGCGCGGATCTGCCGAGCTGCGCACGTTCGGACTGCGGCCCGAAGTGTGCGGTTGTACGATCCTGACCGGATGGAGCGCGGCATCGACACGTGGTGGGATCACCTGCTCGACGTCTTGGGCACGGTCGGCGAAGTCAGCGATCGAGATCCCCACGGTCTCACCGTGGTGCTCAGCCGGGAAGGCGGCCCGCCCCGAGTCGTCGAGATAGTCATGAAGCCACACGAGTGGAGTGGCTTCACCGGAATCGGCGGGTGGTCCATGTCGGCGGGAGCGCAGCACGTTCGACAGCAAGTCTTGGACCAGCCGCGCGACAAGCGCTACCTCGTGTACGACCTGTACAACCTGAGGCCAGCGACAACCCAGAACTGCAGGTGAGTCCGGCATTCGCCCAGTTGGCGGAACTTGCGGAGTGGTATCCGGACGGAGTTCCAGATGCGGCTTGGGTCGCCCACAGACGAGAGCGGACGTCGCAGGGACAACCGCATCTCCCGCTGATGGTGAGCAGGAACGACCGATGAGCCAAGCGCCCGGCCGGGCTCACTCCGCAGGAACGTCCACCGTGCGAGCCGAGCCCTCGCGACTGAGGTACCGAACCGGCTTGCCGAGCGACTCCGCGTAGGCGATCTCGCGTCGGGTCGACTCACCGACATAGCCACCCGGATCCACGACGTACACCTCGTCAGCCATGCGGATCTTGTGGAAGTGCACGGCGCCGAGCCGGCCCTTCAGGCCCGAGCTGTCAGCTGTCCAGTCGTAGTCCGGCAGGTCGGGCAGGCTGAACATCCCGAGGCTGATCACGACGCAACCATCCATCGTGAGCCGCTGGTTGACCTCCGCGAACTCGGCCTCGAACTTCGTCGAGCCGCAGAGCGTGATGACCTTCGCCTCACCCGCGGCCGACTGCGGTGCCTGCTCGTTCTCCACAAGGCTCATCATCGCTGAACGGACCGGGCGTCCACCTGCGGACATGCAAAAGTCCCCGCCTCGGCGGGGACTTCTACTGGTGCGGTGCGCGTCAGGCGTTGGGGCGCTTGCCGTGGTTCGCGCCCTTCTTCTTGCGAGCGCGGCGCTTGCGTCCGGTCTTGCCCATCTGGTCCTCCTGAAGTCGGTGCTCGGGCCAGTGTCTCAAATGACCGCGGGTGGAGCCAATCGGGTCAGGCCCCGCCCTCGCTCAGACGGATCTCGACCTCGCGCAGCCTGATCCGGACGCGGTCGCGCAGGGACTCGGGCGCCGCCTCGGAGCAGGAGCGGGCCACGAGCTGCTTGACCGCGCGCTGCAGGTCGTAGCGCTCCAGGCACGGGCCGCACTCGCGCAGGTGCATCTCGACGACCGCGCAGTCGGCCTGGTCGAGCTCGTTGTCGATGAGGTAGACGATGCGCTCGATGTAGTCGACGCAGTCGTCACGGCCGTGCTCGTGCGTGCTCACGATCCGCTCACCCCCTCGGTCGCGGCAGGCATGGACGTGGCCGGCAGCAGGTCGTTGGCCCGCACGTAGTCCGCGAGCATGTCGCGGAGCTGGCGACGGCCCCGGTGCAGTCGCGACATCACGGTGCCGATCGGCGTGTCCATGATCTCGGCGATCTCCTTGTAGGGGAAGCCCTCGACGTCGGCGAGGTAGACCGCGAGGCGGAACTCCTCGGGCAGCCGCTGCAGGGCGTCCTTGACCTCGGAGTCGGGCAGGTGCTCCAGCGCCTCCATCTCCGCAGACCGCAGGCCGGTCGAGGAGTGCGACTCCGCCCGGGCGAGCTGCCAGTCCTCCACGTCCTCCGACATCGACTGCTGCGGCTGGCGCTGCTTCTTGCGATAGGAGTTGATGTAGGTGTTGGTGAGGATCCGGTAGAGCCACGCCTTGAGGTTGGTGCCCGGCTTGAACTGGTGGAAGGCGCTGTAGGCCTTCGCAAAGGTCTCCTGCACCAGGTCCTCGGCGTCGGCGGGGTTGCGGGTCATCCGCATCGCCGCGCCGTAGAGCTGGTCGAGGAAGGGCAGGGCGTCGCGCTCGAAGCGTGCGGACCGCTCGTCGGAGGACTCCTCCTCGAAGGGCGTGTCGGGTGCGGACGTGTCGTCCGTGAGCGATTCAGTCATCGCGTCCCACAGTACCGTTGTGAGCACAGGCGACGAGCCACGCTGCTGTGGCGTCGGGCGATCGAGGGTGAGTGACTGCACACCGTCTCCAACACCTCACCTGTGCGAGGGATTCCCGACGACGTCGCGCACCAGCCACTCGAGGGTCGACTCCACGACGATCCCCATCGCCTCCTCCTGCGAGACCGCGCCGCGGAACGGCACCTTGAGGCCGTGGTCACCGCCGGGGATGACGACGATGTCGAGGCCGGTGAGCCCGCCGGGGAACTCGTCGGGCCGACCCATCGGGTCCCGCTCGCCCTGCACGAGCAGGGTGGGCAGGCCCACACCGCGGAGCTCGGCGAGCCGGGTCGGCTCGGTCCTGCCCGGCGCATGGAGGGGGAACGACAGCGCCAGGCAGCCCGACGCGCCCAGCGCCCGTGCCGTCCGGGCCGCCGAGCGGGCGCCGGCCGAGCGACCGCCGACCACCAGCGGCGTACGCACCCGCATCACGTCGGCGGCGCGGGTCAGTGCGACGTCGAGGGTGGACGGCGCGGTCGCGATCTTGCGACCGGCGACGCGCCACGGCTGCTCGAACAGCACCACCGTGACGCCCTGCGCGGGGAGCGCGTCGGCCAGGGCCCACAGGTCCCGGGACTCGATGCCCCCACCGGCGCCGTGGCTCAGCAGCAACGTGGCGATCGGGCTGGTGGCCCGGCGCGTGTGGAGACGTCCCTCCCCGAAGGGAGTGTCGACGGAGCGGATGGTCGCCTTCTTCATGAGGTCGCCTCCAGTGGCTCGACGAGCTCGGGACCGTTGTTGCGCACGTTGCTGACCAGGGTGGGCACGGCGTAGGCCTCGAGCCGTCCCGGTGCGGCGGGCACCAGGAGGGACGTGTCCCCCGGCGTCGTCGGGTCCAGCCAGTCGTGCCACCGCTCCTTCTCGACCATCAGTGGCATCCGGTCGTGGATGTGCCCGAGCGAGTCCTCAGCCTCAGTGGTCAGCACGGTGCAGGTCCAGCGGAAGCGGTCGGCGTCGTCCTCGGCCTTCGTGGGGTCGCGCCAGATCTCGTACAACCCGGCCATCGCCAGGAGGCCGCCGTCCTTGGGCCGGATGAAGAAGGGCTGCTTGACCGGCTTCCCGCGGGCATTGGTCTGCGAGGTCGGGTACCACTCGTAGTAGCCGTCGGCCGGGAGCAGGGCGCGACGGGAGGCGAACGCCTTGCGGTAGGCGGGCTTGTCGCCGACGGTCTCCATCCGCGCGTTGATCATCCGGTTGCCGATGGACGGGTCCTTCGCCCACGACGGCACCAGCCCCCAGGTGAGGACCCGCAGCTGGCGCTGCGGCGACCCGGGCTCCGCGCCGGCGGACCCGCGCGACGGCGGGCGCTCGACCACCGCGTAGACCTCCTTGGTCGGCGCGACGTTGTAGTCGGCGTCCAGGGGCGCAGCGACGCGGCTCTCGACGACCTCGAACTCCTCGATGAGGTCCTCGGGTCGTCGTGACGAGGCATAGCGGCCGCACATGCAGGCCACCCTAGGGGAGGGCGCCCCCGCCGCGGCTCAGCCGCGGGCGAGGTCGTCGAGCAGCATCCCGGCGCCGGGGTCCGAGGGCGGCAGGCCCTCGATCCACACCCGCACGCGCGACCCCCCGGACCTCTCCCCCGACTCGATGCTCTCGAGCAACGTCCTCAGCACCCGCACCCGGCGGGCCAACATCTCGTCGCGGCGCGCCAGGACCGCCACCCGGCGGGTGCCGAGGCGAGCGATGGTCTCGTCGCGGGCGAATGCCGTACGAGCCAGCTCGCCGGCGCGTGCCAGGCGCATCGCCCGGGTGAAGTGGTCGCCGGGCTCCTCCGACGGATCGTCCCCGAACGGCAACGCACACAGCACGAGCGCGTGGGCACCCACGCCCGCACTGCCCGCACCACTGCCCGCCTGGGCATGCGCGAGGCGGTAGAGCTCCGAGAGCCTGCTGCGCAGGTGGGCCTGGCTGGCGAGACCGGTCAACGGGTCGTCGCACGAGAGCTGGTGCAGATAGCCCAGCGTCGTCTCGCTCCACGCGGTGACCAGTGCCGTGACGACCTCGAACGACGGCTCGCCCCCGGACACCTGCCGCCACGTGGCGCGCAACCCCTCGAGCGTCTCCTCCACCGACGCTCCGTCGCGGGCCAGGTCCTGGCCCGCGACGGAGCAGACGTCGAGCACGTCTGATCCCGAGAGGAGCGCCTCCCCCACGGCTTCGAACCGGTGCGGCAACCCCGACCGCGTGCTCGAAGACGAAGGCGCGCCCAGCTCGGAATCGGCAGCCGTGACCCGTCGCCCGTTCGTGGCGAAGATCTTCACGGCAACTCCCTCGTCTCTGTCGTGCTCACCCATGGGACGCGGGCCGTCGGGGATCATGACGCGGACTGGACCACCCGTCTCGGAATTTTGCCCAACTCCCGGCCCCGGAGCGGCCCGAGGTCTACAGTCGGCAGGGCCTGGCACCCGCCAGGTGTGCATCGGATGCGTCGAGCGACATGAGTATTGCGACCAGCATTGAGGCACCGGGGGACGCTGAACTGATCTCGGCGGTCCGCGGTGGGGACGTCGACGCCTACGGCACGCTCTTCGAGCGCCACGTGGACGCGGCCCGCCGCCTGGCCCGCCAGCTCGTGTCCGCCGGCGACGCCGAGGACCTCGTCTCCGAGGCCTTCGTGAAGGTGCTCGGAGTGCTCCAGCGCGGCGGCGGACCCGACGTCGCGTTCCGCGCCTACCTGCTCACCTCCGTACGGCGGCTCCAGGTCGACCGCTTCCGCGCCACGGCGAAGCTGCACACCACCGACGACATGGAGGCCTTCGACCCGGGCGTGCCGTTCGTCGACACGGCCGTCGAGGGATTCGAGAGCGCCGCGGCCGCCAAGGCGTTCGCCTCCCTGCCCGAGCGGTGGCAGCTGGTGCTGTGGCACACAGAGGTCGAGGGCGACAAGCCTGCCGACATCGCCGCCCTGCTCGGCATGAGTGCCAACTCGGTCTCGGCACTCGCCTACCGGGCCCGCGAGGGCCTGCGCCAGGCGTTCCTCACCCAGCACGCTGCCGAGCTGGAGGAGGACGGCTGTCGCTGGACCCACGGTCAGCTCGGCGCCTACGTGCGCCATGCCATCTCACGACGCGACGGGGCCAAGGTGGAGGAGCACCTGGGCGAGTGCCGCTCGTGCATGGCGCTGTACCTCGAGCTCAGCGAGGTGAACTCGTCCCTCGGAGCCCTCCTGGCGCCCCTGCTGCTCGGTGGGGTCGCCGCCGGCTACCTCAGCACCGCTGCCGGCAGTGCCGCCGTGCCCGTTGGCCTGGGGGTGGTGATCGGCCGGATCCGGGATCTCGTGGCGGGCAACAGCGGAGCCGTCGCCGTGGCCGGCGTCGCCGGCGTCGCGGTGGTCGTCGGTGCGATCGCCGTGGGACTCGGACCGTCCCGCATCCCGACCGAGCCCACCGCCCTGCGCCCCGGACTCGCGTCCACCTCGTCCGCCTCGTCCGCGGAGGCGGGTGGGGACACCTCGTCCGCGGCAGACCAGGGCCGCTCACGCCGATCGCAGGACGCCCGCACGCAGGAGATCCCCTCCGTCGTGCTGACGCCGGGCGACGTGGAGGTGCTGACGCCCCTCACGACGGAGCCCCCCACAGCCACCACCGATCCCCCGTCCGACCCGACGCCGAACCCGACGTCGAACCCGACCTCGAACCCGACGTCCAACCCGACGTCCAACCCGACGTCCAACCCGACCTCGAACCCGACGTCCAACCCGACGTCCAACCCGACCTCGAACCCGACGTCCAACCCGACGTCCAACCCGACGTCCAACCCGACGTCCAACCCGACGTCCAACCCGACGTCCAACCCGACGTCGAGCCCCACCTCCAGCCCGACCTCAAGCCCCACCACCAGCCCGACCTCAAGCCCCACCACCAGCCCGACACCGACACCCACCCCGCCCCCCGCCCAGGCGGACGTCGGGCTGAGCGGCAGCGTCGCGGGGGCCCGCCCGATCTATGTCGTGGCGCTGCGCGTCGCCGGTCTGCCGACGGGTGCGGGCGCGTCCCTCGTCCTCGAGGCCTCCGGCGCCAGCGTGGTGCGCACCCTCGACGCACGGTGCTCGGTCACCAAGACGCGGGCGTCGTGCCAGATCTCCGGTGCTCACCTCGTCCCGGTCGTCTTCGAGGTGGTGGCACCGAAGGGCGCCGAGCTCGTCGCCACCGTCACGCCGGCGCAGCCCGATCCGATTCCGGCGAACAACACCTGGCGAGCCGATCTCGGCTGACTCCAGGCACCCCGGGGGACGAGGCATGGCCCGTGCCGATCGTGTAGACAAGGGACATGACGATCACCCGGTTGCTCGCCCGTCCGATGCTGGCCTCCATCTTCGTCGCGGGCGGCATCAACGCCCTCCGCAACACCGAGGGCCACACCGTCGGGGCCAAGAAGGTGGCCGACAGGGTGGTCCCCCTGGCCCAGCGGGCAGCCCCGGGCGCTCCCATTCCCAGCGATCCCACCACGCTGGTCCGGCTCAATGCCGGAGCCCAGATCCTGGCCGCGGCGGCCCTGGCCACCGGCCGCGCACCTCGCCTGAGCGCGACCGTGCTCGCCGCGACGCTCGTGCCGACCACCCTCGCCGGGCACGCGTTCTGGGAGGAGACCGACCCGAAGGCGAAGGCGGCGCAGCGCCTCCACTTCATCAAGAACACCTCGATCCTCGGGGGCCTGCTCCTCGCCGGGGTCGACACCGAGGGCAAGCCCGGTCTGGCCTGGCGCGCCCGCCGCACCGCAACCGACGTACGCCGTGAAGCCCGTCGGGTCGCCAAGGACGCCCGCCGCGAGGCCAAGCTGGCGCGAGCCCAGCTCTCCTGACCTCGATAGGGTGCGCGGGTGAGTGAGCCCGCACCGACCCCCGACCTCTGGCCGGCGCCGCGACCTCACCACCCGGTCGACCGGGTCGTGTCGCTGCCGGGCAGCAAGTCACTGACCAACCGGGCGCTGCTCCTCGCCTCCCTCGCCGACGGTCCGAGCCTCGTACGCCGTCCGCTGCGCTCCCGCGACACCCGACTCATGGCGGCGGCGCTGTCGGCCCTCGGCACCGGGCTCGAGGACCGCGACGGCGACTGGGTCGTCACCCCCGGGCAGTGGCAGCGCGACGCCGACGTCGACTGCGGGCTCGCCGGCACGGTCATGCGCTTCGTGCCGCCCGTCGCCGGCCTCGCCGACGGCGCGGTGTGCTTCGACGGTGACCCCCACATGCGACAGCGACCCGTCGGCCAGATGCTCGCAGCCCTGCAGGCGCTGGGCGTGCGGATCGAGGACGACGGCCGCGGCGCGCTGCCCTTCGCCGTGCACGGCACCGGCTCCGTCCCCGGTGGCACCGTCACCATCGACGCCAGTGCGTCGTCGCAGTTCGTCTCCGCGCTGCTGCTGGCCGGTGCGCACTATGACCACGGCGTCGACGTGCGCCACATCGGCAAGCCGGTGCCGTCCCTGCCACACATCGAGATGACCGTGCAGATGCTCCGCCAGCACCACGTCGAGGTCGACGACAGCGATGCCAACCGGTGGGCCGTCGCGCCCGGTCGGGTCGCGGCCTGCGACCACGACATCGAGCCGGACCTGTCCAACGCGGCACCGTTCCTGGCACTGGGCGCGGCGACCGGCGGTCGGGTCACCGTCACCGACTGGCCGGCCGCCACCACCCAGCCCGGCGACGAGCTGCGTCGGGTGCTGACTCTGATGGGGTGCGAGGTGGTCCTCGCCTCCGAGGGGCTGACCGTGGTCGGTCCGGAGCGGCTCGCGGGCGTCGACCTCGACCTGCACGACGTCGGTGAGCTCACCCCCGCGATCGCCGCCCTCTGCGCGCTGGCCGACTCCCCCTCGCACCTGCGCGGCATCGCCCACATCCGTGGCCACGAGACCGACCGGCTCACCGCTCTGGCCACCGAGCTCGGCCGGCTGGGGGCCGACGTCACCGAGCACGAGGACGGGCTCTCGATCAGACCTGCTCCCCTGCACGGCGGCGCCTTCCGCACCTATGCCGACCACCGGATGGCGCACGCCGGTGTCATCCTCGGCCTGGCCGTCGACGACGTCCTGGTCGAGGACATCGACACGACGTCGAAGACCTTCCCCGACTTCGCCTCCGCGTGGACACGTGCGGTGCACGGAGGGTCCTCGTCGTGACCACCGGTCGCTACTCCGAGCACGACCACGAGCACTACGAGCGGCCCCGGCGTCGCACCAGGCCCCGCACCAAGGACCGACCCACCTACGACGACGCGGTCGACGCCCGCGTCGTGACCGTCGACCGCGGCCGCTTCACCCTGCTGCTCGACGGTCACCGCGTGATGGCGATGAAGTCCCGCCCGCTGGGTCGCAAGGGCGTCGTGGTCGGCGACCACGTGCGCGTGGTCGGCGACACGAGCGGTGTCGACGGCTCGCTCGCGCGGATCGTCGAGGTCGTGCCGCGCACCACGACCTTGCGCCGCACCGCCGACGACGACGACCCGGTCGAGCGGGTGATCGTGTCCAACGCCGACCAGCTCGTCGTGGTGACGGCGCTTGCCGACCCCGAGCCGCGCCCGCGCCTCATCGACCGCGCCCTCGTGGCGGCGTACGACGCGGGAATGGCGCCGCTGCTGTGCCTGACCAAGGCCGACCTCGCCGACCCCGAGACGTTGTTGTCGACCTACCGGTCGCTGGGCGTCCCCTGGGTCGTCACCCAGCTCAAGGGCGAGGGCGCCGGCGACCTGACCGAGCTGCTCGACCGGCTCCGCGGCCGCACGAGCGTCCTCGTCGGCCACAGCGGTGTCGGCAAGTCCACCCTCGTCAACGCACTCATCCCCGACGCGCACCGCGAGGTGGGCATCGTCAACGCCGTCACCGGGCGCGGGCGTCACACCTCGACCAGCGCCTACCTCCTCGAGCTGCCCGGCGGTGACGGCTGGATCATCGACACCCCCGGCATCCGCTCCTTCGGGCTCGCCCACGTGCAGCCGGAGAACCTCATCGAGGCCTTCCCCGACCTCGACGAGATGACCGAGCCCTGCCCCCGCGGGTGCACCCACGGCACGGGCGAACCGGAGTGCGGGCTCGACGAGGCGATCGCGGCGGGCGCCGCCGACCCGGACCGGGTCGAGTCGTTCCGCAGGCTGCTGAGCGCCCGCGAGGGCGCCACCGACTGGTAGTCGTTCAGCCCCAGACGGCTCGGGCGCCGGAGTCACCGGCCAGGAAGAGGACGACCAGCAGGCCGAGCGCCGACACCACCAGAAGCACGGCGACCGCCGTGCCGAGCGCCCCGCGCGACTCCTGTGCGCCCCGGCCGGAGGCCAGGGCGGAGACGCCGCCGAGCGCCCAGGCGGCGAACCCGGACACGACCGCATAGCCCAGCGCGACGTTGCGCAGGAGCTCGCCGTAGTCCTGGTGCTGCTCGACCAGTGGCTCGAGCTCGGGTCGCAGCTCCAGCAAGGACTCGCCCGACAGCGTGGCCAGGAACGCGCTGGCGGCCGTGGCGAGCGCGAGCGCCACCAACGGCCACCGGAGCAGCCATCGCCACCGCGGCACTGCGGCGTACGCCAGACCGGTCAGCGCGGCCAGCGGACCGAGCACGACCACCGCATGCACCACGAGCGGGTGCAGCGGCACACCGTTGATCTCCATGCCTGCAGGGTAGGGCGCTTCGCTGGGAATAGCCTGTGCCCATGCCCATCACCGGCTCGACCGACTACACCGACGACCTGCGTCTCGCGCACGTCCTGGCCGACGACGCGGACTCGCTGACCCTCGCCAGGTTCAAGGCGCTCGACCTCCACGTCATGAGCAAGCCGGACCTCACCCCGGTGACCGACGCCGACACCGCTGTCGAGGAGGGCATCCGCCGCACGCTCTCGCGTGTGCGTTCGCGCGATGCCGTCGTCGGCGAGGAGCAGGGCACCACCGGCCACGGGCAGCGCCGCTGGATCGTCGACCCGATCGACGGGACGAAGAACTACGTCCGCGGCGTGCCCGTGTGGGCCACTCTCATCGCGCTCGCCGTCGAGGACGAGGTCGTGCTCGGCGTGGTGTCGGCGCCGCAGCTCCAGCGCCGCTGGTGGGCCTCCACCGGCCATGGCGCGTGGACCGGGCGCTCCCTGCTCAAGGCGACGAAGTGCGAGGTCTCGGACGTCCGCCGGCTCGAGGACGCGTCGCTGAGCTACGCCTCGCTCTCCGGGTGGGACGAGCGTGA
The DNA here is from genome assembly GCA_963726515.1 of uncultured Actinomycetota bacterium. GTDB lineage: Bacteria > Actinomycetota > Actinomycetes > Propionibacteriales > Nocardioidaceae > Nocardioides. The sequence continues at coordinate 291,747 of CAVSCW010000015.1, forward strand.
CCGGCTCGACGACTTCGTCTCGCTGTCGCGCCGGTGCTGGCGCACCCGCGCCTACGGCGACTTCTGGTCCTACATGCTCCTGGCCGAGGGCGCCGTCGACATCGCGGCCGAACCCGAGCTCGAGCTCTACGACATGGCGGCGCTGGACGTGATCGTCCGCGAGGCGGGCGGCCGGTTCACCTCGCTCGACGGCACCGACGGCCCGTGGGGCGGCAACGCACTGGCCACCAACGGCCATCTCCACGACGCCGCCCTCTCCTTCCTCGGGTCGATGGGCGACGACGACCTCGACCCGGACGTGCCCCGCCGCGGGCCCGGCTCGGTCAGCAGCCTGCGCGAGCGGCAGGCGCCTCCGGTGCTGGACTGATCCGCCGTCCCCTCTCCCCGTCTCGCGGCCCGACCCTCGCCCTGTCCCTCGACGCGGCGCTTGGCTACGGTGACCTGACACTCACAGGCAGAGCCGGACGAGAGGTGCCCCCGATGAAGATCAACGACGTCATCCACGCCAAGTCGGAGCAGGCCGTGGTGACCATCAGCCCGGACGCCACGGTGCGGGAGCTGGTCGGCCTGCTCGCCGAGCACAACGTCGGAGCGCTCGTGGTGAGCGACGACGGCGAGCGGGTGTCCGGGATCGTCAGCGAGCGTGACGTCGTACGCCGCCTGCACGCCGACGAGGCCGTGCTCGACGCACCTGTCAGCGAGATCATGACCGCCGAGGTGCGCACCTGCGCCGGCGGCGACGCGCTCACCGACCTCATGCAGACCATGACCGAGCACCGCATCAGGCACGTCCCGGTGGTGGCCGAGGGACGGCTGACCGGCATCATCAGCATCGGTGACGTGGTCAAGAGCCGGATCGGTGAGCTCGAGTTCGAGCGCGACCAGCTCGACCACTACGTTCACCAGACCTGACACCCACTGAACGGAGCAACCTGTGAGCGAGAAGCCCGACGTCGACCCCCACATGGGCGAGACGCCCACCGACCTCGAGGTCACCGACCTCGTCGAGGGCGACGGTGCCGAGGCCACGTCCGGCTCGACGGTCTCGGTCCACTACGTCGGCGTCGCCCACTCCTCGGGCGAGGAGTTCGACGCGTCCTACAACCGCGGCACCCCGCTGCAGTTCCGCCTCGGCATCGGCCAGGTCATCTCCGGATGGGACACCGGCGTGCAGGGCATGAAGGTCGGCGGTCGCCGCCGCCTGGTCATCCCGCCGCACCTCGGCTACGGCGACCGTGGCGCCGGCGGCGCCATCAAGCCGGGCGAGACGCTGATCTTCGTGGTGGACCTGCTCGAGGTCCGCTGACCCCGCACCCCTTCACCAGGGGACGTCGATCTCGACCTCTCCGGTGGCGACCCTGGCCGCCAGCGCGCCCAACGTGACCACGTCACCCGGGGCGAGCTGGCGGCCTCGTCGTGTCTCGACCTCGCCGTTGACCCGCACCGCGCCGTCGGCGATCACGGGCTTGGCCTCGGCCCCCGTCTCCACGAGGTTGGCCAGCTTGAGGAACTGACCGAGCCGGATCGACTCGTCACGGATCCAGACGTCCACGGGCTCGCTCATGGGATCAGTGAACCAGCAGGCTCACCGCGTGGATGACCACGCCCACGAGTCCTCCGACGATCGTGCCGTTGATCCGGATGAACTGCAGGTCGCGTCCGACGTGGAGCTCGATGCGGCGTGCGGCCTCCTTGCCGTCCCAGCGTTCGATCGTCGAGGTGATCACCGTCGTCACCTCGGCGCCGTAGCGCTCGACGAGGAAGACCGTCAGGTCGGCCGCCCTCCGGTCGAGGCGCTCGCGCAGCTCGACGTCCTCCTGCAGCCGCGCGGAGAAGCGGTTGAGCTCGTCGAGCAGGCGCCGGCGCACGGCGCCCTCGCGGTCCTGGATCGAGCTGAGCAGGGCCCCACGCATCGCCTTCCAGAGCGAGATCGCCGTCGTGACCACCTGGGGGTGGTCGAGCAGGCGCACCTTGAAGGCCTCGGCGCGCGCCTGCGTGTCGCTGTCGTTGAGCAGGTCACGCGCGAGCTGCCCGAGCATGGAGTCCAGCGCCTCGCGCGCCCGGTGCCGCGGGTCGTCGCGGATGTCGGCGATCCAGGCCATCGCCTCGAGGTGGATGCGCGCGGTCACGGTCTCGTTGAGCTTCGACGGGGCCCACCAGGGGGCCCGCTCCCCCAGCACCCGGGCAAAGGTCTCCGGGTTGTCGACCAGCCAGCGATGCATCTCCTCCAGCGCCAGGTCGACGACGCCGTGGTGCAGGTCGTCGCGCAGCACCTCCATCAACATCGAGCCGAGCAGCGGGGACATCGGCTCCTCGCGGAACCGCGGCACCAGCGCATCGGTCACCAGGTCGGCGATGTGCTCGTCGCGCACCTGGTCGAGCGCGATCACCGCCATCTCGGACACCTCGTCGACGACCCGGCGGGCATTGGCCGGATCGCTCAGCCAGTCGCCCACGCGCGCGGAGATCCTCGCGGCGGAGACCCGCTCGCGGATGATGTCCTCCTGCAGGAAGTTCTCCCCGACGAACTCCTCGAGGCCCTTGCCCAGCTCGTCCTTGCGCTTGGGCACGAGGGCGGTGTGCGGGATGGGCAGGCCGAGCGGATGCTTGAAGAGCGCCGTCACGGCGAACCAGTCGGCGATCGCACCGACCATGGAGGCCTCGGCGCCCGCGTTGACGAAGCCCCACACGCCGTCGCTGCCCAGCGTGGCGACGTACACGACGGCGGCCAGGAGCAGGAGCCCGACCGCGACCGTACGCATCTGCCGCAGGCCGCGTCGGCGCTCCTCGTCCGCGGCCGGGTCAGGCGTGAGGATCGAGACTCCGGGGTGCTGGGCAGGAGGCGTGGTGGCGGCCGTGTGGGGCATGGGGGACATCCTCCCCCAGACCCCCTCACGATCTGCGTGCCAGAATGCCGCGCATGCCTCGCACCGTCGTCACCTTCGGCACCTTCGACGTGTTCCACGTCGGGCACCTGCGCGTCCTCGAACGCGCCGCCGCACTGGGTGACCGGCTCGTCGTCGGCGTGTCCGCCGACGCCCTCAACGAGCGCAAGAAGGGACGCGCCCCGATCTTCAGCCAGCGTGAGCGGCTCGCGATCGTCGGCGCGCTCAAGGTGGTCGACGACGTCTTCGTCGAGGAGAGCCTCGAGCAGAAGCGCGACTACCTCCTCGAGCACGCCGCCGACGTCCTGGTCATGGGCGACGACTGGGCCGGCAAGTTCGACGAGTTCGCCGACGTCTGCGAGGTCGTCTACCTCGAGCGCACACCGGCCATCTCCACCACAGCGATCATCGAGCACATCGCGGACCTCTAGCCGCGCCGGAGAACGTGTTTCTGTCCCCCTGGCGGGTTAGGGTCGCCTCCGAGATGACAACCACGAGGGGAACCATGCGCCGAATCGTCACCACCGCTGTGACCATCGCACTGATGGGCGGCGCCGCTCTCTCCGCGCCTGCCGTCGCAGCCGACGGGGATCGCCCGGACGACTCCGGTGCCGCGGGCGTCCCGAACCTCTCGACGCCCCTGGAGATCGCCTCCGATCCGGACCGCGACCTCGGCAAGCTCAGCGCGTCGGAGACCCTGGCCACGGTGCGCCGCGCGGCATCGGGCAGGCCGCTCGCCGACGACCCCTCGCCGACCCTGGCCCTGCGCGACCTGTGGCTGAGCCGCACCCGGCTGAGCGGTGCCGAACGACGCCAGGCCAACCGACTGCTGGCCCGGCCGACCGACGGGGCAGGCGACCAGTTCGGGTTCGGCTACACCGTCCCCGAGGCCGCCCCGCTGTGCAACGCGCGCCTCTGCCTCCACTACGTCGCCACCGGCACCGACGCTCCCCCGTCGCCCGAGTGGCCCGCACACAACCTCGCGGTCATGGACTCGGTCTGGACCACCATCGTCGACCAGCTGGGCTACCGCGCCCCGCTGAGGGACGGCACGAGGGGCGGCAGTGCCCAGTTCGACGTCTACCTCAAGGACCTGGGCGGCGACCTCTACGGCTTCTGCGCGCCCGAGAAGAGGGTCAAGAAGCGCACCGCCTCGGGCTACTGCGTCCTCGACAACGACTTCGCTGCCGCGCAGTTCCCCAACGCCACGCCCAGCGAGAACCTGGTGGTCACGGCCGGTCACGAGTTCTTCCACGCGGTCCAGTTCGCCTACGACTACGCCGAGGACCCGTGGCTGATGGAGTCGACCGCGACCTGGATGGAGGAGCGGATCGCGACGGAGGTCAACGACAACCGCCAGTACCTCCCCCTGAGCCAGATCTACCGTCCCTACCTGCCGCTCGACTTCTTCAGCCGCACCGGTGGCTACCAGTACGGCAACTGGGTCTTCTGGGAGTACCTCTCCTCCAACTACGGCGTCGGCATCGTCAAGAAGGCCTGGGACCAGGCCGGATCGCTGAAGAAGGACGGCGGCAAGTACAGCGTCGCTGCGCTCCAGAAGGTGCTGAAGCGCAAGGGCGGCCTGACGAAGGTGTACTCGACGTACGCCGCCGGCAACCTCACGCCGGCCGTCAACTTCCCCGAGGGCGTCGACTACGGCTACCCCAAGGTCCGCGGCGGCAAGGTGCTCAGCAAGCGCAAGCGCAGCAAGCGCTACGGCGTGAAGATCGACCACCTGGCCTCCGCGTCGTACGTCTACATCCCGCACCGGGGCCTGAACGGCAAGAAGTGGAAGCTGTCCCTCCACGTCACCGGTCCCGACAAGCGCACCTCACCGTCCGCCGTCGTCGTGCTCCACCTCGAGAACGGCAAGCGCCAGGTCAAGCGGGTCAGGCTCAACCGGTCGGGCGACGGGCGGATCAAGGTCAGCTTCGACGGGCGCCGCGTGGGTGCGGTGTCGGTGACGCTGGTCAATGGCTCGACGCGCTACCAGTGCGGCAAGGGATCCGCGGTCGCCTGCGGTGGCCGGCCCCTCGACGACCGGGCCCGCTTCTCGGTCCTGGGTCGCCTCGTCAAGGGCTGATCCGCAGGAGCGCGTGGAGCGCCGCGACGCACTCCGCAACCAGCTCCGACAGCGAGACCGGGCGTTCCCCGGCCGGCACCGCCGACCAGGAGAGCGCCCGGTCCTCGGTGTAGGCCCACCACGCTCCTACGACGGCGCGCTGGCGTCCGGGCACGTCGAGGGCCCGCACCACGCGGTCGGTGCTGCCCTCGCGCACCGAGTCCATCACCTCGCTCGCGCGGGGGTCCGCCACGGCATGGCCGTGCACGAGCGCGAGGTAGAAGGCCCGGCGTCGTTCGATCTGCTCGACCATCAGGCGGGTGACCTGCTCCACCTGCTCCTCCCCCGACAGGTGCTCGTCGGGGGCCGTGGTGCGCAGCATCCGGCGCCCCGCGGCGGCGATGCAGGCGAGGTAGAAGTCGGTCTTCGTCGGGAAGTAGTGGAACAGCAGGCCGCGCGAGATGCCGGCCTCGGCGGCGATGTCGTCCATGGGGAGGTCCTGGATCGGCTTCTCGACGATCTTGGCGAGCCCGATCGCGACGAGCTGGCGGCGGCGGTCCTCGGCGCTCAGCCGGCGGCGTACGGGAGGGTCGGACACACTGTTGAGCATTGCTCAACAGACGGTTAGGGTCAATCCCATGGACTTCTCCCTCTCCCCGCGCGCCGCCGACCTGCGCGAGCGCGTTCGCGCGTTCGTGACCGACGAGATCGAGCCGATCGAGGCCGAGGCGCACGCACGCATCACCCGGCTGCGCGAGTCCGGGGGGGACCACTGGACGCCGGACCCGGTGATCAAGGACCTGCAGGCGAAGGCGCGCTCGCAGGGCCTGTGGAACCTCTTCCTGCCCGCGGCGCACGCCGGGCGCTATGCCGCCGACTTCGGCACCGACGGCGGCGAGGGGCTCTCCCACGTCGACTACGCCCCGGTGGCCGAGGAGATGGGCCGCTCCTTCCTGGCACCGCTGGTCTTCAACTCCAACGCGCCCGACACCGGCAACATGGAGGTGCTGCTCAAGTACGGCACCGACCAGCAGCGGGAGCAATGGCTCGAGCCGCTCCTGCGCGCCGAGATCCGCAGTGCGTTCTGCATGACCGAGCCGGCCGTCGCCTCCTCGGACGCCACCAACATGGCCGCCACCGCCCGGGTCGAGGGCGACGAGATCGTCATCAACGGTCGCAAGTGGTTCTCGACCGGTGTGGGCAACCCCGACTGCAGGGTCCTCGTCTTCATGGGCCTCTCCGACCCCGAGGCCGATCGGCACTCGCGGCACACGATGGTGCTGGTCCCCCGCGACGCCGAGGGCGTCACGGTCGAGCGGATGCTCACCACGATGGGCTACTACGACGAGCCACTGGGCCACGGGGAGGTCTGCTTCGACGACGTCCGGGTGCCGGCCGCCAACGTCCTGCTCGGTCCCGGCCGGGCCTTCGAGATCGCGCAGGGCCGGCTCGGTCCGGGGCGCGTGCACCACTGCATGCGCGCGATCGGGCTGGCCGAGCGCGCGCTCGAGCTGGGGTGTGCCAGGGCCCTCGAGCGCACCGCCTTCGGCAAGCCGATCGCCAGTCTCGGTGGCAACCGCGAGCGCATCGCCGATGCCCGGATCGCGATCAACCGTTCCCGCCTCCTCGTCATGCACGCCGCCTGGCTGCTCGACCAGGGCATGAGCCGCGAGGCCTACTCCGCGGTCAGCGAGATCAAGGTGGAGGTCCCGCACATGGCCCTCGGCGTCATCGACATGGCGATCCAGCTCCACGGCGGCGCCGGCATGACCGAGGACACGATGCTCGCCGCCGCGTGGGTCGGCGCCCGCTCGCTCCGGCTGGCCGACGGCCCGGACGAGGTCCACCGCAACGTCGTCGCCAAGATCGAGCTCGGGAAGCACACCTCGTGAGCGCCCCCGTGGGCACGCGCGTGCTGGTCACCGGCGCGGCCTCTGGCCTCGGCGCAGCGCTCGTCGCGGCCTTCCGCGAGCGTGGCGACGACGTGCTGGCCACCGACCGCGTCGATGCCGACGGCATCGACCTCGTCCTCGACATCACGTCCGACGACGACTGGGCTGCTGCGGTCGACACCGTGGACGGGCGCTGGGGCGGCCTCGACGTCCTGGTCAACAATGCTGGCGTGGCCGGCGGCGGCCGCGTCGACCGCTGCACGCTCGAGGAATGGCAGTGGATCACCGAGATCAACCTCTTCGGCCTCGTCCGCGGGACCAGGGCTTTCACCCCCATGCTCAAGGCACAGCGCTCCGGGCACCTGGTCAACGTCGCCTCGCTCGCCGGCCTGGTCCACCCGGCCGGGATGGGGTCCTACAACGCGACCAAGGCCGCGGTCGTGGCGTTCACCGAGACCTGCGGCCACGAGCTGGCGGCGTACGGCATCCGGGCGAGCGTGGTGTGCCCGTCCTACTTCCGCACCAACCTCATGGACTCGATGCAGGGCTCCGACGAGCTCGTCGGCCAGGTCGTCGCGGGACTCGTCGAGCGGTCCCGGGTCACCGCCGACGACATCGCCGCAGCGGTGCTCGCGGGCCTGGATGCCGGTGAGGACGTGATCGTGCCCGATCAGGCCGCGCGCCAGTCCTACGTCCTCAAGTGGACCGACCGGCCCGCCTACGACGCGCTCATGCGCGAGCAGGCCGCCAAGCTCGAGGCGGCGGACACCGGCGGCACCCCGTGACCGAGGTGCCGGGCGCCCGCGCCGTGCGGGAGGAGGACGCCTTCGACGTCGAGGCCGTGGCCCGGTGGCTGCGCGACCACGCGGCGGACCCGACCGGGCTGGACGAGACACCGGACGTGCAGCAGTTCTCCGGAGGCGCCTCCAACCTGACCTACCTCCTGCGCTACCCGACGCGCGACCTCGTCCTGCGACGCGCCCCGGCCGGCACCAAGGCCAGGGGCGCGCACGACATGCACCGGGAGTACGTCATCCAGTCCGCGCTCGCGCCGGTCTACGGCTACGTCGCCCCGATGGTCGCCTTCTGCGACGACGCCGCGGTCATCGGAGGCGACTTCTACGCCATGGATCGCGTCCCCGGGATCATCCCCCGCAGCGAGTGGCCCGCCGAGGTCCCGCTGTCGCCGGAGCAGGCACGTGCGCTGTGCCTCGACGCCGTCGACGTGCTGGCCGAGCTGCACGGCATCGACGCCGAGGCCGCCGGGCTCGCCGGCCTCGGCAAGGGCGCGGGCTACGTCGGACGGCAGGTCGAGGGCTGGTCCACGCGCTACCGCAACGCCCGCACCGACGACGTGCCCGACCTCGAGGGCGTGATGACGTGGCTCGCCGCCCGTCAGCCCGAGGACGTCTCCACGTGCGTGATCCACAACGACTTCAAGCTCGACAACCTCGTGCTCGACGGGGACGACGTCACCCGGGTCGTGGGGGTGCTGGACTGGGAGATGGCCACCCTCGGCGACCCGCTGATGGACCTCGCCGGGTCGATGGCCTACTGGGTGCAGGCCGACGACACCGAGGAGTTCCAGATGATGCGCCGGGTGCCGACGCACCTGCCGGGGATGCTGACGCGCGACGAGTTCGTGGCGGCGTACGCCGAGCGCACGGGCCGGTCCGTGACGCCCGAGCAGTGGCGCTTCTACGAGGTCTTCGGGCTGTTCCGGATGGCCGCGATCGCGCAGCAGATCTACTACCGGTTCTTCCACGGCCAGACGACCAACGAGGTGTACGCGCTCTTCGGCCCGGCCGTGCAGGTCATCGGCCGGCGCCTGGACGGGCTCATCGCGTGAGTCGGATCCTCCTCGTGCGGCACGGCCAGGCCTCCTTCGGCGCTGCCGACTACGACAACCTCTCCCCCGTCGGCCACGAGCAGTCCCGGGTGCTCGGCGCCGCCCTCGCGGCCCGCGGGATCGGTGCGGACGTCGTCGTCGCCGGCGAGATGAAGCGGCACGCCCAGACCGCGACCGCCGTCCTCGAGGGGTCGGGCTGGAGCGCGGACGTGGCCGTGGACGCCGGCTGGAACGAGTTCGACCACGTCCAGGTGCTCGCCGTGCACGACCGCCCGACCACGGTCGAGGGCCAGTCGGAGAAGGTCGCCTTCCAACGCTGGTTCACCGACGCCACGCTGCGGTGGACCTCGGGCGACCACGACGCGTCCTACGACGAGAGCTTCGCCGCCTTCACCTCACGTGTCGAGGAGGGGCTCGCGCGGCTCGTCGACTCGTTGCCTGCTGGCGGCACGGCCGTGGTGCTGACCAGCGGTGGGCCCATCGCGTGGGCCGCCGCGTCCCTGCTGGCCGAGGCGACGCCGGCGCGCACCGACCTGTGGCTGCGGCTGAACCCCGTGTCGATCAACACCGGTGTCTCCACCGTGGTGTGCGGTGCCAGCGGCACCACGCTGGTCTCCTTCAACGCCCACGACCACCTGTCCGCAGACCTGCTCACCTACCGCTAGACAATCTTCCTAGGAGCCTGGCCATGTCGACCATCCTCATCACCGGTGCGAGCAGCGGCCTCGGCGCCGAGATGGCCCGCCAGTTCGCGGCCCGCGGCCACGACCTGGCGCTGTGCGCACGACGTACGGACCGCCTCGACGAGCTCAGGTCCGACATCGCGCGCACGCACCCCGACGTACGCGTCTCGGTCAAGGCGCTCGACGTCACCGACCACGACGCCGTCTTCCGCGTCTTCGAGGAGTTCCGCGCCGAGCTCGGCGGCCTCGACAAGGTCATCGTCAACGCCGGCCTGGGCAAGGGACAGCCGCTCGGCACCGGCCGCTTCGACGCCAACCGCGAGACCGCGGAGACCAACTTCATCGGCGCCCTGGCCCAGACCGAGGCGGCGGCCCAGATCTTCCGCGCGCAGGACGCCGGTCACCTCGTGATGGTGTCCAGCATCTCCGCGCTGCGCGGGATGCCGAAGAACATCACGACGTACGCCGCGACCAAGGCCGGCGTCGCGCACCTCGCCGAGGGGTTCCGCGCCGACGTGCACGGCACCCCGATCAAGGTCACCGTGCTCTACCCCGGCTACATCGCCTCGGAGATGTCCGGCACGTCCGCGCGGACGCCACTGATGTCGACGACCGAGAAGGGCGTGCGCGCCATGGTGGAGGCGATCGAGAAGGAGAAGGCCTCGGCCCGCGTCCCCGCCTGGCCCTGGGCGCCGCTGGGGTTCGTGATCAAGCACGTCCCGGTCGCGCTGCTGCGCAGGATGAGCTGAGGGCACACGCGGCAGCCGTTGGTGCTTGTCGCCCGCTCGTCGAGGCCGTTAGTGTCCGGGTCGAGGCCGAGTCCCGACCTCTCGAGCGCTAAGGGGTTCCCCGATGGCACGTCGCAAGGGTCCAGGGATCGAGTACGAGCAGGAGGGCGAGGACTACTTCGCCGAGCGCGAGCTCCAGGGCGGCGTCGCCGGCTGGGTGCTGCTGGCGGGCCTCGGAGTCGCCTACGTCATCTCCGGCGACTTCGCCGGGTGGAACTTCGGTCTCGCTGAGGGCGGCTGGGGAGGTCTCCTCGTCGCCACGGTGGTCATGGGTGTGATGTACCTGTTCATGGTGTTCGGACTTGCGGAGATGTCCTCCGCGATCTCCAGCACCGGCGGCGGCTACGCGTTCGCCAGGCGCGCTCTCGGCCCCTGGGGCGGCTTCATCACGGGCACGGCGATCCTCGTCGAGTACGCCATCGCCCCGGCCGCGATCGCCAACTTCATCAGCGCCTACGTCGACTCCCTCATGGGGATCAGCGGCCCCTTGGTCTTCCTGGTGTTCTACGCGGTGTTCGTGGGCCTGCACATCTACGGCGTGGGAGAAGCTCTCAAGCTGATGTTCGTCATCACCGCCATCGCGGTGGTGGCGCTGCTCGCCTTCGTCGTGGCGGCCGCCCTGAAGTTCGACGCGTCCAACCTCACCGACATCCCCGTCACCGACGCCGCCGGCGCCAGCTCGTTCCTGCCGTTCGGCGTCGTAGGGATCTGGGCGGCCCTGCCGTATGCCATCTGGTTCTTCCTCGCGGTCGAGGGAGTGCCGCTCGCCGCCGAGGAGACCAAGGACCCTGCGCGCTCGATGCCGAAGGGCATCATCGCCGCCATGCTCACGCTGCTGGCGTTCGCCGCGATGATCCTCGTGGTCGCCCCCGGCGCCGCCGGCGCCGGCGCGATCCAGGACTCCGGCAACCCGCTCGTGGACACCCTCGAGCTGGCGTACGGCGGGTCGAACGCCATCAGCACGTTCGTCAACATCGTGGGTCTGCTTGGCCTGATCGCCAGCTTCTTCTCGATCATCTACGCCTACTCGCGGCAGACCTTCGCCCTCTCCCGGGCGGGCTACCTCCCGCGAGTGCTGTCGAAGACCGGGAGCCGGAAGACGCCGTACCTCGCCCTGATCGTCCCCGGCATCATCGGCTTCGTGATGGCGGTCCTCAACCAGGGCGACCTGCTGATCCTGGTCGCCGTCTTCGGCGCCACGATCTCCTACGTGCTCATGATGCTGTCCCACATCGTGCTCCGCTTCCGCGAGCCCGACCTCGAGCGTCCCTACCGCACACCTGGTGGCATCGTGACCACCGGCATCGCCCTGGTGCTTGCCTGCGTGGCCGTCGTCGCGGGGCTGCTCGTCGAGCCGCGTGTCATCCTCGTCACCGCCGGGGTCTTCGCGCTCGCGATCGCCTACTTCGCCTTCTACAGTCGCCACCACATCGTGCAGGGGGCTCCCGAGGAGGAGTTCGCGGCGATCGAGGCTGCGGAGAGGGACCTCCACTGACCGCACAGACGGGGCCGGCACCGAGGCCGGCGACCCTTCGGTCAGCCATGTGAGCCTGCGCCGTCCTCGGTCAGGGTCGCGGACGGCAGCCAGTCGGCCCCGAGGAGCTCGGCGACGGCGGTGAGTCCTGTGGTGTCGCTTCCCACCGTGTCGGAGGCGGCGGCGATGCGTTCCACCATGACCTTGCCGACCTGCTCCTCGACGGTGCCCTCGGCGTAGGCGATGTGCCAGGGCGAGACCTGGTGGTCGCGGTGGGTGCGGCCGGTCACCTGCCGTGCGGCGATGCCCGAGAAGCGGGCCTGGTGGAAGACGCCGACCCGGGGCTCGGAGCTCGCCCAGCGGCCGTGGGTGAGGTTCTCGCCGGCGTGCAGGCTGATGGAGGCGACCGTGGTGAAGACGCAGACCTTCGCCTGCCCGGTCTGGAACCTGAGTCGCTCGGCCTCGGCATCGAACCGGCCGCGGCCGTAGATGGTGGCGACGTCGATGCCGCCGTCACGCAGCCGATCGGCGATGGGGTCGGCGGCGGTCGCGACGAACTCGACCGAGCACGCCACCTGTCGCTCCGCCTGGACCTGTTGGGCGATCCAGGCGACCGTCGAGTCGACGCGGATCAGGCCGGCCTTCTGCCGGAAGCGCAGCAGCGCGGCACGGCCCTTCGCGGTGCTGCGGCCGCGTCGGGCGATGTCCATCTCACGACAGAACTCTCCCCACTCGGCCTCGTAGGCCGCACGCTCCGCCGGCGTGAGCGTCACCGGCATGCCGGAGATCGGCACCGGCCCCCACGGCGCGGCGCGGTGCAGCATGGCCGGAGGCCGCTCCTCGTCGAGCCAGCTGCGCACCAGCTTGAGGTCCGCGGCGCGCCGGGCCGGATCGTCGGTCCACGTCGCACCGTAGCGTCCCTGCTCCACCCCCACGCCGTGGCGCTCGAGCGCGCTGGCGAACGCGGCCCCGGGCTGCTTCGCAGAGGTCCAGTCGCGCATCGGCTCGCCGAGCACCTGCGCATAGGCCGGTGCGAGGTAGGGCAGCTCGAGCGGCGTGTGGCCGGGCGTTGCGGTCGTGGCGATGACGAAGGGCGCCTTGTCGTGCGGGCGCCCGTGACCCGAGATCCGCGCCCACAGCTTCCATCGTTTCGTCGTCGTACGTCGCAGCGCGTGCGCCTCGTCGGCGATGATCACGTCCCACGTGTGTTCCGTGACCTTCTCCAGCCGGTCCCAGGTGATCACGACCCAGTCGAGACCGCCGTCGCCCAGCGCGGTGATGGTGCGGCACCAGTGCCCGATCGTGATCGCGGCGGGTCGGTCGGCGACGACGAGCACTCGGCGCGCGTCGCGGAACTCGCCCACCGCCGTCGCTCCGAGGACCGCGGCGATCGTCTTGCCCACGCCGGGCTCGTCGGCCAGCAGGAACTGCCGTCCGCCCGCCACGGCGCGCGCCGCGATCGCATCAGCCGCTTCGAACTGGATCCTTCGGGGCTCGAACGCATCGGTCGGCTCGGGGTTCGGCGTCGGATGGTCGGGGTTGAGGGAGTTCTCGATGAACCGCCCGAGCGTGTACGGACCGGGAGCGTAGGCCGCGAGGTGCGCGGGCAGAGCGCGCCCGACGTAGAGGTGGGTCTTGACGGCCGGGTGCCAGGTGGCGTCGTCGACCTGTGTCGCGTAGGGCACGTCGAGCACCCACAGCCGCTCCCCCGGCCCGGCCTCCGGCAACGGCCGCGGCGGCTGACGCGTCCCGCTCGGGCGCGGGGATCCGCCACGCCGACGCGCACCGGATCGACGAGGACTGGCCACCCCCGGACGCTATCGGTGCATCAACGATGAACAGAGCCGGCTCGCCCACGTCCGCCAAGCGCGGGCGAGCGACGCCCTCACCGCTCGAGAGTCTGCTGCGCACGCCATCGAACAGCCTGGTCAACCAGGCCCTCGACCCTGAGCACTACCCAGATCTGCACCTGGCCGGCTGGGGATTCGGTGCCTGGAGCGAGCACCTGCTCAAGCCGGAGGATCCCTTCATCTACCGCCGGCCCATGGCTGCCTTCCACAACGACAACGCCGGCCGCATCATCCCGAGCCTCCAGGCGAACACGATGCTCGGCCATGTGCGCGCAGCGGCCTACGACTCGGCGGCCGTCATGGTCGACGAGAACTGCCACCCCTTCTCCTTCGAACTCACCCATAGCGGGAGATCCGGATGCGCCACCCGTAGGCAACGCACGGTCATCGATTGGCAGACGTGGACCTCGGCCCCTCAGCGCGCACGTGATGTCAGCGGGTGAAGAGCGGCCTGTTCTCGTCGATCCAGTTGATCTCCGCCGCCTCTTCTTCGAGGCTCCCCTCAGCGACCCAGGTCTTCTGAGGTTCCAGCCCTTGATCGGCGAGGAAACGGACGTGCTCGATCGTTGCGTGACGGCGACGGATGACAGCTTCGGCGACATCGAAGTCGGCCGGCATCCCGTATGCCTCGAGGAAGGCGTCGATGCGCGCACGACGGTCGGGCACCTCGGGAAAGTGGTGCCACTCCAGAGACGCGTCGTCGTCCCGCATCGGGGCGAACCACAGCAGGGCGTACGCCACGTCGTCGATCCTGGGTGCAGGGCGCAGGAAGTCCCAGTCGATGAGGGCGATCGCCTCACCGCCACGCCACACGAAGTTCCACGGTCCGGGGTCGCCGTGAGCGAAGACATCGCCGCCTGCGGCCGACGGGGGTGCATCGAACACGGCGTCCTGGGGCGGAACCCAATCAGCAGAGGCGTCATGGATGCGCCGCAGCAGTTGCGCTGCTGAACGGAGGCCATGCTCGTCGTGCTGGTTCTTCCATCCGTCACCGCCGCTCTCCCCGTCGATGTAGCCGAGCACCTCGGTCTCGTCGCTCAGCGAAAGCGGTTCGGGAACACAGTCCAGGCCCTTCCCGCGAAGATGGCGCAGGAACGAATGCACCGTCTCGCTCTGCGGCCCTGCCGGTCGAACAACAGTTTCGGCAGACAACTCCACGTGGCGGAACTGTTCGTTCACTTCGGCCGCTCGGTTCAGTGCCTCGTCGTTCGCCATGGCTGCACTCTCACACGGGCGGCGGGCAGCCACCATCGAGTTCTTGGCGGCTCGCTCCACGGGCATGTGCAGAGGTTTCGCGGTGCGCCGACAGGCGGCGAGAAGCTCTGCTCGATGTTGCTGGCCTTCATCCTCATGGCGGTGGTCACCGTCAGGATGTTCTGGCTCGTGCGGGACCTGGTTCGTCGTGGCCGACCCGTCGGAGCCGTCGACGCGGCATTAGGCCTGCTACCCGCCCGGCGGGAGGCCAAGCGCAGACACGTCCAGGCCGTTCTCGGGGAGCGCGATCACTGGTTCGACGAGGTTCTCGAACCCGTTGGTCGCGTCGGCGAAGGCCTTGAGGTTCGCCGGCTGGTAGTCGCCGTCCTGGAGGTGGGTGACTGCGCTGCTGGCAACCCGAACGGACAAGGCGCGGTCGTTCGTCAGGCGACGTAGCCCTCCGCTGAACGCTCCTTGCCCTCTGTCTCTGCCGAACTTCGTCTTCGCGTCGAGGAGGCGATTGTCGAACCTGTACACACGGTTGAGCGCATCATGCCGGATGGGGTCGCAGCCGCTGTCGACGTAGTAGGTCAGCAGCGGCACGTCGAACACGAGGCCGGCATCGTGCGCTTCACGCGCCATCCACAGCAGCGCCGTGTCCGACAGCCCGGTCTCGAGATAGCCGCCTCCCACGTCGGAGTGAGCACCTTCGAACCACACCTGCTTGACCCGCGCGTCCCTCGTCGAGGCGCCAGGAGGTTCGCTCGGCACCTCCCAGAACGTCGGCGCGAACTTCATGCGGGTCTCGTCAACCGCCAGTGCGTGCCGAGCCCGAGTGACCTGGTCGCTCAGCTGGACGTCGTGGAACCGCGGTGCGTGCCTCATGAAGCCCGGCACGCCCAGGGCGCCCACCGTGTCGAACACCCCGAGAAAGGTGATGGCCGCGGGGTGGCAGTGGTCCTTCTTGAACTCGTCCACGCTGGCCCCGAAAGCGCCTTCGGGCATGTCCCTTCGCTGATACAGGTGGACTGCCGCGGGCAGCTTCTCCTTCACCAGGGACAACTTGGTCAGGAGTCCTACACGCCCGACCATGCCCGCCACGGAGCGTGCTGTGTAAGCGCCGCGGCTGAATCCGAGGATGAAGATCTCGTCGCCGGGCTCGTAGTTCTGCGCGAGGAACCGGTAGCAGGCGATCACGTTGTGAAAGAGCCCGAAACCGAAAGCACCGCCAAGGAGCTTGTCGGCCGCGTAGCTTCCAGCGCCCACCCCGCTGACGTAGTACACGAGCTGGTGCACGCCGCTGGTCGAACCGGGGTCACTCTGGACCGTGCGCGCGATCTTCTCCACGTTGGTGATCGTCCTGCTGTCGGGCTTGTTCCACGTCCCGTCACAGCAGACCACCAAGCGCTTCATGTAGTCGATGCTGACAACCCGCGGGTGGTCGCGCAAGGGGACCGGCACCCCGACAAGCGGCGGAATGCCACATGTCAGCCTGGCTCGCAGGAGTCGAGCTCTTCGGTGGCCCAGACTTCGAGCTGATCGTCGTAGGGACCCTGCGAGGTCGGCGCGCAGATGTAACGGTCGACTTCGGCCAGGTAGGCGCCTCGGGGCCCGAGGAGGGTGTAGACCCACTCGCCGTCGCCCAGGTCGCGCAACTGGGGGTGGGTGATTTTATCGAGACCCCGACGGTCGGCGGGGTCGTTCACGTCGTAGTGCCTTGTCAGTCGCGCCTCGACTATGAGCGTGCCGTCCTTGAAGGCGCGGACAGCGAGTCGGACGTCGGGGTCCTGAAGCCGTTCCCATCGGCGGATGAGTTGTTCTGGGGGCAAGCCGGTGTCGTAGCTCAGCGACGAGCCGTCGGCGGCTGCGCCGCCCCAGCCGATCTGACTGTTGTCGGGCGATTGCGCGGTCAGGGAGGCGAGGAGATCCGGCACCTCGGCGAAGGTCGACCCCTCGGGCAGTGCGACGAGGTAGGTGCCGCCCACGTGGTCCCCCTTGGGGACGTCGTCGGTGGTGAGGTTGATCGCGACCGATCCGGACTCGGGTGCAGCCATGAGCCCGGTGCGCACGGCCGTGCTGACCGCGGTCGACGAGGCCTCGGGCTCGAAGGCCCGGAGTGCGACCGTCGTGTGCCCGGCGCGGATCGATAGGTCTGCCTCCTCGCCTTGGTGGGTGGTGCTGAAGGCGCGGTACGCGGTCTCGGTCACCGCGACCACCTGGTCGGCGGTTGCGGTGTCGCTCATCTCGACCTTCAGCTCAAACTTGCCGGAGTCCAGGGTCACCGGCTCGTTGTAGTCGAGTCGCGCGCTGCTGACACCGGGCAGGCCGGCCACCTCGGTGCGGAGTTCGTTGGCCTCCGAGTCCAGGCTGGGATTGGCGCAGCCAACGCACAGGCCCGCAACGACGACGATGGGCAGCCAACTGATCGGTCTCATGCGCTCAGCCTGCCCTCGAACGAACCCCACAGCCTGAGCCGACGTGCTCACAACGCACCGTGGTGGGAGAACGCGCCCCCGGACTCGCCATCACTCAGGTCTATCTGGCGCGCCGGAACCACGACCGACGAGGCTTCGGTGGGGTGTCATGGGGCCGCAACGACTCCGACTGGGGGTCGTAGCAAACCAGTCCATGCTTTGCGGCGAGTCGGGACGCGTGGACCGAAGTCCCATCCGCTCGAATCCACACCATCGAGAAGTACGTCCCGAAAGACGATCGGCGGATTCTGGCGGCTAGCGGAACTGGTGGGCCACGGGCGTCGTTGCCATCGGCCTCAGGCCTGCCACTGGCGCAGCACAGTGAGAAGCACGGCGTTCACGGCGACGAGCGACAGGTAGGCCACCGCCCACGTCGCCGCTCCGGCAACGAGCAAGCCGAGCGCCGCTGTCACGAACACCGCCAGCTCCAGCGGCACCCGGATGGGAGTCGGCAACCGGTGTGCGGACCGAGGCGCGTTCCAACGTGCCCACACGGCGATCGCCACACTGGGGAGAGCCACGGCGAGAAAGACCGCCCAGAGGCCGGATCCGATTGCCGCACCTGCGTAGGCCAAGGCGATGAAGCCCGCCACCTCGAGCAGGAACTTCAGGACGAGGTTGGCCATTCGCACGACCTGAGCATGACATCGTCTGGATAGTCCGCTCGGCTCATCGATCCCCTTGTGAGATGCCTGTGTGGACGTCGCGCGGGACCTGACCCTGACCGTTGGACCTGCGAGGCCCGGCTGCGACCATTGGAGTGTGACTCTTGAACATGCGCTGCTCCCGGTCAGGCTGGGCCACGAAGACGACTTCGAGGCCGCCTTCCGGCAGGCCAAGACGATCATTGCGAGCATGCCCGGCTTCAGGAGCATGACGTTGTCGCGGTGCCTGGAGCGCCCGAGCACGTACCTGCTACTGGTGGAATGGGACGGACTGGAGGACCACATTGTGGGCTTCCGCGGTTCCGCCGAGTACCAGCAGTGGCGCCAGTTGCTGCACCACTTCTACGAGCCCTTCCCCACCGTCGAGCACTACGAGCATGTCCTGACCGCTTGACGTTCGGATATCTGGACGCCCTCCGTCTACTCGCAAGTGCACCTGAGGACCGATGCAGCGCGTCGGAGATCAACCGCGGCAGCTCCGCATCGCATCCACGAGCGCCGCGCGCACGAGTTCGTTGGCGGGCGGAGGCAGCTCCTCGAGACCGAACCACCCGATGTCGTCGTGCTCCTCGGGAGCAACGTTCGTCGGCGTTCCGTGCCAGTGCCGCACCAGCCAAGCGCTGAGGACCACCGGCTCCTCCGCAGGCCCAGCGGTCACCCGACACAGATGAGTCGCGGAGTCCGTCGCTATCCCGACGCCGAGCTCCTCGTGCAGCTCGCGCACGAGCGCCACGAGCTCTGACTCGCCGGCCTCGATGACCCCACCGGGCAAGTCCCAGACGTTCGGGTAGGCACGCTTATCGGGGCGCCGACGTGCGAGGAGGACCCGACCTTCACTGATCAGCGCGCCGACAACGACCTCATGCATCCGCCCAATAGATCATGAACCGCCGACAAGCGGTCGCCCGCCCGAGCCGCGCTGTGACCTTTGCCCTCCCGAGCCGCTCCGCGGGACGATCGGCTTGCGGGGCGCGCCAGCGCAGGATGGTTGCGCGGGACGCGCTCCGATGCGGGATCTTCAACTACGCCTCAACGCACACACCCGGGCTGCCCAAGCGCCACCGAGCGAGGAGGCCGGGCGAGCTGCGGTTCAGCCTCCTCGTCCTCCGCCGCGCGTTACGTCGTTAGTGGAGGCAAAGTGACGATGAAGCGGCTGCCGTTGCCTAGCTCGCTCGTGACGGTGATGGAGCCGCGGTGCGCCTCGACGAGGGTCTGGCAGATGGCGAGGCCGACGCCTGTTCCGCCGCTGGCCCTGCTGCGTGACGGGTCGGCCCGCCAGAACCGGTCGAAGACCCGCGCTTGGTCCTCGACGCTGAGCCCGATCCCGGTGTCGGACACCTCGATCCTGGCGGCACCGTCGACCGCAGAGGCCGCCACCTCCACAGTTCCGCCGGCCGGGGTGTGGATGAGTGCGTTCTTGACCAGGTTGCCGATCACTTGGCGGATGCGGGTCGCGTCGACCGTAGCGGCGAGGGGCCGCGACAGGGTTGTCGTCAGGGTGATCCCCTGCTGCTCGGCGAGATGCTCGTAGGCGCCGACCGTGTCGGCGATGAGCTGCCCGAGATCGACGACCTCGGGGTCGATTTCAAGCTCTCCTGCATCTGCGAGCGCGAACTGACGGAGGTCGTCCATCAGGTCGGCCAGGTGGGTGGCTTCGTGGTGAAGCCTGTCGAGAAGTTGTCCGTCGAGGGGGAGTACACGATCCTGGGCGGCTTCGATGTTCCCGATGATGGTGCTTATCGGGTTCCTCAGCTCGTGGGCGACGTCGGCGATCATGGCCGTCCGGGCGGCTTCACTGTTCTGCAGGTTGGATGCCATCTCGTTGAAGGCGGCCCCCAGGTCGGCGATCTCCCCAGCCGCGCCGCCGTCGGCGAAGCGCTCGCCGAAGTCGCCGCGTCCGAACTTCGTGACCGACGCTCCGAGCGCAACGACCGGCCTGGTGACCCGCTTCGCAACGAACGCGGCCGCAAGCCCGGAGGTGAGCACGATCCCCACCACGGCAGCCGCGGTTCCGAGGGCGTCGAACCGTGAACCGGTCTCACCGGACGCAGCTCTGGCTTCTGGGTCGCGGTCCATCACGACCAGGTCAACCGGAGGCGAGGAGACGTCGACAGCATCGAAGCAGTCCTCGCCACAACCGAACGCGCCTTCGCCGCGGACGATCCCGCCCTCCGCGACGATGGCGACCATCGAGTACGCGGGATTGAGGATCGCGTCGGTGTCGTCTTCCGTAGCCGGCGTCCCCGCGGGGTTGGAGTCCGCCAGGACGGCACCGCTCGCCCGGTCGAGGACGACGACTCGGGCACTAACTGCGGCCGCTGCGGCATCGACCGCCTGAGTGAGTCCGGTCCAGTCGGTCGACGCGGACCCGACCGGAAGGAGATAGCGGTAGGCGACCTGCTGAACGGCTTGGTCCTCGGCGGCTCGTGCGCGTTCGGCTGCCGATCGGGTGTTCGTGACGTAGGTCCAAACCAGCACGGCCGAGGCGACGGCGGCGAAGGCCGCGACGACGAGCACGGCGGCGAGGACGCGGTGACGCAGCGACCGGATCATCGTTCGTCCAGCTTGTAGCCGCGGCCCTTGACCGTTAGCACGTAGCGGGGTGTGGAGGGGTTCGCCTCCAGCTTCTGGCGCAGGTTGTACAGATGCATGTCGACGGTGCGTTCCAGTGCGTAGTGGTCGAACCCGACGGCGAGGTCGAGGATCTCCCGCCGGGTGAACGCCCGCCCGGGGCTCGTGGCGAGAGCAGCGAGGATCCCGAACTCACGCGGGGTGAGGCCCAACGGGGTTCCGGCGAGAGTCGCCATGAACCGGACCGGGTCGATCTCCAGCTCACCCACCCGCACGACCCCGCGACCGAGCGTGACCTGGGCGCGACGCAGGACGGTGCGTATCCGGGCGACGAGCTCCCTGGGGGAGTACGGCTTGGTGATGTAGTCGTCCGCGCCGACGTCGAGACCGTTGAGGACGTCGTCCTCCCGGGACCGGGCAGTCACCATGATGACCGGCACTTGCGACTCGGACCTGACCAGCCGACAGAGATCGAGGCCGTTGAGTCGGGGCATCATCACGTCGAGGACGAGAAGATCGGGTGGCACCCGCCGGTACTCCTCCAGCGCTGTCAGCCCATCGCCCACCGAGACGACGACATGGCCCTCGTGCTCCAGGTACGCCTGGAGCACGAGAGCCTGCGCTCGGTCGTCCTCAGCCAGTAGGATGCGTGCCATCGGGGGAGAAACTATCGCGGCCGCCGACTCGACGATCAGCCCCCGACCTCGGCGATCACCTGGTTGGCCTGGTCCCACAGAGCCTGGGCATGGGGATCGGTGGCGGAAATACTGATCGTCAAGTCCTTGAAGCCTTCCTCGTCGAAGGGGGCCTCTGCGTCGATACCAGCGCCGGCGAGTGCATCGACGATGGCGTCGACCTCCGCGTTGACCGCCGCGACCTCGTCCGGCGGGAACGTCTCTCCGATCTGGCTGTTGTAGTAGGCGAGTCGCGCTTCGCGGGCTTCGTCGTTCAGGTGATCGGCAATCACGTACCGCCCGCCGTCGCCCTCCTCCCAGGTGAACTCGATCCCCTGGGCGGTGTACCACTCGTCCAAGGCAACGTTGTCGGCAGCGCTCCACTCCGACTTGTACCGCACCGATGGAACCAACTCATCGAGGTGCGCGTATTGGTACGCGTAATGCGCCTCCTGCTGGTCGGCCAAGGTGACGTGAGGATCGGTGCGGTCATCCCTCGCGAACCCCGCCACGGGCAGGGTCGCCGCGATCGTCAACGCGCCCATCGCCCACTTCTTCCATGACTTCATCGTGTCTCCCTACGTCTGAGGCGAGCGATCTGCGCACCTGGTGTTGATCACGATGCCCACCGGTCGATCAAGACCTGATTTAGATGGCGTCAGATCTCAGGCAACAGGCGGACCGTGCTGCCTTGACCAGCCGAGCGGACGGATCCACGCACCCGCGCGTTTTGCGGACCGCTGCAGTCGCGGATGCCGCGACAACGACGAGTACGCCGAGTGCCGAACAGCATCTTGAGGAGCTTCGGGTGGCTCAGCGTGCTCCGAATTGTCGGCGACGTCGGCACGGCAACCCGCGCACCGACGCTGTCGCTATCGCCGCGTGCCGATCGACCTATGAAGAGACCTCGGTTTCACGAGCTGGCACAAGTCGCCGCAACCCGCTCCACGGCGGCTTGGGGGTGGTCAACGGGGGTTGTCCTTGTCGTGGTTCGCGAGTAGCGGGCGCCGGTAACCTCCTGGAGCATGAACATCAGCCGTCCCGAGCAGGCCACGGCCGCGGCGCTCGTCGCTGTGGGCGCCTTCCAGATCGCCCTCACCGTCGGCGCTCCCTGGGGCCGGGCAGCCTACGGAGGGACTCATCCCGGTGTGTTACCCAACCACCTGCGCGCCCTCAGCGGCGTGGCTGCGCTGGGCTACGGGACTTCGGCGCTCCTCGTCCTGCGTGGCAGCGGCTCAGCCCGGGCCCGAGCACGGGGGTTCACGACGTTGAGCGCGTTCATGGGCATCGGAGCTGTGGTCAACGGTGCATCTCGCTCGCCGGTCGAGCGGGCAGTTTGGACGCCTGTGACGGCGGCGACGACTGTTCTCGCTTGGCGTTCACGCACCTCGCGGGTGTCATCCGGCCCGACGTCCCCGTCCCGCAGAGCTAACCCTCACCGGTGACGACGGTCTTGGGGGAACGACCGAGAAGCGCCGCGTCCCACAGCACCCGTCCGGTGACGTTCCAGGCACAGGGGCCTTATCCGAGTGCGTCTGTGTGGGCGGTTGGATCGTGCTCATGCGGCCAGCACGGGGCGACGATCGCCCCTCACGTCCGAAGCACGAAGGTCACCTTGTTGTCGGCGTGGACGGTCATCGCATGGCGCGAGTCGTGGGCCAGGCGGTGGTGTCGCGGGCAGAGGAGCCGGCCGTTGGCGAGGTCGGTGAGCCCGCCCCTGGACCAGGGATCGTCATGGTGCGCATGGCACCCCGAGGCTGACGTCTCGCAACCCTTCGCGGTGCAGCCACCGTCGCGCAGACCGAGGGCGGTGCGTTGGGCCTTGGTGAACAGTCGTGCCGCTCGTCCCAGGTCGAGGGGCTGTGACTTCGTGCCCAGCACGACGGGGATGATGCCGGCCTCGCACGCCAGCCGACGAGCCTGCCCGGCAGACATGCGGGAGCCATCGTCCAGGAGCGCCGTGGACTGCGCAGCCAGGAGCTGTTCCAAGGTCATGGTCACCACCACGGTGGCGCTGACCCCAGCGGTCTGCGGCGTGGCCTCGACCGGGTAGCGCTCGACGTACTCGATGAATGCCTCGCCCAGGCGTCGACGCAGCGACTTCCAGTCTCCTGACTCGTCGCGAAGCTCGGCCTCGGTGTGGCGGGCCGGGTTGGCGAGCGCCAGGAGGTGACGCTTGAGCATCGCGCCCACCTGGGACGGCACGGTGAAGCGGCCGTGGCAGCGACCCTCGCCGTCGTCGCTCAAGGTGAGCTCGACACCAGCAGCGGCGCGGGCCTCCTCCTTCTCCAGCGCGTCCGCCTCGTGGGACTCCCCCACCTCCGGAGCCACGACGTCGAGGATCCTCTTCCCGATCTGCTTCAGGTCGCGCGCGTCATGCCGGCGAGCGAGCTCCAGCAGCGTCATCTCCGCCAGATCACGGGTCTTGACGTCGACGTGGGACGGAAGGGCCTCGACCGCCTCGGCGATCACCCGCGCCTGCTCCGTGCGCAGCTCACCCGATGTCAGCGCCGCGGCGATGTCCGTGTGCTGCTCGAGCGCCCGCCCGAGCGCGAGGTCGCGTCGAGTCTCACGCCGTGTCGTCCGCGTCTGCACCGCCAGCCACGCCGCAGCATCGCGCAGCCCGTGCACCTCGCCGACGTCATCCGAAGCGGCGAGGACTCGCGCGGTCACCGCGTCGAGCTGCGAGCGGACCTCCGTCAACGCCACCAGGGCGACCTGCTTGTCCCCGGTCTCCATGAACGCCGGCTGGACCGACGCCACGTCCGACAGGGCCGCGCGCAGCTCGGCAGCACACTCGATGATCGGATGCACTGGCCACCTCCTCGCACGCACTCACAGGACCACGCCCAGGTCTGGGGCGAAGCAGTGAGGCATGACTGGTGGCACCGTTGCCAGGGCGTCACCCGAGAGCCGTACGGCATCCCGCCAGCACCACGACGGGTTCTATGAGTGACTGTCCCGATCCCTGGACCCTCGTCACCTCAGACGATGGATCCGTCCCGGATCGGCGTGCTCACGCCATCGTACGCCTGTTCGAAAATCGCCGCAAGGGGGTTCTGGTTCACGTGCCAGCGGGTCCGCCAGCAGCCGCGTCCACCGCTCGGGTGAGGCGCACTGCGTACGTCTGCGGAGCTGAGGCAGCAGGCAGCGCCCGAGCCGAGCGACCTTCTCACCCCAAACTGGAGCCTCACCCCCGAAGTTTCGGGGGTGAGGCTCCAGTTTCCCCGGGTACCCGGGGATCGCGACACCAGGATCAGCCGGTCGGCGCCTCCGGCCCGCGCGTGATGTGCATCGCGGCCTCCTCGGCAGAGGCTCCCGCACCGTCGATGCCGACGTCCGTCGCGAGCTCCTGCGAGTCGATGTCCGGCCCTTCGCCCCCGTCCGGCTGGACGAGGCGACCCGAGCGGGCGTCGGCCTCGTCGAGGCCGAGCTGCTCGTCGAGGGCGTTCTCGTCCTCGCTGTCGGTCTCCTCCGGCTCGGCGTAGGGGTCCACGTCGGGCTCCTCCTCGGCCAGCTTCTCCTCGAGCGACTCGCCCTGACGTCGCTCCGCCTCGGTCGGGTAGTCCTCATAGCCCTTCGGCGGGCGGTCGGGCGGCGAGTAGCCGCGATCGAGCACGTCGGTGAGGTCACCGTCGTCCAGGGTGTCCCCCGGCTGCAACTGGTCCTCGTCGTCGACGGACATGTCGCCGTAGGTCTCGCGCTCCTCGCTCATACCCCCTGCCTACCGGGTCGGCCGAGGCAGGACAAGGGCCAGAAGCCCCCAGGGGTGGGTCGTCAGCCGAGCTCGCGCTCCAGCGCGTCGGTGAGGAGCGCGACCAGGGCCTCGGTCTGGATGTTGGCCGAGGACGAGACCTCCTCGTCCGAGCCGTCGAGCGCCCGCGCGGCCAGGCCCGCCTTGGAGTCGATGAGCTCGGCGATGCGCGTGTCGATCGTCTGCGCAGCGATGATCCGCCACGCGGTGACCGGGTCGCTCTGGCCGATGCGGTGCACGCGGTCGATCGCCTGGGTCTGCTCGGCGTCGGTCCACGAGAGCTCGGCCAGCACGACGTTGGAGGCGACCTGCAGGTTGACGCCGACGCCGGCCGCGGCCAGCGAGCAGACGATGACCTGGACGTCGGGGTCGTTGACGAAGGACGTGATCGCCTTCTCGCGGGCCTTCGGCGTCTGGTCGCCACGGATCGAGGCGTGCTTGAGACCCCGCCGGGTGAAGGTCTCCTCGGCGATGTCCATCACGTCGATGTGGCGGGCGAAGAAGACGACCTTGCCGACGTTGCGCGCCAGCTGGGCGGCGTAGTCGGCGGACAGGCCAGCCTTGGCGCGGCCGATGCGGCGGAACATCGAGAAGACGTTCTCCCCCGAGGTGCCGGAGTCCATCTCCTCGCGCTCCCACGTCGCGACACGGCGTACGAGCTCGTGGTCGATGCCGTCCACGACCGAGCCCGTACGACGGGTCTCCAGCGCGGCCCGGTAGCGCTCGACCAGCCGACGCGCGAGCTCCTTCTCGGCCGAGCGGATCGAGCGGGCGTCCTCGTCGTCGAGCTCGACCGGGATGTCGGCGATGCGACGGGCCGGGATGTCGGCGGCGACGTCGACCTTGCGGCGCCGGACGATGCCCATGTCGATCACGGCCTTGCGGGCCGCGGGATAGAAGGGGTGGTCGGCCGGGGTCAGCTCGGTCTGCTCCAATGACTCCATCAGGCGCGTCATGGGCTTGTGGTCGTCGATCCAGCCCAGGAACTGCCAGATGGCGCGGAAGTCCTCGATGTCGTTGATGAGCGGGGTGCCGGTGAGCGCCATCAGCAGCGGGCGTGCGGTCCGTGCACGCAGCCGCTCCGAGAGCTCGAGCACGTGGCGCGAGCGCTGCGAGGTCTTGTTCTTGATGAAGTGCGCCTCGTCGACGACCATGCCGCGGAAGCCGAAGGTCCCGAGCCAGCCGACGTGGCGGTCGAGGATCTCGTAGTTGACGATGATGACATCGGCGAAGGCGTCGATCTGGTCGCCGTCACCGTGGATCACGGTGGCCCGGCGCCGGGGGGTCCAGCGCTCGGTCTCGCGGGCCCAGTTGGTCTTGACGACGTTGGGGCACACCACCAGCAGCGGGAAGGCGTTGGCGGCCTGCGCGGCGAGCAGCGCCTGCGCGGTCTTGCCCAGACCGGGCTCGTCGGCCAGCAGGAAGGTGCGGTGGCCCTCGGCCGCGGACGCGATCATCCGCGCCTGGTGGGGCATCAGCTCGAGCTTGCCGGGGGCCTTCAGCGAGGTGGCCTCGGGCAGCTCCATGCAGGAGGACGCGCCACCGAGCTCGAAGGAGCGGAAGAGCGGGCCGAGCAGCTCCCACGTCGTCAGCCGGCCATGGGTGCTGCGGCGCTCGTTGCCGATCTCGAAGTCGGGCACGAGGAACGGGTTGGCGAGCTGGTGCTGCACCACGGACTGCGGGAGGACCTTGCGGTCGAGAAGACCGGGACCGGACTCGTCGTCGGGCTTCGGCTCCTCGGCGACGGTCTCGATGCCGGCCTTGCGCAGCAGCTCCAGGCGCAGGTCGCGGGCACTGTCGGTGATCAGCGACTCCTCGGACAGCAGCCCGAAGAGGGACGGGTCCCGGGTGGCGGTCTTGGCGAGGATCGTCGCGATGCCGTCGAGGCGCTTGAGCTCGTCGGCCTTCTGGGCGTCGCTCAGCTCGGCCGAGCCGCGTACGTCGCTGCGGTGCTCGCGGGTCAGCAGCGCGACGACCTGGAAGCGCACCCGCTGGCCGGGGGCGAGCGGGCCACGCTGGACCGCGGACTCGAGCTCGCGCACGGCACGGGCGAGCACGGGGACGATGCCCTCGTTGTCCTTGTGACGGGCGTTCGCAGGGGTGCGGCGACTGCCGCGGGTGCGCTGGCGCTGGGCCAAGGGGTCCTCCCGGACGGAAGATGTGTGCGACGCGTCGGGGGACAGGCGAGCCGAGCAAGGGCTGCGACTGCACACCACGGCGTGGAGGGTGATGCTCTGCGTCGGCTCGCGGTGGGCCCGGTGCTGGGCACGGCGCGGGACGCTGAGAACACTCTAGCCTCCGTGACGCTGATCTCGGTAACTGATCGGCTTCGGGCGCGGCTCAGCGGGCCGGGCGGTGGTCCACGATCCGCCGCATCTTGCCCACCGACCGCTCGATCGAGGCCACGTCGACGACCTCCACGTCGACGCTCACCCCGATCGTGGCCTTGATCCGCCGGGCCAGCTCGGCGCCGGCCGCCGCCGCCTGCTCCGGCGTCGTGGGCTCCCGGCGCTCGACGCGGACGGTCAGCGAGTCGAGGTTGCCGCTGCGGTCGAGGTGGCACTGGAAGTGCGGCGAGAGCGCCGGCAGGCCGAGGACGATCTCCTCGATCTGCGTGGGGAAGAGATTCACCCCTCGCAGGATGATCATGTCGTCGGTGCGCCCGGTGATCTTCTCCATCCGGCGCATGCTGCGGGCGGTGCCCGGCAGCAGCCGGGTGAGGTCGCGGGTGCGGTAGCGGATGACGGGCATGGCCTGCTTGGTCAGCGTGGTGAGGACGAGCTCGCCCTCCTCCCCGTCGGGGAGCACCTCGCCGGTCACCGGGTCGATGATCTCGGGATAGAAGTGGTCCTCCCAGACGTGCAGGCCGTCCTTGGTCTCGACGCACTCGCTCGCGACGCCCGGACCGATCACCTCGGAGAGCCCGTAGATGTCGACCGCGTGCATGTCGGTGCGCTCCTCCATCTCGCGACGCATGTCGTTGGTCCACGGCTCGGCGCCGAAGATCCCGACCTTGAGCGAGGTGGAGCGCGGGTCGACGCCCTGGGCCTCGAGCTCGTCGATGATCGAGAGCATGTAGGACGGCGTGACCATGATGATGTCGGGCTCGAAGTCGAGGATCAGCTGCACCTGCCGCTGCGTCATGCCGCCGGAGACGGGGACGACGGTGCAGCCGAGCCGCTCGGCGCCGGCATGGGCGCCCAGCCCGCCGGTGAACAGCCCGTAGCCGTAGGCGTTGTGCAGGATCATCCCGCGGCGACCGCCGGCGGCGCGGATCGAGCGCGCCACCACCTCGGCCCACATGTCCAGGTCGTCGCGGGTGTAGCCGACGACGGTCGGCTTGCCGGTGGTGCCGCTCGAGGCGTGCAGGCGTACGACGTCCTCGCGCGGCACCGCGAACATGCCGAACGGGTAGTGCTCGCGCAGCGTCGCCTTGGTCGTGAACGGCAACCTCGCCAGGTCGGCCAGTGTCTCGACGTCGTCGGGTCCGACCCCGGCCTCGTCGAACGCCTGCCGGTAGTGGTGCACGTGGTCGTAGGCGTGGCGCACCGACCACCGGAGCCGCTGGAGCTGGAGGGCGCGCAGCTCCTCGAGCGGTGCGGTCTCGATCGGCTCCAGGTCGCCGGGCCGGGGAGTCAGGTCGAGCACGGTGTGGTCCTCCGGTTCATCGTCGGGCTCGTGGGAAGGTGTCCCCATGTCGGAGAGCACGGGGCGTCGCGGGCGTCCGGGCCACGACCAGCAGGCCGTCCTGCGCGTGGCGGTGGACCTGTTCAACCGGCAGGGCTACGACGCCACCAGCGTGGGGGACGTCGCCCGCGAGCTGGGGCTCACCAAGTCCGCGATCTACCACCACGTGCCCAGCAAGGAGCACCTGCTGCAGCGCGCGGTCGACGAGGCGCTGGACGCGCTCGCGCACGCGCTGGACGAGCTGCAGGCCGATGCCTCGTCCTCGCCGGAGCAGCGCCTGCGCGCGGCCGTGCGCGCCAGCGTGGTCGTGCTGGTCGACCACCTCCCGGCGGTGACCCTGCTGCTGCGGGTCCACGGCAACACACCCGTCGAGAAGGCCGCCCTGGCACGCCGACGTGCGATCGACGAGCGGCTGGCCGACATGGTGCGCGACGCCGTGGACGTGGGGGTGCTGCGCGCCGACCTCGACCCGCTCGTGATCAGCCGCCTGCTCTTCGGCATGGTGAACTCGCTCGTGGAGTGGGTGCGACCGGACGTCGACGCCGTCGTGCTGGCCGACGCGCTGGCCGCGCTGGCGTTCGACGGGCTCACCCACGGGTCCCCCTCGTCGGATCGCCCAGCGCCCGGCTCCGACCACGGAACTCGGCGATGACCTCGCCCTGCTCCGGGTCCTCGGCGCGCACCGTCACGTCGTAGAGGCCCGACCTGCCGCGCAGCGACACCTCGCGCGCGTCGGCGTAGAGCACCTGGCCGAGCCGTCCCGGCTGCAGGAAGTCGACCGAGAAGCCCGCCGCCACGGTCACCGGACCGTGGGAGTTGCAGGCGAGCGCGAAGGCCGAGTCGGCGAGGCTCGCGATGAGACCGCCGTGGCACAGGTCGTGCCCGTTGACCATGTCGTCGCGCACGAGCATCGACACCCGCGCCCGGCCGGGACCCACGTCGAGCAGCTGCAGTCCGAGCATGGCGCTCGCCGCGTCGGCGGCCCACATCGTGCGAGCGGCTGCGGTCGAGGCGTCCACGTCGGTCTAGGCGTCGAAGTCGACGGTGACGGCCGGGCTGATCGGGAACGACTGGCAGGTCAGCACGAACTGCTGCTCGACCTCGGCGGGCTCGAGGGCGTAGTTGCGCACCATCTCGACCTCGCCGTCCACGACCTTGGCGCGGCAGGTGCCGCACACCCCGCCCTTGCAGGCGAAGGGCAGGTCGCTGCGCACCGCCTGGGCGGAGTCGAGCAACGTCGTGTCGCGCGGCATCGGCGTGGTCGTCGTCCGTCCGTCGAGGACGACGGTGACCTCGCTGGTCACGCCCTCGACCACGCGGTCGGCGTGCCGCAGCGTCGGCGGCGGCTCGTCGACGAAGAAGAGCTCGAAGTGCACCTTCTCCGGAGGCACGCCGAGCTCGTCGAGCACCGCGCGGGCGTCCTCGATCAGTCCGAGCGGGCCGCACAGCCAGACGTGGTCCAGCGCGTCGAGCGGGACCTTGAGGGGCAGCAGCCGGCGCAGGCGGTCGGCGTCGAGGCGTCCGGAGAAGAGCTCCACGTCGCGCGGCTCGCGCGAGAGCACGTGCACAAGGTCGAAGCGCGGTCCGTGGAGGTTCTTGAGGTCGCTCAGCTCCTCGGCGAACATCACCGAGGTGGTCTCCCGGTTGCCGTAGAGCATCGTCACCGAGCTGGCCGGATGGGCCAGCACGGAGGCCGCGATCGACAGCATGGGCGTGATGCCCGAGCCGGCCGCGATGCAGAGGTGGCGACCGGCCATGGCGGGGTCGGCGCGGAAGCTGCCCGAGGGGGCGGCGACCTCGACCGTCTCGCCGGGGGCGACCTGGTGGATCAGCCACGAGGAGAACATCCCGCCCGGGATCTCGCGGACGCCGATGCGCGGGGCTGCGCCGGCGGGCGCGCAGATCGAGTAGGTCCGGCGGTGCTCCACGCCGTCGACGACCCGGCGCAGCGTCAGCGACTCCCCCGGCTCGAAGTCGAAGAGCTCGCGCAGGTCGTCGGGCACGTCGAAGGTGACGGCGGCGGAGTCGTCGGTGAGCGGCGCGACCTCGCGGACGGTGAGCTCGTGGAAGGTCGCGGCCATCAGATCTCCTTGACGTGGTCGAAGGGCTCCAGGCACGACGTGCAGCGGTACTGCGCCTTGCAGGACGTCGAGCCGAACTCCGAGACCAGCTCGGTCGCGGGCGAGTCGCACTGCGGGCAGCGGACCTGTCGGGCCGTGGGCAGCAGGCTGAGCGGGATCGGGCCGTGGGTCGACGGCGCGGGACCGGGCGGCGAGATCCCTGCCGCCGCGAGGGCAGCGCGTCCGGCGGGCGTGATCCAGTCGGTCGTCCATGCCGGGTGCAGGCTGATCCGCACCTCCACGCGGTCGAAGCCCGCCCCCTCCAGCTCGCGGACCAGGTCGTCGCGCATCGTCGCCATGGCCGGGCAGCCGGAGTAGGTCGGGGTGATGTCCACGACGACGTGCGAGTCCCCCACCACCTCGATGTCGCGCAGCACGCCGAGGTCGGCCAGCGTGAGCATCGGCAGCTCGGGGTCGGTGACCGCCGAGGCGACGCGGCGCGCACGCTCGGTCGTACGGCTCATCAGCCTCACCACTGTCCCCTCGGGTGGGCGCGGGCCACGGACTGCATCTCGGCCAGCATCCGGCTGAGTGCCTCGCCGTGCATCCCGTCGCGACCGGTCCGGCCCAGGACGCCGGAACGCCGGGCCGCCTCGGGGCGGGGCACGCCGGCTGCCGTCAGCACCTGGTCGAGCACGGCCTCGGCCGACTCCCGCACGGTGGCCGGGTCCACCCCGACACCGGACCCCGCGGCCGCCGCCTCGACGGGGTGGGTGTCGAAGAGCTCCGGCCACAGCGGCCACAGCGTGTCCAGGGCCGCGACGAGCCGTGCCCGGGACTCCTCGGTGCCCTGCGCGAGGGTCACGAACCAGCGCGCCGCGTAGTCGCGGTGGTAGGCCAGCTCCTTGACGCCCTTGACGGCGACGGCGGACAGGACGTGGTCGCTGCTGGTGCGCAGCCGCTCCCAGACCGCGAGCCGCCAGACCGAGAACAGCAGCACCCGGACCGTCACCTCGGCGAAGTCGCCGTTGACGACCTCGGCCAGGCGCACGTTGCGGAACGCGGGCGCCTCCCGGAAGAACGCCAGCGCATCCTCGGGCGGGGCCGGCGAGCCCTCGGGCAGCGCGGGCACGACCGACTCGTCCGCCTTGGCCGCCCGGGCGAGCAGCAGCCGGGACTGGCCGAGGAGGTCGAGCGCGATGTTGGACAGCGCGATGTCGTCCTCGAGGTCGGGCGCGTTGCTGGTCCACTCCGAGATCCGGTGCGACATGACCAGGGAGTCGTCACCCAGCATCAGGGCGTACGCCGCCAGGGTGGGCGCGTCGACGCCGTCGGGGATGGTCGTGTCGACGCCGGCGAGCGGATCCTCGAAGTCGGTGCCGAACGCCCAGTGCGCGTCGTTGACCAGCAGGCCGGAGTAGGCGTTGTCGTGCTCGTCCTCGGCGGAGGTGTGTACGTGTTCCATCGGCTTCTTTCGTCGGCCTTCGTGAGGGAACGGGGGTGATCTACATGTGCGGGACGTTGTCGGGGATGTCGTAGAAGGTCGGGTGCCGGTAGACCTTGTCGCCGCTCGGTGCGAACATCGGGTCCTTCTCGTCCGGGCTCGAGGCGGTGATCGCGTCGGCGCGGACCACCCAGATGCTCACGCCCTCGTTGCGCCGGGTGTAGACGTCGCGGGCGTGCAGCAGCGCCATCCGGTCGTCCGCGGCGTGCAGCGAGCCCACGTGCACGTGGTTGAGGCCGCGCTTGCCGCGCACGAAGACCTCGTAGAGCGGCCATTCCTTGTCGACGGTGTGGTCGGTCATCGCGACACCTGCTTCGCGGCGTACGCCGTGGCTGCCTCGCGCACCCAGGCGCCGTCCTCGTGGGCGCGGCGGCGGTGGGCCATCCGCTCGGCGTTGCACGGGCCGTTGCCCTTGACGCCCTGCATGAACTCGTCCCAGTCGGGCTGGCCGAAGTCGTGGTGGCCACGCTCCTCGTTCCAGACCAGCTCGGGGTCGGGGAGCGTCACGCCGAGGGCCTCGGCCTGCGGGACCGACATGTCGACGAACTTCTGGCGCAGCTCGTCGTTGGTGTTGCGCTTGATCCCCCACGCCATCGACTGGGCGGTGTTGGGCGAGGCGTCGTCGGGCGGTCCGAACATCATCAGCGCCGGCCACCAGAAGCGGTCGACCGACTCCTGCACCATCGCGCGCTGCTCGTCGGTGCCGCGCATCATCGTGCTCAGCAGCTCATAGCCCTGGCGCTGGTGGAAGGACTCCTCCTTGCACACCCGGATCATCGCGCGGCCGTAGGGGCCGAAGGAGGTGCGGCACAGCGGCACCTGGTTGCAGATGGCGGCACCGTCGACCAGCCACCCGATGCTGCCGACGTCGGCGTAGGACAGCGTCGGGTAGTTGAAGATCGAGGAGTACTTCTGCTTGCCCGAGATGAGCATCTCGGTGAGCTCGAGTCGCGAGACCCCGAGGGTCTCGGCGGCGGAGTAGAGGTAGAGCCCGTGGCCCGCCTCGTCCTGCACCTTGGCGAGCAGGATCGCCTTGCGGCGCAGGCTCGGCGCGCGGGTGATCCAGTTGCCCTCGGGCTGCATGCCGATGATCTCGCTGTGGGCGTGCTGGGCGATCTGGCGCACGAGGGTCCTGCGATAGCCCTCCGGCATCCAGTCGCGCGGCTCGATCCGGTCGTTGCGCGCGATCGTCGCCTCGAAGTGGCGTTCCAGCGCAGCGTCCGGCGGGGTCTCAGTGAGCGTCATGCATCCTCCGGTCGGGTCGACCACATTTACTGACCGATCGGTCTGCTATTAGTGTGTCACCAGTCACTCTGGCACGCAAACACCGACCTGGCACCTGCCCGGAACCTGAAGGGGACACCGTGACCCGTCTGCTCGAGAGCTATGCCGCCGGCCGCTGGTACGCCGCATCCGCCGAGGGCGACCCGCTGCTCGACGCGTCGACGGGCGAGGAGGTCGCCCGGATCTCCAGCGCCGGGCTCGACCTCGGGGCGATGGCCCACCACGCTCGCACGGTCGGAGGCCCCGCGATCCGCGAGCTCACCTTCCACGAGCGAGCGCTGCTGCTCAAGGAGCTGGCCACGCACCTCACTGGGCTCAAGGACGAGTTCTACGAGCTCTCCCTGCGCACCGGCGCCACCCGGCGCGACTCGATGATCGACATCGACGGCGGCTTCGGCACGGTCTTCAGCTATTCCTCCAAGGGCCGCCGCGAGCTGCCCAACGACATCGTGGCGTGCGACGGCGACCTCGAGCAGCTCGGCCGCAGCGGGGTCTTCCTGGGCCAGCACGTCTACACCTCGCGTCCCGGGGTCGCGGTGCAGATCAACGCCTTCAACTTCCCGGTCTGGGGCATGCTCGAGAAGCTCGCGCCGGCCTTCATCGCGGGTCTCCCCTCGATCGTGAAGCCGGCCAGCCAGACGGCGTACCTCACCGAGCTCGTGGCCCGCCGGATCATCGAGTCCGGCATCCTCCCCGAGGGCTCCCTGCAGCTGCTGTCCGGATCGCCCGGCGACCTGCTCGACCACCTCGGCGTGCAGGACTCGGTCGCGTTCACCGGCTCTGCGCACACCGCCGGCATCCTGCGCCAGCACCCGTCCGTGCTCCACGGAGGCGTGACGCTGCAGGTCGAGGCCGACTCGCTCAACTGCTCCGTGCTCGGTCCCGACGTGACCTCGAGCGACCCCGAGTGGGACCTCTTCGTCAAGGGAGTGGTCACCGAGATGACCGCCAAGGCCGGCCAGAAGTGCACCGCGATCCGTCGCGTGATCGTGCCCGCGTCGGTGGCCGACGAGATGACCGATGCCATCGCCGCCCGCCTCGCGAAGATCACCGTCGGCCACCCGAGCGACGAGTCGGTGCGGATGGGCCCACTGGCCTCGCTGGGCCAGCGCGAGGAGGTCCGCAAGTCCGTCGACGCGCTGCGCTCGTCGGCCGACGTGGTCCACGGCGACCCGACCTCCACGACCGGCTTCGCGGGTGACGGCGAGCGGGGCGCCTTCATGGCACCGGTGCTGCTCAGGGCGCGCGCGGGCGCCGTCGAGCCGCACGACGTCGAGCCCTTCGGACCGGTGTCGACGCTCATGTCCTACGACTCCCTCGACGAGGCGGTCACCCTGGCCGCCCGCGGCAAGGGATCCCTCGTCGGGTCGGTGGTCACCCACGACCCGGCAGTCGCCCGCACCCTCGTGCTCGGGCTCGCGCCGTGGCACGGGCGGATCCTGGTCCTCGACCGGGACGACGCCCCCGAGTCCACCGGCCACGGCTCTCCCCTGCCGATGCTGGTCCACGGTGGGCCCGGTCGCGCCGGCGGCGGCGAGGAGCTCGGCGGCGTACGCGCCGTCCTGCACCACATGCAGCGCTCGGCGATCCAGGGCTCTCCCGACATGCTCACCGCGATCACCGGGCGCTGGACCCGCGGCTCGCGGCGCACGACCACGCCGGAGCACCCGTTCCGCCACTCACTGGCCACGCTCAAGGTCGGCGACACGATCGCCTCCGGGCCGCGGGTCATCTCGCTCGACGACATCGACCACTTCGCCGAGTTCACCGGCGACACCTTCTATGCCCACACCGACCCCGAAGCGGCCGCCCAGAACCCCCTCTTCGGCGGGATCGTCGCGCACGGCTACCTCATCGTGTCGATGGCGGCAGGGCTGTTCGTCGACCCGGCGCCGGGCCCGGTGCTCGCCAACTTCGGCGTCGACCACCTGCGCTTCCTCACCCCCGTCAAGGCCGGCGACTCGATCCGCGTGACGCTGACCGTCAAGCAGATCACCCCCCGCTCATCGGCCGACTACGGCGAGGTCCGCTGGGACGCACTGGTCACCAACGCCGACGACGAGCCGGTCGCGACGTACGACGTGCTGACGCTGGTGGCCAAGGAGGCCTGAGCGTTAGCGTCTGGGTATGACTCCCAGTGCGCAGCGTGTCGTCGGCATCGTCGTGCTGCTCGTGACCGGGTCGCTCAGCCTCCCGGTGTCCGCGTTCCTCCTCGACGGCCGCGGCACAGAGAACTGGATCATCCCGGTCCAGCTGATCGCCATGTCGGCCATCGGGGCCGCCGTCACGATCGCCCTGCCCGCCCTGGCCCGCGAGGGGGCCGGCACCGGTCGGCGCGCCCGGACCGGGATCTGGTGGGGCCTGCTCGCCGCCTTCGCCGGGGTGCTCGTCTCCTGGCTGCTGCTCAACGGGATCGGCGGAGCCTGAGACGTCGGGAGTACGGTGCCCGCATGGCGCAGAAGTCCTGGTCGGACATGACCTCCACCCAGAAGAAGCTCGTCGTCGCCGCCGGGATCGCGGAGGTAGCCCTCACGACCTGGTGCCTGCGCGACCTCAAGGCGCGCCCGGCCGAGCTGATCCGCGGACCGAAGCTCCTCTGGGGTCCGGCGCTGTCCGTGCAGCCCGTCGGGCCCATCGCCTACCTGGTGTGGGGCCGTCGGCGCTGAGCCTCACCCCGCGTAGGGAACCTCGCTGCGCCAGTCGTCCACGCCGGCGCTCACCGCGTCCCAGATCGCGTCCGCGACCCGGTCGGGCGTGAAGGCGCCCTCGCGCGACAGGGTCCCTCGGACCGTCACCGAGACGGCCCGGATGCCGTCCGGTGCGAGCGACTTGTCGAGGCTGCGCACGAGGTTGCGGACACCGGCCTTCTGCACCCCGAGCGAGGCAGCGCCCTCCCACGGGTCGTCGGCGGCCATGCTGCCCGTGACGCTGATCCGGCCGCCCTCGGACATGAAGGGCCGGGCCGCCTGCGCCACCGTGAGCAGCGCGCCGACGCCGAGCGCGACGTCCTCCAGCAGCTCGGCGACGCTCAGCGACAGCGGGTCGGACTCGCGGAAGGCGCTCGGGTTGAAGTGCAGGACGTCGATCCGC
This sequence comes from uncultured Actinomycetota bacterium, assembly GCA_963726515.1. Classification (GTDB taxonomy): domain Bacteria; phylum Actinomycetota; class Actinomycetes; order Propionibacteriales; family Nocardioidaceae; genus Nocardioides. The sequence goes on from CAVSCW010000015.1 coordinate 328,187, forward strand.
CCGGTGTGCTCACCGAAGCGGCGTACGGCGTCGCGCGCGGCCTGCTCGTCGGTGACGTCGACGACCGCGTGGCCGACGGCGGCGCCCCGGGCCTCCAGGTCGGGAACCAGGTCGTCGAGGACCTGCTGGTCCTGCCCCAGCAGCGCGACGTCGTACCCCTCGTCGGCGAAACGACGGGCGAGCGAACCGCTCACGCCCGGTCCGGCGCCCACCACCACGATCACAGGTCTGCTCATGCTGACTGTTCTACCGCAGGGTCAGGTCTCGTGGGGGTGCTCGTCGGTCTCGTCCACGGGGATCGCATTCGGTCCGGTCGCACCCTCCTGGACCTCACCCGACTCCTGATCCGGCTGTCCGGCCACGGAGTCGCCGGAGCTGATCGGCTCGGGTTCTCCGCCGGCCACGGCCAGCTCCGAGACCTGACCCTCCGGCTCCGTCGACCGGTCGTCTCGATCGTGCTTCGTCATGCGTGCTCCTCATCGTGTCGGTGGCCCCAGACAAGCAGCACGGACCAGCCCGGGGCTCACCTGAGCAGGTGGTCGCTGCGTGAAGGGCTCAGCGCCAGCCGAGCCCGGGCGCCACCTCGGTGAGCAGTGACTCCAGGAGGTGGGCGTTGTAGTCGACGCCGAGCTGGTTGGGCACGGTGAGCAGCAGGGTGTCGGCGGCCGCGACGGCCTCGTCGTCGGCGAGCTCCTTGACCAGGATGTCCGGCTCGGCGGCGTACGTCTTGCCGAAGACGGCGCGCAGGTTGGCCTCGATCTGGCCGAACTGGTCGGAGCTGGAGCCCTCGCGGCCGAAGTACATCCGGTCGAGGTCGGTGGTGATCGGCATGATCGACCGGCTCACCGACACGCGCGGCTCGCCCGCGTGCCCCGCCTCACGCCAGGCGTCGCGGAAGACCTCGATCTGCTTGCGCTGCTGGACGTGGAAGGGCTCGCCCGTCTCGTCGGCCTTGAGCGTCGAGGACATCAGGTGCATGCCCATCTGCGCGGTCCAGCGCGCGGTGGCGTCGGAGGCCGCGCCCCACCAGATGCGCTCGCGGAGGCCGGGCGAGTGGGGCTCGGGTCGCAGCAGGCCGGGCGGATTGGGGAACATCGGCCGCGGGTTGGGCTCGGCGAAGCCCGCACCGCCGAGCACCTCGAGGAACACCTCGGTGTGGCGACGGGCCATGTCGGCCTGGTCCTCGCCGTCAGCGGGCTGGTAGCCGAAGTAGCGCCAGCCGTCGATCACCTGCTCCGGTGATCCCCGGCTGATGCCGAGCTGGAGCCGGCCGCCGGAGATGAGGTCGGCCGAACCGGCGTCCTCGGCCATGTAGAGCGGGTTCTCGTAGCGCATGTCGATCACACCGGTGCCGATCTCGATCCGGCTGGTGCGCGCGCCCACCGCGGCCAGGAGCGGGAACGGCGAGGACAGCTGGCGCGCGAAGTGGTGGACACGGAAGTACGCGCCGTCCGCACCGAGCTCCTCTGCCGCCACGGCGAGGTCGATCGACTGCAGCAGCGTGTCGGAAGCGCTGCGGACCGCCGACTGGGGCGAGTCGGTCCAGTGGCCGAAGTTGAGGAAACCGATCTTCTTCATGACTGGTTCAACGCTCAACCACCGTGGTTGTTCCCTGCCCTCCGCGCTGGACGCCTCGTCGACCGGTTGAGACCTCGAGCGGGTGATTCGAGGCAATCTCAGCTGAGCGCGAAGTCAACTGCAGCCAGCGCGTGCAGCCGGGTCGTCGCGAAGACGGGCACCGGCACGTCGTCCGGCCCGATGAGCAGCTCGATCTCGGTGCACCCCAGGACCACTCCCCCGGCACCCCGGTCGACCAGCCGCCGCACCACGTCGACGTACGCCGCCCGCGACTCGTCGCGGACCACGCCGAGCACCAGCTCGTCGTAGATGACGTCGTGGACCAGCGTGAGGTCCTCGCCCTGGGGCACCACCACCTCGATGCCATGCGTGCGCAGACGGTCGGCGTAGAACGACTCCTCCATCGTGAAGCGGGTGCCGAGCAGCGCCACCCGGTCCATCCCCGCGCCGCGCACCGCGTCGGCGGTGACGTCGGCCAGGTGGAGCAGCGGGATGCCCACCGCCCCCTCGATGGCGCCGGCGACCTTGTGCATGGTGTTGGTGCACAGCACCAGGCACTCGGCCCCGGCCGCCTCCAGGGCCCGCGCCTCGTCGGCGAGCAGCGCGCCGGCCGCTGCCCAGTCACCACTGGCCTGCATCGCCTCGACCTCGGCGAAGTCGACCGACGCCATCACCAGGCGCGCCGAGTGGAAGCCGCCGAGACGGGCCCGGACCTCCTCGTTGAGGAGCCGGTAGTAGAGAGCGGTGCTCTCCCAGCTCATCCCGCCCAGCAGGCCGATCCTGCGCATCGTCGGAGCCATCGCCCCATTCAACCGGGTCGATCGGCCGCATGGTCGTGCGGAGGTCCGACCTATGCTCGGAGCGTGATCCGCACCCTGTGGGCAACGGCTGCCCTGCTGGCGATCTTCGCCATGCACGGCCTGGCCGCGCACGCAGGCTCCCACGATCCGTCGCCGATCCAGACGATGAGTGCGTCCCACGCCGGGCACGCAGCGACCGCACTCGACGACTCGTCGTCGTCCACGACGGCCGCGCCGCTCCACGGTGAGGCCGGCCACGAGACGGCGGTTCTCGGCCTGTGCGCGGCGGTGCTCGCGACGTCGGCGATGCTGCTGCTCGCTCGGGTCGTGCGGCCGAGGTCCGGGCTGCTGGCGGTGCTGCCGCGAGCGGTCACCACGTCGTCGTACCCGGTCGGCACACGGTCAGGGCAGGCCCCACCCGACCTGCACGCCCTGTCGGTCCTGCGCTGCTGAGACGGGTCACGCCGGACCACGTTCCGGCACTCCCGACCCACTCACCCAGCACGGACACCCGACAGGAGACACCCATGTCCACGCGCAGAAGCACCCTCGCGCGCCGCGTCACCGCGGCCGCTCTCATCCTCATGCTCGCTCCGGCCCTCGCGGCCTGCAGCGACGACACCCCGGACGCCGCACCCCGGGCCGAGCGCACGGCCGCCAACGGCGACGTCCACAACGATGCGGACGTCGACTTCGCCACCGAGATGATCCCCCACCACGCTGATGCCCTGGTCATGGTCGACATGACACAGGGGCGCGACCTCTCACCGGAGTTCGCCGACCTCACCGAGGACATCCGTGCCGCGCAGGCGCCGGAGATCGAGACCATGGCCGACTGGCTGACCGCGTGGGGCGAGGAGGTCCCCGAGACCTCGCGCGACCACGTCAACAGCCACATGGGGTCGGACGGCGACGACACGGGTATGGACATGGAGGACCCGATGGGCATGGACCCCGACGACCTGTCCATGCTCGGGGACGCCGACGGCAGCTCGTTCGAGGCGATGTGGCTGACGATGATGATCGACCACCACGAGGGGGCGATCGAGATGGCCCAGCAGGAGCAGGAGGACGGGCTGTTCCCCGGCGCCCTCACCCTCGCCGGATCCATCGCGACCAGCCAGACCTCGGAGATCGAGCTGATGCAGCAGATGCTCGACGGCTGAGCACCTCGACACGCTCGTCGACGATGCGGACTCTTCCACCCCAGATGGCAGGGTTGATCCCCACACCCCCTCTAGGAAAGAAGGCTCACGCCATGATCGGCTTCCTCGTCGCAGGCCTCGTCATCGGAGCGCTCGCCCGCCTGATCAAGCCCGGCAAGCAGAACCTCGGACTTCTGGCGACCCTCGGCCTCGGCCTCGTCGGGTCCCTCATCGGAGGCCTCATCGCCCAGCTGTTCGGCACCGGCGGCATCTTCGAGCTCAACGTCATCGGGTTCGTCCTGGCCGTCATCGCCGCCGTGCTCCTGATCGGCGTTGCCGAGGGCGTGGCAGGCAAGAACAAGAGCACCGTCTGACGAGCAGTCCCCTCACGGAGGCCCGGACCTGATGGTCCGGGCCTTCGTCGTCGTACGACGGTGACCGCACGTCATCCGTGCGCGAGGCGCTCCCCGAGTCGAGCCAGGTCCTTGGTCATGGCGCCCCGCATCGCCGTGCGCATCACGGGCGCAGCGACCTTGGCGAACCCGCTCGGTCTCCCGCGGTTGCGCAGGGTCATCAAGGTGCCGCCCGGCACGGTGGTCCAGGTGTAGGTCGTCTCCATGGGGAACGGGCCATCGGCGGTGCGCATCACCAGCCGCTCGCCGGGCGTCAGCTCCACGACCTCGTAGGTGTACACGAGCCGGCGGCCCAGGAACCTCGCCTCGAAGTCCAGTCGCGAGCCCACGGCCAACGGGGGCTGCGTCTGCCAGCGGACCGAGGTGATGTTGGCATACCAGTCGGGCGCACGGCTGGGGTCGCCCGCATGGGCGGCGACCGTCTCGCGTGGGAACGGCAGCACCGCCTCGACCACGACGTCGACATCCATGCTGTGCAGTATGGCCCCTGGCGGAGGTCATCGGACGGGCTCACCGCTTCGCAGCCTGCGCACCAATAGTTGGAGCGCACCATTGCGGACGCGCGATCGACGCACGCACACTTCACGCATGAGCGACAGCGTCTGGGTCTCGCCGACACCGGCCCGGCAAGCCCCTGCGCCACGGTCCAGCAAGGAGCACAGCGATGACATCCTCCGCGCCAGCCCCGGAAGCGGGCTCTGGTCCTCGCCGGGCCCTGATCACGGGCAGTGCGGCCCCCTTCGCGCAGCGACTGGTCAGCCGACTCCAGGCCCAGGGCTGGGAGGTCGACACGATCGTCCACACCGACCCCGAACGGCTTCCTCCCACCCACTCGCTCCACGTGCTGGAGCCGGCGTCGAACGTCCTCGCCAAGGCAGTGCCTGACGTGGATGCCGTGATCCTCCTCAGCGGCATCGACAGCCTCACCTCGATGGTCGACGACTCGCACGACCTGGACGCCGTCCTGGCGAACCTGACACCCGGCGCCGCCCTCGTCGAGGTCTCCACGATGGCCGTCTTCGGGGACGCCGGTGGCCAGCCGGTCTCGGAGCACGACGCACCGGTCGTCCCTGGCGAGCTCGATCCGGTCGCGGCCAGCGAGATCCGCGTCATGGCCTGCGAGGACTGGCTCCGCAACGTCGTCGTACGCCCCGGCCTCGTCTACGGCCAGGGAGGCGGGCTCGCGCTCGCCCAGGCGGTCGAGCTCGCCCGTGCCCGTGGGTCGAGCCGCTACTTCGGTGACGGCAGCGAGGTCCTGCCGGTCGTCCATGAGGACGAGCTCCTCGACCTGCTCGCGCGGGTCGTCACCGACCCGTCGGCCCGTGGGGTCTACCACGCGGTCTCCGGCTCGGTGACCTCGCTGGAGCTGGCCGAGACCGTGGCCGCCGCAGCCGGCGTCACCACGGTCGAGGCCTGGACCCCCGAGGCCCTGCAGGCGGAGTTCGGCACCAGCAGGCAGCCGCCACGCATCAGCGTCAGCACCGACACCAGCTCCGGCCGCGCCACCAGCGAGCTGGGGTGGCACCCGGAGGCCGGGTCCCTGGCCCGGGCCATGCGCGGCTGACCCCCGCGTCTCCAGCTGCTGCTCAACCGTGCCACCGACACCGGACCCCCCGATCCAAGGAGCCTCGATGCCCACCCCTGCCCCAGAGCCTCGAGGCCCGGGTGCCCCGCCGTCGGCACGGGACAGGGACCGGGAGCAGGTGATCGGCGACGGCGTGGCCTGGTTGTCGCGCTGGACCCTGCGCTGGATCATCGTGCTCACCGGGGCCGTCGCCCTGGGGTGGGGGGTCTCCCAGCTGTGGAGCATCCTGCTCCCGGTCCTCCTGGCGCTCATCCTGACGACCGTTCTCGAGCCACCGTCGCGGTGGCTCGAACGGCGACTCCGGTTCCCACCGGTCGTCGCCGCGATGAGTGTCCTCCTCGCCGCGATGACGGTCGTCGTGACGCTCATCCTGTTCATCGCACCGTCCGTGGGCTCGCAGATGGTCGACATCGCCAACAGCGCCTCGGACGGGCTGAGCACGATCGAGCAGCGCATCCAGGACAGTCCCCTCGACGTCACCGAGAAACAGGTCGACGCGGTGGTGGACGCCGCCCAGGAGAAGCTCCAGGCCAGCGCCGCCAGCATCACCTCTGGCCTGCTGGTGGGCGTGAGCGCCGTGACGAACGCCTTCATCAATCTCCTGCTCACGCTCGTGCTGTGCTTCTTCTTCCTCAAGGACGGCCGGCGACTCATGCCCTGGATCCGCGGAGTGACCGGCGAAGGAGTCGGCGGACACGTCGTCGAGGTCGCCACCCGAGCCTGGTCCACCCTCGGCGGATTCGTGCGCACGCAGGCCCTGGTGGGTCTCATCGACGCCGTGCTGATCGGGACCGGGCTGGCGATCGTCGGGGTCCCGTTGGTGCTGCCGCTCGCCATGCTCACCTTCGTCGCGGCCTTCGCCCCGATCATCGGAGCCGTCGCCATCGGCGCCGTGGCCGTGCTGGTCGCCCTGGTGGCGAACGGCTGGGTGGCGGCCCTGATCGTCCTGGCCATCGTGCTCGCGGTCCAGCAGTTGGAGGGCAACCTGTTCCTGCCCTGGCTGCAGGGAAAGACCTTGAACCTGCACGCGGCCGTCGTGCTCCTCACCGTGGTGCTGGGATCGACCGTGTTCGGCGTGGCGGGCGCCTTCCTGGGAGTGCCGGCCGTGGCCGTCGCGGCGGTGGTGCTGCGCTACCTCAACGAGGTGGTGACGGCCCGGACCTCGGGCCCCCAGGGTCACGCGGACGATGATGACGAGGCGGCGACCGACGACCCAGAGCCCGGGCCGACGAGCTCGTCGCGACGTGTCACCTAGGCGCCCTCAGCCGGTGAGGATGCTCAGGCTCCCGTCCGTCTCGAGGACGATCACGCTGATCGTCTCCAGGTCATCGTGGCCCTGGCTGCGTACCGCTTGCGACAGCTCGTCCGCGGTCACTCGCTCGCGTCGCATCGCGTCATGCAGGAACCCGTCGCGGTAGAGCAGGGTGGGCTCGGACTTGACCAGGCGCTCGACGAGTCGGCTCCGCGTGGAGCTCCACGCCACGGCGTACTGCAATGCCACGAGGGTCGCCAACGCAGTGATCCCCTCCAGGAGCGCCACGGACGACGACAGCAGCACCGTCGCCAGGGTGGACCCGAGCGCGACCGTCACGACGAAGTCGAACGCATTGAGCTTGGCGAGCGTTCGCTTGCCAGAGACGCGCAGCAGCGCCACAAGCGCGACATAAGCGGAGGTGCCCACGACCAGCACCCGGACCAGACCTGCCCAATCGTCGAAGAACATGCCCACCATCCTCGGTGTCGGCGGACGGTGCTGACCACCCCGGGGGCGTGCCACCTCTCACGCGTGCGGCTCGGCTCGTGCGAACACGTAGGCGAACGCCGTCCTGGTGTAGGCGATCCCCCGCCCCTGTCGGCGGATCAGCTCCGGGTCCGCTGTGGCTGGGCGCTTGGGGAGGAGGTAGCTGTCGAGTGCCTCGGTGTCGAGGCGGTACCTGCCGTCACGCTGGTGGACGGCGGCCACGAGCTGCAGTGCGGGGTCGAGGCCGGCCAGGCTGGCGTCCCCGTGGCTGGCATTGGCGAGGAACAACCCGTCCGGGGAGAGGTGGTGGGAGCAGTGCTCCCACACCGGCCCCGCAAAGAGCGAGATGAGGAGGTCGAAGCCACGTGGGGGCAGAGGAAGGGCCTCGGTGTAGTCCATGTGGAGGAACGCCACCTCGGTGCCGGCGCCTAGCAGCGTGCGACCCTGGAGCTCGGCAGCCACGAGCGGGCCGCCGGCGAAGTAGCGTGCGGCTCGGCGGTCGGTGTCGACGTAGGTGACTGACGCGATCGCCGTCGAGGGCGACAGGTCGAGGTAGCTGCCCGGGTAGAGCGCCTTCGCCGGATGCCACCGTTCCCTGAGCGCAGCGAAGAGCCCGGAACGGTCACCGATGCTGGTGCGGTAGGTGGCCCAGGAGGGATTCACTCGCGAGGACGGCGAGTCAGGAGTCGGCGTGCACGATGGCTGCGTAGGACCCGATGCCGATCAGGCGGTCGCCACGGACCGAGTCGTTCGCGAGCAGCACTGCGGTGAGCCGACCGGTTGCGGGGTCGAACTCCACGTCCGTCACCTTTCCGAGGTCCTCCCCATCGGTGTTGAGGACCCGCCTGCCCACCAGCCGGTGGTCCTTTCCCCCCAAGGCCGCCACCGCGTCACTGGTGTCGACGATCACCTCGACGTCCGGGACGGTCACCGCGTCCACACCGAAGGCGCTCAGTGCGGACCACAGCACCGTGTGACCGCGATGGGTCTTCTTCAGGGTGACGGCGACGATGCTGTGCGACTGGGGGTCGATCACGAAGTCGGCCACGTGGCCCACCGTCTCCGCGGTGCTCTGGCTCACGACCGCACGCCCGGTGGCTTCGGAGAACCTCATCAGCGCTCCTCGACCAGCTGTTGACGGAACGCTCGCACCGCGGCGCCGAACCCTGCCAGGTCGTGAGCGACGAAGTCCTTCACGCTCGCCGGCACCATCAGGTGCTCTCCCGATGCGGCCAGGGTGTCCGGCAGCGGCAGGAAGACCTTGGTCCCCTTGGTCCCGAGCGCCTCCGAGGCAGCTACCTCATAGCCCACCACGTCGCACTGGCCGGTGCCGCGCTCAGCGACCTCCAGGACGACGTCCACGACCGTGCCCAGGTCGGTCCCGGTGTCGGTGAGCACCTGGGAGCCGAGCACGTCGCCTCCCGAGCCGCCCGTCGCGGCCGAGCGGTCGAGCACCTGCGCGGTCGGCTCGAGCACGTCCTCGTCGCGGATGATCACCGCATCCGGCCCCAGCGCCATCACCGACGACCAGGCCAGCGACTGCTTCAGCGGCCCGGACAGCAGGCCCCGACCGGCCAGCGTGAACCCACCCACCGCGCCTCCGCCGGCGGAGTAGACGACATCCTTGACCTGGGCGACGTCCTCGCCGCCCATCGTGACCACCGGACGCTTCATCAGCTCTGACGTGCGCATCAGTCGACTCATCGCTTCATCCCCTGCGAGGCGTGCGCGGGGACTGGCTCGGGTCGATGATGACCCCGCCACTCCGGCGACGGGACTGGATCAGCAGCACGGCCGCTCCCAGCACCACGAGCACCCCGGCGATCACGATCAACCACACCCACCAGCTCATGGCACCATCCTTGTGTTCTGAGCGGCCCGAAGGCCGACGCGGTCGGGACCAACCCTGGCGGTGGACCCGATCAGGCGTGACCCGACTTCGAGACCACACTATCCCTCTGGCTCAACCGGCACAGTGGCACTGACCAGTGCGGCTCAGAGCCGCAGCGCCTCTGGGACGTCGAGCTCGGTGTGCACGTGGTGGTTGAAGTAGTTCGTGAGCAGTCGAAGTCCACCTCGCCGCGGCGGCCCGACATGAACATATTTGCAAGTCATGTATTGTTCATGTCATAAGCCCCGAGTCCCCGAGGTGTCGGTACGTCATGAGTGTTCCGCTCTACCAAGCCAAGGCCGAGTTCTTCAAGACCCTCGGCCATCCAGCACGGATCCGCATTCTCGAGCTGCTGTCCGAGCGCGACCACGCCGTCCACGAGCTGCTCGAGAAGATCGCCATCGAACCGAGCAACCTCTCCCAACAGCTCGCCGTCCTCCGACGTACGTCACTCGTGGTCTCCCACCGGGGCGGAGGCGAAGTGGTCTACTCCATCAGCGTCCCGGAGGTGCGCGACCTGCTCCTGGCCGCACGCAGCATCCTGTCCGGGATCATCGCGACACAAGGCGAGCTCGAAGCCGAGCTGACCCTCACCCACCACGGGTGAGCACGACGTCGCTCCCGGCCTTCTCAGCGCTGGCTCGCACCAGGCAGCTGCTGCCTCGTCGCTCGGACTGGGCGAACGTCCGACCGGGCCGTGACCTCGTCGCCGGGCTGATGGTCGGCCTGGTCGCGCTGCCACTGGCGCTCGGCTTCGGGGCGAGCTCGGGGATGGGCGCGACCGCGGGTCTGGTGACCGCGATCGTGGCCGGCGCGACAGCCGCGATCTTCGGCGGAAGCCGCGTCCAGGTGAGCGGACCGACCGGAGCGATGACCGTCGTGCTCATGCCGATCATCGCCGTCCACGGGCCCGACGGCGTCCTGGTCGTCGGCCTGCTCGCGGGCCTGATCCTGACCGGCCTCGGATATGCCGGGGCGGGCAGGTTCATCCGCTACGTCCCCGTCCCGGTCGTCGAAGGGTTCACGATCGGCATCGCGGCCATCATCGCGCTCCAGCAGGTGCCCGCCGCACTCGGTGTCGATGTCCAGGCGGAGAAGGTGCTGGTCCTCGCGACCCGGGCCGTCCGGGCCTGGACGACCCACCCGGACTGGGTGCCGCTGGCACTGGCGGCCGGTGTCTGTGCGCTGATCCTGGCGCTCACGCGCCTCGTGCCCCTGCTGCCCGGTTCCCTCATCGGCGTCACCATCGCGACCGTCGCGAACTCCGCGTTCGGCTGGGGTGCCGTTCCGATCGGTCGCATCCCGGACCACCTCCCGGCGCCGGCACTCCCCGACATCGCCTGGGGCGACCTCGACGCCTTCCTCCTGCCTGCGGTCGCCGTCGCCGCCCTGGCAGCACTGGAGAGCCTGCTCTCGGCCACCGTCGCCGACGCGATGAGCGTCGGCCAACGCCACGACTCCGACCGCGAGCTCGTGGGGCAGGGGTTCGCCAACCTGCTCGCACCGCTGTTCGGCGGCATCCCGGCGACAGCGGCGATCGCGCGTACGGCAGTCAACGTCCGGTCGGGTGCGGCCTCACGCCTCGCCGCCCTCACCCACGCTCTGGTGCTGCTCGGCATCGTGCTGGTCGCAGCCACGTGGGTCAGCGAGATCCCACGTGCGGCCCTGGCCGGGGTCCTGATCGCCACAGCAGCCCAGATGATCCGGGTCTCGAGCCTGGCCGCCCTGCTCCGCTCGACCCGGGGCGACGCCGCAGTCCTCACGATCACGGCAGCCGCGACGATCACCTTCGACCTGGTGACCGCAGTTCTGATCGGTCTCGTGGTGGCCGGGTTCTTCGCACTCCGACAGACGGCGCGCTCGGCCCGCCTGGAGGAGATGCCCCTCGACGAGTCGGACCACATCGACGAGGAACGCACACTGCTCGATGAGCACATCGTGGCCTACCGACTCGACGGGCCCCTCTTCTTCGCCGCCGCCCATGACTTCCTTCTCGAGCTCGCCGACGTCACCCGCGTCCGCGTCGTGGTCCTGCGGATGTCACGCGTGACGGCCATCGACGCCACCGGCGCCCACGTCCTCGCCGACACCATCAGCCGACTCGAGCACCGCCGCATCACCGTCCTGCTCTCTGGAGTGCGACCACACCACGAGCAGGTGCTCCGCGAGCTCGGTGTGTACGCCCGCCTCGCCCACGAACGCCATCTGTTCGCCACGACGCCCGAGGCCATCGCGCACGCCCGGGCCCACGCCTCCCGCATCGCCCACTCCCCCACGAGCGACACCCCCTGACCGGGCGCAGCACCGCGCCATCACCACCGGCGGTGCTCGCAAAGGATTCACCCTCGCGCATATGCTGAGGCCCGACGTGGCCCCAGCGCCTGGTCGCGACGACGACGGCAGGGTCGGCAGTCCTGGAGGCCTCTTGAGCATCACCGCGACCGGGAGCAGGCTCGACCGTGCCCTGCCGTTCCTGCGCTGGCGATCCCGGGTGGACCGGACCAGCACCCGGCACGACCTCACCGCCGGGCTGACCGGCGCGTTGATCGTGCTGCCCCAAGGTGTTGCCTTCGCGACGATCGCCGGGCTGCCCCCGGCGTACGGCCTGTACGCCGCGATGGTGCCGGCCATCGTCGCCGCGCTGTTCGGCTCCAGCTGGCACCTGGTGACGGGTCCCACCACCGCCATCTCGATCGCGGTGTTCGCATCGGTGTCTCCCCTGGCTGAGCCGGGTTCGGCGGACTACATCAGGCTCGTCCTCACCCTGACCTTCCTCACCGGGCTGTTCCAGCTCGCCATGGGGCTGGCCCGGCTCGGCGCCCTGGTGAACTTCATCTCCCACACGGTCGTGATCGGCTTCACTGCGGGGGCCGCCCTGCTGATCGCCACCAGTCAGCTCAACAGCTTCCTCGGCCTGGACCTCGAGCGCGGACTGCCCTTCCACGAGGTGGTCTACCGCGCGGCGTCGCACCTCGGCGACGCCAATCCCTACGTCGTGTCCGTCGGGGCGGCCACGCTGGTCTCGGGGATCGTGCTGCGTCGACTGCTGCCGAGGCTGCACATGATCCTGGCCCTGGTGGTCGGCGGACTGACGGCGCTGCTCCTCGACCGTCTGGCAGGGGGCCACGCCGTCACCGACATCTCCACCGTGGGCGCCCTCTCTGCCAGCCTGCCGCCGTTCACGCTGCCCGACTTCTCGCTGGGCGCCCTGGGACAGGTGGTCTTCCCCGCGCTCGTGGTGACGATGCTCGGCCTCACCGAGGCGGTCTCGATCTCGCGTGCCATCGCGGTCAAGACCGAGCAGCGCATCGACGGCAACCAGGAGTTCATCGGCCAGGGCCTGGCCAACCTCGTCGGCAGCTTCTTCTCCAGCTACGCCGCCAGCGGCTCGTTCAACCGAAGCGGTGTCAACCATGCGGCGGGGGCGCGCACTCCCCTGGCGGCGGTGTACGCCTCGATCTTCCTGATCGCCGTCCTCGCAGCGGTCTCACCCCTGGTCGCCCACCTACCGACCGCCGCCATGGCGGGGCTGCTCTTCCTGGTCGCCTACGGGCTGATCGACTTCCACCACATCAGGTCGATCCTGCACACCAGCAAGCAGGAGTCCGCGGTGCTGCTCGTGACCTTCGCCGGCACCCTGATCGACCTCGAGAAGGGCATCGTCTTCGGGATCATGCTCTCGCTCATGCTGTACCTCTCGCGCACCTCGCGTCCCGAGCTGGCGCCCGTCGTCCCGGACCCGGAGCCGGGGAGCTTCTACTTCGTCCCTGCCGACGACCACGCGGAGTGCCCGCAGTACAAGATGCTGCGCATCCACGGCTCGCTCTTCTTCGGTGCGGTCAACCACGTCCAGGGTGAGCTGCACCGGATCGACGAACGTGCCCCCGAGCAGCGACACGTCCTGCTGGCCGCCAGGGGCATGAACTTCGTGGACATCGCGGGAGCCGAGCTGCTCGTCCAGGAGGCGAGGAGACGGCGCGCGCTGGGCGGCGGGCTGTACCTCTACCGGGTCCAGCCGGAGGTGCGTGACCTCCTGGAGCAGGGTCCCTACCTGGAGGCGATCGGGGAGGAGAACCTCTTTCCCACCAAGTCCCACCCGGTGGACGCGATCTACCCCCGGCTCGACTCCGACATCTGTCGCACCTGCACCGCCAGGATCTTTCCCCAGTGCCACGTCGCCCTTCCGAACGGCGAACCTCGGTGAGCGCAGGCGGCCAGCCTCCCGGGTCCAGCCTCCGGGCCCAGCCTCCGGTCCTAGTCTCCGCCGGGCTGGCGCCCCGACCGGCGGGATCCATCGGGCCTGGTGAACTCCGCGCTGACGGCGAACCGGTCGCCACGGACCAGCGTGTGGCGCCACTCCAGCGGCCGACCCCCCTGGAAGCCGAGCCGTTCGATGGCGAGCGCTGCGACGGTCCCGGGCATGTCGAGGAGAGTCACCTCGTCGGGGGTCGGCAGTACGGCTCGCAGGTACTCGGTGCCTCCCGTCAGGGTGATCCCGCAGCGGGAGCGCAGCTGCTCGTACAGCGCGGTCTCGGTGAAGTCGACCTCGAGGAGCGGGGCGGCCACGTCGGCCGGCATCCACACCCGATCGAGCGCCAGGGGTCGATCGCTGGCCAGGCGTAGCCGTTCCAGGTAGAACAGCGGCGCCGTCGGCTCGAGCGTCAGCCTCTCGGCCACTGCGGCGTCCACCCGGATGTCGCGCTGTCGCACGACGCTGTGCTGGGTCTGACCGGCCGCCTCCACTGCCGAGAAGAGGCTGTAGAGCGTGCCCATCGTCTGGTCGATCTCGGCCGGCTCCGTCAGGCGTGAGGTGCGCCCTCGATCCCCCGACACCACGCCCGCCTCGCGGAGCCGCCGCAACGCCTCGCGCACCGTGTGCCGGCTCACGCCGTACTCGTCCACGAGGGAGAGCTCGCCCGGGAACGCGTCAGTGAACTCGCCGTCGCGCACCCGTCGGACCAGGTCCGTGCGGACCTGCTCCCACAGCGGCGTCGCCAGATCGCGGTTCACGGATCCGGGACCCTGGACGGCACGCCGACGACCGGTCATCGCTCGGGCAGGCCCCTCATGACAGCGCTGTCTCGCGGAGCTTCAGCGCATCGATCAGGAACCGGGCTGCGCCGCCGCCCTCGGCCAGGGCCAGCCGGACGGCGTCAGGGACACCGAGGTCGGTCACCAGCAGGCGGAGCACCTCGTCACGTGCCTCGGCGCGGCCACCGGAACGGCCCGCGGCGCCGTGCAGGTCCTCCAGGACGGCGGCGGCATCCTCGAACTCGACGTCGGTGCACTCCCACGGCTGGTCCCAGCGCCGGTTGAGCAGGGCCAGCCGGACCGCCGGCGCGCTGTGCCGCTCGAGGACCTCTCCGATCAGGACGAGGTTCCCCGTCGACTTCGCCATCTTCTCCCCCGCCAGACGCACCTCGCCCACGTGCACCACCGCACGGGCGAAGGGGGTGACGCCGGTGGCAGCCTCGGCCATCGCCGACTGGTAGGCGTGGTGCGGGAACGTCAGGTCGGCGCCGCCGACCAGCACGTCGATCGAGCTCCCGAGGCAGGCCATCGCCATGGCGGCACACTCCGCGTGCCACCCGGGCCTGCCCCATCCCCAGGGGCTCGGCCACGCCGGGTCGTCCGCACGCGACGGACGCCACACGGCCACGTCGAACGGGGAGTCGCGGCCCGGCACGTCCTCCTGGTCCCCGAACTCCTGCGAGGCGGCCAGGGCGGCGGCCTCGGAAAGCCCAGCGGCCTCGGCCATGCGGTCACCACGGAAGTAGACGTAGCCCTCGCGGTCGTAGGCAGCGCCCGCGAGGATCAGGGCGGTGGCCAGACGCTGGACCTGCCGGATGAAGCCGCGTGCGTGCGGGGTCAGGTCCGGCTGGGCCGCCGAGAGGGCGCGCATGTCGCGGTCGAACTGGAACTCCTGCATCAGGGCGAAGTCGTCGTAGTGCCTGCCCTTGCTTCTCGCTGCTGCGGTCAGCACGTCGTCCACATCGGTGACGTTGCGACAGGTCAGCGACTCGACACCGGTCACGTGGGCCAGCGAGGAGATCAGGTCGGCCCACACGAACGTGGAGGCGTGACCCACGTGCGTGACGTCATAGGGCGTGATCCCGCACGTGTAGATCCGCAAGGGTCCCGGCGTGACCAGGGACCGCCCGGCCACGGTCAACGGCTGCGCCTGGGGTGAGTCGACCGGGTAGCGGCCGGCCGTGCCCAGGACGCCCGCGAGGGGCGCACCTGCAAAGCGGGACGTGGGGAGAGTCACCCTGTGAGTCTGCCATCCACGCCACGGGCGAGCCACGCGATGGGCGCCACGTCGGACACCGTCTCGAGCCGTCGAACCTCTTGTCGAGGCACACTGGGAGTCGTAGCGTGCTGTCAAATGTCCGGTCATATCGGGAAGGACGTGCGTGCACATGCTCAAGGTCGAGGTCATTGACACCAGCGAGCTCGGGGATCGCAGCTATGTGGTGCACGACGGTCACCTGGCCGTGGTCATCGACCCGCAGCGCGACATCGATCGTGTCCAGTCCGTCCTCGCGGCCCAGGGGCTGGACGTGGCCGCCGTGGCCGAGACCCACATCCACAACGACTACCTGACCGGCGGCCTGGAGCTGGCGCGCCAGACGGGTGCCGACTACCTGGTCTGTGCGGACGACGACGTCGAGTTCGACCGGCGGCCGGTGTCGGACGGCGACGTGATCGCCTACGGTCCGCTCGAGATCCAGGTGATCGCCACCCCCGGCCACACCCACACCCACGTCTCCTACGCCGTCTCGCTGCGGGAGGACGCCGAGGAGCGGGCCGTGTTCACCGGTGGCTCGTTGCTCTACGGAAGCGTCGGCCGCACGGACCTGCTCGGTGAGGAACACACCGACGAGCTGACCCGGGCGCAGTTCCACTCGGCCCGCAAGCTGGTCTCCCTGCTCCCTGACGACACGGGTGTCTACCCGACGCACGGCTTCGGCAGCTTCTGCTCCTCGGGATCGGCGGCCGGCGGTGAGTCCTCGACGATCGGCGAGGAGCAGCAGCGCAACGACGCGCTCACCGAGGACTCCGAGGACGCGTTCGTCACTCGCCTCATCGAGAACCTGACCGCCTACCCGAGCTACTACGCCCACATGGGTGCGCTCAACCAGCAGGGTCCGGGTCCGGTCGACCTGAGCACGCCGGAGAGCGTGGATGCCACCGAGCTGCGCCGCCGGGTGGAGGCCGGCGAGTGGGTCGTGGACCTGCGCGATCGCAAGGTCTACGCAGCCGGTCACCTGCGCGGGTCCATCGGCATCGACCTCGAGGGACAGTTCGCGACCTACCTGGGCTGGCTGATGCCCTGGGGCACCGACGTGACGCTGATCGGTGAGTCGGTGGACCAGGTCGCCGACGCCCAGCGCGAGCTGGTGCGGATCGGCATCGACCGGCCCGCTGGAGCGGCTGCCGGCAAGGTGAGCGACCTGGTCCCCGACCCGGAGCTGGTCGGCTACCCCGTGGTCACCTTCGAGGGCCTCCGCAAGGAGCCGACCCAGCGCGCCGGCGACGCGGAGCCACCCGTCGTTCTCGACGTACGCCGCGCCGACGAGCGCGCCGACGCCGCGATCCCCGGGTCGAGCCACATCCCCATCCACGAGCTCCTCGAGCGGCTCGACGAGGTGCCGGCCGGCACCCTCTGGGTGCACTGCGCCAGCGGGTACCGCGCCTCGATCTGTGCCAGCCTGCTGGCGCGCGAGGGCCACGACGTGGTGCTCATCGACGACGAGTTCGACAAGGCGGTCGAGCTCGGGCTGACGACGTCGGGGGGCTGAGGCTCCAGGAGCCTGGCCACCCGCGTCCCGCTCAGACCACGGACAACGGCAGCGACCGCCCCACCAGACTGCGCCGGACGACCGGCAGCCCACCGGCGATCCGCCGGATCTCCATGGCCGAGGCCGACGTGGGGGCAGCCACCATGGCCGGCACCCCCAGGTCCCCGGAGGTTCGCAACGGAAGGTCGAGGGGGATCTGTCCGAGCAGCGGGGCGTCGATGGCCGTGGCCAGACGCGCGCCACCGCCCTCACCGAAGATCGGGGTGTGCTCGGCACACGAGGGACAGACCAGCGTCGACATGTTCTCCACGACCCCTGCGATCGGCATCCGCATGTCCCGCGCCATCCGGCCCACCCGGGTGGCCACTGTCTGCGCGGCGAGCTGGGGAGTGGTGACGGCGAGCAGCTGGGCGTCGGGGATCAGGTCGAGCAGCGTCAACGTCACGTCGCCCGTTCCGGGCGGCAGGTCGAGCAGCAGGGTGTCGAGCGTCCCCCAGTGGACGTCGGTCAGGAACTGCTCGAGGGCCTTGTGCAGCATCGGCCCCCGCCACACCACCGGCTCCTCCTCCTCGACGAAGAACCCCACCGACATCAGGGCGACCCCGTGGGCCTCGACGGGCAGCATCACTCCCTTGAGCGCCACGGGTGAGCGCCGTACGCCGAACAGGTGCGGGATCGAGTACCCCCACACATCCGCGTCCAGCACGCCGACCCGTTGGCCCTGTTGAGCCAGCGCGACGGCGAGGTTGGCGGTCACTGAGGACTTGCCGACTCCACCCTTGCCACTGGCAACCGCGTAGACGTTGGTGGTCGACCCGTCGCCGAACGGGTGGGTGCCCTCGGTGCGGCCTCCGCGCAGCTTGCCCGCCAGCTGGAGGCGCTCCCCCTCACTCATGGCGTCCAGGGTGATCTCGACGCGCGCCACGCCGGGCACACCGCTCACCGCGGCGGTGACGTCGGCGACCAGCCGCTCCTTCATCGGGCAGGAGGGCGTGGTCAGGCGAACGGCGATCCGGACCAGGCCGTTGCGGCCGAGCTCGACGCTGCCGACCATGCCGGCCTCGGCGAGTGGCATCTTGAGCTCGGGATCCTCGACCCCGCCCAAGGCAGCGTGCACGGCGTCGAGGTCCACCGAGGGCCCGGTGCGGCTGCGCGACAGGATGCTCATGACTCGGCCCCGGCATCTGCGGAGCGGCCGCCGTCGACCCGGAAGGCGCGCCTGGTCGGCTTGACCGGGCGCATCATGAACTCGGGTCGGCGCAGGCCCTTGGCGCTGGGACCCGGCCTGGTCGTGGCCATCCAGGCCCGGTAGATCTCGCGGGACAGCTTGGTGTCCACGACGACGTCGCCGTAGTGGTCCTCGTCGTGCGCCTTCTCGAGCCGGACCTTCTGGTGCCAGCAGTGCATGCCGGACAGCGGGTCCGGGTGCACGGCGAAGGCGAGGTTCTGGTGCACCCCGGGGTCGTCCCAGTCGATCCGCTCACTGTCGGGGTCGTCGCTCGTGAACGGCTTGATCCCCTCCTTGTAGCGCAGCTTCCAGACCCCGTCGTCGGACTTGGTCAGGTCGACCAGCCCCATCGCCCACCGCGAGCCCGCGTGCTCGGAGGTCCGCCACCGGCCCATGTGGTGCGACAGCCCGATCACGCCGGGCCGGATCGCCTCCGTGGCCCACGCCCGGGCGACGAAGTAGCCGATCTCGGTGTTCACCCGCACCAGGTCGCCGGTGCCGAAGCCGAACCGGGCCGCGTCGAGCGTGTTCATCCACAGCGGGTGGGTGTTGCTCAGCTCGTTGAGGTACTTGGCGTTGCCGGTCCTGGTGTGGATCAGCGTGGGCAGCCGGAACGTCGGCATCAGCACCATCTCGCCGTTGCCCTCGTCGATGGAGCGACGGCTCACGTGCGACTCGATGTAGCCCGGTGCGGCGTACTCGGGCCACCCGAAGTCGACCATGGTGTCGCTGAACAGCTCGAGCTTGCGTGAGGGCGTCAGCCAGCCCTGGGTGCGACTGCCGTCCTCGTGCACCAGCCCCACGGAGCCGGCCTCTCCCACCAGGGGTGGCGTCGAGTCCAGGGTGACCGGCTTGCGCAGCACACCCTGCGCGTCCGCCGTGGCGCCCTCGACCTCCGCATCGCTCAGCACCCGCTCATCGATGCGGTAGGCGTCCTTCGACACCTCGAACACGCCGTACTTGCGCATGTAGGCCAGCGGGGAGAGCCCCTGCTCGGCAGCGGCCTCGGGCAAGCCCGGCACGCTGTTCTCGAACACCCACCGGTAGTACTCGTCGACGGTCACCTTCTCGCCGGGGCGGTACGGCGACTCGAAGTACTTGCGGATGCCGAGCGAGCCGTCCGGGTCGATCCGCCAGGACAGCTCGAACCAGAACTCGTTCTCCTCCCAGACCTCCCCCGGGTTGGACTCGCGCGAGTCCGAGACGATCCGGCCCATCTTCTCCATCGCCACCCGGGTCACCGGCTGCCGGAAGCCGAGCCACTTGCCGGCGTACTGCTCGTAGGACTGGGTGTCGTGCCGCTCGGTGCTGTGCCCCATCGGCAGGACGTAGTCGGCGAAGGTGGCGGTCTCCGACCAGGTCGGGGTCAGCGCCACGTGGCAGTCGACCAGCTTCTCGTCGGTCAGTGCCTCCAGCCAGCTGAAGCCGTCGGGGTTGGTCCAGACCGGGTTGTAGACGCGCGAGAAGTACATCGCCAGCTTGCCCCGACCGTCCTGGAGCAGGTGCGGGAGCAGGATGGACATCTCGTTGGTCGACATCGGGAACTCGGCCGGCCAGAGGAGCTCGTTCCACGACTCGTGGCCGCCCGGGACGTTGGGGCCGTGGGCGATGATCTTGTCCCAGCCGTTGGGGCTGGTGCCGCCCTTGGTGCCCACGCTGCCGGTGAGGACGTTGAGGAAGAACAGGGCGCGCGAGACCTGCCAGCCACCGAGGTTGCCCGCGGTCGCGGCCCGCCACACGTGCGCCGACAGGGCACTGCCAGCGGTCGCGACGATGCGGGCCAGCTCCTCGATCTGCTCCTCCGGCATCTGGGCCTGCTCGGCGGCGTAGGCGAAGGTGTAGGCCGCGTAGTCCTCGGTGAGCACCTCCATGAAGGCGTCGAAGTCGTCGCCGGGGAGCTCGGGGTGGAGGTGTTCGAGATAGGTCGACCAGTTGACCCAGCGCTTGATGAACGCGCGGTCGACCTGGTCGGTGCGCAGGAGGTACGACGCGACGGCCAGCAAGATGGCGGCCTCGCTGCCCGGCCAGGGCGCCATCCACAGGTCTGCGTGGGAGGCCGTGTTGGACAGGCGCGGGTCCAGCACCACCAGCTTGGCGCCTCCGGAGACCTTGCCCTCCATGATCCGCTGGGCATGGGGGTTGAAGTAGTGACCCGCCTCGAGGTGGCTCGAGATGAGCAGGATGACCTTGGCGTGGGAGTAGTCCGGCGAGGGCCGGTCGTAGCCTCCCCACAGCGAGTAGCCGAGCCGGGCACCGGCCGAGCAGATGTTGGTGTGGCTGTTGTGGCCGTCCACCCCCCAGGCCAGCAGGAAGCGCTCGGCGAAGCCGTCCTCCCCGGGCCGCCCGACGTGGTAGACCACCTCGTCCTTGCGGTCCTCCACGATGGCCGCCCGGATCCGGCCGGCGATGTCGTCGAGGGCGTCGTCCCAGCTGACCCGCTCCCAGTCACCGCCACCGCGCTTTCCCGAGCGACGGAGGGGATACAGGATGCGCTCGGGATCGTTGATCTGGTTGATCGTCGCCGGCCCCTTGGCGCAGTTGCGTCCGCGCGATCCCGGGTGGGCCGGGTTGCCCTCGAGCTTCTTGATCGACAGGTCCGACTTGTCGACGTAGGCCAGGAGCCCGCAGGCCGACTCGCAGTTGAAGCACGTGGTGGGCACCAGCATGTACTCGTGCGGCACCTTGCGCGGGTGCGCCTTCGCGTCGTACTCCACGTGGTGGTCCCAGTCGGCGACCGGCGGGAAGTTGCGCAGGCGTTCGTGGGTGCGCTCCCCCGGCAGCACCAGGGGGGTGATCTCGCGCTCCGACTCAAGCGTCATGACAAGTCCCTTCGAGGCAGGGTGAGCTGACAGGGTGGTGCGCGCCGGTGGTCACGACAGCGGGACGTCCTGACCGGCGCGGACGAAGACGCTCTCGTAGGCCAGCAGCGCCGGCTGGACGAGCAGGCCCGCCAGCGCGAGCATCCCGACGGGCGCTCCGCCCCAGGTGAGCGCGCCGAGCACGACGGCCAGTGCCACCGGGAGCACCCCCGCGAGCCAGAAGGTGCGCGCGTATCGCCCCGAGACGACGATGCCGGCAGCCACGGAGGCCTGACGGCTGTGGTGCCTGCCGCCGTACTCGAGGGCGAGCATCACCAGGTGCAGGACCGCCCCGGTCACGAAGGCCGCGGCGAGCAGGGTCCAGGCGGTGTCGGAGAGGTCCACGAACAGGCCCGCCAGGGCGAGGGCACCGCTGCCCACCATCACGGCCTGGACGAGCAGGTGCCAGAAGAGCAGGCGGGACTGCCACAGGTCGCGCCCTTCGGCCTGGCCGAAGAGGAAGGCGGTGTAGCCCGCCATCATCGCGCTCGCGGGAAGGCCCAGCCACGCGAGGACGGTCATCGCCCAGCCCACGTCGAGCAGGGCCGCCACCAGCCACAGCACGGCGCCGCCGGAGAAGATCGTGAGGACGTAGGCCCCCAGCACCAGCCAGGAGGTCCAGTTGGACTTCACGAAGATGTAGAGGAATCGCTCGGGACGCTTGAGGTCCCAGACCAGCAGGCCACCGGTCGTCGCTGCTCCGAACAGCCCCAGGAGCGGTGCGACGTAGTCGCCCACGACGCCCAGCTCGACCCCCAGGATGTGCGCGAGGCCGGCCAGTGCGAGCGCTCCGGCACCCACGCCCTTCGTCCACAGGTAGGTGGTCACCTTCCAGCCCCAGGGACGTGGGTGGGCGGTGTTCAAGGTGGTGCGGGGACTGCCCGCCGAGTCCCCCGGCAGGTCTCCTGCGTTCGCGAGGCGCTGCGCGTCCGGCTTGGCCCAGATGTAGGTGTCCTCGACCGGCGCGGCGAGCGGATCGAGCACGGCTCGGTCGGCACCCAGGTAGAAGACGTTGGGACCGGTGTTCTGCTCCGGCGAGCGCACCATCGTGTCGTGGTCGTTCACCAGGCGGGCGATCCCACTGGTCGGATCGTCGAGGTCCCCCACCCAGATCGAATGGGTCGGGCAGACCACCACGCAGGCGGGCTCGAGGTCCTCGTCGACGCGGTGGGCGCACAGGTTGCACTTGGCGGCGGTGCTGGTGTCCTTGTCGATGTAGATCGCGTCGTAGGGGCAGGCCTGCATGCAGCTCTTGCAGCCGATGCAGCGCTCCTGGTCGAAGTCGACGATCCCGTCCTCGCGCTTGAACAGCGACTCGGTGGGACAGATCTTCACGCAGGGCGCGTCGGTGCAGTGGTTGCAGCGCATGACCCCGAACGAGCGGGTGGTGTCGGGGAACGACTCGGCGTCGACGTACTTCACCCAGGTCCGGAACTGTCCGACCGGGATGTCGTGCTCGGTCTTGCACGCCACGGTGCAGGCGTGGCAGCCGATGCAGGTGCGTTGGTCGATCGCGAACCCGAGCTGCATCCCGTCAGCTCTTCCGGATGAGGTAGCGGTAGACGCCGTCCTCCACCGAGCTGTCCAGCAGCTCGTTGCCGGTGTCCTTCGCCCAGGACGGGATGTCGCTGCGCGAGCCGCTGTCCGTGGCCTCGACCAGCAGCACCTGGCCCGAGCTCAGGGCCTTGATCCCGCGGGAGAGGAGCAGCACCGGCATCGGGCACTTCTGGCCCTTGGCGTCCACGGTTGCGTCTACTGGGTGGTTCATGGGACTTCTCCGTTCAGGTCGACCGGCGGGCCGAGTAGGGGTCAGATGAACAGGTTGATCTGCGAACGACTCATCGCCGACAGGGCGGACGCGGCACCCACCGGGTCACCTGCGCCTTCGACGAGCTGGTCGCGGCGTAGGCCCATCAGCTCCATGGTCATCTCGCACGGCCAGAGGTTCACGCCGAGCTCCGAGCACATCTCGAGGAGCTCCTTGGGGCTGGCGACCTTGTTGTCGCGCGCCAGCTTCTTCATCATCCAGGAGCCGGCACCACCCATGTTCAGCTTCGAGAGCCTCATATGGCTCACACCGGGCGGGTTCATGCCTGCGAGCGCCTTGGTCATCGCGTTGGTGCCCGTGATCCGGACGTCGTCACGCACCAGCGGGAACAGCCCCCAGAAGGTGAAGAAGATCGTGGTCTTCATGCCGTAGGCAGCCCCCGTCGAGCCCAGGATCAAGGTGGGCCAGATCTTGTCGAGATCCCCGCTCCAGGCGACGATCGTCATGCTCTGCGGATCGTCCGGTGCTGCATCGTCCATGGCCGCTTCCTCCGAATCAGGTGCGAGGGATTGCGCTGTGATGCGCGTCACATTACATTCGTGCCGACGCATGCAACAAGGCCTTCGGCGCGCGAGTTGTCCGGACATTGGGACCGACTGTCCGGTGGCCCGGACCACGCGGAACAACCCCCTGACAGACCCCTGACAGACCCCGACGCGGGATGGGAGCCCCCATGGAGACCTGGACGATCTCAGCGGTGGAGCTGCACGAGGAGATCCTGCGAGGCGGCATCTCCGAGATCCTCGACGTGCGCAACACCGACGAGTTCGCCGCGCACCGGATCGAGGGTCGCCGGGAGGTCTCGACCCGTCATGCCCCGGTGTACGAGGTCCTGGAGGAGCCGGAGCGCTTCGCGGACGACACCCAGGACGGCGCGGTCGTCGTGTGCGCTCACGGGAACGGCTCGGCGCTCGTGGTGGAGGAGTTCAGCGCTCTCGGCAAGGAGACCCGGTCGCTGGCCGGCGGCATGGACGCCTGGGCCCAGCTGCTGGTGCCGGTGCCCATCGACGGGCTGCCGCATCCGGTCCGGGCGTGGCAGCTGCAGCGTCCGGCCAAGGGCTGTCTGTCCTACGTCATCGGGGTCCCGGACCAGAACTGCATCGTCGTGGACCCCGCCCGGCACCATGCGCCCTACCTGGAGCTCGCCGAGGCCCATGGGATGACACTCACCCACGTCATCGACACCCACGTGCACGCGGACCACGTCAGCGGCGGCCCGGCCCTGGCGGATCGGCTGGGCGTCGAGTACCACCTGCCCCCCGAGGACAGCCCCGACGCGCTCCCCTTCCCCCACCGCGCGCTCGCGGACGGGGAGGAGCTCGCGCTGGGCGCGGACACCGTGATGCGTGCCATGACGATGCACCTTCCCGGTCACACGCCCGGGACCACAGCGCTCCTGGTCGGCGAGCGGTTGCTGCTGGTGGGTGACACCATCTTCGTGCGCGGACTCGGGCGCCCCGACCTGACCGGTCAGGCCGAGGACCTCGCGCGCTCGCTCTTCCGCAGCGTCCACGAGCGGCTCGAGCCGCTCGACCCGGCGACGATCATCGCACCGGCGCACTGGTCGAGCCGTGAGGAGTTCGACGAGGTCGGCACGGTGACCACCACGCTCAGGCGGGTCTTCGAGTCCACGTTGCTCAACGAGCGGGCCATCGAGCGCTTCGTCGACGAGATCGTGTCGACGCTCCCGCCCGCGCCTGCCGTCTATGACAGGATCCGCCTGGTCAATGCAGGCCAGCTGCATCCGCCCGACGATGAGCTCGACGTGCTCGACGTAGGTCGCAACCAGTGCGCGGCATCCACCTCGTTGACATGACCGGGCCGACGAGCAGAGGGGTCTCCCATCTCACCTGACACCGGCGCGGACGTCGACTACCGATTCACCCTGGCCAACGAGCGGACCTTCCTGGCCTGGATCCGCACCGCCCTGGCCCTGATGGCCGCTGGGGTCGCGGTGATCCGCTTCGTCCCGGGCCTGACCCTGGTGCGGCATGCGCTCGGGTTCCTGCTGATTGGTCTGGGCGGGTTCTTGTCCTGGATGGCCTACCGCGACTGGCAGCGCAACGAGCAGGCGATGCGGCTCGGCCGGGGGCTCCCCCAGTCCTTCGTCCCCCGGCTCGTGGCCTGGTCACTGGTGCTCGCCTCACTGGTGGCGCTCACGCTCGTCATCGCCGACCTGGTCGACTGACCATGCTCCCGCGTTGGGCGGCTCGCAGGGAACGCGACGAGCCGCCCCACGATGCCGGCCTGCAGGCCGAGCGCACCGCCATGGCGTGGCAACGCACCGCGCTCGGTGTGGGGGGCGTCTCGGCACTCCTGCTCCACCAGACGGGGGGCAGGCTCGTCCAGTCGCTGCCCGGGATGTTCGGCCTCGCCATGGCGATCGTGCTGCTGGTGCTCAGCGAGCTGCGCTACGAGCGCACCGTGTCTCGGATCAGCTCCGGAGCAGACCCCGTCCACGCCCGGCTGCTGTTGCTCCTGGCGCTCACCGTGTCTCTCCTGGCGATCATGGCGATCGGGCTCATCGTCATTCAAGGATAAACTTGGTGGCATACGTCTGACGCCGAGGGAGGCGACCGTGGACGAGTCCTTGGAAACCGAGCTGCGCGAGCTGCACGAGCGAGTCTGCAAGGCCATCTCGGATCCGAAGCGACTACTGATCATCAGCGTCCTGCGCGACGGTGAGCTCAGCGTGGGCGAGATCGCCGAGACGCTGGAGGTGAGCCAGTCCAACGCCAGCCAGCACCTCGCAGTCCTGCGGGAGCGCGGCATCGTGACCACCAGGCGAGCAGGCACCAGCGTCTACTACTCCCTGCGCAGCCAGAAGATCCTGATGGCGATCGACCTCATGCGCGAGTTCGTCGCCGAGGAGGCCACCTCGTCGCTCGAGCGGCCCGGCCGCAAGCTCACCAGCATCTTCCTCGGCTGAGGCGAGCCGCCGGCTCGTCGACGTCGACGCGGCTCCCGAGTGAGGGCGCGGCCGGCGTCGGGGTGGCAGCATGTGGCGGACATGCCCACCGACGGAAGGACGGCGATGAGCGAACAGCAGCCCATCGCGCCGCGCCAGTGGACGGCGCCGCCGGCTGACGTGTTGTTGTCCGACGGCAGGATCGCCGGGATCCGATCGCTGCGGGCCGAGGATCGCGATGCGGTGCTCGCGCTGCACGAGTCGGTCTCCGAGAACACCCTGCGGCTGCGCTTCTTCTCCGCGAACCGGAGCGCGGCGCGCGCCTATGTCACGCGGCTGTTCGACGACGAGCACGACGACGCGACCGCCCTCATCGCCTTCGACCGCGGACGGGTGATCGGCCTGGCCACCGCGGAGGTCTTCGCCAGCGACGCCGCGGAGGTGGCCTTCCTGGTCTCCGACGCCGACCGCGGCCGCGGCCTGGGGAGCCTGCTGCTCGAGCACCTGGCCGCACTGGGCCGGCGGCACGGCGTCCGCCGCTTCGAGGCCGATGTCCTCGCCGAGAACTCCGGGATGCTGCGGGTCTTCCGCGGCGCCGGCTTCGCCGAGACCCGTCGTCACGAGGGCGGCGAGGTGCTGGTGCAGCTCGACACCGACGAGTCGGCGGACGCGATCGCCGCCGCCGACCGGCGCGAGTGGCGGTCCCAAGCCCGCTCGCTGCGGCCGCTGCTCCAGCCGGAGAGCATCGCCGTGGTCGGCGTCCGCCGCTCGGCCGGCGGGTTCGGGTTCGGCATCCTCGACGCGATCCGCTCCTCGTCGTACTCCGGTGCCGTGCACGTCGTGCACCCCGAGGCGGAGCAGATCGACGGCCTCCCGGTTCATCCCACCCTGGCCGCGATCGGCTCCCCGGTGGACCTCGTGGTGATCGCGGTGCCGCGCGACGGCGTGTCCGCTGTCCTGCGCGACGCCGCCGCGACCGGCGCCGGGGCTGTCCTGATCGTCTCCTCCGGCTTCGCCGAGCACGAAGGCGATCACGCCGACCGGGCCGCCGACGCCGTCGCAGAGCTCCGTCACCTGGCCCGTGCCCACGGCGTGCGGATGGTCGGCCCGAACTCGCAGGGAGTCCTGGGCAACGCCGCGGGTCTCGGGCTCAACGCGACGTTCCTGCGCGACATCCCCGACAGCGGCGGACTGGGGGTGGTGTCTCAGTCGGGAGGAATGGGCTTCGCACTGCTCGACCTGGCCCGCGACATCGGCCTCGGCATCCATGCCTTCGTCTCGCTGGGCGACAAGCTGGACGTGTCCAGCAACGACCTCCTGGCCGCGTGGATGGACGACGACCGGGTCAGCGCAGGCGCGTTGTACCTCGAGTCGTTCGGCAATGCGCTCAAGTTCGCGCGCACCGCCCGTGCCTTCGCCGAGCGCAAGCCGCTGCTGGCGGTGATCGGCGGCCGCTCCCGGGCCAGGCTGGAGCGTGCCCACGACGGTGCGTCCGCCCCGATCGGCGTCGACGCGCTGCTCACCCAGTCCGGCGTGATCGCCTGCCGCACCGGCGCGGACCTCACCGAGACGGCGCTCCTGCTCGACGAGCAGCCGTTGCCCGAGGGCCTGCGCGTCGGGATCATCAGCAACACCGGCGGCCTGGGTGCCCTCGCCATGGACCTCATCGATGCCCAAGGACTCGCGGTCACCGCCCTGTCGCACGAGCTGCAGCAGGGGCTGCGCTCGACGTCGACGGGCCTGGTCGATGCACGCAACCCCATCGACCTCGGCGCCGACGTCACGCCAGACGCCCTCGCTGCCTGCGTGGACCGGCTGGCCGGTTCCGGGGAGGTCGACGCGGTCGTCGTCCTCCTGGTCACCACCAGGTTGGGCGACCGGGACGAGCTGTTCGCCGCCGTGGGCCGGGGCCGTGCCGGGGCCCCCGGCACCCCGGTGCTGCTGGTCGCCCCCGGTGCGGCAGCGGTCGCGGCCAGGGGAACCCCCGGCGTCACGGTGTTCCGCACCATCGAGGCGGCGACCGGTGCCCTCGCGCGCGCCATGCGGTACGCCGAGTGGCGCCGGGTCCCGCCCGACCAGCCCGTCGTCGATCTCGGGACCCGCGCGGCGCACGCCCGGTCCTGGGCGGCCGCCCGCCTCGTCGAGCAGGGCGGTGACCCGCACTGGCTGCCCACGGCCGCGATGACCGAGCTGCTGTCCCCCTACGGCATCCAGCTGCTCGGTCGCCTCGCCCAGGGCGTCGACGAGGCGGTACGGGCAGCGACGGACCTCGGTTTCCCGGTGGTCGTGAAGCTCGCTGATCCCACCGAACCGCACAAGACCGAGCGGGGACTGGTCCGCGTCGACCTGCGCAGCGCGGCCGCCGTCGAGCAGGCGGTCGCCGCGATCGCCACCGAGCTCGGCCGCGACCAGGTCGAGGTCCTGGTCCAGCCGCTGCTGCTCGGCCACCAGGTGTCGGTCTCGGTGCTGCGCGACCCCGAGCTCGGACCGCTGGTCCGGTTGGCCTCCGGCGGCCAGGTCACCGACCACCTCGACGGCGGCAGCCGGGACGACGCGGTGGTGCTGATGCCGCCCATCGGTCCGGCCGACGCCGCCCGGGCCGTGCGCGCCCTTCGGCTGTGGCCGCGGGTGGTCGGCAGCCGGGGGCCGCAGGCGGTGGACGCCGCCGAGCTGGAGAGCCTGGTCGCCCAGGTGGGCCAGCTCGCGGTCGACGTCCCGCAGCTGGCCGCGCTGGCGCTGGACCCGCTGGTGCTCACCACCGACGGTCTGCGCTGTGTGGACGTCAAGGCCCGGCTGGCCCTGTCCGCAGAGATGGACGCGGGCCTCCCCCGTCAGCTGCGGTCCTGACCCGCCGTTCCCCGCACCACGGCGAGCGCCTCGCGAGCGATCTCCCACTCCTCGTCGGTCGGCACCACCAGGACGGGCACGTCGGCACCCTGTCGCGAGACCACCCTCGGCTCCCGAGCACGCCGCTCGTTGCGGTCCGGGTCCAGCTCGATGCCCAGCCGCTCCAGGCCCGACAGGGTCGCCGACCGCAGCTCCGGGTTGTGCTCGCCGACCCCGCCGGTGAACACGATGCCGTGCACGCGACCGAGGACGGCGTAGTAGGCCCCGACGTACTTGCGGATCCGGTAGGCGTAGACGTCGAACGCCAGCGCTGCCGCCTCGTCGCCGGCGGCCCTGCGCTGCATGAGCTCGCGGAAGTCGTTGTGGCCGGCAAGTCCCAGCAGCCCGGACTCGCGGTTGAGAGCCCGGTCGATGTCCTCGAGCGACCAGCCCAGCTGCCGGTGCAGGTGGCCGTGGACGGCCGGGTCCAGGTCGCCGGAGCGGGTGCCCATCACCAGACCCTCCAGCGGGGTCAGCCCCATCGAGGTGTCGACCGAGGCGCCCGCACGGACGGCGGTCGCGGACGCACCGTTGCCGAGGTGCAGCACGATCAGGTTGGTCGCCTCCGGCGCGCGGCCGAGCAGCCGGGACGCCGTTCCCGAGACGAAGGCGTGCGAGGTGCCGTGGAAGCCGTAGCGCCGGATCTGGTGGTCCTCGCGCCAGGACCGGGGTACGGCGTAGGTGTGCGCCCGAGGCGGGATGGTCTGGTGGAACGCCGTGTCGAACACCGCGACCTGCGGCACGTCCGGGAACAACCGCCGCGCCACCCGCAGGCCCTCCAGGTTGGCCGGGTTGTGCAGCGGCGCCAGTGGCACCAGGCGCTCGATGTCGGCGACCACCTGGTCGTCGACGAGCGCCGGCGCGGCGAAGCGGCTGCCACCGTGGACCACCCGGTGGCCGACCGCGGCGAGGCCGTCGCGGGTGAGCGCCGGCCCGTGCTCGTCGAACGCGGCGAGCGCCGCGGCGAGCGCATCCTGGAAGGACCTGAACTCCCGCTCGGTCCGGTGCTCGCTGTCGCCGGTCCGATGGGTGAGGACGCCGCCGCTCGCCTCGCCGATCCGCTCGACCAGACCGGTGGCCTCGGCGTGCCCGCTGTCGCCGTCCACGAGGCTGTACTTCAGCGATGACGACCCGGCGTTGACGACGAGGACCCGGCTGCTCCTCGCAGAGGCAGCCGAGGTGGTCGCGGAGGTCATCGACGCTCCTGGGCCTGGATCGCGGTGATCGCGACCGTGTTGACGATGTCGCGGACGCTGGCGCCACGGGAGAGGTCGTTGACCGGTTTGCGCAGCCCCTGCAGGACCGGGCCGACCGCCAGTGCGCCGGCCGAGCGTTGCACCGCCTTGTAGGTGTTGTTGCCGGTGTTGAGGTCGGGGAAGATGAACACCGTCGCCCGGCCTGCGACGGCCGAGTCGGGCAACTTGGTCCGGGCCACGGCGGAGTCGATCGCGGCGTCGTACTGGATCGGACCCTCGACAGCCAGCTCTGGGGCGCGTTCACGCACCAGTCGGGTCGCCTCGGTGACCTTCTCGACGTCGGTCCCGGTGCCGGAGCTGCCCGTGGAGTAGGAGAGCATCGCCACCCGCGGCTCGACGCCGAACGCGGCCGCGGTTCCTGCGGAGGCGATCGCGATGTCGGCGAGCTGCTCAGCTGTCGGGTCGGGATTGACGGCACAGTCGCCGTAGACCAGCACCTGGTTGCGCAGGCACATGAAGAACACCGACGACACGACGGACACCTCGGGCACCGTGCGGATCACCTCCAGCGCCGGCCGGATCGTGTGGGCGGTGGTGTTGACAGCGCCCGACACCATGCCGTCGGCGAGGCCGAGCTCGACCAGCATGGTCCCGAAGTAGGACACGTCGACCACGATGTCGCGGGCTCGTTCGAGGTCGATGCCCTTGTGGCTGCGCCGCTGGTGGTACTCCTGGGCGAAGCGTTCGCGCAGCTCCTCGTCGAAGGGGCTGAGCAGCCGGGCCTTGGACAGGTCGA
Source organism: uncultured Actinomycetota bacterium (assembly GCA_963726515.1). Taxonomy (GTDB): domain Bacteria; phylum Actinomycetota; class Actinomycetes; order Propionibacteriales; family Nocardioidaceae; genus Nocardioides. The sequence continues at coordinate 358,842 of CAVSCW010000015.1, forward strand.
CGCCCAGCGTCGCGGCTCGCGACTGCAGGGTGTTGGGGTCGCCGAGCAGGGTGAGGTCGACGACGTTGCGGCGGAGCAGGGCGTCGGCGGCCTGCAGGATCCGGTCGTCGGTGCCTTCGGGGAGCACGATGTGCCGGCGGTCGGCGACCGCTCGATCCAGCAGCTGGTGCTCGAACATCAGCGGTGTCACGGCCTGGGTGCGGGCCACCTCGAGCCGGTCGAGCAGGGCGTCGCCGTCGACGTGCTCGGCGAACAGGGCCAGGGCCGTGGCCACCTTGCGCGGAGAGTCCTTGTCGAGGCGACCGCGGCGGCTGGTCAGCGCCGTCGACGCCGCTTGGGTGTCGAGCGGCGAGCGGATGATCGGCAACGCGACGTCCAACCCGTCGAGCAGCTTGCTCACCTGCGGTGGGAGGTCCAGCCCGCCGCTGAGCACGATCCCCGAGATCTGCGGGAAGCTCGCCGACTGGTGCGCGGTCAGCACGCCCAGGACGATCTCCGGTCGATCGCCCGGGGTCACCACCAGGGCTCCCTCGAAGAGCCGGTCGAGCACGTTGGGCAACGTCATCGCCGCCACCACCAGGCCCGGCACCTCGCGGGCGAGCAGCGCCTCGTCGCCGCTGAGCAGCTCGCCGGCACAGGCCGTCACCAGGTCCGAGACCGACGGCGCACTCAGCAGCGGCTCCTCGGGGATGGCGTAGGCCGGCATCCCCTCGGTGGTCAGTGCCTGCGCACAGGCGGCCGGCGAGGCTCCGCTGACCCGGTTGGCGATCACCGCGAACAGGGTGCCGTGGTGGGCCAGGAGCTCGGTGGTGGCCAGGTCGGCCGCCGTGCGCAGCTGATCGACCGAGCGGTCGGCACCGTTGAGGACGAGCAGCACCGGGGTGCCCAGGTTCGCCGCGATCCGCGCGTTGAAGCCGAACTCCGCCGGGGCGCCGACGTCGGTGTAGTCGCTGCCGACCACGACCACCACGTCGGCACGTTCGGCCACGTCGTGGTAACGCTGGACGATCCGGTCCATCGCGGCCGCCGGGTCGGCATGCACGTCGTCGTAGGTCACGCCGGCGCACTCGGCGTACGTCATCTCCACCGCGGGGTGGGCCACCAGCAGCTCGAGGACGTAGTCGCGCTGCGCACCGACGGCGCCGTCGGTGCGCACGATCGGCCGGAACACCCCCACCCGTTCCACCCGGCGGGAGAGTTGCTCGAGCACACCGAGCGCCACGGCGGACTTGCCCGTGAAACCCTCGACGGTTGCGACGTAGACGCCTCGACCCATGAGACGACCCTAGTCACAAGTCAGCTCTGGGGGTTTCCCCCAACGATGCGTCGCCGTGACGGCGGGCCACGGCTCCTCGTTCACCTCGCGGTCACCCGGGCGCTGACCACGAGAGCCAGGCCTGGAATCCGCCCACCAGATCCGTGGAGGATCGCAGCCCCAGCTCGTGCAACGTCGCGGCGGCCAGGCTCGAGCTGTAACCCTCGTTGCAGACGATGATGAAACGCACGTCGACTCCGGTCACCATCGGCAGCCGGTGGGGTGAGGACGGATCGAGTCGCCATTCCAGGACGTTGCGGTCCACGACGATGGCGCCCGGCAGGCTGCCATCGCGCCGGCGCTGCTCGACCGGTCGGATGTCGATGATGATCGCTCCCTGCGCGACTTCATCGGCGAGGTAGTCGACCCGCACCCGGGCGAGGTTGCTCCGGGCCCGCACCAGCAGCTGGTCGATGGCCGAGGGGTCTGTCATGACGCCGCCTCCTCCACGCGATTCTAGGAGGCGCGGGGCCTTGGCGCGAGTGCAGCTGCTGGTTGGCAGTCATCACCGTCCGGACATGCAGAAAGCCGCCACCGGCTCGCGCTGGAGGCGGCTTCTGACCTGCGATTCCGCTTTGTAGCGGGGGCAGTGTGCTGGTTCAGGACATCCCGAACACATGTCTCACGACCGCGAGGCGCTCCGGTCGGCAAACCGCCAGGAGCAGCAGGTCCTCGCGGGCAGTTGGCACGACGCGAGCCAGGGTGAGATCACCTTGCATGACTACGTCGAGCGCGAGTGGCGCCCCCACAAGCAATGCATGAGAACGGAGCTCGAGTACCGATCTCAGCGCACCGCACTCCCCTGGCACCACCGAATGCTGCACATCCCTTTCCCCTGTTGTCCCCCGCCAACATGTCAAAGGGGAGGTGCAATGCCTGGCCGGTCGGCCGCCTTCACCGGTGAACTCTGACCGAGGGCTCGGGCCACGCTCCGCAGCTTCCCAAGACCACCACCTGGCTTGACATGCCTACATGCTCTCTTCGGGCAACGTCTCCAGGTGTGCGCTCGATCGTTTGCCCCTCGACTGAGGCTGGCGCCCCACCGCTCGTGCTGCTGCTCGCCCACGAGGGGAGCCACCGATGGAGGCGCGCCGGCACAGAACTCGGCGGGTGCCGGTGGCGTGGTTGACTGAAGAGTGACGCGCAGGACGGAGGACCCGATGCGCGTTGAGCCGCCGCAAGGTGCAACGAGAGGGCTCAGCGACGCGGAGGCGCAGGCACGTCGCCGCCGCGGCGAGGCCAACACGACGAACCAGACCGCTACCCGCGGCTACGCCGTCATCCTGCGGGCCAATGTCTTCTCCTTCTACAACACGATCCTCTTTGTGATCGGCGTCGTGCTGTTGTCACTGGGTCGCTACAACGACACCTTCATCACCGTCGGCATCGGGTTGACGAACGCCGTGATCAGCTCGGTGCAGGAGGTTCGCGCCAAACGCAAGCTCGACCGATTGCACCTGCTCGACCAAGATCGAGTGGTCGTCGTGCGCAGCGGCCGGGAGCTTCAGATCGCGCCGGCGGACGTCGTGCGCGGCGATGTGCTGTGGGTGCGGCCGGGCAATCAGATCGTGGTGGACGGACCCCTGCTCGACGGCGACCGGGTGGAGGCCGACGAGTCGCTGCTCACGGGCGAGTCCGAACCTGTGATCAAGCTGCCCGGCGCGGACCTGCGATCCGGCAGCCTCTGTGTCGGCGGCGGCGGGCGTCAGCTCGCTCGCGATGTTGGCGCCGCCAGCTATGCGGGCCGCCTGACCATGGATGCCCGGCGGGACACAACGGAGAAGACACCACTGCAGCGCCAGATCGAGTTCCTCGTACGCCTCATCATGGCCCTGACGGTGTTGATGAGCGCCGCCATTCTTGCGCGGGCAGTCGTGGAGGGATTCAGTCTGCTCAGCGTCGTCCAGATCACGGCGGTGCTGTCAGGTCTCATTCCCTACGGGTTGTTCTTCCTCATCGCGGCGGCCTATGCGGCCGGTGCCGTAGCGATCTCCGGCCGAGGGGCACTGGTCCAGAAGGTCAACGCGGTGGAGTCGCTGAGCAACGTCGACGTCGTGTGCACGGACAAGACCGGCACGCTGACGACCGGGCGCCTGATGCTCGATGGGCTGGCACCGGTGGGGAACAGTGACCTGGGCGAGATCAGGGCGGTGCTGGGCGCGCTCGCTCACCACGACAGCATGCCCAACTTGACCATGAGGGCGCTCGGCACGAGTCTTCCCGATGATGGGGTGGCAGTGAGGGGGGAGGTCCCGTTCAGCTCCGCGCGGCGCTGGTCGGGAGGAACGACCCTCGGCGGCACGTGGGTGATCGGGGCCCCGGAGACACTGGCTCCGCACCTGAGTGAGCTCGTCCCGACCGAGCTCGTGGAGTCACGTACTCGGCGTGGCCTGCGGGTGCTGCTGCTGGCCCGGACCTCGGACCCGGCGTCGGCGCTCCGGGGGCCCGGGAACCATCCGAGGCTGCCTGGTCTGCGGGCGGTCGCACTGATCAGCCTCGCCGACGAGCTGCGCCCCGACGTCAGCAGCGCCATCGCGAGGTTCTGCGAGGAAGGGGTAACGCTCAAGGTGCTCTCGGGGGACGATCCGAGCACCGTCGCCGCGCTGGCCACCCTGGCCGGTCTCGAAGCCGCGGCGCCCGTCTCGGGGGCGAGCCTCGACGACCTGGAGGACGGCGCTCTGGACCGGCTTGTGGCGCGGACGTCCGTCTTCGGTCGGGTCCTGCCCGAGCAGAAGGAGCGGATCATCGCCTCGCTCCGGCGCCAGGGCCGGTATGTCGCCATGATCGGTGACGGGGTCAACGACGCCCGAGCTCTTCAGGCGGCACAGGTCGGGGTGGCCATGCGCAGCGGAAGCGCGGTGACCCGGGGTGTCGCCGACATCGTCCTCGTGGACGACTCGTTCGCCGCACTGCTGCCCGCCCGACGGGAGGGGCGCCGCATCATCAACGGCATCGCGATGTCGATGTACGTCTACCTCACCAGGGTCGCGATCCAGGGCCTGGTGATCGTCGCCGTCTCCATCCTCGGGCTGGGATTCCCGTATTCGCCCACCCAGGTCGGGCTGACGCTCCTCACCGTCGGCGTCCCCACCCTGTTCCTCACCTTCTGGGCCAAGCCGACGCAGCCCGACGATCACCTGCTCGGGAACCTGGCCCGCTTCGTGATCCCAGCCGCCGTCATCACCGCAGGATTCGCCAGCGCCGTGTACGCCTTCCTCTACGAGACCGTTGCCGCCGGCTTCGACTCGGGACGGACGCCGGCCCAGGTCATCGCGGAGTTCGAGAGCTCGACCGGGCTGACCTACACCGACGCCGACTTCGCGACCGCGTCGTCGACTGTCGCGGCCCAGACGGGCCTGTCGACCTTCGTCTCCTTGACGTCTGTCCTGCTCATCCTGCTCCTGGCACCGCCGGCCCGGATATTCACGGGCTGGACCCGATCCACCACCGACCGCCGACCCACCCGGCTCGTTGCCGGCCTACTGATCGCACTGACCGCTGTGGTCTTCGTCCCGACGTTGTACACATACTTCGGGCTGACCGGTCCCTCCCCACAGGTCTTCGCCGTAGTCCTGCCCGCCGCGGCGCTGTGGTTCGTGACCCTCAGCGCCGCCTACCGGTTCCGGATCCTGGATCGGGTGCTGGGGCTCGGATCCCTGCCCGCGCCCCGCGGAGCAGGGCGCGCGGCGACATCGGACAAGACCGGCGGGTGAAGGGACTCCGGCGCGAGTTGGCAACGTGCTCTGAGCAACGTGCGCAGCGTCATCGTCGCTCGTCCCCGAGCGAGCGCGCGGGCGCGGCCTGCGGGCCACCAATGTGGCCACGCGGACATCCTCCGCGAACGAATCGACGGTGCAACTGGCGAGTAGCTGGGCCACGACGCAAGAGCACGAGGGAGGCCCGTGCTTCCGCTCATGGTGCGATGAGTGGGTCCCAGTGACGATCCGTGTGCGGGGATGATCGAGGTGACCGACGACGGCGGTGAGGCTGGCCCGCCAGCGCCACCGCAGGAGCGGGTGGCCCCACACTCGCTCATGGGTCCGCGCACAGGGCACGCACAGACGTCATCGGGACTCTTGAGCCATGGAAAGCAGCCCGTTCTCACGACGATCCGCGATCAGGCTCTCGCTCGGGGCGCTCGGCGGTGCGGCACTGCTCGAGGCGTGCGGAAGCGAGTCCACCTCATCGGGTGCCACGCCGGCCAGTAGCGCCGGAACCAGCACCGCAGCGGGCACCGGCTCCGGCTCGTCCGGGTCGAGCTACCTGGGCTCCTACACCCTCGACGACACGCAGTTCGGCACCCGAGTGACAACGACGGTTGAAGGCGGCGTCCGCACGATCGTGACGAACGCGTTGCCGGACACCGAGACGGGTACGTTCCCCAACGAGGGCAACCCCAACTCCATCACCGAGCAGGACAACACCTACGTCTTCACCGCCGAGCCGACCTTCGTCGGCGAGGCCACCCCCGTACGCACGACCGGTGTCGCCATCAACGGCGTGAAGTTCGAGCCTGGCACCGCCGAAACGATCACCTGCGACTCCGGTGAGGTCTACCGCATCGAAGCCTTGCAGGACGACTACAACCTCGGGCTCGACTTCAACAACGCCCACGTCCAACCGGATGGTGAGTACCACTACCACGGGGTCTCAGAGCTCATGGTCGAGGTCTTCGACGCCGGTGAGGACCTCGTGCACGTCGGCTTCGCGGCTGATGGCCACCTGATCTACTACTCGCTCTCCGGCGCGTACAAGCCGAGCTACCAGCTGACCACCGCGCCCCGGACCGGCACCGGCTGCGTCGGCTCGGGCGCCCTGGGGGGTGTGTCGATCGACGACCTGGAGGGGACCACCCCGGATGGGACCTTCACCTCCGACTACGTCTTCGACGCCTCCGCCGGCGACCTCGACGAGTGCAACGGAATCACAGTCGACGGCGAGTACAGATACCTGATCACTGACGCCTACCCCTACGTGGGACGGTCTCTCAACGGCGAGGTGAACGAGGAGCCGGGAGGTCCGCCGCCAGATGGTGCGCCACCGGGTGGTGCCGGCGCGCCCGGGTGAACCTGCCCACGCCCGGGTGGACCTGGCACCGCGGGAAGGTTCTTTGACCGTCGTCTGGCACACGCCGCGCTGGCGTGACGACGTACGGGGGACGTGAACGCGAGCTGGCTCGGCTTCGTTGCGTGTTGCGTGAGCTGCTGTGGCGTGGTCGCTCGTTGTCCGCAGCCGAGGCATGGGCAGGAAGGTCGTTTCAGGGGTAGGAAACAGGAACCCCATCCGGTCGACGGCCCACGCCACGGCCTTCCCGAGAGCCCGTGCCGGAGCTCTCAGCCACGTCCCTGTCCGGGCGGGCGCATCGAGGTGTCGTCGGAGTTCCATTGCGTCGTGGAGAACCCGACCGACGACCAGGACGTCGCCGTCGCATCGACGGATCAGGAAGAACACCCCGGCACCCTGCTCAGCGCGGACCGTCTGCCCCACCTCGTCGCTGCGCGTGGCCGCGTCCCGGATGGCTGTGCCTGCGGGGGCGTCGCGGTGAAACTGCAACCACCCCAGCAGGGCGAAGTCGATCTCAGCAAGCCGAACCCGCCGCGGTGACGGATCAGGTCGCCGGCGGTGAGCCGTGAGGCATCCGTGATCGCCGTTCGCGGATCGGCTTCCGGGACGGCATAGGGGTGCAGTCTGAGACACACCGGGCGAGCGCCTTCGGCCGCAAACGTGACGCATGCAGCGCAACCGGGTCGACCAACAGGGGCCATGTGCATGTCCGCGCCTGAAGCGGACGGGGTACGAAATCGCCCGCCAGCATTGCAAAGGGAGAGTGCAAACGAATTGGTGGTCACGACCTACGCCACGGGTCTCAGGCTAGCGACGCGACTCACTCCCCCGCTGGCAAGCACGTCGCCTACACGACTACCGAGTAGCCCCTTGCGCCCACTATGACGCGCTACCTGATAGGACCGTTCGTGAGCTCGAGCAAAGGCGAACGTGGAGACTGCAACCATGAGCAACGAACAGATCGACGCATTGGACGCTGTCACCGCAGCGTCGCGCCCGCGGGATGACATGGAGATCGCGCAGGAGGTCGGTCCGCTGATTGACCACATGCTCGGCGATGGCGCCTCGGTGATCGACCCCGCAACGACGATCTGGACAGCATCGGCAGCCGAGGACCTTCGCGCCAGGATCGGTGACAACCCTCTCGTCGGTACCGGCCAGGGTCAATGGGAAAAACTAGACGAGCAGTTGAAGGGCGCATCGCAAGAGGTGGTGCTCCTAGCGGCCGAGCTGGTGTTCCTGCGTGAGCATCCCATTCGGTCGGCCCTGCCCGACACTCGCAGAGCGCATGTCGAACGAGTTCTGGAGCACCTCAACTCCCCGGTCGACCTGCCTCAGTCGATGTCAACATGGCTGGCACGGCCCGCTGGTGTCGCAGGGTTCGAGCCTGGATCTTGGTACAACGGCGCCCTCTGGCGCCATGTCATTTGGGCATCAACTTTCGTTCGCTACTGGAATGGCCGCTCGGAGACTGAACGCGCGCACGCGCGGACCGACCCGTGGGCGCTGCAGCGAGAGATGATCGCCTCGGGTGACGACCGCTCCGACATCCGCAATGCACTGCAGTTCCTCGCTCGACCGGACGTCTTCGAGCCGATCTCCTCTGCTGGGATGAAGGAGCGGATTCGCGATGGACTCGCCGACAGGATCGGCGGCCCAACCGGAAGCGACGCCACCGCGATCGACCACGATTTGCTCGCCATTCGAGCGGCGTTGGCACACCAGGTCGAGAGTTCGTTCCACTTCTGGTCTCCCGGCGTGCGAGAACTCTGGGATTCGCCTACCGATCCCACCGACGATATCGATCTGTCCGCAGGCCCGGCTGAGCCGCGCCCCCGGCACTACTGGCTGTACTCGCCCGGTGCGCAGGCCTCTGAGTGGGACGAATTTTCCGCCAACCAACTCATGGGCCTTGGCTGGGACCGGCTTGACGACCTCGCAACCTACCCGAGCCGTGAGGCTATTCGTCGGGCACTGGACGTCGACGGGACCGGTGCGGCGATGCCGAACGTGGTGCTTGCGTTGTGGCAATTCCAGAACGAGATCAGTGTCGGCGACATCGTATTCGCGAAGCGCGGCCGGCGGGAGATCATCGGCCGCGGCGTGGTCACTTCCGAAGCCCGATTCGAGGCGGACCGGCCATCGTTTCGCCACATGCGCTCGGTCAAGTGGACGCACACTGGATCATGGGAGCACCCGGGGTCCGCAGCACTCAAGACGCTGACGGATATCACCTCGTATCACGACTACGTTGAGCAGCTCGAGACCGTAGTGACCGGCGAGGCCGAAGTGGAGCCGCCCGTACCGTCCATGGAGTTACCGGCCTATGACAAGGGAGCGTTCCTTAGCGAGGTCTACATCTCCCAAGAGCGGTACGACCGCTTGAATGCGCTGCTCGCGCGGAAGAAGAACGTCATCCTCGCCGGCCCTCCCGGCGTCGGGAAGACCTTCGCAGCGAAGCGCCTGGCCTACTCCATGATGGGTGCCAAGGACCCAAGCCGCGTCCAGATGGTCCAGTTCCACCAGAGCTACTCCTACGAGGACTTCATGATGGGTTACCGACCTACCGAGTCCGGGGGATTCACACTAGTGGAGGGCCCGTTCTACCGGTTCTGCGAGGACGCTCGAGCTGATGACACCGACCGGCCCTACTTCTTTGTCGTTGATGAGATCAACCGCGGCAACATGTCCAAAATCTTCGGCGAACTACTCATGTTGATCGAGGCCGACAAACGCGGCCAGGACCTGCGCCTCCTGTACAAGAACGAGACATTCTCGGTGCCTGCCAACGTCCACATCATCGGCATGATGAACACCGCTGACCGCAGCCTCGCCGTTCTCGACTACGCGCTTCGCCGGCGCTTCGGGTTTTTCCACATGCACCCGGCCTTCGACTCGAGCGGTTTCACTCGCTGGCAGCAAGAGGTCGGTAGCCCAATCCTCGACAACCTCGTGACAGTCATCATCAACCTGAACCAGGCAATCGCCGAGGATCCTGCTCTCGGTCAAGGCTTCACGATCGGCCACAGCTACCTCTCCAGGCCGCAAGGCGACGCCGACGAAGCGTGGGTCTACTCAGTCGTTGAGGACGAACTGGTGCCGCTCCTCGAGGAGTACTGGTTCGACGAGCCGGCAAAGGCTGAGGAGTGGGCCCGCAAGCTTCGGGCTGCTGTCGCATGACCGACGGGTCGATCGCGATCCGAAACGTGTACGTGATGATGGCGTACGCGTTCAGAGCCATTCACAAAGACGGCGTCGACCGGATCGCGACCGAACGGTTCGACCACCTACACGATCTGCTCGCCGAGATCCTCGTCCGCGGCGTCGGCGCGCAGGTTAAGCAAGGCCTCCACCGTGATTACCTGCTTCGCAGCGACGAGCTCGCTGGGGTGCGTGGGCGGATCGACCTAAAGTCCACAATTGCACGCCGCTCAATCACGCGGGGACGGCTGATGTGCGAGTTCGACGAGTACGAGGCCGACACGCCTCACAATCGTGCGCTGAAGTCGGTCATGGTCCTCCTGCTACGCCAAGGCGCGGTCGACGTCGCCCGCAAGGACGCACTGCGCCGGCTGCTGCCTCACCTAGATGCCGTCACCTCCATCGCCCCGACGGCGATTCGCTGGAACGACCTGACCTACCACCGTGCCAACGCCACGTACCGGCTGCTGCTGGGTGTATGCGAACTAATAGTCCGCGGGCTCCTCCCCACTCACGATGCCGGAACAACCAAGTTGACCTCGTGGCTCTCAGACGAAGTTATGAGCGGGCTATACGAGCGATTCCTTCGCGAGTACTACGCCAGACACCACCCCGAACTGTCGCCTGGCGCCCCCACAGTGGTCTGGGACCTTGACGAGGAAAGCGTCGACGGTTCGCAACTGCCCCAGATGCGTACCGATGTCATGCTCCGACGCGACGGACGCACACTCATCATTGACGCGAAGTACTACAGCCAGTCGATGCAGACCGGAGCCTGGGGCAAGTCGACCATTCACTCGGCGCACCTATACCAACTTCTGGCCTACGTGAAGAACGAAGACACCCGCCATGACGGCTCGGTAAGCGGTCTTGTCCTCTACGCGCAGACCGGCGCAGTCGAACAGCCCAACCTCGACGTTTCAGTGCAGCGCAACCGGATCGGAGCACAATCCCTCGACCTCAATCAACCCTGGGCCCACCTCCGTGACCAGCTCGAACACATCATCGGGTGGTGGCTGCGAGAGGATGCTGCCCCCCAGGCAACGGCGTCGGCCGCTATCTGACCCTTTCAGCCATCGCGCTCGTTGCCTCCAACTCCTGTTGGGCGGTACCTCGCGCTGACCTTCGGCCAGGATCGCCGCCACCACGGCGGTCGCCGCAGAACATGCGCGGGCAACAAAAAACCCGGCCCAGATCGGCTAGGACGAGTGTCCTGGCTGGAAGGATGCCTCGTCAACCTCAGCAGCCCGGCTGCACAAGGCGGCCGGCAAGGCTTGGCCCGATTACCGCGACGAAATCGTGGCGACCCTCGCGGCAAGCCCCAGCGACGCCGTGCTGTTCGCGCTGCTGACCTTGAAGGAGCCCCAATTCGCGTGGAACCTCGCCCACTCGCTGGCCCTCGACAGCGACGACACGTGGAGTGAGCTGGTGAAGGGGTACGAGAAGGTCGACCCGATCGCCGTCCTCCCGATCCATCAACGGCTCGTCGAGAACGAGCTCGTGGAGGCTGGCGCCCAGCACTATCGGCTCGCTGCGCGACGGCTGGCGAAGATGCGGAAGCTCTCCGCGGGAACAGAGCGCTCAGCCGAAGTCGATGACTTCATCGCCGACCTGCGCGAGATCCACCGCCGTCGGCCGCGGTTGCAACAGGAGTTCGACCGCGCCGGGCTCCCCTGACAGGGGCGCAGCGAGCGCCCTGGATGGCCGACGCCACGGGTCAATTGCTGTCATCTGACTCGGAGTCGATGAACGCCTGCGCCTGCTCGAACAACCGCTGAAGCGACGCATTCCACTCCGGCAGGTTCACCGAAAGTGTCACCCAGGTTCGTTCACGGTTGATCTCGTCGTACTGATGGATCAAGAAGTTGCGGTTCGCCACCGCAGTCGCCCACCTGACGCCGTCGGGGGCGAGCACGTCGAGCTTCGAGAGGCGGTTGGCTGCTTCACCGAGTTTCATCATCAAGGAATCGCCGGCTTCTTGCAGGAGGGCATCCCCGAGATAGGCCTTCATACCCTTGGCGAGGATCTCGTCGACGCGCTCCAACCAGCCCTGGATGTGGAGCAGCTCCTTGGCAGCCCTGCGATCCATCAGAGCAGCACAGCCTCTCGACGAATGTCGTCGTCGAGGCGGGGCTTGAGCCCGCCGTAATCGACCAGGTCGATCTCACGTCCGAGCACCTGCTCGAGCAACATCTTGAACTCGACGAAGTCGAACGAGGATGACCCAGACGGCGACTGGACGAGCAGGTCAATGTCGGAGTCCCTCCGTCCCTGCTTACGAGCGATCGAGCCGAAGACGGCGAGCTCGCTGTAACCGCGGTCGGCGGCGAGCGCTTTGATCACGGGCGCCGCTGCTTCAAGAAGCTGCTCAGGGTGGAGGTCAACCAAGTCTGGCGCGAACTTGAGCTGCTGGCTGACGGCCGGCTGGCTGATGCCGAGCGCGTGGGCGATCTCGCGTTGGCTCATGCCGCTGGCGAGCATGGCCCGCAAGGCGATGGTGCGCCGTAGCCGCGCGACATCCCCGTCACGCCGCGCATCCTCATACTCCGCGAGCAGGGTCATAATGCAATCTTATCGCCTACTCATCGTCATCTCGCGCGAACGCCGCGTCGAGCAACTCCGCGGTCAGCGGGTTCACCTGCTCGTTGCGCCGGATGTAGTGCTCGATCGTCACCCTGGGTCGGTGTGTCCGAGCAGCTCTGAAGCCGGTTCAGGCTGGCCTGCTCGTTGATCACGGTCGCGACGGTGCGGCAGAACATGTGTGGGCTGACGCCCTCGATGCCGGCGTCGCCGAGGACCTTGCGCAGCTGCCTCCGGCGTTCGCCGTGGTGAGCGGCGTCCCCTCACGGCTTCGGAAGGCGAGCGCGTCCAGCGAGTGGTCGGCCATGATCGCCAGCCGCCGGCGGAGCGCCTCGGCGGTGAAGGACGGCAACGCGATCACCCGGTTCGAGCGGTCCGTCTTCGGGTGCTCCTGCCGGTAGGTCCCGACGCCGCGCTCGGAGATCACCGTGCCGCAGATCCGCAGCGTGGCCGGCGTAGTCGTCAGGTCCAGGTCGCGTCGGCGATCGCGAGGACCTCACCGATCCGTGCCGAGGTGCCGAGCATGACTTCGACGATCTGGCCGAGCTGACCATCGGGGTTCGGACCCGAGTTGCCCGCAGACTGCTCCCAGGCCCGGATCACGGCTCGGATGGCGTTGACTTCGCTCGCGGTCAGCGCGGTCAGGGTTCGCTTCGGTTTGTGGAGCCGGGAGACATGGTCGATCGGATTGCGCACCAACACCTCGTGCCTGACGGCCAGCGCGAACGACTGCCGTAGCACCGTCCTTGCCCGCTTGGCCGACGAATAGGAGCTGCTGCCGAGCAGCTTGAGCAGGGCGTCGCAGCGAGCGACGCCGATCTCACGCAGGGTGAAGCCCTTGAACGCGGGCAGCACCAGCCGATCGAGGTCGCGCTCGTAGTTGAACCGCGTCGCCGGCGCGATCCGGCCCTCCAGGTCGAGGTCGGCCAGCCAGTACTCCACCAACGCAGTGAAGGGACCGTCGGGAGTCAGCGTGGTGTCGACGGGTTGGAAGGCATTGCGCTGGGTGAGCTTCTTCTTCAGCGCCACCTCGGCCGCCGGCCGCGACGCCGCGGTCGCCTGGATCAACCGGGTCTGCCCGTCCCAGTCGCGGAAGCGGGCCCGGGCCTCGACCCTGGTCTTGCCCCGGACGATGAAGGAGATCGAGCCACTGGTGCCGATCGGGATGCGTGGCCTACTCATGAGGGCCATCCTCGTGTCGCTGCTCCAGCCACTCGGCGATGTCGCTGGCCGCGAATCGCAGGTGCTTGCCGAACTTGTAAGCCCGCGGCGCCCGGCCGGACAGCCGCCAGTCGTAGATGGTCTGCACGGGGACGCCGAGGTACTCGGCGAGTTCCTCGACCCCGATGAGGGGCTCGAGCCCCAGTTTCGTCGTACTCATGCCCAGTAGGTGTTCGAGCAATGCCGAGCGAGCCCGAGGCGACCGGAACCAACGGCGCAGCCGCCCCGCTGGCCGACGCTGCACACCTGTCAACGTGATGGGTAAACGATGGGATCGCATGATTCCCCCAAAGAAAAAGTCCAGGTCAACCTGTGGCTGACCTGGACCTTCTTTGTAGCGGGGGCAGTGTGCTGGTTCAGGACATAGGAAACCCATGTCTCACGACATAGGAAACCTGTTCGTGGGTTCGATGCTCGGTCATGTCGAAAGCCAGGCTGGTCATCACCGCTGTCGTCCTCGAGGGCCGGAGCCAGTCCGAGGTCGCGAAGACCTACGGCGTCTCCAAGGGCTGGGTCTCGAAGCTGATCGCCCGCTACAACGCTGAGGGCGAAGGCGCTTTCGAACCGAGATCTCGTCGTCCGAAGTCCTCACCGGGGGCCCTCGACTCCGCAGTCGTGGAACTGATCCTCGATCTCCGCAAGAAGCTGGTGACAGCCGGCCTCGACGCAGGCCCGGACACCATCGCCTGGCACCTCGAGCACCACCACGGGTCACGAGTCTCCCGCTCCACGATCAGCCGACATCTCGCCCGCGCCGGCCTGATCACCCCAGAACCGAAGAAGCGCCCGAAGACCTCCTACGTCCGGTTCGAAGCAGCCATGCCGAACGAAACCTGGCAGTCCGACTTCACCCACTACCGACTTGCCGAGGGTCGCGACGTCGAGATCATCACCTGGCTCGACGACTGCACCCGCTACGCCCTGCACATCAGCGCACACACCCGGGTCACCGGCCCGATCGTGACTGCCACGTTCCGTCAAACCCTTGCTCGGTACGGGATCCCGGCCTCCACGCTGACCGACAACGGCATGGTCTACACCGTCCGCCTGGCCGGCGGCCGTGGCGGCCGCAACACCTTCGAGACCGAACTACGCCGACTGCACATCGTCCAGAAGAACTCCCGACCAGCACACCCCACCACCTGCGGGAAGGTCGAACGCTTCCAGCAGACGATGAAGAAGTGGCTCCGGGCGCAGCCCGATCAACCGACCACGATCACCGAGCTCCAAACACTGATCGACGCCTTCCTCGAGGAGTACAACCACCGCCGACCGCACCGCTCCCTGCCCCACCGCGCCACACCGGCCGCCCGCTACGACACCATGCCAAAAGCACTGCCCGGCAACTCCCGCGACCCCGACACCCACGACCGGATCCGTCACGACCGCGTCGACAAGGCTGGCTCGGTGACCGTCCGCCACAGCGGCCGACTGCACCACATCGGGATCGGTCGGACCTACGAGGGAACCTGCGTCATCCTGCTCGTCCAGGACCTCAACATCCACGTGGTCAACGCCATCACCGGCGAACTCATCCGTGAGCTGACACTGAACCCACACGTCGACTACCAGCCGACCGGAGCACCCAAAGGACCCACCCGAAGACCTCAGAAATGACCACCGCCGGACCCGCTAATGCAGGTCCGGCGGTTTCCGATGTCCTGAGACATCACATTGTAGCGGGGGCAGGATTTGAACCTGCGACCTCTGGGTTATGAGCCCAGCGAGCTACCGAACTGCTCCACCCCGCGTCGGTGAACAGAACATTACAGGGGTGGTCCGGGAGCCCCAAATCGGGGTCACCCGGCCAGGAGCACGGCCTCCTCGATGAGCGCGCGGCCCTCCTCCATCAGGCGGGCCCACTTCACCGTGTTGCCCGCCTGCTGCGCCTCGTCGGCCTGGGTGAACTTCGCCTCGGCCTGGCGGAGCAGCTCGCGGATCTGCGCCTGCGTGCCGCCGGGCAGCGGCGTGGTCGGCGACGCGCTGGGCGACTCCGTGGGAGAAGCGCTCGGGGACTCGGTCGGCGTCTCGGTCGGCGTCTCCGTCGGCTCCACGGTCGGCTCGCCGGTCGACGGTTCGGACAGCAGGGCGTCCTCGATGGCGTCGAGAAGCGTCGTACCGATGCCCACCCGACCCTCGTAGGACACGAGCACGAAGCGGAGGATCGGGAAGTTCGACTCGCCGTCGCGACGGGTGTAGACCGGCTGGACATACATGAATGTGTCGCCCACGGGCAGCGTCAGCAGGTTGCCGGGCACGCGGTCCGCATCACCGGTCGTGTAGGGCAGGAGCGCCTGGCTGACGTCCTCGTTGGTCGCGAAGGTGTTCGCGATCTGCAGTGGTCCACCGGTCGGCTCGTTCGGCAGCTCCAGCACCGAGATGGTGCCGTAGGAGTCGCTCGTCGCGTCGCTGTTGACCGCGAGGTAGGCCGCCAGGTTGTTCTCCTTGTCCCGGGGCACGTAGACCGAGGTCAGCGACCAGATCTCGCCGTTCCCCGTGTCGGTGAAGAGGCGGTACGGCGGCTGCAGCCGGCTGGTCAGCTGGGGGTCGCTGGGCACCTCCCAGCGGCTCGAGCCCTCGAACCAGGCGGACGCGGACGTCTCGTGGTAGCGCTGGAACTGGTAGCGCTGCGCCTTGAAGAAGTCCTCCGGGTAGCGCAGGTGCTCCATCAGCGCGTCAGGGATCGCTGCCTTGTCCTGGACGACGTCGGGGAAGACCTCCTCCCACGCCTTGAGGATCGGGTCCTCCTCGTCCCACTCGTACAGCGTCACCGTGCCGTCGTAGGCGTCAACGGTCGCCTTGACCGAGTTGCGCAGGTAGTTGATCTCGTCGGTGGGAAGGGTCTGGAACCCGTTGGTGGTGTCCTGGAGTGCGTCGTCGGTCATCGTCTCCAGCGACTCGCGCTGTGAGAGCGGGTACTTGTCGGTGACCGTGTAGCCGTCGAGGATCCACTGGATCCGGCCGTCGACCACCGCGGGGTAGGGGTCGGAGTCGACCGTGAGCCACGGGGCGACCTTCTCCACCATCGTGCGGGGGTTGCGGTCGTAGAGGATCTTGGAGTTGTCGTGGACGCGGCTCGACAGCAGCAGGTTGGGCTCGCTGAAGCGCACCGCGTAGAGCAGCTGGTTGACGATGCCGCCGATCGGCACCCCGGCCGCGCCGGTGTAGGTCGTCGCCACGTCCTCCTCGCTGCGGTCCCCCCGCGGCAGGTCGAACTCCACCGGAGCACCGTTGGGGTCCAGACCGACGATGCTGTAGTCGGGGCTCTGCTCGCCGAAGTAGACCCGCGTCTCGTAGCCGTCCTCGCCGGCGAGCCGGGTCAGGGTGTCCTCGTCCGCCTCCGCGCCCTCGGCCCACTGGATCCCGGACTGCTGGGTGCCGTCGTCCTCGGGACGCTGGTTGGCGAACGCCGCGATGACCCCGTTGCCGTGCGTGTAGGCGGTGTGGAGGTTCGACCAGTTCTGGTCGCCCGCGGCGAGGCCGCTCTGGTCGAGCTCGCGGACGCCGACCACCACCGCACGGTCATTGCCGTCGATCTCGTAGCGGTCGACGTCCAGCACGTTGGGCACCGAGTAGTACGCCCGGACCTGCTGCTGCTGCTCGAAGATCTCGCTCACGATCTGCGGGTCGACCAGCGGGATGCCGCCGGTGATGCCGTCCAGCGCCTGCAGCCGGCCGTCCACCGCAGCGGCACTCGACACCGGCCTGACGTCGATCTGGTCGAGCTGGTAGGCCGCCCGTGTGGCGTCGATGTTGGCCTTGATGTAGGGGCCCTCACGGTCCGGCACGTTGGGGTTGACCCGGATGGCCTGCACGACGGTCGGCAGGATCAGGCCCAAGATGATGGCCGACAGCGCGAACAGCGCCACGCCGACCGACGGGAGCAGCCAGGTGCGGCGCCAGATGTTGGCGAGGAAGAGCAGGGCGCAGACCACCGCGATCCCGGCGAGGATCTCCTTGGCGGGCAGCACCGCCTTGTCGTCGGTGTAGCCCATGCCGGTGAAGATCGAGCCGGAGTTCGTCACCAGGTCGTAGCGGTCGAGCCAGTAGTCCACGGCCTTGGCCAGCACGAACATCGCCAGCAGCGCCGACACCTGGATCTGGGCGGCGCTGGTGAGGCGCTCGCCGGGCCGGGCGGAGAGGCGGATGCCGCCGAAGAGGTAGTTGACCAGGATCGACGCCAGCAGCCCGACGACGGCCATCGCCATCACGTAGTCGACGAGGTAGTGCCAGAAGGGCAGGTCGAAGATGTAGAACCCGACGTCCTTGTTGAAGTAGGGGTCCTCGGTGCCGAACGACTGGCTGTGGCGCCACATCGAGAAGTTGCGCCACTGCCCGGTCGCCGACGCCCCTGCGAACAGCCCCATCACGGCGGCGGCTCCCCCGATGACCCAGCCCATCCGTGGTCCCAGGAGGTCGCGGTAGCGCTCCATCCCGTCATCGGACATGCCGGGCAGCCCGGGCCAGAGCAGGGGCCGGAAGCGGTAGGCGAGGGCGAGGGTGAGCGCGACCATCGCCGCCATCAGCCCGGCGAAGACCAGGAAGAGGCCGATCCGGGTGAGCAGCAAGGTGGTGAACACGCCGCTGTAGCCGACGGAGCGGAACCACAGCCGTTCGGTCCAGAACGACGCGAAGCCGCTGAGGAGCATGAAGCCGAGGACCAGGACGATCGCGGTGATGACCAGCGCTCCCGGGCGGCGCGAGGCCGGCGTCGCGGGGCGGGGTGGGGTCGGTCCGGCGGGTCCGCCCGGACCGGTCGGTCCGCTGGGTCGGTCGAATGGAGTGCTCATGCGGTCCCCTGCTCGGGTGAGTCGTTCAAGGTGGCGTGAAGGAGGTCTAGGAGGCCCGGCACGAGCTCGGTGCCGTTGACGACCGACTGTTCGTCGTCATGGGCCCGCAGCCGCAGCGCACAGTACGACGCTCCTGCGCGGGTCACTCCGGCGACCATGCGGACCTCTTGTCGGTCGGGGTGCTCCCGGGCGAACAGCTCCGCCGCGGTCGGGTCGTCGGGGATGTCGTCGTCGGTGCCCGGGGGCAGCACGAGCCGCTCGATCACCGCCGCGCACCCGGCCACGCTCCCCGGCCAGGCGATCGAGTGCAGGGCCGCCTCGAGGGCCTGGCCCGGCGGGAGTCCCTCCTGCTCGATCGAGGTGAAGGACCCCTCGTCACCGGGGCCGTCGATGGACATCGCGGCCGCCAGCGCCGGCTCCTGCGCGACGAGCTGCGCGGTCTCGACCAAGGCGTACAGCCGGGCCGGCTGGTCCCAGCCGGCCTGCGCGACGTGCGACTCGATCTCCAGCACGGCCGCGGCCAGGGCCGGGTCCTCGGGGAGGGGCGGAGTCGTGCCGGGGAGGTCGGTCGTCATGAGGCGGTGTCCTCGCAGCTCGGGAGCGGGGCGTCGTGATCGGCGACCCAGTCGGAGAGGGTCTCGACGGCTCGGTGCATGGTGGTGGCCCTCGCCAGTCGCATGTCGCCGGGGTCCACTCCCCCGATGCCGTCGCAGTTGTCGGCAGGGACGAAGAAGAGCTCGGCCCCGGCGTCGCGCGCAGCGGCGATCTTCTGCTGGATCCCGCCGATCGGCCCGACCCGGCCGGCCGGGGTGATCGTGCCGGTGCCCGCGATGTCGGCCCCGTCGGTGATCGACCCGGGGGTGAGGGTGTCGAAGATCGCCAGCGACATCATCAACCCGGCGCTGGGTCCGCCGATGTTGTCGGAGATGTTGACGCTCACCCGGAACGGGAAGTCGAACCCCACTCCGGGTGTGATGCCGACGCGCAGGTCGTTCCCGACCTGCTCGGGCGTGACCTCGACACGCACCCGCTTCTCCCCGCGCCGTACGACGAACGGGATCGGCTCCCCCGCCTCGGCGCGGTCGACCGCGTCGACGACGTCCTGGGCCTCGGTGATGGTGATGCCACCGACCTCGAGCAGGACGTCGCGGACCTTGAGCCTGCCCTCCGCGGGCAGCCCGGGAGTGACGTCGAGGACCTCGACGATCGGGTCGATGTCCTCACCGAGCTCGGTGAGCGCCGCAGCGATCGCGGTGTCCTGGGAGGAGACCATGGCGACCGCGGACTCGCGGTCATTGGTCTCGTCGGTCTCGTCGGGCGCATAGATCGACGAGCGCGGCCACACCGCGGCGTCGGGATCGAAGTAGGCGCGCAGCAGCTCGGGCAGGGAGACGTCGTCCTCGGGCTGACTGACGTAGACCGTCGTCATCCGCAGCTCGCCGTCGTCGTAGTAGGCCTTGTGGCCGGTGACCTGCACGGTCTCGTCGCCGTCGCTCTCCCCGAGGATGTCCACGGTGGGGCCGGGGTAGTAGGTGACATAGGGGAGCGGCACGAAAGCGGCGGTCCCCCACAGCACGGCCAGCAGGCTCAGCGCGAGCAACCCCGCCCTGGTCCGGTGACTCATGGGGCCAACTCTCTCAAACGGGCGCAACTACGACGCGCGACGGGTGCGCTCACCCGTCGACGCGGAGCCGTGGCTGGGCCGTACGGCGATGCCGGTGCTGCGATCGCGCGCCGGGGCCGCGCTGCGACGGGTGCCGGCGGGGAGCTCCTTGGCGAGGGCCTTGCCGAGCCGCTCGACGGCCACCTCGCGGTCGACCTCACCGTGTCCGTCGCGACCGACCCACCACACCCATGCCATGGCGGCGAGCGTCACGACGACGGTCGGCACCAGCCACAGCAGGATCTCCACACACCGAGACTAGGCGTGGGACCGGCCGCGGCGCCGCAGGAGCTACGGCGTGCCGACCCACTCCTCGCTCTGGTCCTCGAAGACCTGGTGCTTCCAGATCGGCACCTCGGCCTTGAGCGTGTCGATGAGGTCGCGGGAGGCGGCGAAGGCGGCGCCCCGGTGGGCGGCCGTGGTCGCCACGATGACGGCCAGGTCGCCGATCTGCAGCGGCCCCACGCGATGGACCGCGGCCACACCGCGTACGTCGTGCTCGGCGACCACGCGCCGGCACACGTCCTCGAGCCGTGCGAGGGCGGTGGGGTGGGCCGAGTAGTCGAGTGCGGTGACCCCCTTGCCGCCGTCGTGGTCGCGGACCTGCCCGATGAACAGGGTGAGGCCGCCGGCCCCGTCGTCGCCGAGGGCGTCGACGACCTCGGTCACGTCGAGCGGGGTGTCTCGGATGGCGACGAGGCGCACGAGGTCGGTCACGGGCCCGAGTGTAGGCGCGGAGTCTGGGCGAGGTGAGTACCGTGGACCCCATGAGTGACACCCCCGGAGGACCCGGATCGTCCGGTCAGGGCCCAGATGACAACAACCCCTTCAAGGGCACGCCCTTCGAGCAGATCTTCAACCAGATGGGTCAGTTCGGCGTCGGTGGAGCCATGCCCGACCTCAATGCGCTGATGGCGCAGATGCAGTCCCTCTTCGCTCCGCACGACGGTCCCGTCAACTGGGACAGCGTGCTCGACCTCGCGCGCCGCGCCGCGGCCCAGGAGCCGGATCCCACGGTCACCGCTGCGCAGTCCGGGGCCGTCGCCGACGCCGTCCGGCTGGCCGACCACTGGCTCGACACCACCACCGAGTTCCCGTCGGGAGTGGGCACGACCGCGGCCTGGTCGCGTGCGGAGTGGATCGTGGAGACCATCGACGTGTGGAAGGTGCTCGTCGAGCCGATCGCCGGCTCCGCCACCGCCGCGCTCGGCCAGGCGATGCCCGAGGAGATGCGCCAGCTCGCCGGGCCGCTGATCGCGATGCTCGGCAAGGCCAGCGGTGCGATGGTCGCCTCCCAGGTCGGCAGCGGCCTCGGTGCCCTGGCCGGTGACGTGCTCAGCGCCTCCGACATCGGTCTGCCCCTCGGCCCGATCGGCAAGGCGGCTCTGCTGCCCACCAACGTGGAGGCCTTCGCCGCAGAGGTCCCCGACGTGACGAGCGACGACGTCCTGCTCTACCTCGCCCTGCGCGAAGCCGCCCACCAGCGGCTCTTCGCCGGCGTCCCGTGGCTGCGCGACCACCTGATCAGCGCGGTCGCCGAGTACGGCGCGGGCATGGACTTCGACACCTCCGCGATGGAGGAGAAGATGCGCGAGCTCGACCTCACCGATCCCGCCGCGATGCAGGACGCCATGTCCGGCGGGCTCTTCGACCCCGAGCCGTCCGCCGCGCAGAAGGCCGCGCTCGAGAAGCTCGAGGTCACCCTGGCGCTGGTGGAGGGCTGGGTCGACGAGGTCGTCAGCCAGGCCACCGCGGAGCGCATGCCGGCTGCTGCCAGGCTGCAGGAGACCGTACGCCGCCGCCGTGCCGCCGGCGGGCCGGCCGAGCAGACCTTCGCCACCCTCGTGGGGCTGGAGCTGCGGCCGCGTCGGCTGCGCGACGCCTCCACCCTGTGGGGGTCCCTCCGCACCCGTCAGGGCGCCGAGGCCCGCGACGGCGTCTGGATGTCGCCGCACCTGCTGCCCACCGCCGCCGACCTCGACGACCCGCTGGGCTTCCGCGAGGACTCGGTCGCGCCGGGCGAGCTGTCGTCGGAGGACTTCGACGCCGGCCTGCGCGACCTGCTCGACGGGGGCGGCGGCACGGACGACCGGCCCGCCGAGTGACGCTGCTGGACGACGCCCGGACCCTGCTGTCCGGGTGGACGCCGCCGAGCGCCCGCGACGCCGAGCTGCGCGACCGGTTCCTGGCCCACCTCGAGGTGCACCCCACCGGCATGACCCGCGAGTGCCTGCCGGACCACCTCACGGCCGGCACCCTCGTGCTGACGCCCTCCGCCGACGCCGTGCTGCTCAACCACCACCGCAAGGCGGGCGGCTGGTTCGCCTTCGGAGGCCACTGCGAGCCCGGCGACACCACCGTCGCCGGGGTCGCCCTGCGCGAGGCGCACGAGGAGTCCGGGCTGAGCGAGCTCGACTTCGACCCGGTGCCACTGAACCTCGACGAGCACGCGGTGGAGTTCTGCTCCCCCGGCACCACGGTGCACCACCTCGACGTGCGCTTCGTGGCGACCGCGCCCCGCGACGCCTCCCACGCGGTCAGCGAGGAGTCGCTCGACGTGCGCTGGTGGCCACTCGACGCGCTGCCCGAGATCTACCCGGACATGCGGCGCCTGATCGACGACGCGGTGGCGCGGGTACGGGGTTGAGGCGGGCGCCGTGGGCAGGTCACGGACCCTGGTCCGAGCCCGGCTCCCCGTCAGGCTCCACCCCCGGGGGCGGCTCGAGCCGGGCGGCGGACGAGTATCCCTCGAGGTAGCCCTTGGCCTTCTCGGCCCTCGGGTAGCGGTCCACCCAGGCCCAGAACTCCGGCGTGTGGCCCGCCTCGAGCAGGTGCGCGAGCTCGTGGACCAGGACGTAGTCGACGACCCAGCCCGGCACCTTCTGGAGCCGGTCGCTGAGCCGGATCGTCCGGTCGCCCGGCGTGCAGGAGCCCCAGCGGGCGCTCTGGTTGCTCACCCAGCGCACCGACTGCGGCACGGCGAGACCGCCGAGGTAGAGGTCGTTGAGCCGAGCGGCGCGGGCCACCAGGTCGTCGTCGGAGCGCGGCTTGCGACGCTCCTGGCGCTCGATCCTGGCCACCATGTCGGCGACCCAGGTCGCCTCGTCGCGCTTGCTCATCGTCGCGGGGATCAGCACCACGATCCGATCGCCGTCGCGGTAGGCCGAGACCGTACGCCGGCGGCGGCGCGAGCGGCGCACCTCCACGTCGGGCGTCCCGGTCGACGAGCTCATGGACCGAATTTAGCCGCCACCCCCGACAACGCGTCGCCCAACGCGCGGGTCACGACCGGCCGGACGCCCACGCGAGGAGTCGGTCCCGCTCCCACGTGTTGACGATCCGGTCCGCGTCGATGCCGGCCTCGCTCGCCCGAGAGCACCCGAAGTCGAGCATGTCGAGCTGGCCGGGCGCGTGGGCGTCGGAGTCGATGGAGAACAGGCAGCCGAGGTCGCGCGCCAGCTCCAGGAGCTTCGTCGGCGGGTCCCGACGCTCGGGGCGCGAGTTGATCTCGACCGCGACGCCCTCCTCCGCGCAGGCGGTGAAGACGGCCTCCGCGTCGAACTGGCTCTGCGCGCGGGTGCCGCGGTTGCCCGTCACCAGCCGCCCCGTGCAGTGCCCGAGCACGTTGGTGTGCCGGTTGCGGACCGCGCCGACCATCCGGCGCGTCATCGCGGCGGCGTCCATCTTGAGCTTGGAGTGCACCGACGCCACCCGCACGTCCAGCTGGTCGAGCAGCTCCGGGGTCTGGTCGAGCGACCCGTCGTCGAGGATGTCGACCTCGATGCCCTTGAGCAGGCTGAAGCTGCCGCCCAGGTGGTCGTTGACCGCGTCCACCACGCCCAGCTGGCGGGTGAGCCGCTCGGCGCTCAACCCGTTGGCCACCCGCAGCCGCGGGCTGTGGTCGGTCAGCACGAGGTAGTCGTGGCCGAGCTCCATGGCGGTCATCGCCATCTCCTCCAGCGGTGAGCCGCCGTCGGACCAGTCCGAGTGCGAGTGCAGGTCGCCGCGCAGCCGCGCCCGCAGGTCGGCCCCGCCCGCGGCGAGCGGCCCGGCGGTCTTCTCGAGCGCGACGAGCCGCTCCGGTACGACGCCGCGGCAGGCGTCGGTGATCACCGCTGCGGTGCTGGGCCCGATGCCGCTCAGCTCGGTGAGCGTGCCGGCGTCGGCGCGACGACGTACCTCCTCCTCGGGCAGCGGCAGGATCGTGCGCGCCGCGTTGCGGAACGCCTCGATCCGGCGGCTCTCCTCGCGCTGTCGCTCCATCAAGAAGGCGATCCGCCGCAGCGTGGCGACGGGGCCTGGTTCGATCCCGGTCATGCGTGGGCTCCTCTCGCCGGTCAGCGCCCGCGGAACTGCGGCGACCGCTTCTCCCTCGCCGCAGCGATGCCTTCCTGGAGGTCGGCGGTCGCGAGCGTCAGCGGCTGCGCGAGCGCCTCCCACTGCAGCGCCGACTCGAAGTCCGCGTGCCCGCCGTCGGCCAGCGCGATCTTGGTGAGCCTGCTCGCGATGGGCGCGGTGGTCGCGATGCCGGCGGCGCTGGCCAGCACCTCGTCGAGGAACCCGTCGGCGCCGATCACGCGGGAGACCATCCCCAGCCGCAGGGCCTCGTCGGCGTCGACCACGCGGCCGGTGAGCAGCAGATCCCGTGCGTGCGCGGGCCCGACCACGTTGGGCAGCAGCCAGGTGCCGGCCATGCCGGCGTGCATGCCGAGCGTGTTGAACGGCAGGCCGAGCTTGGCCCCGTCGGCGGCGTAGCGGATGTCGCACGCCAGCGCGAGACACAGACCGGCGCCGATGGCGTGCCCGTTGACGGCCGCGATGGTCGGCACCTCGAGGCGGCGGATGGAGAGCCACGCCCGGTAGAACGGCAGCATCCGGGTGCGGAGCTGGTCGACGCTCGCGTCGGGCTCGCTGGCGATCCACGAGGTGTTGCCGCCCGAGCAGAAGGCGCTGCCCTCCCCGGTCACGACGACCGCCCGCAGGGAGGTGTCGGCGGCGAGCTCGTCGATCGCCGCGGTCCACGACGAGGTCATCTCGTCGCTCATCGCGTTGCGCATGCCGGGGTTGTCGAGGGTCAGCAGGGCGACCCCCTCGGAGGGGCGCTCGAGGCGCAGGTGGGTGAGGTCAGCCATGACCTGAGGGTACTGATGGGGCTCAGCGCCGGATCATCCGGTTTCACGCTCAGCGCGTGGGGTGCGTGAGCGTGGCCCACGCGTGGGTTAGGGTCGTCGACGGAGCGCTGGCAGCCGCCTGTGCTCCCCGGCGGGCTTCCCCTTAGACAACCCCGTCGCGACGACCAAGAAGAAACAAGCAAGGAGGCCGTCATGGCGGAGACCTGGAGCGGTGAGTTCTACTGCGTCAAGTGCAAGGAAAAGCGTGAGGCGGAGGGCGAGATCCGCGTCAACGACAAGGGCACCAAGATGGCCAAGGGCGTGTGCCCGGTCTGCGGGACCAACCTGAACCGCATCCTCGGCAAGGCGTGAGCCTCAGCCGTTGAGCTGAAGCGGCGGCGTCACCTTCGGGTGGCGCCGCCGCTGTGCATTTCACCCCGATCTCCCTGTGGACGGCGGCCAGACACGCCGGCCCGCGTGGCAACCTCGCCCCATGCCCGCGACGTCCCCCACCTCGTACGACGTGTCGCTGCGCGCCCAGCTCGACTGTCCCGCCGCATGGCTCGCGCCGGTCGCTGCGGCCCTCGGTGCGGCCGGCGTCGCGGTCGACCCGGTCGCTGCGGTGGGCATCAGCGTGGCTCCGGGCCGGCAGGTCTCGGCACTCGTCGACGACTGGAGCGTGTCCTCGCTCCCCCACCTGCTCGTCGGTGTCTGGCCCTACGCCGTCGAGGTCGGCCCGTGGGCGGCGCCCGGTGTCGGGCCGTGCGCGCGCTGCGTGGCCGCATCCGTGCTCGACGACGGCAGCGGGCTGCACCCCGGAGGGGTGCCGCGGCCGCTCGTCGCGCTGGCCGCCGGTGCAGCCGCACGTGAGCTCGGCGCGTGGAGCCGCGGCGAGACGCCGT
Source organism: uncultured Actinomycetota bacterium (assembly GCA_963726515.1). Taxonomy (GTDB): domain Bacteria; phylum Actinomycetota; class Actinomycetes; order Propionibacteriales; family Nocardioidaceae; genus Nocardioides. The sequence continues at coordinate 384,689 of CAVSCW010000015.1, forward strand.
CCACGTGGCTCACGTCGTGGCGCTTCGACCACGAGCCGCTGCCGCGGTCGCGACGGTGGCAGCGCCATCCCTACTGCGGGTGCGCCTGGTTCGACACGGCCTGAGCCGGAGCGGGCAGCCGGCTGGCGGCCGCGGTCACCACCAGGCGCTGTCGAGCTTGCCCTCCATGGCGCGCAGGTGGGTGCGCGAGCAGGTGTCGCAGAACATGCGGCGCCGGCCGTTCTCCACCGACGTGGTCCACGTCAGGGTCTCGGCCTCCGGCGCCTGAGCACCGCAGAAGTCGCAGGTGACGGTGTCGCTCACCCGGTCGAGGCTACCCCCGCGCGGGGCGAAATGGCCGACGAGCCGGTACGTCGTCACCGTGACGACGTACCGGCTCGTGCTGTGGGTGCTCACCCGCGATCAGGGCGAGAGCTCTCCTGAGGACCAGGAGTGTCACATCGCTCGGGCGAGGGCGAGACGCGCCTGCTGCGCGGCCCGCTCGGCCTTGCGGCTCATGCGACGGGCCATCATCAGGTGGTGGCCGCGTCGCAGCTCGTGCGCCTCTCCCAGGCGCGCGGACATTTGCGCGCGTGCGAGTTCTTCATGCATGAGATTCATGGCAGTGCTTCCGTTCCGGTAGGTCTTCATCGAGGTGTGTTCCTTGTGTTTCCTGAGAGGTGGTGGAGCGGGCGCCCTACGCGGCGGCCCCGTCCTTCTGGAGGTGCCCGGACTGGGCTGCGACCTGCTCGGACTTGCGGGGCCGGCCTCGCGGCCGCTTGCGCGGGATCACCACGCCCTGGAGGAAGAGCTCCCCTCCCCAGACGCCCCACGGCTCGCGCCGCTCGAGGGCTCCGACGAGACAGAGCGCCCGCACGGGGCAGTCCGTGCACAGGGCCTTGGCCTGCTCGACGTCCGCGGGGGACTCGGCAAACCACAGCTCTGCGTCGTTGACGCGGCAGGGCAACAGCTCTTCATCCACTCCGGCGGCGGCGTCGTGCAGGGCTCCCAGGGGTGCCTGGGGCTCCGGCTGGGACACCACGTCGGCGCCGCGGTTGCGGACGAGTTCACTGATGGTCATGTGTTTTCACCTCCTCTTCGTTGACCTGATCGCGGGTGTACAGCAGTGCTGGACAAACAGAAAGGCCGCGGATCCCGGTGTGGGTTCCGCGGCCTGGAGGCTGCCGATGAGAGGTGTGTGACCTAGCTCGACGGACTCCAGACCGGAGATCCCGGGACATCGCCCTGGGCGCGGGTGCGGACGATGGCGGCGTCGCCCTGGACAGCCACCACGCCAGCACCGAGAGCGCGCGCGTGCGCGCAGGGGCGGCCGAGGGTGGACATGCCGAAGGACGGCGTCCAAGCCGTCATCGTCTTCGTGAAGTTCTCCATGCTGGCCACCTCCTTCGGGGCGTCGAGCGCAGATCGTCGTCAGCGATCCCATGCGCGTGGGCTGTTGTGAGAGGAAACGTTAAACCCTGCCTGACGTCAGGGGCAAACCATTTTATGGGTATTACTTGATTTTTTCGTCCGGCCCCTCGGCCGGGGCTCCGGCCACGAGCGCGAGGACCTCGTCGCCGTACTTGGCGAGCTTGCCCGGACCCACCCCGCTGATGGCGCGAAGTCCCACCTCGTCGACCGGCTCGTGCTCGGCGATCAGCTGGAGGGTGGCGTCGGTGAAGATCACGAAGGCCGGGACCTTGTCGTCGGCGGCGCGCGCGAGGCGCCAGGCGCGCAGGCGCTCGAAGAGGGCCTCGTCGTAGGACGCCGGGCAGTCGGCGCACCGTCCCGTCTTCTTCTCGCGGGCGTTGGACAGCGCCTTGCCGCACTCGCGGCAGTGCAGGGCGGCCCGGTTGCGCTTGGTGCGCTCGCGTCGCTGCGCCGTCACCCCCGGCACGCCGTCGAGGAGGTCGGCGAGGAACGGCGAGCTCCCCCGGTTGGCGCGTCCGCCGGGCTCGCGCGCGCTCGCCCAGGAGACGGTGAGCTCGTCGCGGGCTCGCGTCATCGCGACGTAGAGCAGGCGTCGCTCCTCCTCGATCTCCGCGGGCGTGCGCGCCTGGTTGATCGGCATCATCTTCTCGTGCATCCCGGCCACGAAGACCGCATCCCACTCCAGGCCCTTGGCCGAGTGGATGGTCGCCAGGGTCACCGCGTCGGCGACCGGGGCGTGCTGCTCCCCGGCACGACGGTCGAGGTCGTCGACGAGGTCGCCCAGGGCGGCGTCGGGACGCTCCTTCGCGAAATCACCCGCCAGGTCGACGAGGGCCTGAAGTGACTCCCAACGGTTGCGGACCTCCCCCCTGCCCTCGGGCGGCTGCGTGGAGTGACCCATCTGGGAGAGCACCGCCACGACCGAGTCGGCGACCGGACCCGACGCCTCGCCCCCGCGCGCGGCACCGCGCAGGAGGGTGATCGCCTGCCGCACCTCGCCACGGTCGAAGAACCGGGCGGCACCGCGTACGACGTAGGGGACGCCGCGCGCGGCCAGGGCCTCCTCGAAGCGCTCGGACTGCGCATTGATGCGCAGCAGCACCGCCATCCGGCTCGCGGGCGTGCCCTGGGCGCGCAACGCCGCGATCCGGTCGGCGACCGCGTCGGCCTCGGCCACCTCGTCGGCGGCCTCCCGGAAGGTGATGGCCGCACCGGCCGGGCGCTGCGCGACGAGGTCGACGCCCTTGCTGGGCGTGCCGGCCAGGAGCCGGTTGGCGCCGGCGACCACCTCAGGGGTGGAGCGGTAGTTGCGGACCAGCTCGACACTCGTGGCGGAGGGGAACCGCTGGGTGAACTCGCGCAGGTAGCGCGCGTCGGCGCCTGCGAAGGAGTAGATCGTCTGGGCGGGGTCTCCCACCACGCAGAGCTCGTCGCGTCCGCCGAGCCACAGGTCGAGCAGCGCGTACTGCAGGGGTGAGACGTCCTGGAACTCGTCGACGACGAACCACTTGTACTGCCGGCGCACCTGGGCGGCGACCGCCTCGTTGTCGGCGAGCAACCCCGCCCCGAAGAGCAGGACGTCCTCCATGTCCATGCGTCCCTGGCCGCGCTTGACCTCCTCGTAGGCGTCGAAGGCGCGGGCGACCACCTCCGGCTCGAGGCCGGACACGGCCCGGCCACGGGCCCGGGCGATGGCGGGGTAGGTGTCGGGGCCGACGTTGGAGACCTTGGCCCACTCGATCTCGCTCGCGAGGTCGCGCAGGGTGGCCTGGTCGACACCGAGCCGCTGGCGCCGGGCGGCGAGCGCGATCATGCCGAGCTTGGACTCGGTCAGCTCGGGCAGGTCGCGCTGGTGCACGCGCGGCCAGAAGAACCTCAGCTGGCGCAGGGCCGCGGAGTGGAAGGTCCGCGCCTGGACGCCCGGCGCACCCAGCGAGCGGAGTCGCTCACGCATCTCACCGGCGGCACGGGTCGTGAAGGACAGGGCCAGCACCTCGGTCGGCGCATAGAGCCCGGTGGACACGCCGTGGGCGATCCGGTGGGTGACCGCGCGGGTCTTGCCGGTGCCCGCGCCCGCCAGCACGCGGACCGGCCCGCGCAGCGCCTCGGCGACCTGACGCTGCTCGGGATCGAGCGCTTCGAGCAACGTCGACTCCTGCAGTGGCCGAGGTGGGTGGGGTGGGCGTGCGCCACCCTAGACGCCGTGGCCGACACCCACCCCGTCAGCGCACCCTCGCTCCGCGGGGGAATGCCCGTGCGGCCGAGGTGGTTGGGCCGGGCATGCCCGAGAACCAGTTCACGATGTTCACCACGCCCTGGTGCGGCTACTGCCACCGCCTGAAGAGCCAGCTCGACCGCGAGGGGGTCACCTTCGACCTCGTCGACATCGAGCAGCAGCCCGACGCCGCGTTCACGGTGGAGCAGGCCAACGGCGGCAACCAGACCGTGCCGACCCTGCTCTTCACCGACGGCAGCACGCTCACCAACCCGTCGGTGGCCCAGGTCAAGGAGAGGCTGGCGACTCTTTCGTGAGCCTGGCCCCGGCCTCCCGGCCGTTCGGGGTTAGCCTGCTGTCGTGTCCTTGCTGAACTCGATCGACCGCGACCACGTCCTCACCGCGATGGAGACCTGGGACGCCGCGGGCGGGGGCAACTACATGCTCGTGCGTGGAGGCGTCTCCACCCACGTCCTGATGCACCACGGTCGGGAGTACGACGCCGCCGCCATCGCCGGGATCGCGCACGGCCTGGCGACCGGACGCACGTTGACCCCCGCCGACATCCCCGGCGGCTCCGAGGGCGCCAGCAAGACATTGATCCGGCTGGGCTTCGACATCCGCGACGACTCCCCGCCGAGCGCACCGAAGGCGCCGGCGACCCGGGCGAGCGCTCCGCGCGCCCGCGCGCGTGCGGCCACCCCGTCGACCCCGCGCCCGCGCGTCGCCGCCAGCGACAAGCCGGACACGCTGTGTCCGCGGTGCTTCATCGCGGTGCCCGCGACAGGCATCTGCGACACCTGCGACTGACTGGGCCTCCGGCCAAGCTGTTCGGCACCTAGTCCCACCCGGGTCCGCCGAGGGGCCGACCGAACCACGTCTGGATGAGCGAGGACGAGATCGAGATGCCCCGCGGCACCACGAGCTCGCCCGAGCGACCCGCCGCCTCGAACTCGTCGCGGGTCCACCAGCGCGCCTCGGCGATCTCGGCGCCGTCGACGTCGATGTCGGTGCTGAGGGCCCGTCCGGTGAAGCCCAGCATCAGGCTGGCCGGCAGCGGCCAGGGCTGGCTCCCGAAATAGCTGACCTCGCCGACCCGCACGCCGACCTCCTCGGCCACCTCACGTCGTACGGCGTCCTCCAGCGTCTCCCCCGGCTCGCAGAAGCCGGCCAGCGTCGACCAGCGCCCGGACGGCCAGGCCGAGTTCCTGCCGAGCAGGATCGCTTCGCCGTCGCCGTCGCCGTGGGTGATCGCCATGATCACGGCGGGGTCGGTGCGGGGGAACTGCGGACGGTCGCACCGCGTGCACCGCAGCTCGTGGCCCGCGGCGCGGCTGACGAGGGTGCCCCCGCACCGCGGGCAGAACCGGGTGGCGTGGTGCCACTCGGCCAGTCCGATGGCGTGCATCAGCAGGGGCGCCACGTCGGGCGCATGGTCGGCCACCATCGTCAGCACGTCCCGCAACGGGACCCACTCCTCGGGTCGTCCGGGGGCAGCCTCGGGAGCCACGATCACCGCGAGGTGCACGACCTCGTCGCGGTCGCCGAGCAGGACGACGGTGCCGTCGGGCACCCGCTCCGGCGAGGTCCACTCGATCCCGCCGTCCACCGGCCGGATCCGGTTGCCCGCCACCACGAGCACCCGCGTCGCCGGGTCCGCCATGCGGGCATCGAGCCACGCCTGGTCAGTGCGCTGGAGGCCCAGCCGGTTGTGGGCGTGGCGGGAGAGGGCCACGTGCGGAAGGGGTCGCTCGGCGGTCACCCGGTCAGGCTATCCCCATCAGTTTTGACAATCGTTCTCATTTGAGTTGAGAATCGTTCTCATGAATCGACGACGTCTACGAGTCCTGCTGGCCACCCTTGTCGTGCTGGGCGCATCCGCCTGCGGCACCTCCACCACCACCTCGCCCCACTCTCCCCGCGACCCAGGCCCCGACGGGTCGCCGGGAGCTGCCACCGGCACCGAGTCGGCCTCGGCACACCCCCGCCTTGCCGTGACCCACGACGGCGGGGTCATGGTCATCGACGTGGTCACCGGGGAAGTCGTGGCCGAGGAGGCTCTCGACGGTTTCGTCCGCGTCTCCCCCGCCGGCGACGGGCGCCACGCGCTGGTCAGCGCCGAGGGCGCCTGGCAGGTCCTCGACCTCGGCTCCTGGGGCCACGAGCACGGCGACCATGCTCACCACTACACCGGCGACGCAGGTCTCACCGGTGTCGCCTTCCCCGCGGAGGAGCCCGGCCACGTGGTGGCGCACGGTGGACACACCACGCTCTTCGACGACGGCACCGGGACCGCCGTCTCCTTCGACGCACACGACCTCGAGGACGGCGAGCCCGCGCTCACGACGCACGACACCGGCGCGGCGCACCACGGCGTCGCGGTGGCGCTGTCCGACCGCAACGTCGTCCACACCGTCGGCACGGAGGAGTCGCGGTCCGGTGTCCGCCTGATGAGCCCGGCCGGGCTGGTGCTCGCGTCGACCGACGACTGCCCCGGCGTCCACGGCGAGGCCTTCGCCCAGGACGCCGCCGTGCTCGGCTGCGAGGACGGCGCGGTCGTCGTCTCGGGCCGCGAGATCCGCAAGGTGAACAGCCCCGACGACTACGGGCGGATCGGCAACCAGGCGGGCTCGGACGCCTCCCCGGTGCTGCTCGGGGACTACAAGGTCGACGCCGAGGCCGAGCTCGAGCGGCCCACCCGCATCAGCCTCATCGACACCCGTGAGGCGACCCTGCGACTGGTCGACCTCGGCACCAGCTACAGCTTCCGCTCCCTCGGCCGCGGACCGGACGGCGAGGCGCTGGTCCTGGGCACCGACGGGGCCGTGCACGTGCTCGACCCCGAGACCGGTCGCGCGATCCGCACGATCGACGTGGTCGACCGGTGGCGCGAACCCCTCGACTGGCAGCAGCCGCGACCTGCGCTGCACGTCGCAGAGGACACGGCGTACGTCACCGACCCCCGCCACGACCGGGTGCACGTGGTCGACCTGTTGGGCGGCAAGGTGTCCGCCACCCTCGACCTGCCCCACACGCCGAACGAGATCGTCGCCAACCAGGGCTGAGGACTCAGCCCTAGGCTGGGCGTCGTGAGCACCCACATCGGCGCCCAGCCCGGCGAGATCGCACCCACCGTCCTGCTCCCCGGCGACCCGCTGCGGGCGAAGTGGATCGCGCAGACGTTCCTCGACGATGCCCGCTGCTACAGCGAGGTCCGCGGGATGCTGGGCTTCACCGGCACCTGGAACGGGCAGCCGGTGTCGGTACAGGGCTCCGGGATGGGCCAGCCGTCGATGTCGATCTACGTCAACGAGCTCTTCACCGACTACGACGTCGCCTCGATCGTGCGTGTCGGCTCGTGCGGAGCGGTGACCGAGGACGTGGGCGTGCGGGACGTGATCATCGCCTCGGGTGCCTGCACCGACTCCTCGATGAACCGGATCACCTTCCACGGCCTCGACTACGCCCCGGTGGCCGACTTCGGCCTGCTGCGTGCCGCGGTCGAGGCGGCGGAGGCGCGCGAGGGTGGCTCGCCCTTCCACGTCGGGCTGATCTTCTCCAGCGACTCGTTCTATCCGGCCCGGCCCGAGCTGCTCGGCGAGATGGTGAAGTACGGCGTGCTGGGCGTCGAGATGGAGGCGAGCGGGCTCTACACGCTGGCCGCCAAGCACGGCCGACGGGCGCTGGCGATCTGCACCGTCTCCGACCACATCGTCACCGGCGAGGAGACGACCTCACAGCAACGCGAGCAGACCTTCGGCGAGATGGTGGAGATCGCGCTCACGGCTGCTCTGGACTGAGGTCCAGCAAGGTCTCGAGCTCCTGGCGACCGGGCAGGTCCGGCGGCTCGACGGTGCGGCCGCTCCGCACGTAGTGGAACGCCGCCCGCACCTGCTCCAGCGGTGCGCCGGTGAGCTCGGCCCAGGCCACGCGGTACAGCGCCAGCTGAAGGGGGTCGGCGGTCTCGGAGACGTTGGTCTTCCAGTCGACGACGAGGTAGCCGCCGTCAGGCTCGGCGTACACCGCGTCGATGCGGCCGCGGACGACCTGACCGCCCAGCACGAGCGCGAAGGGCGCCTCGACAGCATGCGGCGCGCGGTCGGCGAAGGGGCCGGCCTCGAACTTCTCGATGACGGCACGCAGCTCGTCGGAGTCGTCGATGCCGCTGTCGGCACGTCCGGGCAGGTCGTCGTCGGCCAGCAGCAGCTGCTGACCGAAGCGCGCCTCGATCCAGGCGTGGAAGGCGGTGCCGAACCGCGCCGCAGGAGCGGTGGGGCGCGGCATCGGCCGGGCCAGCTCGCGTGCGAAGGCCTCAGGATCGTCGCGCAGCCGGGTCAGCGACGTCGCCGAGAGGCTCGAGGGCGGGGTGACCGCCACGTCGGTGGACCGCTCGGCATGCGCCTCGGCGAGGAGCTGGTCGAGGTCGTCGTCCCAGGCCGCGACGGTGGCGGCCTCGATCATGTCCAGGTCCTCGTCGGGACCCGTCGGATCGATCCCACGCACGAGCTCGGCGGCGGCGAGGCGGCGGCGCGCCTCCTCCCCCGGCCCCGGGACGGGCCAGGGCCGGGACTGGTCGAGCGACGCGTTGGGGTTGGCGACACCCTTCGCCGGCTTGTCCAGCCAGCACCCGATCGGCTCCCCCCACTCCTCGAGCTGCTCACGCACGACGCGCTGGTAGGCGGACGGGCCGAACGGGGAGCTGCGCTGCCCCCAGACGTACGACGTCACGGCGAGGTGGTGCTCGGCGCGGGTGAAGGCGACATAGCCCAGGCGCAGCTCCTCCTCGGCGTCGTGGGCTCGGGCCGCGGCCCGGTAGGAGTCGAGCGCCGCCTTGTCGTGGCCCTGCAGGACCGGCTGGTCCGCGCGATCGCCGCGCAGGGGCGCCGGGAGCACCGCCGGCGAGGAGGTCCAGAGCGTGCGCGACCGGTTGGATGGGAACTTCGTCTCCCCCACCCCGACGCAGAAGACCGTCTTCCACTCCAGGCCCTTGGCCCGGTGGACCGTCAGCAGCTTCACGGAGTCGGCGAGGGTGGGCGTGGCCACGTCGAGGCCGTTGCCCTGGTCGTTCTCGGCAGTGAGGTAGGCCAGCAGGGCCGGCAGCGTGACGTCGCCGTCGACGGACTGGAACTCCGCGACGGCCTTGACGAAGACGTCGAGGTTGTCGCGCCGCGCCGCAGCGGCCGGGTTGGTGGCCGAGGCCAGCTCGACGTCGACCCCTGTGGTGTCGATGATGCGCCGGACGACGTCGAGCAGCGGATCTCCCACGTGGCGGCGCAGCCGGCGCAGCTCGCCGGCGAGCAGGGCGAACCGCTCGCGCGCCTCGGCGGAGAACGGCAGCTCCTCGCCCGGGGACTCGAGGGCATCGGAGAGCGCCGGGAGCTCGGACACGTCGATCCCGTCCGCGATGGCGAGGATCTGGGCCGCGACGCTCTCGGCCTCGACCTGGGTCCGCACCCCCGAGATCTCCGCGGCACGCTGCGCCAGCAGGCGCAGGTCACGGGGTCCGATGGCCCACCGCGGTCCGGTCAGCAGCGTCAGCATCGAGGGGTTGTCGGCGACGTCGTGGAGCAGGGACAAGGTGGCGACCACCTCGGCGACCTCCGGCAGCCTGATCAACCCGGACAGCCCCACGATCTCGACCGGGATCCCCGCCTCGGTGAGGGCGTCGTAGACCTCCTCGCCCTGGGCGTTGTCGCGGGTGAGGACGCCGATGGCGGAGTAGCCCTCGCCGGCAGGACACTGCTGGAGCACCTGGGCGACGAGCCACTCGAGCTCGTCGTCGGACCGCTCGAAGACTGCGGTCTCGACCGTGCCGTCGGCGACGTCGTCGGGGGCGGTCAGTCGGGCGACCTTGTCGCCGTAGGCCGCGAGCAGGGGTGCGGCCAACCGGTTGGCCACGTCGAGGATCCGGCGGTCGGAGCGTCGGTTGACCGTGAGCGGCAACCGGTGGGCCTCCCCGTCGACCGTCGGGAAGGTGAGGTCGAAGTTGAGGATGTTGGAGACCGAGGCGCCGCGCCAGCCGTAGATCGCCTGGTTGGGGTCGCCCACCGCCATCACCGGATGTCCCAGCCCGGTCTCCGGGCTGCGACCGGAGAAGAGCCCGGCCAGCATCGTGGCCTGCGCGACCGAGGTGTCCTGGTATTCATCCAGCAGCACCACCCTGAAGCGGATCCGCTCGGCCTCCCCGACGGCCGGCTGCTCGGCCACCAGACGCGCGGCGACCGCGATCTGGTCACCGAAGTCCATCAGCCCCAGGTCGGACTTGAGGCGGCGGTAGCCGACCACCAGCTGCAGGAGCTCGCCGCGGCGGTCGATGGTGTTGATCGCCTTGGCGATGGCCTCGACGTAGGTCTTGCGGTCCTTGCCGGCACGTTCCTCGGCCAGCGCCCGCTCGAAGCCCGCGCGGGCCTCGGCGTCCACCCGGCCTACGTCATCGGGGCCGGCGAGGTGCTCGCTCATCGCGCCGTCGAGCGCGAGGAGGTTCTGGATGACGGTGGCGGGGTGGTCGGAGAGGTAGTCGACGGAGCCGGTGAAGCGGTCGATCACGCGTGCGCCGAGCTGGTAGCGGGAGGCGTCGGAGACCACGCGGGTGTCGGGCTCGTGGCCGACGCGGAGCCCGTGGTCGGTGAGCAACGTGGCGGCGTAGGCGTGGTAGGTCGCCACCGTCGGCTCGAGGACGTCCTCGCCCTCCTCGACCATCGACCGGTCGAGGAGCCCCGCCGTGGTCAGGGCTGCGCTGACGCGCGCGCGCAGCTCGGCCGCCGCCTTGGTCGTGAAGGTCAGGCCGAGCACCTCGTCGGGCCGGACCTGCCCGGTCGCGACGAGGTAGACGACCCGTTGGGCCATGAGGGTCGTCTTGCCCGACCCCGCGCCCGCCACGATGACCGTCGGGTGCAACGGCGCCGTGATCGCGGCCCACTGCTCGGCGCTGGGCGCGAACCCGCCCATGAGCGCCTGCAGGTCGGCTGGGCTCTCCCAGCCTGATCGTCGCGGTCGTCACTGGACGGTCACCGAGCCCGCGCCCCGGGCAGGGCAGATCGCGGTGAAGGTGCAGTAGCGGCAGTGGGGTCCGGTCCGGGCGGGGAAGGTCTCGGCACGCACCAACGACGAGGCGTCGGCGAGCCGAGTCCGGAGCTCGGCCCGCTCGCGGCCGTCCTCGGCGTGGGCCGACTGCGGCTGGACGATCGCGCTCACCGGTCCGTCGGACAGGCCGAGCTGGACGAGCTCTGCGCCACCGGACCGCACCGGTCGCTCGGCGACCTCGTCGAGCGCGCCGCTGTCGACGGCGTACTGGTAGAGCGCGAGCTGGAGGTTGCCGGCGACCTCGGGACCGGTCGGCTTCGTGCGGCTGGTCTTGAAGTCGACGACCACCACGTCGCCGGCCGCGTCGACCTCGACGCGGTCGGCGAAGCCCTTGAGCTGCACCTGCACGCCATCGATCTCCACGACCGTGCGGAACGACACCTCGGTGCCGAGCACCTCGCGCGGGTTGGCGGCGTGCCACTCCAGGAAACGCAGGACTGCCTTCTGCACCCGGTCGTGCTCGCGCTTGCGCGACCATGGCGTCCGGAAGGCCAGGCGGTCCCAGACCTCGTCCACCTCGGCCATGAGGGCATCTGCCTCAGCGGGGAGCTCCTTCTTCTCCACGGCCTCGGCCAGCGCGTGGACGATGCGTCCCAGGTTGGCGGACTGGTGCGCGGCGGTGACACCTCCCGCTTCGACGGAGAAGAACCAGGACGCCGGACAGGCCCCGATCGCCTCCAGCATGCTGGCCGACACCCGGACCGGCTGGTCGGCCGGCCGCACAGGGACACTCGCACGAGTGGCGGAGCGCGTGCCCCACCAGTGGGCCGGATCGGCCGTCGGGACCAGCGGTCGACCGCCCACCGACTCGCGCGCCAGGGCAGCGAGGCGGCGCGCTGCCGCGTCCCGCAGCGCGGGGGTGGTGGCCGGATCGGCGACCGTACGACGCAGCTCGGCAACGAGACCACCGAGGGAAAGCGGCCGGGGCGGGCGGCCGACGCGGTGGTCGATGGTGATGCCGAGCTCGTCGAGGAAGCGGGAGGGCTGCTCGCCGTCGTCGTCGCTGGACCTCACCGCCGTCACGACGAGGCGCCGGCGGGCGCGGGTGCAGGCGACGTAGAAGAGGCGGCGCTCCTCCATGAGCAACGACCGGGCGGTGACCGGCGGCACGAGGTCGGGACTGCCGTGGGCGGTGACGCCGATCCGGTCGGCACCGAGCAGGGTGGCGCGCCGGCGCAGGTCGGGCCAGCCGTCCTGTTGCGCGTGGGCGACGACGACCAGGTCCCACTCCAGCCCCTTGGACCGATGGGCGGTGAGCAGCCGGACGGCCGAACCGCGCGTGCCCCGCTCGGCGAGCGTGTCGGCCGGGATCTGCTGGGCGACGAGGTTGTCGAGGAAGGGCCCGACCCCGCGGTGGTCGCGCTGGGTCTCGGTGCGCGCGGCGAGCTCGAAGAGGGCGCACAGCGAGTCGAGGTCGCGGTGGGCACGGCGGGCGGTCGCGCCGCCGAGGTCGACCTGGCGAGCGCAGCCGCTCGGGCCACGTCGTGCTCGACCAGAGGTGCCACAGCAGGTCCTCGGCGGTGGCCCGCTGGAGGAGAAGGTCCTGGCCCGTGCGCAGCAGCGCGGCCAGTCCCGCGGCGCGGTCGACCTCCCCACCCTCGAGCCCGTCGAGGAATCCGGGCTCGACGAGGCTCAGCCGCAGCAGGTCGCGGGAGGTGCGGGGCGAGTGCTCGGTCTCGGCGGTGCGGCGCTTGTCCCGCACCCGCAGCATCCGCACGAGGCTGCGGAGGTCACTGGCGTCGAGCCCGCCGAGGGGCGAGAGCAGCAGGGACTCGACCCGACCGGGGTCGAGGTAGCCGGAGGAGTCGGCATCGTGATTGTCGAGATTGACCACCGCCCGCATGCCGTCGAGCAGGGGCACGACGGCCGGGTCGCGCACCAGGGGCACCTCGTCCGCGGCCACCTCCACCGGCACCCCCGCCGTCGCCAGCGCGCGACGCAGCGGCGGGATCGAGGCCCGACCCGACCGGACCAGCACCGCCATGTCGGCCCAGTCGATGCCGTCCTCGAGGTGCGCCCGGCGCAGCAGGTCGGCGAGGTGCTCGGCCTCCGCGCGCTCGGTGTCGAAGCTCAGCACGTCGACCCTGCCGTCGCCGTGCGGCCCCGGCACCGCCTCGGGAGAGAGGAAGGCGTCGCGGGCCTCTGGCCCGATGGCGCCGGTGAGCGAGAGCCGGCCGGCCACCCGGCCGGCCGCGAGCAGCAGACGGGGCCCGAAGCGGCGGGTGTGCCGCAGCACGACCACGGGCGCCGCGTCGCCTTCCCGTGTGGGGAACTGGGCCGGGAAGTCGAGGATGCCTCGCACGTCGGCACCCCGGAACCCGTAGATCGACTGGTGCGGGTCGCCGACCACAGTGAGGTTGCGGCCGTCGCCGGCCAAGGCCCGCAGCAGCGCGACCTGGCCCGGGTCGGTGTCCTGGTATTCATCCACGAAGACGTGGGAGTAGCGGGCCCGCAGCTCGGTGCGGTGTGCCTCCGCCTCGATCACCGAGCGGCGGATCAGGTCGGCGTGGTCGGTGGATCCGAGGGAGTCCAGGACCGTCAGGTACTGGTCGAGGAACAGGCCGGCCGCGACCATCTCCGCCAGTCCGTGCTCGCGTCCCAGCGCCTGGAGGGCGGGACCGTCGAGCCCCTTCTCGCGTGCTCGCGAGAGGACCGCGTGCACCTCGCGGGTGAACCCACGGGTGCCGACCGCGCGACGGAGTCCGTCGGGCCAGGTCACCGACTCCGGGTTGTCGGCCAGCAGCTCTCGCAGCACCACGTCCGCCTCGGGCGCGGAGAGCAGTTGGAGCGGGGCGTCGTAGAGCTCGGGCGGGCTGTAGGCGCGGATCAGGGAGTAGGCGAAGGAGTGGAACGTCGAGCACATCGCTGCCGAGGTGGTCCGCCCCAGACGGGCCATGACCCGGTCGCGGAGCTGCTCGGCGGCCTTGCGCGAGAACGTCAGCGCCAGCACCGAGTCGGGCGATGCGCCGCGGACCTCGATGCGGTCAACGATCGCCTCGACCAGCGTGGTGGTCTTGCCGGTCCCGGGGCCGGCCAGCACGAGCAGGGGGCCGCCCTGGTGGTCGACCACGCGCTGCTGGTGCTCGTCGAGCTCCGGCACCGTGACCTCGCGGTCGGGGCGCACGAGCCGGTAGCGCACGGCTGCCGGGTGGTGGGACGGGTTGCTCACGCACGACACCCCATCACGCGGGACCGACAGTGTCCTGCCGGCCCCGCCGTGACGGCGTACGAGGGTTTCTCAGCCGAGGTCGACGATCGCGGCGACCGGGCCGCCGCCCTCGGGTCCCTGGTGGGCCGCGGAGACCGAGACGAAGACGGCGGGGTCGCCGGTGACGGCAGCGGTGACGCCGCCCACGCACGCCTTGATCTGGCGGTGCCAGTGCACGTCGGAGTCGTCGAGCATCGCGTTGCGGCGTCCCCGGACCATGCCGTCCTGGCTCGCCTCGCACTTGAGGAAGACGTTGACGAGCTTGCCGTCGAGGTCGCTGGTGCGCGGGCGCTCCGGCAGGTCCAGGCCGGCCGAGCGGATGGCCTCCCAGATGCCGTCGGCGTCCAGCGCGTCCTTCATGACGGAGTGGCCGATGCGGTAGCGACCGCCCACTCCCTTGGCGTTGCCGACGACGACGATCTGCGCGACGTCGAGCTCGACGCCCGAGGAGCAGGACGCCACCGAGGAGAAGAGCTCGCGGTTGTGCATCACGTCCGCGTCGGTGGGCATGTCGATCTCACCCAGTGCGACGGCGATGCCGAGGCCGGTGGTGCCGTTGGACAGGTCCATCGACTCGTGGGTGTGCTCGGTCCACACGGTCTTGCCGCGCGACTTGGCGTCGCGGATGGTGTGGATGGTCAGCAGCGGGGTCTTGGTCTGGACGTAGTGCACGTCTGCCGGGTCGGTGATCCCGGCGCGTTCCATCGCCACCTTGACGCCGGCGGCGACCTTCTCGACCATCGCGACGTAGCCGATCTCCTCGGGCAGCAGCGGCTCGCTCATCGCGAAGCCGGCGGTCAGCCGCATCTCCTCGCGCGAGGGGTCGTCCTCGGGGACGTCGGTGGTGGCGAAGATGGTGGCGTGGGGGCTGATGACGCCGTCGGTGCCACCCGACCACACGATCGGGACGCCCTTGACCTGCTCGGGGTCGGCGCCCTTGGCGACCAGGGCCTCGCGGAAGGCACGGTCGGCGATGATCCGGGTGTAGTCGTTGACGCCACCGTTGCCCTCGGTCTTGCCGATGATCGCGAAGACGCGGTCGGCGGCGATCACGCCGTCGTCGATCAGCTTCGTGAGCTCCGAGGCGTCGGCCACGGAGTGGATGGGCACCTTGCGGACCTCGATGGCGGAGGGGGTGGCAGACATGGCGCTGGGTTTCCTTTCAGTGGTCAGACGTGGGGAGTACGACGGTGCCGGCGTGGCCGGCGACCGCTGCGATGATCTGGTCGAGACTGGTGATGACGCCTCTGCGGCCGGTGGCTTCGACGAAGCGGCACACGGCGTCCACCTTGGGGCCCATCGAGCCGGATGCGAAGTGGCCGTCCGCGGCGTGGCCGCGCATCTCGTCCACCGTCAGCGACCCGAGCGCCTCGGCGTCCGGCTCACCCCAGCGGATGACGGCGTTGGGCACGTCGGTGGCGATGACGAGCACGTCGGCCTCGGTGGTCTCGGCGAGCAGGGCCGCGCCGAGGTCCTTGTCGATGACCGCCTCCACGCCCTCCAGCGAGCCGTCCGGACGGCGTACGACCGGGATCCCGCCGCCGCCGTTGGCGACGACGACGAAGCCGGCGCGGATCAGTGCGAGCACCGCGGGAGCGTCGAGGATCTCCAGCGGCTCCGGCGAGGCGACGACGCGCCGCCACCCCTTCTCACCGCGGTCCTGCCAGGTCTCGCCGTGGCCGATCAGCAGCCGGGCCTCGGCCTCGGGGAGGTGTCGTCCGATCGGTTTGGTGGGGGTCGTGAAGCCCGCGTCGTCGGCGTCGACGAGCGTGCGCGTGACGAGGGCGGCGCTGCGCCGCTCGACGTGGCGCACGGCCAGCTCGTGGTCCAGGGCATCCATCAGCACGAAGCCGAGGGTCCCCTGGGTCTGTGCGCCGCACCAGTCCAGCGGGACCGGGGGCACGACGCCTGCGGCGAGCTCGTTCTTGACCAGGAGGTTGCCGACCTGGGGACCGTTGCCATGGGTGATGACGACCTCGTGGTCGTGCTCCAGCAGCCCCGCGACCGCGGCCATCGCTGTCTGGGCGGCAGCGATCTGGTCCTCCGGACGCGCCCGCCCATCGGCGTTCGTCATGGCGTTTCCACCGAGTGCGAGCAGGACTCTCATGCGCTCGACCCTAGTGGCGTGGCTCACCCCTCCCCATCGGCAGTTTCGGCCAACAACGAGGGTTTTCGCTGGCAAGTGTTGTGAGCCCTAGTGGACGTCGGGGAGGTTCCACCACGTGTCGAGTCGCGCCACGGCGGGCGCCTCCCGTCCCTGGCCGAGGACTCGCGCCAGCCGGAGCAGATAGGCGGCGATGCCGGCCGTGCCCTGCATCCAGCCCACGCCGGGCGGGAGCAGCGGGTCGGCGTTGCGGTGCTCGGTGAAGCGCCAGCACGCCCGGTCGCCCTCGACGACCGCTCGCGCGACCAGTGCGTCGCCGAGCACCTGCGCGAAGGCGAGGTCGTCCTCGATCCCCAGCCGCTGCCACGCGTCCAGGAAGACGTCGCCGACCCCTGCGGTGCCGCAGCAGCGCCCGTCGTTGTCCCAGAAGCCCGGGCGCAGCCGCTCGGGGATCCCGGACGTGCGGATGCTGTGCAGGCAACGGCGCTGCCACTGCGCCGGGGTCTGCCCCGCGACCTCGTCGACGCCTGCATGCTCGAGCGCGGTGAAGAGGAGCGAGGTGCCGGTCGGACCGTGGCACCAGGTGAAGGTCACCTCGTCCATGTCCGGTCGCGCCGGGATCGCGTGGGGCACCACGAACCCACCGCCCCGCGTGTCCCCGAGGGTGACGAGGTGCTCGGCACCGCTGCGGGCTGCGGCGACGAGGTCGGGCCGTTCGAGCTCGGTTCCTGCCACCGCGAGGGCGGCGGCGATGCCCGCCAGGCCGTGCGACCAGTTCGGCAGCTCCACCTGCCGCTCGAGCGGTACGTCGTCGAGGAACCGTCGGGGGATGAACGGCCAGTTGGTGCCGGCGCGCGTCGGCTCGGCCTCGGCCAGCAGGATGTCGGCGGCACGGGCAGCCAGGTCCTCCGCACCGCGGGCACCGTGTCGGTGCGCCCACACCGCGCCCAGGAGGTTGCCGGCAGTCCCGAGCGTGGCGTCGTTGATGCGGCTGTGCGGAGCGAAGGGAGGCACGGCCAGGAAGGGCTGGTCCCACCCGTCGGGGGTCGCGAGCTCGGCCAGCCGGGCGACGGCGCCCTCGACGCCCTCCGCGTGGAGGGCGGTGAGCACGCCGAGGTCGCTGACGAGGCCGTCGAAATAGGTGTAGGAGGTGCTCGTGGCGAGGCCGGTGCGCACGCGGTCGGCCACGCCCGTGGCGAGCTGGGCCTCCTCGTCGGTCCACGGCCGGGCGAGCCGCACCTCGGCCAGGACGTGGGCCAGCCCGCCGATGCCGCTGTGCATGCCGTCGCGCCCGTCGGGTGGTCCCCCGTCGTGCGGCACCGACTCGGGGATCCACGGGCCGTCGTCCCACCGGACCTGGTCGAGCACCCACCGCCAGGCTGCCTCGCCCAGGTCGGCACAGGTGGCGGCGTCGCTCATCCGCCGATCATGGCATCCCCCACTGCCCCGGGGTCGGGCCCTTGGTCCGCAGCGAGGCGATCAGCCCAGCAGGGACCGCAGCACCCGCGTCCCGACCAGAAGCCCGTGGGTGTCGTAGTAGGCGAACATCGCGCTGAGCCAGGGGTGGATGTCCGGGTCCGGCACCTGCTCGACGGCGACGCCGGCCTCATCCGCCAGCTCGCGCACCGACGCCTGACGGGACGCGAGCTCATACGTCGCGCCGGCGTGACCGGGCTCGGTCAGCACGAGCGCGGCTGCGCGGCCGAGGTCGGCCAGGTCGAGGAACCCGAAGCGGACGTCGGGCGAGTAGGGCACCTCGACGGGACCGGTCAGGTCGAGGTTCTGCAGGTAGGCGCCGGGCTGGAGGATCGTCCACTCGACGCCGCTGCGGCGGACCAGGTCCTCGCAGCGCGCCTTGGCGAGGTGGTGCGGCATGGCAGGCACGTAGGGCGAGGCGACCGAGTGGTAGACCACGCGCCCGACCCCGGCCCGGACCAGCGCATCGAGTGCCTGCGCGACGTACGCCGGCTCGTCGGGATGCAGGTTGGGCGCGATGACGTACGCCGCCTCGCACCCGGCGACGACCCCTGGCAGGTCGGCCCAGTCGGCGCGACCGATCAGCACGGGGACCGCGCCCCGGGCGGAGAGCGCGGAGGCCACCGAACGGCCTGTCTTGCCGTGGCCACCGAGGATCGCGACCCGCATGCCGACGACCTCAGATCCGGTCGACGTCCGCATGGGCTGCGCCGTCGGCGAGGGCCGCGTAGCCCGGGCCGCGGTCGAAGAACGCGTCGTCCTCGCGACTCCACGCGGCACGCCCGAAGCGCTCGACGACGGTGGCGTCCGCGTCGTAGCCCAAGGTGCCGTCCTCGCGCGAGCCGCTGAGCGCCACGCCGTAGTCGCGCAGCGCGGCCTCGGCCGAGACCTTGCCCCAGACGACGTCTCGGACGACGAGCTCGGGGTCGCGGGACAGCGGGTCGCCCCAGCCGCCGCCACCCGTCGTACGGATGCGCACGACCTGCCCGGCCTTGATCTCCTCGGCGTCGGCGAGGGCGTCGACCTCGCGCTCGTCCGGACCGCCCGGGTCGATGACGACCTGGAACGGCGCGCCGGCCTTGCCGCCGCGCACGCCCCAGCAGGCCAGGATCGAGCGGTCGGCGATGGACATGAAGTGCGCGTCCTTGAGCATCCGGATCTGCTTCTCGTAGCCCAGCCCGCCGCGGAACTCGCCGGCGCCGCCGGAGTCCACGGCGAGCCCGAGCCGCTCGACGATGAAGGGGAAGCGCGACTCGGTGAACTCGGTCGGCAGGTTGCGGGAGTCGGGGACGACGTGGATGGTGTCCTCGCCGTCGGCGTAGTAGCGACCTCCCGAGCCGCCGCCGAGCACCTCGCGCATGAGGTAGTCGTTGCCCTCGAGGTCCTTGCCGTAGACGCCGGTGTAGCGGATCGTCTCCTGGTCGGCCGGCATCTTGCCGTCGACGGCCTTGGCCACGACGCCGGCGAGCACGCCGAGCAGCCGGAGGATGACGAACGTGCGGGCGTTGGTCGGGCCCGGGTGGATCGGGGTGAGCAGCGTGCCCTTCTCCGGGAAGCGCATCTCGATCAGGGGGACGATGCCCTCGTTGACGTCGAGCTCGGCCATCCGCTCCGGGGTGTCGGCGAGGTTGCGCAGGATCGGCGCGAGCCACTTCTTGAGGAAGTTGCCGCCGACGTAGTCGCCGCAGTGGTTGATCGGCCCCTTCGCCTGGGCGCTGGTGCCGGTGAAGTCGATGATCAGCCGCGGCCCGGCCGGACGACCGTTCTCCGGGTCGGCCGGGGCGTCGCTGACCTTGGTCAGGGTGATCCGCTGGGTGTGCAGCTGCGGCTCGTCGACGCCGTCGTGCTCGGCGTAGTCCTCCCAGACGTAGGTGCCGTCGGGGATCTTGGACAGGATCTCGCGCCGATAGGTCTCGGTGGTGGTGTCGAGGATCGCGTCGAAGGAGGTCTCGATGGCGTCGCGGCCGTAGCGCGCGAACAGCTCGCTGAGCCTGCGCGCACCCATCAGGCACGCCGAGCACTCGGCGTCGAGGTCGGCCGCGAGGCTGTCGGGCATCCGCGAGTTGCGCGTCATGATCCGCAGCGCCGCCTTGTTGGGCACGCCCGCGTCCCACAGCTTGATCGGCGGGACCGCGAGGCCCTCCTCGAAGACACTCGTCGCGCCGCTGGGCATCGAGCCCGGGCACGCGCCCCCGATGTCGTCGTGGTGGCCGAAGGCCTGCACGAACGCCACCACGCTCTTCACCCCATCGGCCTCGTGGAAGACCGGCACGGTCACGCAGAGGTCGGGCAGGTGACCGATGCCGCCCTCCGACTCATAGACGTCGTTGTGGAAGAAGACGTCGCCCTCGCGCATCTCCTCGAGCGGGAAGTCGCGCACGATCGGGTGCACGAGCGCGCTGTAGGAGCGGCCGGTGAGCTTGCGCAGCTGGCGGTCGTGGATGCCGGCGCGGAAGTCGTGCGCGTCGCGGATCATCGGCGAGCGGCTGGTGCGGCCGATGGCCGTCTCGACCTCCATCTCGACACTGGCGAGGGTGCCTTGGACGATCTCGACGAGGATGGGGTCGACCGACGAGCCCTCGGCGGTGAGGCGCCCGCCGTGGGAGTACGACGTGGGCAGGCCGGCCGGGTTGACCGGCTTTGCGGTGACGTACGCCGGGTCGACGGTCGTGTCGTGGATCGTGCTCATGAGGCGTTCTCCTGGTCGCTTGCCTTGCGGATCACGAGGTTGGCCCAGTCGTCGACCTGGACCACGAAACCCGGATGGACCGGGATGGTGGAGCCGAACTCCTCCACGATCGCGGGGCCGGTGAAGACGTCGCCGGCACCGAGGGTGCCGCGCCAGATCACCGGGGTGTCGATGTAGCCCTCGTCGGGGTCGAAGCAGACGGGTCTCGTGACAGGACTCCGTCCTTCCTCGACCGACGAGGCACCGAGCTTGGGGATCTCCGGTCGCGTGATCGGGCCGATGCCGGTCACGCGCAGGTTGACCCACTCGACCTGCTGGGTGGGGTCGCCGCGGAAGTCATAGCCGTAGAGCTGGCGGTGGTCGGCGTGGAAGGCGTCGGCCACCCGCTCGACGTACGTCGCGTCGACGGTGCCCTCAGGGGCGGCGACCCGCACCTCGAAGGCCTGGCCGACGTACCTCACGTCGATGGTGCGCTGGAAGCGGTGCTCGGAGGCGGCGAAGCCCTCCTTGTCGAGCGCCTCGCGCGCCCGGTCGGTGAGGGTGTCGAGGATCGACTGCACGGCGGCGTGGTCGAGCACCGACTCCTTGGCGACGTGGGTCTGGACGTAGTCGTTCTTCACGTCGACGGTGAGCAGGCCGAAGGCGCTGACGTTGCCCGGGTTGGGAGGTACGACGACGCCCGCCAGGTCGAGGATGTCGACGAGTCGGCAGGCCAGCAGCGAGCCGGAGCCGCCGAAGGTCGTCAGCATGAAGTCGCGGACGTCGAGCCCGCGCTTGACGCTGACCTGACGCAGGGCGTTGGCCTGGTTCCAGGCGGAGATCTCGAGGATCCCGCTGGCGCACCTCTCGAAGTCGAGGCCCAGCTGTTCGGCGAGGTCGGCGATGCCGGCGCGGGCCCGCTCGACGTCGAGCGGGATCTCGCCGCCCAGCAGGTGGGGCGGGATCCGCCCGAGCGTGACGTGGGCGTCGGTGATGGTCGGCTGCGTGCCGCCCTTGCCGTAGCAGAGCGGACCGGGGTCGGCGCCCGCCGAGTGCGGCCCGACCTTGAGCGTGCCCTCCGGGGAGAGCCACGCGATGGAGCCGCCGCCGGCACCCACGGTGACCACGTCGATCATCGGGATCTTGCTGGGGTAGGCGCCGACCGTTCCCTCGGTGGTGAGGGTCGGCTCGCCGTCGAGCACGACGGACACGTCGGTCGAGGTGCCTCCGCCGTCACAGGTGAGGATCTTGGGGAAGCCGGCGACCTCGGCGATCAGCGCGGCGCCGAGGGCACCGGCGGCCGGCCCGGAGAGGACGGTGGTGATCGGCTGGTGCACGACCTCGTCGGCGGAGAGCACGCCGCCGTTGGACTTCATCACGTAGAACGGGACGGAGCGGGGGGCTCCGCCCCCCGTCGCCCCCCCGGCACCCCCGACCGTTGCGCCGGTGAAGTCGAGCAGCCGCTCGGAGATGTTGGTGACGTAGCGGCTGACGTTGGGCTTCACGGCCGCATCGACCAGCGTCGTCATCGCGCGCTCGTACTCGCGGTACTCGCGCAGCACCTCGCTCGAGATCGACACGATCGCGTCGGGGTGCTCGCGGCGAAGGATCTCGCGCATCCGCAGCTCGTGCGCGTCGTTGGCATAGGCGTGCATCAGGCAGACGCCGATGGTGGCGATGCCCCGGTCCCTGAACCACCGCGCGGCGGCGACCGCGGCGTCCTCGTCGAAGGGACGGATCTCGGCGCCGGTGAAGTCGAGCCGACCGCCGACCGTCCGGACCCGGTCGGCCGGGACGATGCGGTCGGGCTTGACCCAGAAGTAGGAGTTGCCATAGCCGTCCGGCACGGACTGCCGGGCGATCTCGAGCATGAACTCGTAGCCCTCGGTGGTGATGAAGCCGAGCGCCTCGACCTTGCCCTCGAGCAGCTTGTTGGTCGCCACCGTGGTGCCGTGCGAGACCGCGGTGATGTCGCTGCCGCTGGCACCGACGATGCCGAGGATCTTCTCGATCCCGGCGATGAAGCCGTCGGCGGGGTTGCCCGGGGTGCTCGGGGTCTTGGTGGTGACCAGCTCCCCGGAGTCCTCGTCGAAGGCCACCACGTCGGTGAACGTGCCACCGGTGTCGATGCCGATCCTGATCCGTCGCTGCGTCATGGGCACGATTCAACCGAGGACGGTGTGGCACCGACCACGGCAGAGGTTGCCGACGGGCGAGCCGTTCTTGGGCAACAAGTGGTGGGCGCGCAGAAATAGGTGAAGGGCCCTCGGCGGTATGAGCGCCAAGGGCCCTTCGGTTGACCGGTCGAGGTGATGCTCCCAGTCGATCGCCCCGTCCGTCCGGTCCCAGCCGCCGCATCACCCGGCGTCCGCGACACGTCCCCAGCGAACTGGATCTGCGTCGTGTGGACCATTCTTCTGGAGCCATCCCGCCTCCCCTTGCGGGGCTGCGTAAGGAGAGTTCTACGCGCTGGATCGGGCGTGCCACAAGGGGTTGCCGCGAAGACTTTTCACATACTTCCGGTTCCGGCGCGTCGTCCCCAGATCGACCCCGGTTCATCCCCAGCCTGGGCCCGGTTGTCCACAGTTCTGTGCACAGGCCGGGCTCGTCGTGTCACCCGATAGTCCCCATCACATGGTTCTTCCCGATCCCATCAGGCAACCCGTTTGATGGGGACTATCCGGGGGAGCTCAGGCGAGCAGGGCCTCGACGGCCGCCGCGACCTCGAGCAGCCGACGGTCGGCGCCGTGGCGGGCCACGAGCTGGATGCCGATCGGGAGCCCGTCGTCGGTGGTGCCGGCGGGCACGGAGATCGCCGGGCAGCCCGTGACGGTGATGAACCATGCCGAGCGCATCCACGCGAGGTAGTCGGGCATCTCCTGGCCGTTGATCGCCTCGGGGAACTCCTGCTCCACCGGGAAGGGCGGCACCTGCGAGGTCGGCAGCACCAGCACGTCGTGGTCGCCGAAGAAGAGCCGCATCGTCTCCGAGAGCGCGGTGCGCTGGCTGTAGGCCCGCGCCACGTCGGCGCCGGTCAGCGACTCCCCCGCCCGGATGTTCGACTCCAGCGAGGCCTTGAACGAGGTCGGGTTCTCGGCCAGCAGCCGGCCGAACTTCGCCTGGAAGTGCCACGCCCGCAGCGTGCGGAAGGTGTCGTCGGCCAGGGACAGGTCAGGCTGGGCCTCGCCGACGGCGGCGCCGGCGTCGGACAACCGCCCCACGCTGGCTCGTACGACGTCCGCGACCCCGTGGTCGACCACGAGCGCGCCACCGAGGTCCACCGACACCGCGACCCGGAGACCGGACAGAGGAGCCGGGGTGAGCGGGGGCGCCAGGCTCGCGCCGGGCTCGCCCAGCGCGTGCGGGGACCGCGGGTCGGGACCGGCGATCACCGACAGCAGCAGCGCCACGTCACCGACGTTGCGGGCCATCGGCCCGCCCACCGACGTGGTCTCCCACTGGTTGTAGAGCGGCCACTCGGGCACCCGGCCCAGGGACGGACGCATGCCGACCACGCCGCAGAACGACGCCGGGTTGCGCAGGGAGCCGCCCATGTCGGAGCCGTCGGCGAGCGGCACCATCCCGGAGGCCAGCGCGCACGCCGCTCCCCCGCTGGATCCGCCGGCCGAGCGCGACGGGTCGACCGGGTTGCGGGTGACGCCGAAGACGGTGTTGAAGGTGTGCGACCCAGCCGCGAACTCCGGCACGTTGGTCTTCCCGACGAAGACCGCGCCGGCGCCGCGGATCCGCTCGACCAGGAGGTCGTCGTGGTCGGCGACCGCGTCGGCGAAGATCGGCGAGCCGTAGGTCGTGCGCCATCCCTTCAGAGCGTGGGTGTCCTTCACCGCGAACGGAAGCCCGTGGAGGGGACCCACGTCGGCACCTGAGGCGAGCGCCTCGTCCGCCTCCGTCGCGGCGGCGCGCGCCCGGTCCTCGTCGAGGGAGACGATCGCGTTGAGCTCGGGGTTGCGCTCGCCGATGCGGACGAGGTGCAGGTCGAGCAGCTCGCGGGCCGAGATCTCCCCGGACCGTACGGCGGCGGCCTGGGCGCGGGCGGTGGAGTCGACCGTCAGCCCGCTCATCGACGACGACCGAACACGCCTCCGACGATGACGCCGATCACCACGAGTCCCGCGCCGACGGCGACGCCGGTGAGGAAGTCCTGGCGTGAGCCGGCAGCAGCCGTGGGAGCGGGGGCGGTGAAGACCTGACCGGTTGCCGCCGGCGCACCGCCACCGCTGGTCGAGGAAGGCGCGCTGGCGCCTGTCACGAGACCCGGGACGGTTGCCGCCACGCCGCCACCGGCCAGCACCCCGTCGACGTTGCCGAAGAACTCGCCCGCCATCCGCTTCGAGACGGAGGTGAGCATGCGCTGACCGACCCCGCCGATCATCCCGCCGACGACCGCGTCGGCGTCGTAGGAGATGCGCGTCGAGGAGCCCTCGGAGGTGAAGCGGACGTTGACGGTGGCGCCGATGGTGCCGGGGGAGCCGGCGCCGTCGAGCTTCATCACCAGCGACTCGCGCTCGACGAGGTCGCGCAGCTCGCAGGAGCCCGCGTAGGTGCCCTTGATCGAGGCGACGCCCGCGGTCACCGTCATGGCGTACGCGTTCTCACCCGTCGCCTCGAGCCGCTCGCACCCCGGGATGGTGCGCACCAGCACGGCGGGGTCGAGCAGGGCGTCCCACGCCTGGTCGACGGGTGCGGCCAGGACGTTCTCGCCGGTGAACTTCATGAGGGGTCATCTCCTAGGAACGGGTCTCGTGACGAGCGCTCGGCGCCCTCCTCGACCAGCGTCGTGTGGGCTTCTGCGGGGTCGTCGGCGTGCGTGAGGCGCAGCGCGAACAGCTCGGACGGCGAGATCGGCATCGCCGTGATGGGGAAGCCCTCCGCGTCCTCGATCGCAGCGGCGAAGACCGCGGCGGACGGGATCACGCCGGCCTCGCCCGCGCCCTTGATGCCGAGCGGGTTGAGCGGTGACGGCGTCTCGAGGTGGTCGATGTCGATCGTGGTCGGCACCTCGGTGACGTAGGGCATCAGGAAGTCCATGAACGAGGCGTTGAGCAGCTGGCCCGACTCGTCGTAGGCCATCCGCTCGTAGAGCGCACCGCCCACGCCCTGCGCCACGCCGCCGTGGATCTGCCCCTCGACGATCATCGGGTTGATCAGGTGGCCGCAGTCGTGGACGACGGCGTACTTGAGGATGGTGATCTCGGCCGTGTCGGGGTCGGTCTCCACGATCACCGCGTGCATGCCGTTGGCGAAGGTCGAGCGCTCGGGCGAGTAGAAGTCCTTGCCCTCCAGTCCCGGCTCGTCGTCCTCGGCCACCGGCGGCTTGCCGGGGTCGCCGACGGAGAACTGGGTGGCGGCCTTGGACGCCTCGTCGAAGGCGTAGCGCAGCGGGTTCGACAGCACCGCGACCGTCCCGAGGTCGATCGAGGCGCTCGTGCCCCGCACGGTGACGACCCCGTCTGCGATCTCGAGGTCGGACTCGTCGGCCTCCAGCGCCTCGGCCGCGATCCGCAGCGCCTTCTCCTTGGCGCGCAGGGAGGCGAGGTGGATGGCGGACCCGCTCATCACGGCGGCGCGCGAGGCGAAGGTCCCCACGGCATAGGGCATCTTGCGGGTGTCGCCGGTGGTGATCTCGACGTCCTCGAAGCGCACCCCGAGGGTGTCGGCGACGATCTGCGCGAACGCGGTCTGGTGGCCCTGACCCTGGGTGGTGAGGCCGGTCGCGACCTTGACCTTGCCGGAGGTCTCGATGTGCACGTGCGCACCCTCGTAGGGGCCGACGCCGGTGCCCTCGACGTAGCACGCGAGGCCGATGCCGACCCGCCGTCCCTGACCGGCCATCTCGGCGCGGAACTGCTCGAACTCGTCCCATCCGACCAGCGCCTTGAGCTTGGCCAGCGAGGCCGGATAGTCGCCCGAGTCGTAGGTCAGCGGGCGACCGTCCTGGAAGACCAGACCGTGCTCGTAGGGGAACTCGTCGGGCTGGATGAAGTTGGTGCTGCGGACCTCGGTGCGGTCCTTGCCGAGGTAGGCCGCGATCGCGTCCATGGTCCGCTCCATCACGAAGCAGCCCTGCGGCCGCCCGGCGCCGCGGTAGGGGGTGACGATGACGGTGTTGGTGTAGAGCGACTCGAAGACGACGCGGTAGTTCTGCGGCTTGTAGGGGCCGAGCAGCTGGGTCGAGGTGATGATGGGGACGATCAGTCCGTACGGCGTGTAGGCGCCGTGGTCGTGCCAGAACTCGACGTCGAGACCGAGCACGCGGCCGTCGTCGTCGAAGCCGACCTCGACGTGGTGCACCTGCGCCCGCTCGTGCGCGGACGAGATGAAGTGCTCGCGCCGGTCCTCGGTGAACTTCACCGGGCGCCCGAGCGTCATCGCGGCCAGGGGCACCAGCAGCTCTTCGGGCCACGGGTGGTTGATCTTCACGCCGAAGCCGCCGCCCACGTCGGGGGTGATCACGTCGACCTTCGCCAGGTCGAGGCCGAGCTTGGCGGCGACACACCCGCGGACGCCGGTGGAGGTCTGGGTGGACGACCACACGGTGAGCCGGCTGGTGTCGGGGTCCCAGCGGGCCACCGTGCCGCGCCCCTCCATGGGCGTGCAGGCGGACCGCTCGATGTCGAGGTCGAGGGTGATCGTGTGCGGTGCGGCGGCGATCGCGGCCCGCGCGTCGCCGTTCTCCTGCTCCATCCGCGCGCCGACGTTGCCGGGGACGTCGTCGTGCACCAGGCGCCGGGCGGCGCGGGCGGCGGCGATCCCGACGACGGGCTCGAGGTGCTCGTAGGCGACACGGATCCGCGCGACGGCGTCCTCGGCGACGTAGCGGTCGACGGCGACCACGAAGGCGATCGCCTCGCCGACGTAGTTGACCTCGTCCTTCGCCAGGGCGTACTGCGTGCGTCCGTGCGTCAGGGTCGGGTGCGGGATGAGCAACGGCAGCGGCTCCGCCATCGCGTCGGCCAGGTCGTCGTAGGTCCAGACGGCCAGCACGCCCTCGACGTCGAGCACGTCGGAGACGTCGATGTCGGTGATGCGCGCGTGCGCGTGCGGCGAGCGCAGCACCGCGGCGTGGAGCAGGCGCGGGTCGTCGTGGAGGAGGTCGTCGACGTAGCGACCGTGGCCGCGCAGGAAGCGCTGGTCCTCGACGCGGGCGACCTTGGTGCCGAAGAGCTTGGTGGTCATGCGCTGCCTCGCTCCTGCTCGATCTCGGCGGCCCGGAGCACCGACTTCACGATGTTCTGGTAGCCGGTGCAGCGGCACAGGTTGCCGGCGATCATCTCCCGCGCCTCGTCCTCGGACGGGTCGGGGTTGTCGCGCAGCCCGGCGGTGATGGTGGTCAGGAAGCCCGGCGTGCAGAATCCGCACTGCAGTCCGTGGCAGTCGGAGAACGCCTGCTGGACCGGGCTCAGCCGACCCTGCGGGGAGCCGTCGGCCTCCGTCAGCCCCTCCACCGTGGTGATCTCGGCGTCGACCGCCGAGACCGCGAGCATCAGGCACGAGCGCATCGGCCGGCCGTCGACCAGGACCGTGCACGCACCGCACACCCCGTGCTCGCAGCCGACGTGCGTGCCGGTCAGCCCGCAGTCGTGGCGCAGCACGTCGGAGAGCAGCCGCCGCGCGGGCACCTGCACCTCGTGGACGGATCCGTTGACGTGGAGTCGGACGTCGTGGACTTCCTCGGAGGCTCTGTCGTTCATGGGGACGAGACCACCTTTCCGGCCCGGGAGCGGGCGTGGTCGATCGCGGCGGCCAGCACGCGTGGCGTCAGCACCTTGACCAGGTGCGCGCGGTAGTCGGCGCTGGCATGGATGTCCTCGGCCGGGTCCAGCTCGGCGAGGGCGGCGGTCGCGGGGTCGTCGAGGGCGTCGCTGACGTCGACGACCACGGGCACGTCGCTCACCGACACGAAGCCCACGCGGGCACTCCTCACCTCGTCGCCGTCGAGACCGACGACCGCGGCGACGCCGACGAGGGCGTAGTCGCCGTGACGCCGGGCGATCTCCTCGAAGGCGATCCCGCCTCCGGTCGGCAGCGCCGGGAAGAACGCCTCGACGGCGATCTCGTCGTGGGCCAGCGTCGACTCGAGCGGTCCGATGAACAGCTCCGCGGCCGGGATCGTACGACGCCCGCGCACCGAGGCGACGTCCACGGATCCCTCCAGCAGCCGCAGCACCATCGGCATCTCGGCCGCGGCGTCGGCGTGCACCAGGGAGCCGACCGTCGTCCCGCGGTTGCGGATCGTCGGATGGGCCACGTGGCTCAGCGCCCGGGCGAGGAGCGGCTGGCACTCGGCGGCCTCGGCGGAGGCCAGGACCTCGGCGTGGCGCGCGAGGGCACCGACCCGCACCCCGGCCGCGTCACCGTCGGAGGAGACGGTGACGTGGCCGAGGTCCGGCAGGGCGTTGATGTCGATGAGCATCGACGGGGCGGCCAGCCGCATCGACAGCAGCGGGACCAGGGACTGGCCACCGGCCAGCACCTTCGCCCCCGGCTCCCCGGCGAGGGCCGTCAGGGCTTCCTCGAGGGTGGTCGGACGCAGGTAGGCGAAGGGTGCTGGCTTCATCGCGGAGCGGAGCCTCCCGAGGCCACGTCGTCGACGCCGCCGTCGTAGTCGGGGTGGCTCATGTTGCGGGTGACCATCCCGGCGCCCTCGCCACCACGGCCCTTGACCATGTGGAAGAACACGATGACCAGGATCGTGCCCAGCGCGATGCCGCCGAGCTCGAAGTCGCCGCCGAAGGTGAGGGTGACCCCACCGATGCCGGCGATGAGTCCGGCCGACAGCCCGACCATGTTGACCGGGTTGCCGAAGTCGACGTTGTTCTCCACCCAGATCTTGGCACCCACGAGACCGATCATCCCGTAGAGCACAACCGTGATGCCGCCGAGCACCCCGCCGGGGGTCGCGTTGACGATCGCGCCGAACTTGGGGCACAGGCCCAGGAGGATGGCGACCGCGGCAGCGACGTAGTAGGCGGCCGTGGAGTAGACGCGGGTCGCGCCCATGACGCCGATGTTCTCGGCGTACGTCGTGGTCGGCGATCCGCCGAACGCGCTGGCGAATGCGGTGGCGAGGCCGTCGGCACCGATGGCCCGACCCATGTAGGGGTCGAGGTCCTCGCCGGTCATCTCGGCGACGGCCTTGACGTGGCCGGTGTTCTCGGCGACGAGGGCGATCACGCCGGGAAGGACCAGCAGGATGGCGGTGAGGGAGAACGACGGCCCGTGGACGACCGAGACGCCGTCAGCGAGCGTGCCGCTGGGCAGGCCGATCCAGTCGGCAGCCTGCACGCCGGCCCAGGTGACCCGGTCGTGCTCGGTGGCCTCGGTGGCCCCGCCCAGCACGGACGTGATCGGGCCGAGGACCAGGTCGGCGAAGAAGGACAGGACGTAGCCGAAGATCAGGGCCAGGAAGACCGCGATCCGCGACCAGAAGCCCGGCAGCGCAACGGCGGCGAAGACCATGAACGCCGCGGTCAGGAGGGCGATCCACTGGTCCTGGGGCCAGTAGATGCCGGCCACGACGGGAGCGAGGTTGAAGCCGATCAGCATGACCACGGCACCCGTGACGGCAGGAGGCAGGATCCGGTGGATCATCTGCGCGCCGGCGAAGTGGATGAGCACGCCGACTGCGGCCAGCACGAGGCCACCGACCAGGATCGCGCCGGTGACGTACGACGAGTCGTTGCCCGAGTCGAGCATGCGGATCGCCGCGACGGAGGCGACGAAGGACGCGCTCGTGCCGAGGTAGCTGGGCACCCGGTTCTGCACGATGAGCAGGAACAGGATCGTGCACAGACCCGAGAACATGATGGCGAGGTTGGCGTCGAGCCCCATGACGAGGGGGAAGACGAAGGTGGCCCCGAACATGGCGACCACGTGCTGGGCACCCAGACCGATGGTCTTGCCCCACGGCAGGCGCTGGTGCGGAAGCACCACCTCACCGGGCGCGGGATCGACCACGTCCCACTTGAACATCGACATGACAGCCTCCAGATTTCGCAGGGGTGAGTACCCGAGAAACCACAAACTAGTGCGCCACATCACACACCCTCACTGGCGACATCTGCCGAAGGAACGCCGGGTGGGACGACAAGTTCTTCGGCGGGCCGTCCTGGCCTCCCCGCGCAACCGGGCCGACCGTCAAGCAGATGGCGGAGGTCCCCGCCGACCGGCCCGGCCAGTTCGTGATGGCGCACGACGCACGGTTCGTGGGGTGGGTGGGCCTCAGCCGCCGCGATCCCGAGCGCCCGGGACGGTTCGCCGCTTCGGGGCCGAGCAGTGGTTCGGCGTACGGCATCCGGGCTGAGCGGCCTCAACCGGGCGAGAGCATGGCGCCCTCGACCCACATCTCCACGATCGCCCAGCCGCCGTCGTCCGGGACCGCCACGCAGATGCGCCCGTCGAACCTGCCCTCGATGTTGCGCCACTCGAGCAGCAGGGCGGCCTGACGACCGTAGGGGCCGGCGTACCAGGCGTGCTTGAGCGGCGGTGGCTGGATCTGCACGGCTTGCTCGTCGCCGGCCTGCCGGGCGTGGGTGGCGGCGACGCGTTCGGCGAGGTTCTCGCGGCGCTCGGGGCGCGCTCCCCTGTTCATCCCGCCGGCCATCCTCAGACTCTAGCGGTTGTTAGAACACTCTTGCGAATAGTGCATCGAGGCTGTAGGGTCGGTGTCACGTTTCAATGATCGTCGGGCCACCAGGACAAGTCACCAGTGCGCTATCCCGAGATCGGCGGATCGAGTTGCGAGGGTGACGTAATAGTCCGGCTGACCGGGCCTCCAGGAGCGACGACCGTTGAGCCTCACGCGTGCGCGTGAGGTGAGAGCCGTCGTCGGAAGGAGGCCCAGAATGACCCAGACTCAGCACCCGATCGTGGTCGTGGCCTCCGAGGTCCGGGCGCTGCTGAAGGGGGTGGCGGGGGCGAACCCGACGTTCCTGACCACGCAGGAGAAGGCGACCGCCCTATGTGAGCTGGTCCGTGCCGAGGGCCAGCTGGCGGAGCTGCGGTTGCGGGTCCTGGCCGATGCCGGCGACCTGGCCGACGCCACGGCCGCGAAGGACGCGGCCGGGTGGTTGGCGCACGAGACCCGGACCCGGTTCACCGACGCCCGCGCCGACCTCGCCCTCGCCACGGCGCTGGATCACGAGCGTCCGGTGCTGGCGGCGGGGATGCGCGAGGGGGACGTGACGCTCGCGCAGGCGCACGTCATCCGCCGGGCGTTGGACGCCCTGCCCGGATCGGTGGATGCTGCGACGGTCGCGCTGGCCGAGGCCCACCTGGTGGCGTATGCCGGGGAGTTCGGGCCCAAGGAGCTCGGCCGCCTCGGCCGCCGGATCCTCGACGTCGTCGCCCCCGAGATCGCCGAGCAGGCCGAGGCCGACCGCCTCGCCGACCTCGAGAAGAACGCCGCCGAGCGGACCCGGCTCACGATGCGCCGCCAGGGCGACGGCACCACCCGGATCTCCGGCCTCGTGCCCGACGCCATCGGCACCCGCCTCGCGACGTACCTCGAAGCCTTCGCCAACCCCCGCCAGCAGGCCGGCTCCTCGAACGCCGCCGGCGCGAACCTGGCGAATGCCGCCGACCCGGTGACCCGGCTGCCCTACCCCCGACGCCTCGGCCAAGCGCTGTGCCAGTTCCTCGAAGCCATCGACCCCACCCGGCTCCCCGTCCACGGCGGGGATGCCACCACCGTCATCGTCACCATCCCCCTCGCGTCGCTGAAGGCCCAGCTCGGTGCCGCGGACCTCCTCGGCGCCGGCCTCGTGCCCGGCGACGACCTCACCGGCGACCGGATCACCGCCGCCCAAGCCCGCACGGCTCGCGTGCACCGCGAAGATCCTCCCCGCCGTCCTCGGCGGCGACAGCCTCCCGCTCGACCTCGGCCGCGCCAAGCGACTCTTCACCCCCGCCCAGCGCAAGGCCCTCCTGATCCGCGACCAGACCTGTCGCGCCGAGGGCTGCGACACCCCCGGCACCTGGTGCGACGCCCACCACACCGACCCCTGGCACACCGGCGGCCCCACCGACCTCGCCAACGCGATCCTGCTCTGCTCAGCACCACCACCACCGCGTCCACGACACCGGCTACCGCACCGACCGCCTCCCCAACGGCGACCTCAGGTTCCACCGACGCAACTAGGCCGAAACCGACGGGGATCTCCCCTGTTCGGCGGAGACCCGCAGGGCTGGGAATGGCGTTCTCATGCCGGGATGAGTGCATCTGTTCTTACATGGCTCGGAGCCAGACGCAGACCTTCTCGGCACTCTCACGAGGGGCGCACTCGATCTGCACTGCCCATCGGCCAGGCCCGATCTCAACAGTGTCTTCCTGTTCGGCGTCTCCGACGGTGAGTACCCCTGACGGGACGTCGATCACCCGCTGGACGCCGGGCTCTCGGGTGCGCCGTCGCCGATAATGACTTCAAACTGCACCTGCGCCAGGAATCACGTCTGCCGCAACCCGGTCGCGGACACTGTGGCTCTGCACCTAAAGTCGACGTGCGCATGTCGGGTTCAAGGCGGGTTCGCCCTCCGTGCGGACACGGGAGACCGTGAGCGTCAGGCATGGCGCTGGACAGCGACCACGTACAGGCCCGACATGCGTGTCCAGCAAAAGGCATCCGCTTCTGCCGCGACCCGCGCGTCCGCACATGACGAGATGAGTACGGGTGCCGAGGTGTCGGCGGCGGGTCTTGCGATTTGATGCATACATGGCACTCTCCCTCCTGTCGAACCCGTCGGCCCGTGTTGCCCGGGCAGGGGTGCTGTCCGGCATCGCCACGCTGGTCTTCGTCGCCTACGCGGTGCCGTTCTTTGGTCTCCTCGCCTCCCTGTCTCTTCCCTTCGTGACGCACACCGCTCGCCGCTACTTGTGGCCCGAGGCCCCCAGGGGCCACTCCATTACCTGGTCATTGATGGCGTGGGCTGGCCTGTGGCTGCCCGGCATGCTCAGCATCTTTACCCCGGTGTTCGCCGGATCTGAAGCGGGCGGCGGTGGGCTGGAGGTCTCAACCGTGTGGCTGGTCATGCCGCTGTGCGCACCGGTAAGCCTCAACGCCGTGGTGCTGCCCGCTCTGGCCGCCGCTGTGATCTCTCTCGCCGGTCTGCTAGGCGCTGTCACCACTCGACGTGGATGGCCGTGGATAGCCGCCGCCTGGCTCGCACCCTGGGTGCATCATCTGGTCTTCACCCAGATCCCCCATGAGTTCCTCTGCTAGCAGCCACCTGATGCGGTACGCCGCCAACGACGCTCCGTCGAAGAGGCGTGCGAAGGACCGGATGCCCACGGGCACGGTCTTTTCACTGGGCGTCTGACTCTGCCGCGATGTGCGCGCTTCTGCCGCTGAGCGCCCAGGGCGATCGTCAGCCCAGTGGTTCTAGCGTTCGCAGCGACGCTCGCGTTCGGCAACGCAGCGGTCCCGGCCATTCTGCCCGTCGGCTGTGTCGCGTCCGCCGCCTCCGCGGAGCACGTCCGACTCGTTGCCGCCCCTGAGGTCGTCGCGGCCGCTGCCACCGAGGAGCACGTCTGATCGGGAGCGGCCTTGGAGTTCGTCGTTGCCTGCGTTCCCGACCAGCCGGTTGCGGCCCAGCCACCCCTGGATGTTGTCGTCGCCGGATCCACCACGCATCGTGGCTTTCATGCCCTCGCACTCCGATTTGATCTGGGCTAGGGGGAGTCCTCGTTGTAACTACCGCGGAGGGTGTCGTTTCCGCCTTTCCCGACGAACAGCACATCGCATCCCGAACCGAATAGGTAGTTGTCCTCGGCGTTGCCTCGCAACACCGCGCGCGGCGCGACTACGCCCGCGCCGACGATGCCAGTCAGGTTGGCCGCATGGACCCCGCCGACCGTCACCATGTTGGTGTCCAGGTCGATCTCCACGTCATGGTCGACGGACCAGACGGCGATCCCGCCACCGGTGTAGCTGCCAGGTGTCCCGGTCGCAGGCGCGGTGACCGTCAGGTACGCCCAGTCGGCGTCTGTCACGGTGTCATCCGTGCCGTCCGCGTGCACCAAGTTCTGGCCAGGTCCCCCGAGGTAGCGGTCGAGACCAGCACCTAGATAGGCATTGACTTGTGTCACCCCAGCCTCGGACGCGTCCACCACGTCATCGCCGTCGCCCGCGTACACGTACACGGCGGACGGGCTCACGCACACCAGGTCGTTCCCAGCGACAGCGTAGGTGAACTGGGAGGTGCCGGTGACGATGACGTCATCACCCGGCGTGCCCTGAACGGCCGGGCCAGTGCCGACGATCGTGGCCGGTCGGCCTTGGCAGGTCTGGGCAGTGGAGGAAGCCGCCGATGACGGTGCGCTCAGCAGCGCCCCCGTGACGAGCGCGGTGACAACGAGTGTGGTCGAACGTTGAAGCACGGTTCCCCCTGGGGCGAGCCCCCCCGATGATGGTGGGCAGCGTGTCGGTGACGGTATGTCGCGTGCGACGGTCCTTGCTAGGACGCGCCGACCTCATGGTTGGTTGTCGGCGTTCGTCGGGCTTCGAGAGTCAAGCGGCTGTCTCGACCGTCCCGCAGACCCCTCTGCGAACATCCACATCTGCCTGCGGGTTCAGGCGGTACTGCCGATGAGCGCGCCTGCACGACCCAGAGTCATCCGCGAGCCAGACTCCGGGCATGATCGGACGGGTCGCAGGGATTGTCATCGACTGCCCTGAACCTCGTGCTCTGGTTCTACGAGGCACTACTGGGCGCGGAGCGGGTCGAGGACAGCGCCGATTGGGTGACTCTCGCGGTAGACGGCGGACATCCGTCGTTCTCTCTGCAACGCACGGATTGGTTTCGCGCACCCGACTGGGCATCTGGTGAACCGCCCCAGCAGATGCACCTCGACATCCTCGTCGACAATCTCGACGACGCCGAAGGGCAGGTCCTGGGCCTTGGGGGCACGCTCTTGGACGGGTCTGACAAGCCGATCGGCTTCCGGGTCTACGCCGATCCCGTCGGACATCCCTTCTGCCTAGTGACGCCCGAGGGCCTCACCTGATGACACTCCTCGTCCCATCACGCCCGCCCCGACTCAGTCCACGATCTCCAGTGCCCGCAGCGCCACTGCCACGTCGAGGCGCAGGTGCGGGTCGGTCGCGATCGGGCCCAGGATCCGCTGGAGCTTGCCGACGCGGTAGCGCATCGTGTTGTAGTGGAAGAACTGGGCGCGTGCCGCCTCTGCCACGTTGAAGTTGGTGTCGAGCAGCACCTGCAGCGTCTCGCGCAGGTCGGCCGCCTCCGGGGTGCGATCGGCCAGCGGCCCGAGCACGTCGGACGCGAACGAGCTCAGCTCCGCACCGTCCGGCACCAGTGCCAGCAGCCGGTGCAGGCCGAGCTGGTCGAAGCGAGTCACCGATCCCCCGCCGTGCACCCGCCGGCCGATCTCGACGGCGCGCTGCGCCTGGCGGTAGGCCTCCGGCAGCTCGCCGAGGCCGTGCGCGACGCGGCTGACGCCGGCCGAGAACGCGATCCGGCCCCCGCCCCGGTCTCCTCGCACCGCCGAGATGATCCGGTCGACGGCTCCGCGTCCCGCCGCGGTGCCCTCGGGGTCGACCGGGACGAGCGTGACGACCTCCCGGCTGAACGCCACGGACGCGATGCTGCCGTCGACCGTCGCGGCGACCTGGCGCCAGGCGTGTGCGAAACGGTCCTGCCACGCCCGCCGGTCCTCCGGCGTCGGGGCGAGCGCGGCGATCGCATCGGGCTCGAGCACCGCGACCACGACCATCACGGGTCGGTCGAGGTGCCAGCCGAATGCCTGCGCGTGCTCGGCGACGTAGTCCCCCTCCCCCGCGCGGCCCAGGAAGACGTCGCGCAGGAAGTCGCCGCGGTACTTGTTCTCCACGGCCGTGATCGCCTCGACGCGGGTCACCAGCAGGGCAGCCACGATCGCGGCGCGCTCGAGGGCGTGCACGTCGGAGGGGTGGATCTGCCCGTCGGGGCGCAGCGCCACGAGTCGCGCGAGGTCGACACCGGCCGCGACCACACGGCGCACGAGTGCCTCGCCGTCGCCGATGCGGGTGCCGGCCGGGTCGATGCGCTCCACGCGCAGGCGTCCGGTCGGGTCCAGCAGGTCGGCGTCGGCCAGCGCGGCCCGCTGGGCCTCGTCGAGATGGGCCGCGCGCTCGCGGCCGTCGGTGGACGTGAAGACGACCCCGTAGCCGAGCGTCTCGCCCGCGGCCTCGGCGATCCGGGCCAGGTCACCACCCTCGAGCACGATGTGCGTGAGCGCCGTGTGGAGCGCGTCGGCCCGCTCCAGTGCCGCGACCGCCTCCGGGTCGTTCATCAAGTCTTGGCCCACATCTCCTACTTCCTTGGACAAGTTCTCACATTAAGGAGTGTGCCACGGGCCGCTAGCGTCTGGGGAGTGATCACCGTGGCAGCACCGACCCGGACCCGGGAACGGCTGTCCGCGGCCGCGGACGGAACCCGCCCGGTGCTGCACGCCAGCCCCAGCGCGATCTACGTCGACCTCGACGGCTGGTGCCTCGGGCTGGTGTCGGCCGACGCGACCCGCGTGCCCTGCGCGCTGTGGTCCACCCTCCCCGACCTGAGCGACCTCGCCCGGGCGGGGATCCGGGTCCAGGACGGCACCCTGCACGTCGGTGACGAGCCGGTGCGCATCGCCCGGCTCGCGGACGTCTCCGGGCCCACCGTCGTCCGCCTCGAGCGCCCCCTGTCCGACCGCGCACGCTGGGTGACGTCTGCGGCCGGACTGTCCCTGCCGTCGGACGGTCGGCTCACCACGCTCCACCTCGACCAGCTGCTGGGCCGTGGCCCCGGGCTCACGCCCCTCGGCGACGACGTCCTCGCCGGGTGGTTCGCCGCGCGCGTCGCCGCCGGCCGTCCCGACCACGCGCTCGCCGCCGCCGTACGCCGCCGGCTGGCCGTCACCACGCTGTTGTCCGCGACGCTGCTCGACTGCGCACTGCGCGGCGAGGTGCTGCCCCAGCTCGGCGACTGGCTCGCCGAGCCGTCCCCCCTGACCACCGAGGCCCTGCTGGCCGTCGGTGCCACGTCGGGAGCAGGCATGCTCGCCGGCGCGGGCCTGGCCCTGACCTCGATCACGATTCGCGACCACACCGGGAGTGCTGCATGAAGGACCACGTCGAGCTCCGGAGCGGCGCCTACGCCGACTCGGTCACCCTGCTCCAGGTCAGCCGGGCCGTGCAGTCCGCGCCCGGCGTCGTCGCCGCCCAGGTGGCGATGGCCACCGGCCTCAACCTCGAGGTGCTCGAGGGGATGGGCTTCGACGTGCCGGGCTCCTCCCCCAACGACATGGTGGTGGCGTTGCGCCTCGACGACGACGCCGACGTGGCGACCGCGCTCGCTGCGGTGGACACCGCGCTCACCCCGACCCGGCCGTCCGCCGGCGACACCACGGTGGCACCGGCGCGCACCACCGGCTCGGCGCTGCGCCACGGTGCCCCGGGCGCCATCGCCCTGGTCTCGGTGCCCGGAGCCAGCGCCACGCTCGAGGCGATGGACGCGCTCGAGGCCGGCCACGACGTGATGATCTTCAGCGACAACGTGCCGGTGGCCGAGGAGGTCGCGCTCAAGACGTACGCCGCCACGCGCGGCGCCCTGGTCATGGGTCCGGACTGCGGCACCGCGGTCCTCGACGGTGTCGGGCTCGGCTTCGCCAACGCCGTGCGCCCCGGACGGATCGGGCTGGTCGCCGCGTCCGGCACCGGTTGCCAGCAGCTGCTCGCCCTGTTGCACCACGCCGGGGAGCAGCTGGCCGGCCAGGGCCACGACGGCGTCGGCGTACGCCACGCGCTCGGCGTGGGTGGTCGTGACCTGTCCGCCGCCGTGGGTGGGCTCGCGACCCGCGAGGCACTGCGCCGGCTCGACGCGGACCCGGATGTCGACCTGGTCGTGGTGGTCTCCAAGCCGCCCGCACCCGAGGTCGCCGAGGCGCTGGGCCGCGAGGCGGAGGCACTGGACACCCCGGTCGAGCTCGGCCTGCTGGGTCGCGGCCAGCGCGACCTGACGGCGGTCGCCGAGGCGGTCCTGGCGCGCCTGGGCCATGCCGCCCCCGCGTGGCCGGTCCACGGCGCCGACAACACCGGCCCCGCCACCGGCCCGCTGCTGCGCGGGCTCTTCGTCGGCGGCACCCTGTGCGACGAGTCGATGCTGATGGCCACCGAGGTGCTCGGCCCCATCCGCAGCAACATCCCGCTGTCCGACGACCTCGCGCTCGCCCCGGACGAGCTGCTCGTCGACGACCACTCGATGGTGGACTTCGGCGACGACGCCCTGACCCAGGGCCGGGCGCACCCGATGATCGACCCCACGCTGCGCAACGAGCAGCTCGCCCGGGCGGCCGCCGACCCGACCACCGGCGTGCTGCTCCTCGACCTCGTGCTCGGCCACGGTGCCGAACCCGATCCGGCGGCGATGCTCGCACCGGCCATCGCAGCGGCCCGCGCGGACCGGCCCGTCCCGGTCATCATCAGCCTGGTCGGCACCGACCTCGACCCCCAGGACCTCACCGCCCAGCGCGACGCCCTGGTCGCCGCAGGCGCCGAGGTCCACCTCTCCAACGCGGCAGCCACCCGCCGCGCCCTCGACCTGATCGGAGCACTGTCGTGACGAGCCCCGGCATGACCACGAGCGAGCCCACCGTCGTCACCGTCGGCGCGGGCATGTTCGCCGACGCCGTGGCCGGCCAGGCCGTCGGCGTGCAGCGCGTCGACTGGCGACCCCCGATGCCCGGGACCGAGGCAGACCTCGCCGCGGTCGCGATCGACCCGCGCCGCCCCGAGGCGAACCGGAAGGCCGTCGAGGCGATGCTCGGCGTCACCGCCGACCTCGTCGACGTCGCGCCCGCCTCCGAGGTCCTCGGCCTCGAGCCCGGCCAGTTCCTGCACGCCGGCCCTCCGATCACCTGGGACCGGACCTCCGGCCCGATGCGCGGCGCGCTGATGGGTGGCGCCGCACTGGAGGGCCTCGTCGAGGACCCCGAGGACGCGGTCGCCCTCTTCGAGTCGGGCAGCTCGGTCAGCCTCGAGCCGTGCCACCACCGCAGCGCGGTCGGCCCGATGGCAGGCGTCGTCACGCCGTCCATGTGGCTGTGGGTCCTCGAGGACCGCGCGAGCGGCAGGCGGACGTACTGCTCCCTCAACGAGGGCCTCGGCAAGGTGCTGCGCTACGGCGCCTACGGCCCCGAGGTGCTCACCCGGCTGCGCTGGATGGGCGACGTGCTCGGCCCGCTGCTGCAGGCCGCCACCCGCGCCGTCGTCGCTGAGTCCGGCCCGGTCGACGTCACCGGCATCCTCACCCAGATGCTCCAGATGGGCGACGAGGCCCACAACCGCAACCGCGCCGGCACCCTGATGCTCCTGCGCGACCTCGCCCCGGCCATGGTCGACAGCGGCTCCGACGCCGGGTTCGACGGCAAGGACGTGGCCGAGTCGCTGCGCTTCGTCGGCGGCAACGACCACTTCTTCCTCAACCTCGCGATGCCGGCCTGCAAGCTGGCCCTCGACGCCGGCCGGGACGTCCCCGGCTCGACGATGGTCGTCGCGATGGCCCGCAACGGCACCGACTTCGGCATCCAGGTCTCCGGCACGGGCGACGAGTGGTTCACCGGGCCCGCCCAGGTGGCCGAGGGCCTGTTCCTCGGCGACTTCGGCCCCGACGACGCCAACGCCGACATCGGCGACTCGGCCATCACCGAGACCGCGGGCATCGGTGGCTTCGCGATGGCCACCGCGCCCGCGATCGTCCGGCTCGTCGGCGGCTCGGTGCCCGACGCGCTGGCCACGACGCGCCGGATGCACGAGATCACGCTCGCGGAGAACCCGCGCTGGACGGTGCCCGTCCTGGAGTTCCAGGGCACGCCGACCGGGATCGACGTGAGCAAGGTCTGCCGCACCGGGATCCTGCCGCAGATCAACACCGGCATGGCCGGACGCGTCGCCGGGGTCGGCCAGGTCGGCGCCGGGCTCGTCACGCCGCCCGCCGAGATCTTCCCGAAGGCGCTCGCCGCGCTGGCCGCGGCGGCTCGCTAGGGCTGGGTGGGGCGCTCGTTGTAGACGCCGGCGAGCTCCTGGCCGGTCAGGCCCCCGATGGCGGTCATGATCCGGTCGGTGAGCTCGCGGCGCGCGCGACCGCTGGGGACGTCGTCGTACTCCCCCGCGACGCGGATCGGCTCGCCGAAGCGCACCGTCACCTTCGCCCGGCGCGGCCGGTTGGAGCCGACCGGCTGGATGTCCTCGGTGCCCGCCAGCCCGACGGGCACGACGGGGCACCCGGCGGTGAGGGCGAGGTGCGCGACGCCGGTGCGGCCGCGGTAGAGCCGGCCGTCGCGTGAGCGGGTGCCCTCGGGATAGATGCCGAACGCCTCGCCGCCTCGGAGCACCTCGAGGGCCGTGTCGAGGCTGGCGATCGCCGCCTTGGTGTCGTCGCGGTCGACCGGCAGCATGCCGAGCCCCTCGAACCACGCCCGGGTGAGCGTGCCCCTCACGCCGGTGCCGGTGAAGTAGTCGGACTTGGCGAGGAAGACGACCTTGCGGGGCACCACGACCGGGATGACGACGCTGTCGAAGAACGAGAGGTGGTTGCTCGCCACGATCACCGGGCCCGACGTCGGCACGTGGTGCAGTCCCTCGACGCTCGGGCGCCACACCGCACGGGCCAGCGGAGGGATGAGTCCGTGCGCGACCGTGTAGAGCATGCGGCTCATTGTGCCTGCAGGCTCGGGGCCCAGAACGCGCGTCCCAGATCGACCGCACCGCTCGGTCGCAGGGGCGTGCCTTCCTCGAGGTAGGCCTGGCGGGCCTCGTCGTCGTGCGAGGGCGGCAACGAGCCGTCGGCGCGGACCACCCGCCACCACGCCACCGCGCCGCCGTGGCGCGCCATCACGTTGCCGACCAGGCGCGGGCCGCCGCGGCCCAGCCGCTGCCCGACGAGGTCGGCGATCGCCCCGTACGTCGTGACACGTCCTCGCGGCACCGACTCGGCACACTGGAGCACGAGCTCGGCATAGAGCTCGCGGTCCTCCTCGGTCGTCACTCGTCCACCGGCTGGGTCAGTCGCGAGGTGGCGACGAGCAGGGCGACCACCACCAGGGCGCCAGCCATCCAGACCCACGACGGGGCCAGGCGTGGGTCGAGCCCTCGCACGGCGGCGTAGGTGACGGGCATCGGCACCAGGGCGAGCAGACCCCGGCGCAGCCACCGGGAGGCGAGATGCGGATCCACAGCCAGGGTCGCCGGGCCGTAGGCCATCACGACGGCGACCACGTGGGCGGCGACGAGCAGCGCGCCGACCACGAGCACCCGCCAGTCCACGACGCCGTGCGCGGTCCACCACCCGGCCACCAGCAGCAGCGACACCGCACCTGCCGGGTGGTCGGGCGAGTGCACCCACCACACCGAGCACAGCACCACGAGCGTCGTCACGCCGAGGTGCGGGACCTCGGGCAGTGCCAACGCGAGCGCAGCACACGGCAGCACGAACAGCATCGAACGCAACACCAGCACCGGAGCGGTGGCGCCGGGCGGAAGGAACGTCATCGCGCCCGCACCTTCGGCACCCGAGCGCGGCGGGCCAGCTGGTGCAGGACGGTGTCGAGGGTGCCGGGTCCGCGCCAGGGCACGACCGGGCACCCGAGGGCGGCCAGCTGCCGGAGCCGGTCGTCGCGCTCGAGCTTCTGCATCCGGGCGGCGAGACCCGGCAGCGCGAGCCGGTCACCCCCGGCATCCCGGTCGCCGAGCGTGTCGATGACGACCACGGAGGCACCGCTGCGCTGCAGGCTGGCCGTCGCGGTGACGAGCGGGGTGAAGAGCATCGGCGAGAGGACGTAGACGACACTGCCGGATCCGGCCACGAGGTCCAGCCGCTCGGGGGCGACGCTGCGGGTCTCGGTGCGGACGCGGGCCAGGGTGCCGTGGAGGCGGTGCAGGTGCCGCGCACCCGAGCCGAGCCGGACGCGGACCGGGTCTGCCGCCACCACGAGCAGCCCGACCCGGTCGCCGGTGCGGACATGGTGCTCGGCCAGCGCGGCGGTGGCCCGGACCGTCAGGTCCAGCGAGCTGGCTGCACCGTCGATGCCGCCGGACACGCCGATGTCGCGCAGGCCGTCGACGACCAGCCACACGCCCGCGTCCTGCTCGGCGCGGGTGGTGATGACGTGCAGCTCACCGGTGCGCAGCGAGACCGGCCAGGTGATGCGCTTGAGGCGGTCGCCGGCGGCGAAGGGCCGGATCCCCTCGAACTCCGTGCCGCTGCCCAGCCGCCGCGACCGGTGCCGGCCGACGAGGCCGTCGGGCTGCGGGATCTCCGCGCGGCTGTCGTACGGCGCGGTCTGCGGCAGCACGCTCAGCCCGTGCTCGGGCATGTCCACCGGGCCGAAGCGCCAGCCCGCCCACGTGCTGGTCAGCGCCACCCGCTCGGCGCCGATCACCCGGCGCCCCCATCGACGGGGACTGAACTCGATGGTCGGGAGGCCGTCGGCCACCAGCGATCCTGACGCGCCGTAGGTCGGCCGGGTGACGACATGGGCTGCCGGAGCAGCGACCCGCGTCGCGTGCTCGACGGCGCGGAGGTCGTCGACCACCAGCCGCGACGTGGTGCCCTGCCCTTCGTGCAGGCGGTGGTGGTCGATCCCGGTGTCCATCCGGGGCGTGTGGCGGGGTCGCCCCACCAGCCCCATCAGGGACAGCACGACGAACGGGGCGGCCAGCACCACCAGCACCTCCAGGCCGAGCACCACACCGCCGGCGAGACCGCCGAACGCGAGCAGGCAGGACCGGACGAGCGACGGTGTCGGCCGCCAGGTGGTCACCGGTGGGCCTCCAGCGCCCGTGGCGTCGCGACCGACGTGAGCACGGAGTCCACCACGCGCAGCCCCGAGGCCTGGGTCATCCAGAGGTCCGGCTTGACGGTGACCCGGTGCGACAGCACGGCCCGGGCGACCACCTTGACGTCCTCCGGCACGACGTAGTCGCGTCCCCGGATCGCCGCCCACGCACGCGCCGTCAGCACGAGGCCGAGGCTGCCGCGGGGCGAGGCCCCGGTCAGGACGTCGGCGTGGCTGCGGGTGGCCGCTGCGAGGTCGACGCAGTAGCGGGCGACCGACTCGTCCACCACCACCCGCTCGACCGCGGCCTGCATCGCCGCCAGCCCCGCGGCGTCGGTGACCTGCTGGATGTCGACCTCCTCGCGCTGCCGGTCGAGCCGGCGCCGGAGCACGTCGTGCTCCTCCCCCGCGCTGGGGTAGCCGAACGCGACCCGCAGCAGGAAGCGGTCGAGCTGGGCCTCGGGCAGCGGGTAGGTGCCCTCGTACTCGACCGGGTTGGCGGTGGCGAGCACGTGGAAGGGGCTGGGCAGCCGGTGGGTCTGGCCCTCGACCGTGACCTGGCCCTCCTGCATCGCCTCCAGCAGCGCCGCCTGGGTCTTCGGCGGGGTGCGGTTGATCTCGTCGGCCAGCAGCAGGCCGGTGAAGATCGGGCCTGGCCGGAAGTCGAACTCCGCACGTCTCTGGTCATAGACGTAGGACCCGGTGAGGTCGGCCGGCAGCAGGTCGGGGGTGAACTGCGCGCGGGCGAAGTCGAGCCCGAGCGCGCCGGCGAACGACCTCGCCGCGAGCGTCTTGCCCAGGCCGGGGAAGTCCTCGAGCAGGACGTGCCCCTTGGCGAGGACGCCCGCCAGCACGAGGGTCA
This sequence comes from uncultured Actinomycetota bacterium, assembly GCA_963726515.1. GTDB lineage: Bacteria > Actinomycetota > Actinomycetes > Propionibacteriales > Nocardioidaceae > Nocardioides. The sequence goes on from CAVSCW010000015.1 coordinate 428,546, forward strand.
GCGCCTCCCGCTTGCCGACGACGGCGCGCCCGACCTCGTCGAGCACGCCTTCGGCGAACGCGGCGACGCTCAGGGCGTTTCGGGGGTCAGCTTCGGTCACGGGTTTCCTCGATTCGGGTCAGGATGCGGTCGACCTCGGCCGGAGACATCCGGCGCACAGGGGTGAGCTCGTGTCGCAGGTCGTCGGCGAGTGCAGGATCACGCGCCCTGGCCAGCGCGACCACCCGGTCCCGCAACGCCTCTGAGGGCACGCTGGCCTGCTGGTGGCTGGTCAGGAGTCGCAGGTCGGAGGTGGCCTCGTCGACCCGGTCGCCCGTCGGACGCAGGCTGGGCAGCCACCGTGCCGCGGAGGCATCGATGGTGTCCAGCACCAGCCACGCGGTCGTGCTCACGATGGCCACCATGACGACGTACGCCGCGGGCTGCGGGTCGAAGTCGAGGGCGAGGGCGGCGACGAAGCCGATGACGCCCAGCACCACGGCCCCCAGGAGACGGAGCCGCCACTGGCGGGTGATGGTGGGCACGTTCATGTCCCCACCGCCAGGCTGCTGCGAATGGCAGCGAGGGCCTCGACGGCCGCGGACCGGTGGTCCTCGGTGATCGGGTGCTCGGAGAACCGCGCCTCCCGATAGATGCCGGCAAGACGCTGCACGGCGCTGTCGTGGGCCTCGACCACCTCGAGCATGCGGAGGGCGTACTCCGACGAGGTCTCCCACGACTCGCGAGGGATCCCGGCACGCGCGCCCTGCACCTCGAAGCGCTGCCACGCCGCCACGATCGCGTTGCGCGGCTCGCCGTCGCGCAGGAGCTGGTCCTGCTCCGCCGCGTCCTCGGCGATCGCGTCCGCCACGCGAGCCGGCTCTCCCAGCGTGGCGAACTCGGCGGCACGACGCTCGCCCCCGAATCGGGTCCGGCGCTGCACGAGCTCCTTGGCCCGGAGGGCCGCGAGGACGGCGAGCGCCAGGATCGCGACCACCAGCAGGAGCTCGATCGTCCAGACCAGGACCTTGACCCACATCGGCGGGTCCGCCTGGCGGACCAGGTCACGGGCCTGGTTGAGCGAGTCGTCGGGTGCCTCGCACACGGGTAGGTTCTCGGGGTTGTCGGGCACCTCGGTCGTGCCGTCCGAGCCGGTCGTCGGGGCCGGGATGCAGGTGCGCTCGGTGGGGGTGATGGTCCGCTCGATCGTGCCCGGTCCGGTGAACACCTCGTCGGGTCCGATCAGGGTCGCCCACGCCACCAGCACCATCAGCAGGCTGCTCGCCGACACCGCCAGCACGGCGCGCACCGCTGGCGACACCTCCCCGAACGGACGCATGGCGCGAACCCTAGGACAAGGGATCGCGCCATGCGAGGGGGGCCGCCCGGTGGGGTCAGGCGGGCCCGGGGGTAGGGGTCAGAGGATCGGGCTGAACGGCTCCGTGCCGGGCACCAGGCTCAGGCCCGCGATCGTGCCGTGGGCCTGGGCGTAGGAGAGCTCGTGGGCGAGGTCACCGACGCCGTTCGAGCCCGCCAGGGGCGCGATGGCCAGCGTGGACAGGGTGCCCAGCGCGTTGCCGTCGGCGTCGAGGAAGGCGCTGCCGGAGTCACCCGGAACGCCGGGCGTCACGGTGTAGACCGGGTGGGTCCAGCCGCTGGGGTCGGTGCCGAGGCTGGTGCCCTGCTTGGGCGAGAGCTGCTCGATGCCGCCGCGCAGGATCGAGTTGCCAAAGCTGTAGACGGTGTCGCCGGGCGTGGTGCCGGCCGTGTTGAGGGCGACCGGGCCGCCCCAGAACGGGACCGACGGGTTCACCTTGGCCACGTCCGCGGCGTCGACCTTGACCAGGGCGAGGTCGTTGTAGGCGCAGGCGTCCTCGTCGGTCTCGCCGCGCTGCGCCATCGTCAGCCACGACGAGTAGGCGAGCGTGCCGCCGCCGACCCGGGTGCCACCCGTGACCAGGGAGCCGCCCTCGACGAAGTCGACCTTCGTCCCGAGCGGCAGCGAGCCGGCGGTGCAGCCGTTGGTGTCGGTGGCCTCGCCGAGCCCGGCGCAGTGCGCCGCGTAGCCGACGTACGTCGAGCCGGCGCCGTCGGTGTAGACGAAGTTGGCGGTGCACTGGGCACCGTCGGTGAACATCTGCACGCCGGGGTGGATCGCGGCCGTGTCGGCCGGCGCCCAGGCCGCGCGCACCGGCGTGGTGGCAGCGGTCGCGGGGACGGTGGTGGAGGCAGCAGCGGCCACGAGGCCTGCGGCTGCAGCGAGGGTCAGGAACCGAGTCTGAAGTCTCATGCCCCTCCCAACGAGAGTCGTCGGGAGGGGTTACGGCTCAGTACGTCGGCTGGCTCGGATCGATCTGGTTCACCCAGGCCACCACGCCGCCGCCGACGTGCACCGCGTCGGCGTACCCGGCTCCCTTGACGATCGCGAGCGTCTCCGCCGAGCGCACGCCCGACTTGCAGTGCATGACGATCTGCTTGTCGCTCGGCAGCTGCGCGAGGGCGTTGCCGTTGAGGAACTCACCCTTCGGGATCAGCACGGCACCGGGGATGTGGTTGATCTCGGCCTCGTTGGGCTCGCGCACGTCCACCAGGAGGAAGTCGCGCTCGCCGGCCTCGCGCTCCTTGAGCATGTGCTCGAGCTGGACGACCGAGATCGTCGAGCCGGCCGCGGCCTCCGCGGCCTCGTCGGAGACGGCGCCGCAGAAGGCGTCGTAGTCGATGAGCCCGGTGACGGTGGCGTTCTCGCCGCACAGCGCACAGTTGGGGTCCTTGCGGACCTTGAGCTTGCGGTACTCCATCTCGAGCGCGTCGTAGATCATCAGCTTGCCGGCGATCGGGTCCCCGATCCCGGTGATCAGCTTGATGGCCTCGTTGACCTGGATGGAGCCGATGCTGGCGCACAGCACGCCCAGGACGCCGCCCTCGGCGCAGCTGGGCACCATGCCCGGCGGCGGCGGCTCGGGGTAGAGGCAGCGGTAGCACGGCAGGTCCTCGCCGAGCATCGGCGCGAACACCGAGGCCTGGCCGTCGAAGCGATAGATCGAGCCCCAGACGTAGGGGATCTTCAAGAAGTACGCCGCGTCGTTGACCATGTAGCGCGTCGCGAAGTTGTCGGTGCCGTCGACGATCAGGTCGTAGCCCTCGAAGACCTGGAGCACGTTGTCGTTGTCGAGCCGCTCGGGGTGGAGGACCACCTCCACGTGCGGGTTGATCTCCGCGATCGACTCCCGCGCGGACTGTCCCTTGGGCTTGTCGATGTCGCTGACGCCGTGGATCACCTGGCGCTGGAGGTTGGACTCGTCCACGGTGTCGAACTCGGCGATGCCGAGCGTGCCCACGCCGGCGGCCGCGAGGTAGAGCAGCGCGGGCGAGCCGAGCCCACCGGCGCCGATGACGAGCACCTTGGCGTTCTTCATCCGCTTCTGACCGGTCATGCCCACGTCGGGGATGATCAGGTGGCGGCTGTAGCGGCGCACCTCGTCGACGGTGAGCTCGGCGGCCGGCTCGACAAGAGCGGGGAACGACACGGGTGACTCCTCGGTGGATCGGACTGCGACTGACCCCGGGACAACCATCGGGACCGCTTCCATGTTCCCCGCGCTGTCCCCACCCGCCACGCCACGTCCCGCGATACGGACGCGGGCGTGGGTCCCGGTGCCGTTAGGCTCGGTGCTCACTACTCAGGAGTACTCAGGAGCACGCCGTGAGCGCAGGCCACCCCGACAGCGATTCCCCGCGACCCCGCGGCGGGCGCATGCCGCGACGTGAGCGACGCGTCCAGCTGCTCGAGTCGGCGCTCGAGGTCTTCGTCGCCCAGGGCTACCACGCCGCCGCGATGGACGACATCGCCGAGCGCGCCGGGGTGTCCAAGCCCGTGCTCTACCAGCACTTCCCCGGCAAGCTCGACCTCTACCTCGCGCTGCTCGACGCCTCCTGCGACACGATCATCGACAACTGCCGTGCGGCGCTGGCGTCGACGTCGGACAACAAGGACCGGGTCGCGGCGACGATGCAGGTGTTCTACAGCTACGTCGCGGCGAAGGAGGGCGCCTTCCGCCTCGTCTTCGAGTCCGACCTCACCAGCGAGCCCGACGTGCGCGAGCGGGTGGACCGGGTCACCGTCGAGTGTGCCTCGATGATCGCCGACGTGATCCGCACCGACACCGGCCTGCCCGACGAGGCGTCCGAGCTGCTGGCCGTCTCCCTGGTGGGAATGGCCCAGGTCTCGGCACGGTTCTGGCTGGCGGGCGGCGGCTCGATCTCGCAGGACGACGCGGCCGCGCTGATCGCCGGACTGGCCTGGCGCGGGATCCGCGGCTACCCCATGACCGACGACCACTGACGTACCGCCACCGGCGCACGACCAGCGACCCGACACACTGTGGTCGACGTACACCACCCCCGAACATCACCCCAGAACTCAGCAAGGAGCATCACGTGGAGGTCAAGATCGGCGTGCAGAACGCCCAGCGCGAGCTGGTGCTCGACACCGACAGCACGCCCGAGGACATCGAGACCCAGCTCGCCGAGGCGCTGGCCGGCAGCGGGGTGCTGCGGCTGGCGGACGTCAAGGGCCGCACCGTCATCGTCCCTGCGGACAAGATCGCCTACCTCGAGCTCGGCTCGCCGACCTCGAGCACCGTCGGCTTCCGCTGAGCCGACCCGGTCCCGTTCGGCGGGGCGCGTTGGTCGCGCAGGCACCGCGGGGTGATCATGCAGGCGGGTCCGCCCGAGGACCCGTCCGACACGCGTCACCACGTGGTGGCACAAGGGAAGGAACCTCATGCTGAGCACCATCCTGTGGGCCCTCGTCGGAGGCACCGTCATCGGTCTCCTGGGCAAGATCGTGGCTCCGGGCGACAAGGACAACATCCCCATCTGGCTCACGATCGTCTGTGGCATCGGCGGGATCCTGCTCGGGACCTGGCTCTACACCCTCTTCTTCGACCTCAGCACCAGTGGGGTCGACTGGTGGCGTCACGTCTGGCAGGTCGGCGTGGCGGCAGTGCTCGTGGTCATCGCCTCCACGGCGACCGGTCGCCACCACTCCCGGGCCTGACCGGTCAGGAGTCGAGGCCGAGCTCGGCCATCCGCGCGGCGTGCAGCTCGGTCAGCCGGGTGAACATCCGACCCAGCGCAGCCAGGTCCAGGCCGGGTCGGTCGACGCCACCGGCGAGCAGGGCGGTGAGCGACTCGCGGTCACCGGCGACCCGTTGGGCCTGGGTCAGCGCCTCGCCCATCAACCGGCGTCCCCACAGCGCCAACCGGCCGCCGAGGCGGTGGTCGGCGGCGATCCCGGCGCGCACGCGCTCGACGATGAACGCGGTCTGGCCGGCGTCCTCCAGCGAGCTGATGATCACCTCGCGCGTCTCGGGGTCGAGGTAGGCGGCGATCTCGCGGTAGAAGTCGGCGGCGAGCCCGTCGCCGACGTAGGCCTTGATCAGTCCCTCGTAGTAGTCCGAGGGCGCGGTGTGCACGTGGAAGCTGTCGAAGCTGACCTGGAAGGCCTGCATCGCCTCGGCCGGGTCGGCACCCAGCTCCTCGAGCCGGGCGACCAGCTTCTGGAGGTGGGCGAACTCCGCGGTCGCCATCGCACCGATCGCGATCTTGTCGCCGATCCCGGGCGCCATCTTGGCGTCCTCGACCAGTCGCTCGAAGGCCGACAGCTCGCCGTAGGCGATCGCTCCGAGGAGGTCGACGGCGGCGCGGCGGTAGTCCTCGTCGGGCGATTCAGTCATGCGATCAGCCTAGCGATACCATCGGGGTGACCGAGCCGCTGGCGATGAGCCGGTGGCCGCCTGTATGTGCGCGGTCGGCAAGGCTTTCATGAGTGGCTGACCGCATACGCGTGGGACATCCGACTCCTTCTCCGAAAGCGACACCACCTCGTGACCACCTTCCGTGAACTGGGCGTGCACGCCCAGATCTGCGACGCGCTCGACCGCGCCGGCATCACCACCCCCTTCGCCATCCAGGAGATGACCCTCTCGGTCGCCCTCCTCGGCACCGACCTGATCGGCCAGGCCCGCACGGGCACCGGCAAGACCCTCGCGTTCGGCATCCCGGTGCTGCAGCGCAGCGTCGCGCCGAGCGACCCGGCGTACGCCGACATGCCGCAGGGCAAGCCGCAGGCCCTCATCGTCGCCCCGACCCGCGAGCTCGCGCTCCAGGTCTCCAACGACCTCCACCTCGCCAGCAAGGACCTCGGCCTCCGGGTGCTCACCGTCTACGGCGGCGTCGGCTACGACACGCAGCTCGAGACCCTCGAGGCCGGCGTCGACATCGTCGTCGGCACCCCCGGTCGCCTGATCGACCTGGCCAACCGCCGCGCGCTCGACCTGTCGCACGTGCACGCGCTCGTCCTCGACGAGGCCGACGAGATGCTCGACCTCGGCTTCCTGCCCGACGTCATCACGCTGCTCTCCAAGACCCCCGAGACCCGCCAGACGATGCTGTTCTCGGCCACCATGCCGTCCGCCATCGTCTCGCTGGCGCGCATCCACATGCGTCACCCGATGAACATCCGCGCCGAGTCGTCCTACGACACCACGATGGTGCCGGCGACCGCGCAGTTCATCTACCTGGCCCACGACCTCGACAAGCCCGAGATCATCGGCCGGATCCTGCAGGCCGACGACGCAGAGAAGATCATCGTCTTCACCCGCACCAAGCGTCAGGCGCAGCGGGTCGCCGACGACCTCGCCGAGCGCGGCTTCAGCTCCTCGCCCCTGCACGGCGACATGGCGCAGGTCGCCCGGGAGAAGGCGCTCGCCAAGTTCCGCGAGGACAAGATCCGCGTGCTGGTCGCCACCGACGTCGCCGCCCGCGGCATCGACGTGCGCGGCGTCTCCCACGTCATCAACTACACCTGCCCCGAGGACGACAAGACCTACGTCCACCGCATCGGCCGCACCGGCCGCGCCGGCGCCTCGGGCATCGCGATCACCTTCGTCGACTGGGCGGACCTGCACCGCTGGAAGATGATCAACAAGACCCTCGAGCTGCCCTTCCCCGAGCCGCAGGAGACCTACTCCACCTCCGAGCACCTCTTCCACGACCAGGGCATCCCGGAAGGCACCAAGGGCCGCATCGTGCCGCCGGCGCCGGTGGAGAAGAAGGAGCGCCCGGCCCGCGAGCGCTCCGGCTCGGGTCGGGGCTCGTCCTCGGGCCAGGCCGCCTCCTCGGGCTCCGGGCCGAGCGAGCGGTCGGGCGACGCGCCGCGGCGCAACCGCAGCCGCCGGCGCACGCGTGGCGGCTCGTCCGTCGAGACGCCGAAGAGCTGAGCCGAGTCGTCGAAGCCCGTCAGCGCGTGCTGGCGGGCTTCTTCGCTGCCCTCTTCGAGCCCTTGACCCTGACCTTGGGCCGGGCCGCGCGCTGCACCAGGTTGAGGGCCACCTCGCGGTAGGCCTGCGCGCCCTTGCTGCTGCGACTCGTCGACAGGATCGAGCGGCCGGCCGCCGGGGCCTCGGCGAACTTGATCGTCTTGGGGATCGCCGGCTCGACGACCTCGAGGTCGTAGGTCTCGCTGATCGTCTCCAGCACCGTGCGCGCGTGGTTGGTGCGACCGTCGTAGAGCGTCGGCAGGACACCCCAGACCTCGAGGCCGCGGTTGGTGAAGCGGCGTACGTCGTGGACGGTGTCGAGCAGCTGCCCGACCCCGCGGTGCGACAGCGTCTCGCACTGCAGCGGGATCAGCACGCCGTCGGCGGCCGTCAGCGCGGCGACGGTCAGCACCCCGAGCGAGGGCGGGCAGTCGAGCAGGACCCAGTCGTACGCCTCGTCACCGAGGTCGTCGGCGAGCTGCTCGAGCGCGCTCTTGATCACGTGCTCGCGGCCCGTGCGGGTCAGCAGGTCGGCCTCGGCGCGGGCCAGCTCGATCGTGGCCGGCAGCACGTCGACGCCGTCCTCGGTCTCGATGATGGTCTCCAGCGCGTCCACACCCTTGGTCAGGACGTGGTGCACGGAGATCTCGAGGTCCTCGGGATCGATGCCGAGCGAGAACGTCAGGCATGCCTGCGGGTCGAGGTCGACCAGCAGCACGCGGTGGCCCAGCTCGGCGAGGGCCGCCCCGATGGAGGCGACGGACGTCGTCTTGGCGACGCCGCCCTTCTGGTTGGCGACGGCGAGGGTGACGGGCGCCGTGCCCGAGGTCTTGGTGCTCATGTTGGGCCCATTGTGCAGGACGGGGTCGCGGACGGCGGACGCGTCCTGAAATGCTGGGCCCATGCCTCCCTCCCAGACGACCTCCCTCATCACCGGCGCGACGGCCGGGATCGGCCACGAGTACGCCCAGCAGCTCGCCGCCCGCGGCGACGACCTCGTCCTGGTCGCGCGTGACGCCACCCGGCTCGAGCAGGTGGCCGAGGACCTGCGCCGGCTCCACCAGGTCGAGGTCGAGGTGCTGGTGGCCGACCTCACCGACCGCGACGACCTGGCCCGCGTCGAGTCCCGCCTCGCCGACCGCGAGCGGCCGATCGACCTGCTGGTCAACAACGCCGGCTTCGGGCTCAAGAAGCGGTTCCTCGACAACACCGCCGACGACGAGACCGCCATGCTCGAGGTGCTCGTCACCGCCGTGCTCCGGCTGAGCCACGCCGCCCTCGGTGCGATGGCCGAGCGCGGTCACGGCGGGATCATCAACGTGTCCAGCGTGGCGGCCTTCCTGCCGCGGGGCACCTACTCGGCCGCGAAGGCGTGGGTGAACAGCTTCAGCGAGTGGGCGCACCTGGAGTACAGGTCCCGCGGCGTGAAGGTCATGGCGCTGTGCCCGGGCTTCACGAAGACCGAGTTCCACGAGCGGATGCAGGTCACCCGTGGCGACGGCTTCATGTGGCTCGACGTGGAATTCCTCGTCAGCAAGTCGCTCAAGGACTTCGAGAAGGGTCGCGCCTACTCGATCCCCGGCGCGCAGTACAAGACGATCATCGCGCTCACCAGGGCCATCCCCAACCGCGCCCTGCGGCTGACGCAGTCGATCGGGCGCCGTTGAGGATGCGGCTGGAGAGGCGGATGGTGCGCGGTGCTTGAGTTCTTTGCGACTCCCCTGGTCCGGGAGCTCGTCTACCCGCGCCGGGGCACGCGCGTCGACGCGGACGCCACCACGTACTCGCTGGACGTGGCCGGGACGACGCTGCGCGGCTGGGTGGTCAACCCCGGTCGCGGTCGGGCGCTGGTCTACTTCGGCGGAAACGGTGAGCGGCTCGACGTCTGGCAGGAGGTCTTCGCGGACCGGTTCCCGGACCACACGACCTACCTGATGGCCTACCGCGGATATGGCGCCAGCGACGGGCTTCCCAGCCAGCGCTCCTTGAGCGACGACGCCCTGGCCGTGATCGACCACGTGGCCGAACGTCACCCGGACGTGCAGGTGGACGTGGTGGGCCGGAGCCTGGGAAGCGCCGTTGCTGTGCACGTGGCGACGAGGAGGCCGCTTGCCCACCTCGTGCTCGTGACTCCGTTCGACAGCCTGGTCGCCACCGCTGAGGACCTGTTCCCTGGACTGCCCGCGACGAAGCTCATCCAGGACCGGTGGGACTCCGCCGCCATCGCCTCAGACGTGCGGGCTCCGGTCCTTGTCCTGCGGGCTGACCGTGACGCGGTCGTCCGCCCCGCGCGGACCGAAGCACTCGTCAGGGTCTTGGCTGACCCCGTCGTGGTCTCGTTCCCCGAGGCGGACCACGCCACCATCTCCGACGCGTCCACCTACTGGGCCGCGATCACGCAGTTCCTGGATGGCGGGCAGCCCGGCGATCTCGCTCACTGATCGCGCGCCGGTGGCCCGAGCACCGGGTGGGGTGTCGGGCTGTGGGGCGGTCAGGGTCGTCGGCGCCGTGGTGGTGGGGGCGGTGGTCTGGGGGTGAGCGGGTCGGTGGTGACGTGTCGCCCGGAGGGCAGGGTCCAGTGGTAGGACCGGGTTTCGTGACGGTCGCTCGTCGACGAGGATCCGACCGGCAGCGCTCACCGGCGGGCCGCCAGCGAGATGAGGCGCTCGTACTGCTCGGGCTCGGTGGTGTTGACGCCCAGGTCGTGGTCGACCTTCCCTAGGCCGTGGTGGTCGCTGCTGCCGGTGACGATGAGGTCCAGGTCGGCCGCGATGCCGCGCAGCTCGGAGCGCTGGGCCGGGCTGTGGTCCTGGTGGTCCACCTCGATGCCCGCGAGCCCGAGGCCCTTCAGCCCAGCCAGGGCGGACTCGTCCAGCACGGTCGCCCCGCGGCGACCCCACGGGTGGGCGATCACGGCGACACCCCCGGCGGCCGTGACGAGCGGGATCATCTCCTCGAGCGGTGCGGCGTAGCGGTTGGCGTATCCCGGTCGTCCCGGGTTGAGCCACGACACGAACGCCTCCGAGCGGTCGGAGGCGACGCCGAGTCTCACGAGCGCGTCGGCCACGTGCGGGCGTCCCGCCGCGACGGACCCGCCTGCCTCCCGGCGTACGTCGTCCTCGGTGATCGCGATGCCGTGGCGGCGCAGGGCACCGACGATGGCGGGCGTGCGCGCCGTGCGCCCGGCCAGGATCCGGTCCAGCGCCGCGACCAGCGGCGGGTGGTCGGGAACGGGGAGGTAGGCCAGCAGGTGGACGCCGCGGTGGTGCAGCGCCGTGCTGATCTCGAGCCCCGGCACCAGCGTGATGCCGACCTCGTCCGCAGCCTGCGAGGCCTCGGCCCAACCGGACATCGCGTCGTGGTCGGTCAGCGCCACCACGTCCAGCCCGGCGGCGTGTGCGGCACGCACCAGGTCGGCCGGGGAGTCGGTGCCGTCGCTCGCGGAGGAGTGCGTGTGCAGGTCGATCCGCACGTCAGCTGTTCCACTTCAGCAGCACCGGGGTCTCGCGCTCGAATCCCAGCACCGACACGGTCGAGGTGTCGAGCCGGAAGAACCGGCCCTCGTCCGCGGGCTGCTCGAGCCAGCGGGCGGTGAGCACGCGCAGCGAGTGTCCGTGCGCGAAGACCAGCGAGCGCTTGTGCTCGCGCACCCGATCGACCACCCGGTCCAGGCGCGTCGAGACCTCGTCCGCGCTCTCGCCGCCGGGCGAGGGGTGGGTCCACACGGTCCAGCCGGGCACCGTCTCGCGGATCTCCGGGGTGGTCACTCCCTCGTAGTCGCCATAGGCCCACTCCGCGAGGTCGTCGTCGACCTCGGCGCCGGCGAACCCCGCCAGCTCGGCCGTACGACGGGCGCGCTGGCGGGGGCTGGTCAGCACGAGGTCGAAGTCCACCTCGGCCAGCCGTGGCGCCAGCGCCGTGGCGGCCGCCTCCCCGGTGTCGGTGAGGGGCAGGTCGGTGGTGGAGGTGTGCCGGCCGTCGCGGCTCCACTCGGTCTCACCGTGCCGCACCACCCACAGCTCGGGACCGGCGGGGGCGGACACGCTCAGACCCCGCCGCCTCCGGCCTTGCGACGGTGCATCGGCTTGGCGACGTTCTTGTCGTTGACCTCCGAGCCGTGGGCCTTCTCCTTGGAGCCGGCGCTGTCGTCGGGGTGGTCGTGGCCCTTCTTGCGATCGAGGGCCTCCCGCATCTTCGCCTTCAGGTCTGCATTGGGGTCCTGGTCAGCCATGGGGTACTCCTCGTGTCGCGTGACTCTCGTGTCCGTCGGCGCCCACCCTGCCAAACCCGTCAAGCCCGGTCGAGCCGTTATCGCCGGGACGCGTCGGGCCGCCGGCGCCGGAGCACGTCGATCCGGCCGGACAGCTTGCCCATCATCCGGTAGACGTGCCAGCGGCAGTCGCCCAGCATGACGTCGTACGCCGCGCTGCCGAACTCGGCACGGTAGCGCGCGGGCTCCCGCAGCAGCCGGGCCAGGTGCAGCAGAGCCCGCCCGGCGTGACCGTCGTCCTCCTGCGACCACTCACCCCACTCGCTCGCCAGGTCGATCCTGTCGACGACCTCGAGACCGGAATCGGCGACGGCCCGGTCGATCACGGCCGGGTCGGCGGAGTCGGGAACGACGCCCATCACCTCGAAGAGCCAGTCGGCCTCGTCGGCGCCGAGCAGGTCGTTGGCGACCACCTGATAGCTGACGACGTGGCCACCGGGGCGCAGCACGCGCGCGAACTCCGCGAACGCGGCGCCGGGATCCTCGACGTGGACCATCACGTCGCGACACCAGACCAGGTCGAGCGCCTGATCGGGGACCGGGATCGCCGTGGCGGAGCCCCGCTCGAAGGAGACCCGCGAGGCGATGTCCGGGGCGACGTCGCGGCGGGCCTCGCGGCCGAGGTCGAGGTGGCGCTGGACCGGGTCGATGCCGAGCACCCGGAAGCCGAAGTGGGTCGCCAGCCGGAACGCGTGCGCACCCTCCCCGCAGCCCACGTCGACGACGCGGCTGTCGGGGGGCAGGTCGAGCTCGCGCACCACCTGCAGCAGCACCGACGGGTCCCGTGGGGCCAGGCTCTCGTCGAGGCGCGCGCCGAAGGCTTCCTCGACCCGCGGATAGGTGTCGTAGAAGAACTCGCGATCCCAGGCCACAGGGAGGAGTCTGCCCGTCCGCGGCGCCTCATAGGATCACCCCATGGCCCGGCGCGTGTTCCTCCACTGCGGAACCGCCAAGTCGGGCACCACGTTCCTCCAGGACCTCTGGTGGCGCCACCGCGACGAGCTGCGCGAGCGCGGGCTGCTGCTGCCCGGCACGGCACTGCGCGACCACTTCCACGCCGCCGCCCTCGTCAAGGGCATGGACGCCATCGTCGAGGAGCTCGAGGAGGGCGAGCGCCAGGTCTGGCGCCGGCTCGTCGACGAGACCCGCGAGTGGTCCGGCGACGTGCTGATCAGCCACGAGCACTTCTCCGACTCCTCCGCCGAGGCGGCCGCCGCGGCGCTGGCCGACCTCGCGAGCGCGGCCGACGAGGTCCACGTCGTGGTGACGGTGCGCGACCTCGGCCGCGTGCTGCCCTCGGCGTGGCAGCAGCGGGTCAAGCAGGGCGCCCGCCAGTCCTACGGGAAGTTCCTCGCCACGGTCCGCCGCGGCCGCGACGACCAGAAGTTCTGGCGCTACCAGGACGTCCCCGGCATCCTCGAGCGCTGGGCCGTCGGCCTTGCACCGCAGCGCGTCCACCTCGTCGTCGTACCTCCCTCCGGAGCGCCGCGCGACGAGCTGTGGCTGCGCACGGCCGCCGTGTTGGGGGTCGACGTGACCGGCCTGGACGCCGAGCCCCGACTGCCCAACGACTCGCTCGGCATCGTCGAGGCCGAGCTGCTGCGCCGGGTCAACACGGTCGTGCCGCGCGAGCGTCGCTCGGTCGCGCTGACCCGGCTCACCAAGGGGAGCTTCGCCCGCGACCTGCTCGCCGGCAGCGCCCCGAAGGAATCGTTCGTCCTGCCTGCCAAGCACGCCGGCTGGGTGCGCGAGCGGTCGGAGGCGATGGTCACGACGCTGCGCGCCGAGGCGTACGACGTCGCGGGCGACCTCGACGACCTGCTGCCCGCCGACCCGCGCTCGGGCCGCACCCCCGACCAGGTCACCGACGGCGAGCTGCTCGCGGCGGCGACGACGGTGGTCGCGCGGATGATCGAGGCTCGCACGATGGAGAGGGACCGCTGATGGCGCGGCGCGTGTTCGTGCACCTCGGCACCCCCAAGTCCGGCACCACCTATCTCCAGAGCCTGTGGTGGCACAACCGGCAGGCCCTGGCCGGGCAGGGCCTGCTGCTGCCCGGCGGCTCGGCCGACGTCCAGTTCCAGGCCTCCGCCGTGGTGCGCGCCAACGCCGGCGTGCTGGAGACCATGACCGACCAGCAGCTCGGCGCCTGGGACCGGGTGGTGGACGAGGTCGGCGCCTGGCAGGGCGACGCGCTCCTCACCCAGGAGCAGCTGGTCGAGACCTCGCGGGAGGACGCGGGCGCCGCGATCGACCGGCTGCGCACGGTGGCCGAGGAGGTCCACCTCGTGGTCACCGCGCGTGACCTCGTGCGCCAGGTGCCGAGCGCGTGGCAGCAGCGGGTCAAGCACGGGTCGCCGACCACGCTCCGGAGGTTCTTCCGCCGGGTCGCCAAGGACGACCCGACCTTCAACTTCTGGCACCACCAGGACGTGCCGAGGATCCTCGAGCGCTGGGCGGTCGACGTGCCGCCGGAGCGCGTCCACGTCGTACCTCTCCCCCGCCCCGGCGCGGACCCGGGCCTGCTGTGGCGCCGCACGTGCGAGCTCCTCGACATCGACGACACCGGGCTGTCACTGGACGCGCCGGTGGTCAACGAGACGCTCGCCCCGGCCGAGATCGCCTTCCTGCGCGGCGTCAACGCGCACTTCCGCAACGCCCACCTCGACGTGGCCCTCTCCCGCCGGGTCAAGGGGTTCATGGGGCCCCGGCTCGGTGGCCGGGCGGCCCAGCGGATCGCCCTCGCGCCCGACATGCACGCCTGGCTGGTCGATCGCGGCAACCGGATGGTCGACGAGCTCGCCACTGCCGCGTGGCACGTGGTCGGCGACCTCGACGACCTGCGACCGGACCCCGAGCCCGGCGACGGCATCGACCCCGACGCCGTACCCGACGCCGAGGTGCTGGCGCTCGCCCAGGAGTTCCTCGCCGCCGAGCTGCTGGCGCGGGCGGAGCCTGACGCTGACGTGCCCACCCCCGCAGCGGTGGGCGAGCCACCTTCCGAGGCTCCAGGAGGTGGCTCACGCACCGCTCTGGGACGGGTCGTGCGACGGATCACCCGCGGGCCTCAGCGCGGGACGAACGCCCAGTAGTCCAGGTCGAGCAGCACGCCGTCGGCGTACGTCCCGTCCGCGCCGCGCAGGGTCATCGACTCGTCGCGGCCCCGCGTGGCCACCAGCCGCAGGCGCAGCGCTCCGACGCCGGGCGCGTCCACCTCTGCGGTGTCGAGGACCTCGGACCACGCATGGACGGTGTCGCCGGCGAAGGCGGGTGCGACGTGGGCGCCGGCGTTGATCGCCGCGACCAGCTGGGCGTTGGCCAGTCCGTTGAAGGAGAGCGCCCGGGCCAGCGAGATCACGTGTCCGCCGTAGACGAGCCGGCGGCCGTCGGGGCGCGCGTCGGTGGTGAAGTGCACCTTGGCGGTGTTCTGCCACAGCCGGGTGGCCATCATGTGCTCGGCGTCGGTGAGCGTCACGCCGTCCACGTGGTCGATGCGCTCCCCCACCTCGTAGTCGCCCAGGAGGTGCGGCGAGCCCGCCGCCACGACGTCGTACGACGTGAGGTCGAGGCCGGCGGGCACCACCAGGTCGGCGGGCGCCACGGAGGACGCCAGCGTGGGGACGACGGTCTCCGGGGCAGGGGACTCGAGGGACCGCTTGTGCACCATCACCCACCGCGCCCAGTCGATCGCCACCTCGCCCCGCTGGTTGGTGGCGGTCGAGCGGACCCAGACGACGCCGGTGCGGCCGTTGGAGTTCTGCTTGAGGCCGATGACCTCCGAGCGGGTGCGCAGCGTGTCGCCGGGCACGACGGGGACGTGGAAGCGGCACTCGGCGTAGCCGAGGTTGGCCACCGCGTTGAGCGAGACGTCCGGGACGGTCTTGCCGAAGGCGATGTGGAAGCCGATCAGGTCCTCGACGGGGTGGGGGGAAAGCCCCACGCCCGCGGCGAACTCCGCGGACGACCAGACCGCGAAGCGGGTCGGGTAGATCGCACCGTAGAGCGCCCGGTCGCCCTCGGTGACCGTGCGCGGGGTGGCGTGATCGATGACCTGCCCGACGGTGAAGTCCTCGAAGAAGTGGCCCGGGTCGGTCTTGAGACTCATGCCGCACATCGTGCCGCAACGCACCGCCCCGTGGCCGTCGCCGTCACGTGGGATGCCTCACGCCGACACCAGGAAGGCAGTTCGCGCGGGGATCGCGCCGCCCGAGCGTGGACGAGTCCGCTGTCGAGCCGAACTGCCGACATGGTGCCGGTCAGGACTGGTAGGGGACGCGGCGGAGCACCTGTCCGGCCGGCGTGGTCGAGAGGTGCCCGCTCTCGTTGAACGTGTTGCCGACGTAGATGCTGACCACCGCCGCCTCGCCCGACCGCCTGCGCACCACCACGTGGGTCAGCTCGCCCTGCTGCACCCGCAGCACCTTCTTCGCCGTCGCGATGTTGGCGAAGAGCCGGCGCACGTCGAGGGCGCCGAGGTCCACGACCTCGGCGGAGCGGGGCACCGCGGTCGTGGCCCGGTCTCGCCGCCAGGTGCCGTCGTAGGACCATCGCGTCACGCGGGGCCGCGTCGCACCCGTCGGCGCCACCACGCTCACCCGCGAGGGGGAGAACACCACCTCGAGGGCGTCGCGCGTCTCGAACTCCCGCTCGTAGACGCGCACGAACCGGCGCACCTGCGCCGGCGCCATCTCGAAGGGAGCGGCCGCCTCCACGACCACGGCCGGTGCCTCCTGCACGGTGGACGACGAGTCGTCCGAGCCCCCGGCGGCGAGGAGTCCCACCGGGACGAGCGCGAGCGCGCCGACGACCGCGACGGCGACGCCCCCGACCCACACGCTGGTCCGGGACGCGCGCCGGGGCGACAGGCTCGTCCGGAGCGGCGGGGCACCGGGGCCCACGACGCCGGCCTCGGCCGGGCGCCGGAGGTCCCGCGTCAGCGTCTCCAGCTCGTCCAGCGTCTGCGCCGACCGTGCGCGGGCCACGCGCAGCTCGCGGTCGGCGTCGCCCACCTGGCCGTCTGCATGGGCGGCCTCGATCAGCTCGACGCACCGGTCGCGGTCATCGTCCCGTGCGCGGAACTCCCTCATGCCCCGGAGTCTAGGCGGCAGCGGGCCGCTAGTCGCTGTCCCGCTCGTCCGCCCGCACCAGCGCGGCCAGCAGCCCCGCGAGCCCGGCCAGGGCGGCCTCGCCGACCTCCCGGTCGTCGAGGGTGACGGGGTCGATGCCGGGTACGTCGACGGGCGTGAGGTCGGCCCAGTCACCGACGAGCCGCACCCCGAGCTCGACCAGGCCGGCTCGCTGGGCGTCGGCCTCCTCGGTGACCCACGGCAGCACGGCGAGGCCGATCGCCGGCTCGGCGGACTTGCGGGCGGCCAGCACCTGCTTGGTCAGCAGCCGCTTGCGGAGCTGGTGGCCCTGCGGGAACGGGAGGCCCTCGGCGTCGAGGAGCTCGTTGAGCCGTCGCATGGCCGACGCCGACGCGGCGCCCAGGGACTCGTTGGGGTCGGGCGCGGAGGTGAGTCCGGCGAGCTCGGTGCCGACGACCGCGGCGAAGCGCGACCACAGCAGCTCGGGATTCGATCCCGGTGGGGGCACCGTGACGACGGTGACGCGCTCCGGCCCGAACACCGAGGCCCACGTCCGGGCCATCCGCACGAGGTCCTGCTGGATCCAGAACGCCCGTCCTGGCTCCGTCGCCGGGGTCCCGGGCCGGGCGCTCGGGCGGTCGGTCCGGGCGCCGCGGACGTAGTCGTGCCACTCCCAGGATCGCCCGTTCTGGACGGTCTCCTGCCACATCGCCGGGATCGACCGGTTGAGGTCACGGGCGGTGACGACCACCTCGACCTCGGCGTCCACGGAGTCGCGCAGTGTCGCCACGACCTCCTCGCGCGCCGGGCCGAGCAGCTCCATCGAGATCACCGACGCGCCGTCGTGGCGCGACACGGCCGCCGCGTGCTTGTCCCACATCGGGCCGCCGCCGCGCAGCAGCTGCTGCACCGCGAGGACCTGGCTGCGCCGGCGCCGGCCCGGCACCCGGATGCCGCGCTCCTGCAGCAGGTCACGGTGCGCGTACAGCCGTGACTGGATGAAGGTGGTGCCCGACTTCATCGCCCCGACGTGCAGGACGAGACGACCGGCGGGCATGCCGGCGATCCTATGCGCGGAGCTTGTAGTCCTTGAGCAGGCTGCGACCGATGATCATCTTCTGGATGTCGGAGGTGCCCTCGCCGATGAGCATGAACGCCGCCTCGCGGTAGAGCCGCTCGATCTCGTACTCCTTGGAGTAGCCGTAGCCGCCGTGGATCCGGAACGACGCCTCGACGACCTCGTTGCAGTACTCGCTCGCGAGCATCTTGGCCATGCCGGCCTCGACGTCCATCCGCTGGCCGGAGTCCTTGAGCCGGGCCGCGTTCACCATCATGGTGTGGGCGGTCTCGACCTTGGTCGCCATCTCGGCGAGGCGGAACAGGACCGCCTGGTGCTCGGCGATCGGCTTGCCGAAGGTCTCGCGCTGCTGGGCGTAGGCGATGCCAAGCTCGAAGGCGCGCAGGGCGATGCCGCAGGCACGGGCGGCGACGTTGACGCGGCCGACCTCGACGCCGTCCATCATCTGGTAGAAGCCCTTGCCGGGCTCACCACCGAGGACCTGGTCGGCGCCGATGCGGTGGTTCTCGAAGATGGCCTCGGTCGTGTCGACGCCCTTGTAGCCCATCTTGTCGATCTTGCCGGGGATGGTGAGTCCGGGCGCGGTCTCGCCGAAGCCCGGCTCCTTCTCCACCAGGAAGGTCGTCATGTTCTTGTAGACCGAGTCATCACCCTCGTCGGTCTTGGTGAGCACCGCGATCAGCGTCGAGCTGCCGCCGTTGGTCAGCCACATCTTCTGCCCGTTGATCACGTACTCACGGGGGGCTCCGCCCCCCGTGTCCCCCCCGACAGGCGTGGCCTTGGTCGAGATGGCCGACACGTCGGAGCCGAGGCCGGGCTCCGACATCGAGAAGGCGCCGCGGACCTCGCCGGTCGCCATCCGCGGCAGGTACTTCTGCTTCTGCTCCTCGGTGCCGTGGTGCATCAGCATGTAGGCGACGATGAAGTGGGTGTTGATCACCCCGGAGACGCTCATCCAGCCGCGGGCGATCTCCTCCACGCACAGCGCGTACGTCAGCAGCGACTCGCCGAGTCCGTCGTACTCCTCGGGGATCATCAGCCCGAAGATGCCGAGCTCCTTGAGCCCCTCCACGATCTCCGTCGGGTACTCGTCACGGTGCTCGAGCTCCGTGGCGACCGGGATGATCTTCTCGTCCACGAACTGCCGCACGGCCTTGAGGATCTCGGTCTGGTCCTCGGTGAGGCCGTCGGTCTGGCAGAGGCGAGGCATGTGGTGGCTCCTGTGCGGTCGCTGAGGGGAACGCTCGGGAGTCTAGTGAGCGCTCCTACGGCTGGGCAGGGCCTGCGTCCGAGAGTGATGTCACATCGTCACGGGGCTCCAGGGGGCCGTGGTCGTCGGCCGTCCACGGCTTCTCCCGGGGGCGACGACGACGCCACGACCGCCAGCCCACGAAGGCCAGCCCGAGGCCGATCAGTGTGCCGACACCGGCACCGAGCAACCCGGTGGCGAGACCGGGCGGGCGGTAGCTGAGGTCGACGGTGCCGCTCGCGCCGGCGGGGAGGGTCACGGTCAGCAGCCCGATGTCGCTGCCGGTGACGCTCAACGGCTTGCCGTCGAGGTCGGCCGACCAGCCCGGCCAGGCCAGCATCGAGAAGACCAGCTCACCGCCGTCCTCGGCAGAGACCACGTCGAGCGACTCGTGCAGCCTGCTGCGCGTGGTCGCGCGGGCGACCTCGACGCCGTCGGAGACCCACGACAGCTCCGAGCCGGCGTAGGGCTGCTCGCCCTCGTGGCGCAGGACGATGGCCTCGCCGTCGGCGGGCTCCTCGATCCAGCCCGCTCCTGGGGTGACGCCCTTGGCCAGCGCGGGCTGCACGACGATCGTGTCGAGCTTCATCAGGTCGGCGAGGGCGGGCTGCCCGGAGCCGCCGACCTTCCAGAGGTTGCGGTAGCCGCACGGCTGGGTGAGACCGTCGTACTCCATGCAGAAGTTCCGGGTGAAGGGCAAGAAACCCATGCCGGTGTAGTTGTTGACCGCCTCGACCCCGGCGGGGTGGTACATGCTGCCGGGCAGGTAGGTGTCCCACTGGCGCTCGAGCTCGGCGACCCGGCCCTTCTTCTTCAGCACGCGGTTCTGCAGTGGCTTGAGGTCGGCGAACTGCATCACGCGGCCTTCGCGGTCGGCGAAGGTGTCCTGCAGGGCGGCGACGTCGCTCGGCACGTGCCACAGGCGCGAGCTGGCGTTCTCGCCGAACGTGCTCACCTGCAGGGTGAGCACCAGCCCGACCCCGCCGATCGCGACGAGGGACACCAGCGCGGTGCGTTGCACGACCAGGTGCGCGGCCAGGGCCACGACGGTGAGCGCGGCCACGACGGCCGTGCCGACCACGGCCCGGCGCAGGGCCGCGGGGTCCTGCGACCACGTGAGCCACCCCAGGGACATGAGGACGGCGCCGGTGCCGACGAGGCGTGGGCGCAGGGACGTGCTGGCCAGGCCCTGGCTGAGCAGGACGGCGAAGACGACCAGGACGCCGAGGTAGAAGTACTCGATGACGCGCAGCGGCCACCGGAAGAGCCACAGCTTGCTCGGGCCGAGGGTCAGGGCGAGGTAGACGGCCGTGATGACCCCGAGCCCCACGAACTCGCGCCCGCGTCGGCGCAGGGCGCTCCAGCGCAGCCACGGCAGGAGGGGCAGCACGAACCACGCCAGGAACGTCGCCGGCACCATCATCGGACCGGTGATCGCCCGGATCGGCGGCGTGTGCAGCGGCGAGCTCGCCGCCAGCAGGTCACCGGCGGTCGGGCGCAGCTTGCCGCTGTTCTCGAAGAGCGCACCCGCCGTGCGGACCGCGAGGTCGGAGGTCTCCAGCAGCGGCAGGTAGACCAGTGGCAGGAACGCCGCGACCGCGATGCCCGCCAGCGCGAGTCGCACCACGCCACCCCAGGCGCGCTGGACCAGGCCCTCGACGACGAGGGCAGCGCCGACGGTGATCACGGCCAGGGTGCCGTAGGGGTTGCCGTTGAGCACCGCGAGGAGCCCCGCGAGGAACGCCCAGAACGGGCTCCCCACGCCGCGCAGGGTGCGTCGGAAGGTGAGCCACACCCAGGGGGCGTAGGCGAAGGCCATCAGGCCCGACGGCCACGAGCCGGCGTCCCAGAACAGTGTGAAGCCGGAGAACGGCAGGGCGATCGCGACCGCGGCGGCCGGTGCGGGCACGGCGTCGTACTCCCGGGCGAGGAGGTAGGTGCCGAGCGCGAGCAGGACCATCACCGAGGCCTTGACCAGGTAGGTCGACACCGCCAGGTCGGGACCGAGCGACACGGCGAGCCACACCACCATGTTGAGCGGGTTGTAGGTCCCGAAGAGGGCCTCGGCGACGTAGTTGCCGCCCGCCCAGGCCTGCGGGTCCAGCCACAGCGGCCACTCGCCCTCGCGCAGCATCTCGCCGAAGTGCCACCACGTCGGGGCGAACTGCGCAGCGGTGTCACCGCGCTGGTAGAACCACCCGGTGATCAGGAACGGGACCGCGGTGTAGGCCGCGGTCACCACGACGACGAGCAGCGGCCACACCCACGCAGCGCGGGACTCCGTTGGCGTGCGCCTGCGGCTGGTGGGACTGGAGTCGGTCACGCCGGCTCGCTCCGTTCGCTCGACTGGTCCTCCAGCTCGTGGAGGCGCTCGTGCTCGCGGCCCAGCACGCTGGTCACCGCGGCGTCGGTCTCGCTGGACTCCTTGAGCAGGAACAGCGGACGCTGCTTGGTCTCGGCGTAGATCCGGCCGAGGTACTCCCCGATCACTCCCAGCACGACCAGCTGCACGCCACCGAGGGCGGTGACGGCGCAGATCGTGGTGACGTAGCCGGGGACGCTGTTGCCGTTGACGATCGCGTCGACCAGCACCCACAGCGCATAGCCCACGGCCACCACCGTGACGAGGATGCCCAGCCAGATCGACATCCGCAGCGGGCGGTAGTTGAACGACACGACGCCGTCGATGCCGTAGTTGAAGAGGTCACGCAGCCGCCACTTGGTGGCTCCGGACTCGCGCGAGACGTTCTCGTAGTCGACGACCGCGGTCGGGAAGCCGATCCAGGCGAAGAGTCCCTTGGAGAACCGGTTGGTCTCTCCGAGCGTGAGCAGCGCGCGGACCGCGCGGCGGTCGAGCACCCGGAAGTCGCCGACCCCGTCCTCCAGCTCGATCTCGACCAGCCGGTTCATCAGCTTGTAGTAGATCCGGGACAGCGCCGTGCGCAGCATCGGGTCGTTGGTGCGGGTGCGGCGGGCGACGACCTGGGAGTACTCACCGGACTCGAGCAGCGGCAGCATCTGCGCCAGCAGGCTCGGCGGGTGCTGGAGGTCGGCGTCCATGATCGCCACCTTGGCGCCGCGGGCGTGGCTGAGCCCGGCGAGCATCGCCGACTCCTTGCCGAAGTTGCGGCTCAGCGAGAGATAGCGGAAGCGCGGGTGCTGGCGGTGCACCTCGCGCAGCATCGACAGGGTGCGGTCGCGGCTGCCGTCGTCGACGAGGATGACCTCGAAGTCGGGCGTGAGCGCGGAGAGCTGCTCGGTGAGCACCTCCACCAGGCGGGGCAGCGACTCCTCCTCGTTGAAGCAGGGAACCACCACGGAGAGCTCGATCGGCGGGGCTGACATGTCGCTCATGCTCCCATCCCGGTGCCGCTCCGACGCGACAGCACCTCCGCGACCTCGCGTTCGAGGTCGTCGACCAGCGCGGCCAGCGGCACCTCGAGTGCGCGGTTCTCGGCGACCGCGACCTCGAGGGAGTCGACCGTGGCGGTGAGGTCCGCGACCTCGTCCAGGCCGGTGGCGTCGCTGACCCGTCGTCGTACGCCGTCACGCAGCCGGCCGGCTCGTCCGGTCCCGCTCACAGCGACCGGTCCCGGTAGGAGCGCAGGGCCTGCATGGTGAGCTCCTCGTCCTGCTGGGATGCAGGCAGGAGCAGCTGGGCGACCACGTCGGAGAGGGTGGCGACGCGCAGGTGCAGCGCGCGGGACGCCTCCACCTGGCCCTCCAGCTCGGCGATCCGCTCCTCGAGACGGGCGATCCGGCGATCGCGCACGGGCATCGAGAGCCGGGCGATGGACCCGCGCACGGCTCCCTTCACCCCGGACGCCGCACGCGCGCGGGGGCTGCCGGGGTCCGCGGCGCCGGGACCGGGGGCGGGCGTGCGTACGTCGGCGCCGGCCTCGCGTGCCCAGACCAGCAGGTCGGCGAGCGCGAGCGCTGCGGAGTCGGCCACCTCGGCGTCGCCCACCTCGCTCGGCAGGCGTGCCTCCACGGGCGTGGGACGCAGGTCGGCGAGCTCGCCGTGGACGCGGTAGCCGGCGGCGGTGATGGCCGCGATCGCGGACTCGGCCTGGGCCGCGGCCTCCTCGGCGTGGGTGGCGCTCAGCCCGATCGGCTCGCGCCCGATCGGGGCCAGGATCGTGTGGGCGAGCAGGTCGCGCAGCCACAGCGACTTCTGCCGTCCGCCAGCGACTCGACCGTCGATGCCGGCGTTGACCCGGCGCAGCAGCTCGGCCTCGACGACGCCGAGCGACTCGTTGACCCGCGCCACGTCGAGGTCGAGGCCCTCGACCGCGTCGATCCCGGTCGCGCCGGCGAAGCGGTGCCAGAGCTCGTCCGCGCCGGCAGCGCGGGCGGGCACCGTGACGATGTGCACCCGCTCGGGCGGCAGGTCGGCGCCCCAGCGGGCGGCGACGTTGGCCGGTTGCATGGTCCGCCAGCCCCACTCGCTGTCGACCGCCTCCTCCCGGGGAGGCGACCAGGACTCCAGCGGCCTGGTGAGGCCGAACTTGAGCTGCTCCTGCCACGAGGAGGCGATCGCCTTGCCGAGGTCGCGCGCGGAGACGACCACGTGCACCTCGAGCCCCTCCAGTCGGGCGAGCGCCGCGCGCACCTGCTCTGCGGAGGCGTTGGCGAAGAGCTCGTAGCTCACGATCGCGGAGGTGCCCTCCCACTCGCGCACCTGCGTGGCCACCCGGTCCCAGGCGTCGCGGGCGGCAGCGGGGAGGTCGTCCAGGCGGGCGTCGCCCCGCACCGCCATCGCGGCATGGATCAGCTCCAGGCGTGGGCCGACGACCAGCACCCCGGCCTTCGCCAGTGCGGCGGCGTTGTGCTCCAGCACCTGCTGGATGAAGGTGGTGCCGGACTTCGGCCCACCCACGTGGAGGTACACGACCTGCGTCATCGGTCCGTCCGACCTTCCTGGGGTGAGTGGTCCGGTGCGGGGTAGGCGACGATCATCCGCCACCGCGCCGGGCTGCCGGTGCGACAGGCCCGGGCGGCTGCCGCGAATCCCTCACGGTGCACCACCCGTCCGCCACTGGCGCGTACGTCGTCCACGACGGCGTGGGGGTCCACGGGCCACAGTCGCGGCGACCCGGTGCGCTCCTGCTCCAGCCGGCACGCCTGCGGCGACCGGCTGACGCCCTCGACGAAGACCTGGCCGCCTTCGGCGAGCGTCATCGCGGCGAAGCGCCACAGCTGGTCGCGCGACCGGGGCGGGACCGCCTCGAGGAGGCGCCGCGCGGTGACGACCTTGCGCCCCTTCTGCCGCGCGGCGAGGGCCCCGACGGTCAGCACGTCGCGCTCGTCGAGGAGGTTGAGGACCCGGCGACCGACACTGGAGGGCAGGTCGATCTCCTGCCCGCCGAGCGCGTGCCTGCCCGGATGGGCGTAGTCGTAGCCGATCGCCTTGAAGCCGGCGCGGTGGTAGGCCCGCAGGTCCGCCGACGAGCCCGACCCGACGTCGAGGACGCGCAGGGAGCCGGCGGACGTGGAGGCGTCAGGCGTCCGACCCAGCCGGTCGACCACCCACCGGGCGAACGGGCTCGGGCGCATGCTCGCGGCGCCGACCTGGCCGTTGAACTGGGTCCAGTCGCGCCGGTGCGTCATGACCGAGCTGAACCAGCCGTCGAAGCGATCGGTGACCTCGCGCGAGGGCAGGTGGCGAAACGACGGATCGGGCACACGCCAGCCGGGACCGTAGGAGACGGCCAGCATCCGGTCGGGGTCGGCCGGGGCGGGCATGTCACGGCCCTCGAACTCCAGTGCGCGCAGCGGCAGGACGGCCGACCGGGGCACCCGTTCGCGCACCGTGGCGGTCTCGTGAAGCAGGTCACCGACGTAGAAGCAGGTGTAGATGTCGATGCCGTCCTCGCCGCCGTCCGGGGCGTCGTAGACGACCGTGATGAAGCTGGCGGTCTTGTGCTTGACCGAGATGCCGGCGTCGACCAGGGCACGGGCGATGCCCCAGATCTCGACGGCCATCTCGGCCGGGGTCTGCTTCTCGGACAAGAAGCACAGGTCGATGTCGCTGTCGTGGCCGATGACCTTGCCGGCGCGGGCCGCGCCGAGGAGGGTGCCGAAGGAGATCCACCCCTCGATGCCGCAGTCCTCGCGCATCACCGCCAGGACCCGCTCGGCCATCGCGGTCATCGCCTCGACCGCTCCGCCCTCGCGCCGGGTCTCGAAGATCCGCTGGGTCAGGCCCCACTTGTCGATGATCACCGGGTTGCCGAAGCGGTCGACCAGCTCGACACGGCCCTCGCCGTTGCCGAAGGTGAGCTCCTCGCGGAAGACCTCCTCCTCCTCGACCGTGATGGTCACGAGCGAGGTGCCGTCCAGGCGTGCGCGGAGCCGCTTGGGCCACGGCACCATCACCGGGTCGGCGCCGTCCTCCACCGCCACGGACCAGCCCCGCCATCCGTCGAAGTGGACGTCGAGGGAGCCGTCGAACCCGCGATCGAGGTGGAGACCGTCGTCGTCGACGTGGTGCACGCTCGCCTTCATCGAGACTCCTCCCCTGCCGCCCGGCTGCTCGCTGCGGGCAGCCGGGACACTACTGCACGGTGAAGCGCGAGGAGACCACGGCGTGGTCCGTCGTACGCCGCACCTGGGCGCCCTGGTTGACCTCGGTGTTGTCGAACGAGCCGCGTCCGAGGATCCAGTCGACCCGCATGGCCTTCGGCAGCCGGCAGGTCGAGCCCTTGGTCTCGCCGCCCACTGCGGCGTTGAGGTCGGTCGGGCAGGCGATGCGGCGGAACGCCTTGGCGTGCTCGTTGAGGTCACCGGTGACCAGCACCGGCAGGCCGTCGGAAGCGAGCTGCTTGACGACCTGCTTGATGATGTCCATGCCCTTGTCGCGGTCGGCCTGCATCTTGCCGGGCGAGAGGTGGGCGTTGATCCAGTAGATCTCCCGGCCGGTGGAGTTGTTGCGCAGCCGGACGAGCGCCTGCGGACGCGAGTCCTTCATGAACGGCATCTGGACGGTGTTGCCCCAGACGAAGGACCACTCGGAGTCCTTCCACATCACCGACTGCGGCGCCGCCACGTAGCCCATCGTGTTGCCGGGGTAGATCGAGAAGGCACCGTTGGTCGCCACGTCGAGGGAGGTGATCTGGTCGGGCTGCGGCTCGGAGAGGCCGACGAGGGTGGCCCCGCGCTGGTTGATGAGGTTCTTGGCCCACTCGGCCCGGACCCGGCCGGGCGCGAAGCTGGGGCGAGCGCCGCCCGGTGCGGTGTGCTGGCTGCCGAGGATGTTGAAGGTCATCACCTCGGTCGACAGCGGACCCCGCTTGGAGCCACGCTTCGCGCGCGCGCTGGTGCCGGGCCGGCCCTTGATGGCCTTGCCGGCGATCTTGGCCGCGCTCCACTTCTTGACCTGCTTGGTCGTCACGACCGTGCCGGGACCCCACGGGGTCGCGGGCTCGGCGGGCATCGCCGCCTGGACGATCGTCCCGTTGCCGAGCTGGCCCACCTCGTTGGCGCCCCAGCACCCGGCGCCCTCGGCGCAGAGGTGGAGCCAGCCGCCCGTGACGGGGCCGCTGGCGGCCAGTCCGGCGCCGACCGGGGTCGAGGAGCCGCTGCCACTGGCGGCCGGGCCGAGCTGGCCGTAGCGGTTGTCGCCCCAGCACAGCACCTGGCCGTCGGTGCGGGTGCCGCAGGACGCGGTCACCGCGGTGCCGACGGAGGAGAAGGCGTTGCCGCCGCTGACCTGCACGGGCTTGGCGGAGTTGGTGCGGGTGCCGTTGCCGAGCTCACCGTTGGAGTTCTCGCCCCAGCACCAGGCCTGGCCGGTCGGGGTGGCGCCGCAGGCGCGGCCCCACGTCGTCGAGACCTGGACGAGCTGGATGCCGCCGGTGACCACTGTCGGCCGGTTGCGGTTGGTGATGGTGCCGTCGCCGACCTGGCCGAAGGCGTTGTCGCCCCAGCAGTACGCCGTACCGGTGGCGGTGGTGCCACAGGTGCTCCAGCCGCCGGCGGAGACCGACGTCCACCGCTGGTCTCCGAGCACGCGGGTCGGGCCGCTGCTGCGCGTGGTGGTGGTGCCCGCGCCGAGCTGCCCACGCTGGTTCTGCCCCCAGCACCAGGCGGAGCCGTCCGCCTGGGTGGCGCACGCGTGCTGCCACGAGGCCGAGACCTCGCGCCACGTCGCGGCGGTGCCGACCTGGCGCGGCAGGACGGACGTGGCCTTGTCGCCGGCGCCGAGCTGGCCGAAGTTGTTCAGCCCCCAGCACCACAGGGTGCCGTCGAGCTTGACGCCGCAGGTGAAGCTGCCGCCGGTCGCGATCCGCGACCACCCGGTGCCGGCCACCTGGACGGGGCTGATCCGAAGCGTCGTCGTGCCGTCCCCGAGCTGGCCGAAGTCGTTGCGGCCCTGGCACCACGCGGTGGCGTCGGCGCGAACCCCGCAGGAGGACTGGCCGCCGGCCGCGGCACCGCTCGAGGGGTCGCGGACCAGGACCTGCAGGACGCCGGTCTTCGAGGTCGTCGCGGGCGAGACGCCTGCGATCGTGTACTGGACGGAGTAGGTGCCTGGTGCATCGAGACGCCCGGTCACCAGGCCGCTCTCGCTCAGGCTGAGTCCGGTGGGCACCGAGACCGGTGTGAAGCGGGCCGCCGGCGCGGTCGGCGAACCGCCCGCGACACCGATCTGCGTGGAGATCTGCTGACCCTTGGCGACCACGACCTGCGCGGTGGCCGGAACCGGCCAGAGCGAGACCTGGGCGAAGGCCCGGGCCGCGGCCGCCCGCATGGTGGAGCGGGACTTCTTCGACGCGTAGGACAGCGACAGTGAGAGTGCCTTGCCTGCCGAGACCTTGCTCGGGTTGCAGACCAGGTCGCCCTTGTGGCACACCGAGACGACCCGGAACGTGCCCGTCGGGTCGGGGACGTCGCCCGCGGAGCGGGTGAACCGGGTCAGGATGCCTTCGGAGTTCTTCGCGGCCGCCGGCGAGCCGAGGGGGCGACCGGTCGAGGACTTCCGCACCCGGGAGGGGTCGGAGACGGTGACCGCGCCGGCGACGTTGGCCAGGACGTCCTTGGCGTCGAGGTCCTGGAGCACTCGGTGCGCCACGGCCGCGCCCTGGGCGTAGCCGACCAGCAGCACCTGCTGCTCGGAGCACGACTGCAGCTGGCGGTTGATCACCTTGCGGGTGGCCTTGATCCCGCGGCGGACCGGCTTCTTCCACTTCTTCAGGCCCGGACGCGAGACCGCCTTCGCGGCGGGACCCTTCTTCGTGCGCAGCGCGACGACGGCGCCCGGTGTGGACAGCCTGACCCGCTTGAACGTCGTGGTGCGGCCCTGCTTGGTGGCCTTGGCCTCGATCTTGTTGGCGATCGACGCCACGACCTGGCCGGGCTTGTCCTTCTTGCCCTGCCCGTTGCCGTCGATGCCGACGACGAGGAGGTCGACGCAGGCGGCAGACCGCTTGGCGGCGACCGTCGACGCCGGCTCGGCGACGCTGGGCGCCTGGGCAGCGAGGAGGAGACCGGCGACGAGGCCGAGCGTCGCGAGCGGAGCGACCACGGGTGCGAACCCGGCAACGGGAAAGTCCTTGCGGAGCCTTCGGGACCGGATACGCATCGGGGTCATCTCAGTTCTCCTCCTTGATGAGGGCGTAGGGGTCGACGCCGCGCTTCTCGGCGCGCGCCTCCACCTGGGCGTCGTACTCGTCCTGCACGGCCGTGCGGGCCTCGTAGGTGGTGAAGACGTCCGTCCCGCCGATGCTGGTGCGACCGGTCGGGGAGTAGGCGTTGTTGCCGGCGTGCTCGGGGCCCCAGATCGCCGGGCGGTGGGTGAACATGTAGTCGATCCACTGCATGTAGCGGTTGGTGACCCACTTCTTGCGGACCACGCCGACCACCTCGTCGCTGGCCAGCGCCACCGAGGTCCAGTTGGCCGAGCCGTTCCAGGTGATCTTGGCGCCGGGGTTGCCCGCGACGTTGCCGCTGACGGCCATCGTCTTCATGTGGACGTAGCGGTCGTAGAGACCGTCCTCGTTGTTGTCGTAGGCCAGGTGGGTCAGCGGCACCTTGGCCGCGCGCATGATCTTCAGCACCTGGGTGCCGAACATCGCGTAGACGAGCCGGATGTTGCAGCCCTGGCGCTGGAGCTGCGCGATCTTGCGGGCCAGCGCGAGGCCACGGTCGCCGTACATCGACGTCTGGGCGATCCGGATCCGGGTCTTGCCGCCGGAGGTGGCGGCGCCCGTGCAGGAGATCGTGTTGAGGACCTCCATGATCGGGTCACCGGTGGCGCCCTTGCCGACATAGGGGTAGAACGCGGTGCCGGTCACGCCGTCGTCGAAGCCGGTGACCGGGTTCTTGAGCGGCTTGTCCCGCGCCATCTGGTCGAACACGTCGAGGAAGTTGCGGTAGCGCTCCTCCTGGTTCTTGACCGTGTAGAGGTCGTTCCACTGGATGGTGGCGCCGAGCTCGGTGGCGTTGTAGGAGCCGTACATGGCCACCCATCGCACCGTCTTGACCTTCTTGTTCTTCTTCACCCGAACCTTGTTGAAGAGGAAGAACTTGGAGTGAGGGATGCCGGCCTTGCCGCGGCAGGAGCTGATGCAACGGCGCACGAAGCTCTTCTTCGACTTCGGGCGGTTCTTGTTGCCGACCTTGAGCGCGGTGGCGAGACGGCGGGCGTCGACGTTGGGGTTGTTGGGGTTCCAGTTGGCCCGATCCATGACCACCTGCACGCTGACCTTGCGACGGTGTGCGCGGATCAGGGCGTTGGCGATGTTGCCGCTGCGCACGTTCCACGCGGAGATGCGGATCTGGCCACCCCGCGGCACCGAGTCGATCGTGCGGTTGACCTGGCTGATCAGCCGGCGCACGGCCTTCGTCTTGCCATAGGGGTTGTTGAAGGCCGGGCCCGTCCTGGGCACGTAGTGGTCGGGCGTCGCCGACGCGGAGGTCGAGACCCCGGAGAGGGACACCGCGACCAAGGCGGTCGCGACGAACAGGATGATCTTGCGCACGGCTGGTTCCCCACAAACTTGTGTGTGCCCCGGGGACCGTCCTGACCTGCATGCGAGCAGGAACGACTCCCCGTGACGAACGACGGTTGACTCTAACTCAATTTTCACATCAGTCACACCAGCACCAGTGATGGTGTGTCGACGCTGACTCAGGCGCCCACCAGGGCGCGGTTCATGCCCCGCAGGTGGCCAGCACCTTCTGGAACTCCGGGTTGCGCGCCAAGGGGGTCTTCGACTCGTTCACGACCTCGCCCCTGGCGGCATAGAAGGTGCGACCGTAGGTGACCAGGTGCTGGCCGGACGAGCAGTTGTAGACCATGGCCTGAATCCACTTGTCCTTCTCGGCGTCGAGGCACCCGTCGTACTTGCGGGGCAGTTTCGCCCCGGCCACCCACACGTCGGCGCAGGCCGGGCCCGTGGGTTCCTCGACCTCCTCCGCGGTCGGCTCCTCGGTGGGCGTCTCGCTGGGCTCCTGCGTCGGGGTGCTCGACGACGCGCTGGTCGACGGCTCCTCGGCGGTGTCCGACCCCTCCTCGCCGCAGGCGGTGAGGAGCAGCCCGACGGCGAGGGTGAGGGCGATGGTGGCCTTGCGGGTCCTGGACATGGTGCCTGTCATGGCGTTCCCCCCGGATCGTTGACGCTGGCTGCTGCATGGATGAAGTAGTGGTCGCTGATCCTGGCCAGAGTAGCCCCGTCCTGGACGTAGCCGGAGAAGGCAACTCCGGCGCCGCCACCACCCATGATCCAGTCCACCCGCAAGGGGGGCGGTGGCAGCGAGCAACCGGCGCCACCACCGTTGGCGGCGAGGGAGCCGGTGGCCTGGCACACCTTGTAGAAGAACTCCTCGTGCTCGTTGACGTCCCCACCGATCAGCACCGCCTTGCCCGACTCCGCCCGGAGTCGCTGCATCAGCGAGATCGCGATGGCCGTGGCGGAGTCGCGCTCGCCCTCGAGGCCGCCCGCAGAGGTGTGGATGGAGATCACCCAGAACTCGGCGCCGGTCCCTCGGTCGCGGAGCAGGACGTAGGGCATCGGGATGGACTGGCTGGCGAAGGTGAAGTTCACCGAGCCGCCGTCGACCATCTCGAACTGCGAGGCACGCCAGGCGATCTGGAGCCGCTGGCCGTTGCTGCCGAGCGCGTGCTGGGGCCAGATCGAGTAGCCCGCGAGGCGGTTGTTGAGCACCGCGAGCTGGTCGTCCTGCACCTCGGACAGGGTCAGCACGTCGACGCCGCGGCTCATCACCAGCCCGGCCGCCATGGCGGCGCGGTCGGTGCCGGGGCCGTAGCCACCGGGCCCGGCGGAGTGCTGGCTGCCGAGGATGTTGAGGGCGCCGATCCGGAAGGTCGAGGTCTTCTCCATCGCCGCGAGCCTGGCCGCGCGACGCAGCCGCTTGGCCTTCAGCTTGGCCTGGCGGGCCTGGATCCGGGCCCGCACCTGCCGCTGGTGCACGACGACAGCACCCTGACGGGCGGCAGCGTTGTCGAACGGGACCGCGCGGCGGCTGGTGAGGGTGTTCGCACCGGCGAGCTGGGCCTGCCGGCGCTCGCTGCGGGAGGCGTCCGCGGTGTGGGTCGCGGCGATCTCGGCCGCGGAGATGCTGGTCGAGCCGCTGGCGATGCGCGCGCTGGGCTGCTCGCCGAATCCGAGGAGAAGTGAGAGCACCATCAGGGCGGTCGCCGCGCAGGCCGGGACGAGCAGGCGCCAGCTCGACCGGGCAGGCCTCGCCGCGCGTCGACGAGCGGCGCGGTGTGAGGGCACGGAGGAGGAGTCCTTCGACTTCGGCGGCAGAGCGCCCCACGGGCGCTGCGGGACCGATCGAGGGTAACCCATCAACGCGCTCACGCCCATGTCGTCGGAGAGGGCCTCCGCGCACGCTACCGTTGCCGACGTGAGCGCCACCCCGAACCGCGTCTTCGTGGCCCGGCTCGTCGGGCTGCCGATCTTCGACCCCCAGGGTGACCAGGTGGCCAAGGTGCGCGACCTGGTCGTCGCGGTCCGCACGGAGACCAGCCAGCCGCGCGTGCTCGGCATGGTCGCCGAGGTGTTCGGCCGTCGCCGGATCTTCGTCCCGATGACCCGCATCACCAACATCGACAGCGGTCAGGTGCACACCACCGGCCTGCTCAACATGCGCCGCTTCGAGCAGCGCTCGACCGAGACCCTCGTGATGGGCCAGATGCTCGACCGCACCGTGAGCATCAAGGACTCGGCGAAGGAGGGCGGCGTCCGCGGCTCGGTGTACGACGTCGCGATGGAGCAGGCGCGCAACCGGGACTGGGTGCTGTCCCGGGTCGCGATCCAAGAACCCAGCAAGGGCTTCCGCCGCAAGGGTCAGACCCACGTGGCGGAGTGGCGCGACGTCACCGGGCTCACCCAGCACGAGCCGTCCCAGGGCGCCACGCACCTGATCGCCGCGCTCAACGACATGCGCCCCGCCGACGCGGCCAACATGATCCACGACCTGCCGCGGGAGCGGCGCAAGGCCGTCGTGGCCGCCCTCGACGACGAGCGGCTCGCCGACGTGCTGGAGGAGCTGCCCGAGGAGGACCAGGTGGAGATCCTCGAGCACCTGGACTCCGAACGCGCCGCGGACGTCCTGGAGGAGATGTCGGCAGACGACGCGGCCGACCTCATCGCCGACCTCAACCCGGAGACGGCGGCGACGCTGCTCGGCCTGATGGAGCCCAACGAGGCCGAGGACGTGCGCCGGCTGCTGTCGTACGACGACAACACCGCCGGCGCGATGATGACCCCTGAACCGGTCATCCTCTCCCCCGACGCCACCATCGCCGACGCGCTCGCCCACGTCCGCAACCCCGAGCTCACCCCGGCGCTCGCCGCGCTGGTCTATGTGTGCCGCCAGCCGCTCGAGACGCCCACGGGCCGGCTCCTCGGCGCCGCCCACATCCAGCGCCTCCTGCGCGAGCCCCCGTCCACGCTGGTCGCCGCCGCCCTGGACGACTCGATGGACCCGCTGCGCCCCGACGCCTCGATGGACGAGGTGGCCGCCCACCTGGCGACCTACAACCTGGTCGCCGCGCCGGTCGTCGACGACGAGGGCCGCCTGCTCGGCGCCGTCACGGTCGACGACCTCCTCGACCACATGCTGCCCGAGGGCTGGCGGGACCGGGCGCCGCGGCCCGGCCCCATCACCGGCTCCACCACCAGCCCCACCGCCAGCCCCGTCACGGGCAGGATCAGCGGGGGTCGGCGGTGAGCGACAGCCGGCGCGCGCGCCTGGACACCCCCCGCGACACCCGTCGCCAGCTCATGCGGCGGCCCAGCGTCGACGCGGATGCGTTCGGGGTCTTCGCGGAGTCGTTCGCCCGCTACATGGGCACGGCGAAGTTCCTCATCTGGATGACGATGTTCGTCATCGCCTGGTTCGCGTGGAACACCCTGGCGCCGTCCGACCTGCGCTTCGACAACTTCCCCTTCATCTTCCTCACGCTGATGCTCAGCCTGCAGGCGTCGTACGCCGCCCCGCTCATCCTGCTCGCGCAGAACCGCCAGGAGCAGCGGGACAAGGTGATCGCCGAGCAGGACCGGCAGGCCAACGCTCGCGCCCACGCCGACATGGAGTTCCTCGCCCGTGAGGTGGCGTCTCTGCGGATGTCGGTCGGCGAGGTCGCCACCCGCGACTTCCTGCGCTCGGAGCTGCGCGGGCTCCTGCAGGACATCGAGGAGCTGTCCCACCCCGATGCCGCCGAGCAGCAGGCGCCGCCGGACCAGGTTTCGCGACCGCACCAATGACGTCGCGGGGCGACTCGTAGACTCATCGATCATGAGCACCCCCACGCAGCAGCAGGTGATGGACGCGCTGGCGACCGTCAACGACCCGGAGATCAAGCGACCGATCACGGACCTCAAGATGGTGGACTCGGTCGAGGTGGCCGAGGACGGGTCGGTCTCGGTCCACGTGCTGCTCACCGTGGCGGGATGCCCGCTCAAGGACACCATCACCCGCGACGTGACCGCGGCCGTCTCGGGCGTGCCGGGCGTCACGTCGGTCGACCTCAGCCTGGGCGTGATGAGCGCCGAGCAGCGCGCCGGCCTCAAGGAGCTCCTCAGCGACGGCCGTGCGCAGCGCGAGATCCCGTTCGCCCAGCCGGGCTCGCTGACCAAGGTGTACGCCATCGCCAGCGGCAAGGGCGGCGTGGGCAAGTCGTCGGTCACCGTCAACCTCGCCCTCGCGCTCGCCAAGGAGGGGCTGAGGGTCGGCATCGTCGACGCCGACATCTATGGCCACTCGGTCCCGGCGATGCTCGGCATCGCCGACGCCCGGCCCACCCAGGTCGACGACCTGATCATGCCGGTCCCGACCGCCAGCGGGGTCTCCGTGATCTCGATCGGCATGCTCAAGCCGCGCCGCGACCAGGTGGTCGCCTGGCGTGGGCCGATGCTCGACCGCGCGCTGGTCCAGATGCTCGCCGACGTCTACTGGGGCGACCTCGACGCCCTCCTGCTCGACCTGCCGCCCGGCACCGGCGACGTGGCCATCTCGCTGGGCCAGCACCTGCCGAGCGCCGAGGTCATCGTGGTGACCACACCCCAGGAGGCCGCCGCCGAGGTCGCCGAGCGCGCCGGGACGATGGCCTCGATGATGCACCAGCGGGTCATCGGCGTCGTCGAGAACATGAGCTACCTGCCCTGCCCCCACTGCCCGGCCGAGGACGACCACCGGCTCGAGGTCTTCGGCAGCGGCGGCGGGGCCCGGGTGGCCGCGACCCTGTCGGAGCGCTTCGGCTACGACGTCCCGGTGCTGGCCAGCATCCCGCTCGACCTCTCGCTGCGCGAGGGGGGCGACGTCGGCAAGCCGATCGTGGAGGCCGACCCCACTGCTCCGGCGGCCCGCGAGCTCACCAAGGTGGCCCGGACGTTGTCCGGGCGGGGTCGAGGACTCGCCGGGATGCAGCTCGGCCTGACCCCCGCCAGCAAGCTCTGAGCAGTAGGTTCTGACCCATGTTCGACGTCGGACTCCTCGAGCTCGCCGTGATCGCCCTCGTGGCGATCGTCGTGCTGGGCCCGGACAAGCTGCCCGACCTCGCGCGCCAGGCCGCCCAGCTGCTCCACCGCGCGCGGGGGCTGGCCCACAGCGCCCGCGACGAGCTGCGCAACGAGCTCGGCCCGGACTACGCCGACCTCCAGCTGCGCGACCTCGACCCACGCACCATCGTGCGCAAGCACATCTCCGAGGCGATGCTCGAGGTCGATCGCGAGCAGAACCAGAAGCCGACGCTCCCCCAGGGCCACGTTCCGCCCTACGACGTCGAGGCCACCTGAGTCACGGCCGGCCCGCGCCGGGAGGGTCCTCCCGGCGCTGCACCGCCACGAGGGCGTCGTACGCCACCAGCACCACAGCGTGCGACGCCTCGCGCGCCTCGAGGAAGTCGGCGCCGACGCGCTCGACGAGCGCCTCGTGCCGGGTGCCGTCGGACAGGTGCAGCAGGCAGCGGGCCTCGGCGTCGGCCAGGCGGCGCAGGGCGGCACGCAGGCCGAGCCGGTCGACGGGCGACCAGGCGACCTCGGGGACCGAGCGCGCGCTCGCTCCCCGCACCCCCACCATCCAGCGCAGCGGCACGATCCAGTCCTGGCCCTGACCGCTCAGCAGGACCCAGGTCTCGCCGACCCGGTCCAGCCGTCCTTCGATGCGACCGACGTGGGGGAGGTCGATCGCCACGACCTCTCCGCGCGACGCCATCAGCCGGCTCGCGAGCGTGACCGAGCCGTACTCGGTGCGCGCCCGGTCGGCGAGCTCTGCCTCGCGGTCGGCCTCCCACATCGCTGAGGCCTGCCCCTCGAGGTCGTCGAACAGCGCGAACAGCTCGTGCTCCCAGGACATGGCCGAGAGCCTAGGGGCGAGACGGCCCGCACGTGCGGCGGTCGCGGCCCCCGGTCCGTCACCCGAAGGGCCATACCTGCCGCAGCTGCGACATGTCGTCGGCGACGTCGGCGATCGTCGGACGTTCTCCACAGTCGCCAAGAACTGTTGACCAATGCCCTCTTATTGACGTTGCATGATGCAAACACATGCAAACGAAGGGTTTGAGGTGCTGCGGAGACCACCAGGCACGGGACGACCGATCGCCGTCTGGGCGGTCGTGACGGCTGCGGTGTGCACCGCGGCCGGGTCGGTGCCCGGCGCCTGGAGCGCGGTGGACCACGGTTCTGACTCCGACGCGGTCGCGGACCTGCTCGTCGCCGCCTGCGCGTCCGGGCTGGCGCTCGCGCTCGCGTGGCTCTGGGTGATCACGACGGTCACGGTCGTCGGCCTCCTCACCGGTCATGGCCGCACCGGTGGCGCCACTCGCCGACTGGTGCTGCTGGCGTGTGGCGCGGCCGTGGTGGCCGGCACCAGCGTCCCGGCCGCGACGGCGGGCGGTGACGGGCGCGAGCTGCTCGTCGGACTGAGCCTCCCGGAGCGCGCCGTGGCCCCCGCACAGCACCACCGCACGCAGGGGCCCCCGACGTCGGCGGCCCCGTCGTCAGCCACCAGCGCATCACCCCCGACCTACGTCGTGCGTGCCGGCGACTCGCTGTGGTCCATCGCCCGCGACCACCCGGACGGCGACGCGTCCGTGGACCGTCGCTGGCGGGCGATCTGGGAGGCCAACCGTGAGCTGGTGGGCGAGGACCCCGACCTGATCATCCCGGGCCAGGCACTGCGCCTGCCCCCCACCGACACGACCCATGACCCGACCTCGGACGGAGACCGATGATGAGCACGCCCGCCACCCCGCACGCCGACGTCATCGCGCTGCACTCGACGCGAGCCCACAGCCCCTCGATGGCCTCCGTCCAGGGTGCCCTCGCCCTGGACCTCAGCCCGCGCACCGCTCCCCCGCGCCCGCACCTGCGCAGCACCCGCGCCTTCGACCTGGTGGCGGTCGAGCAGGCCTCCCGAGGCCACGTCGACGCGTTCGTCGGCCGCTACCTGCAGGCCGTGGTCGAGATCGCCGCTGGCGATCGTCCCGTGAGCCAGGTGCTGCGGCACACGGTGGCGGACGTCTACGACGACCTCGACCAGCGTGCCCGCACGGTCAGGGCGGCCGCGGGTCTCACGCCTGGACGGGGCCGCGGTCCCCACCCGGCCCGGCCGGTCGTGGTCGGCGTACGGACCGCCCTGATCCGCAGCGATGCCGTCGAGGCGAGTGCGCACGTGCGCTACGGCCGCCGCTCCCGAGCAGTGGCCGCACGGTTCGAGATCGTGCGGGACCGCTGGCAGTGCGTCGCGCTCACCTGGGGGTGAGCAGCGGCGCGACCGCCCGGCTCAGCCGCCTGCGCGCGTGGTGTAGCCCGACGCCCCACCGGGGGCACCGTGGCAGCGCTTGAACTTCTGGCCCGAGCCGCAGGGGCACAGCGAGTTGCGCCCGACCCCGGCGAACGGGTCGTCCGAGGACGCCGCCTCGGCGTGGACCTCGGCCTCACCGTCCTCGGAGGGGGCGCTGTAGGACAGGTTCTGCGGACGCGCCGGCCGGTCCAGGCCCTTGGCCCGGATCGTCGGCGCGTGGGCCTGGGCCTGGGCGAAGTCGATCTGCGGCGTGGCTGCGGACACCTGGGGCGCGGCGACCGCCACCCGCTCGGCCTCGTCCTCACCCTCCTCGTCGTCCTCCTCGACCTCGACCTGGAGGTTGAAGAGATAGCCGACCGACTCCTCCTTGATGCCGTCCATCATGGCGGCGAACATGTCGAAGCCCTCGCGCTGGTACTCCACGAGCGGGTCCCGCTGGGAGTAGGCGCGCAGGTAGATGCCCTCGCGCAGGTAGTCCATCTCGTAGAGGTGCTCGCGCCACTTGCGGTCGAGGACCGAGAGGATCACGCGTCGCTCGAGCTCGCGCTGGACCTCCTCGCCCATCTCGGCCTCGCGGCGGTCGTAGGCCTCCTGCACGTCCTTCTGCAGGTCCTCGATGAGCCGCTCACGGCTCAGGCCCTCCAAGCCGCCGGCGGCCTTGATGATGCCGTCCTTGGTGAGGCCCACCGGGTAGAGCTGGCCGAGCGCGGTGAAGAGGGCGTCCAGGTCCCAGTCCTCGGCATAGCCCTCGGTCGCACCGCCGACGTAGCCGCT
Source organism: uncultured Actinomycetota bacterium (assembly GCA_963726515.1). GTDB lineage: Bacteria > Actinomycetota > Actinomycetes > Propionibacteriales > Nocardioidaceae > Nocardioides. The sequence goes on from CAVSCW010000015.1 coordinate 466,581, forward strand.
GACGACGTCGTCGATGAAGCCGCGGATCTGCTCGCCGAGGTCGGCGCCCTCGAGGACGCGACGGCGCTCGGCGTAGATGACCTCACGCTGCCGGCTCATCACATCGTCGTACTTCAGGACGTTCTTGCGGGACTCGAAGTTCTGCGACTCGATGTTGGCCTGGGCGCCGGCGATCGCGTTGCTCACGCGCTTGGCGTCGATCGGCACGTCGTCGGGGACCTTGAGGACCGTGAGGATCCGGTCCACCCACTCGGACTTGAACAGGCGCATCATCTCGTCCTGGAGCGAGAGGTAGAACCGGGACTCGCCCGGGTCGCCCTGGCGTCCGGACCGACCGCGGAGCTGGTTGTCGATGCGGCGCGACTCGTGACGCTCGGTGCCGACGACGTAGAGGCCGCCGAGCTCGCGGACCTCGTCGTGCTCGGCCGCGACCTGCGCCTTGATGCGCTCGACCATCTGGGGCCAGGCGGCGTCGTAGTCCTCGGGGGCCTCGACCGGGTCCAGGCCCTGCTTGCGCAGCTCCTGGTCGGCGAGGAAGTCGACGGAACCACCGAGCATGATGTCGGTGCCTCGCCCGGCCATGTTGGTGGCGACGGTGACCGAGCCCCGGTGACCGGCGAGCGCGACGACCTTGGCCTCGTCGGCGTGCTGCTTGGCGTTGAGGACGGTGTGCGGGATGCCACGCTTCTTGAGCAGGTTGGCGAGGTACTCGGACTTCTCGACCGAGACGGTGCCGATCAGGATCGGCTGCCCCAACTCGTGGCGCTCGGCGATGTCGTCCGCCACGGCCTCGTACTTGGCCTCCTCGGTGCGGTAGACCAGGTCCACGTTGTCGACGCGCTGCATCGGCCGGTTCGTCGGGATCGGCACCACGCCGAGCTTGTAGATCTTGTCGAACTCCGAGGCCTCGGTCATGGCCGTACCGGTCATGCCGGAGAGCTTGTCGTAGAGGCGGAAGTAGTTCTGGAGGGTGATCGTGGCGAGGGTCTGGTACTCCTCGCGGACCGTCACGCCCTCCTTGGCCTCGATGGCCTGGTGCAGGCCGTCGTTGTAGCGGCGCCCGGCCAGGATGCGACCGGTGTGCTCGTCGACGATGAGCACCTCGCCGTCCATGACGACGTACTCCTTGTCGTTGCGGAACAGCTCCTTGGCCTTGATGGAGTTGTTGAGGAACGAGATCAGCGGGGTGTTGACCGAGTCGTAGAGGTTGTCGATGCCGAGGTGGTCCTCGACCTTGGTGATGCCCGACTCGAGCACCGAGATGGTGCGCTTCTTCTCGTCCACCTCGTAGTCGCTGTCGCGGACCAGGGTGCGGGTCAGCTTGGCGAACTCGCCGTACCACTTGACCTCGTCCTGGGTCGGGCCGCTGATGATGAGCGGGGTCCGCGCCTCGTCGATGAGGATGGAGTCGACCTCGTCGACGATCGCGAAGTTGTGACCGCGCTGGACGCACTCCTCGACCGAGTCGGCCATGTTGTCGCGCAGGTAGTCGAAGCCGAGCTCGTTGTTGGTGCCGTAGGTCACGTCGCAGCCGTAGGCCTCGCGACGCTCGGCGGGACGCATCGACGGCAGGATCACACCGGTCGTGAGACCGAGGAAGTGGTGGACGCGACCCATCTGCTCGGACTGGAACTTGGCGAGGTAGTCGTTGACGGTGACGATGTGGACACCGTTGCCGGCGAGCGCGTTGAGGTAGGACGGGAGCACCGCGACGAGGGTCTTGCCCTCGCCCGTCTTCATCTCGGCGATGTTGCCGAGGTGCAGGGCTGCGGCACCCATGATCTGGACGTCGAAGGGCCGCATGCCGAGCACGCGGTGGCTCGCCTCGCGGACTGCCGCGAATGCCTCCGGCATGATGTCGTCGAGGGACTCTCCGGCACTGAGGCGCTCGCGGAACTCGGCGGTCATTCCCCGCAGCTCGTCGTCGCTCATGGTGACGAAGTCGGCCTCGATGGCGTTGACCGCCTTGACGATGGCTTCGAGCTCTCGCAGGATCTTGCCCTCGCCGATGCGGAGCAGCTTGTCGATGATGGCAGGCACGAGTGGTAACTGTACCTACCTCTCCAACGTGGCCTCCACCGCGTCGCACAGGTCGCCGTGGCGGCCCACCACCACGTCGTCCAGGCCGAGCCAGCCGGCCAGCCGGCGCAGCTCGACGGCCAGCTCCTCGGCCGTCTCCGGCGGGGCGTGCTCCTGCGCGAACGCCCCCGGCACGAGCAGGGTGCGGTTGGCCCGGTCGGCCTTGAGGTCGACCCGCGCCACCAGCCGGTCGCCCAGCAGGAACGGGAGGACGTAGTAGCCGTGCAGGCGCTTCGCGGCCGGCACGTAGATCTCGATCCGGTAGTGGAAGTCGAAGAGCGCCTCGGTCCGCGCCCGCTCCCACACGACGGGGTCGAAGGGGCTGAGCAGGGTGCGCGCCCCCACGCGACGTGGCAGCCGGGCGTCGCGGTGGAGGTAGGCCTGGCGCTTCCAGCCCTGCACCGCCACCGGGGTCAGCTCCCCCGCCTCCACCAGCTCGTCGACGGCGATCCTCACGCTCGGCCTGCCCGGCGCCGGTTGCAGGCGCAGGCGGTAGTAGTCGGCCAGGCAGGCGCCACTGGCGACGCCGTGCGAGCGGGCGGCACGACGTACGAGCTCGGTGACCGCCTCCTGCGGCGTGGGCGTGGGCGCCTCGAGGACAGCGGCCGGCAGCACCCGCTCGGGGACGTCGTAGAGCACCTCGAACTGGCTGGTGCGCCCCGCGATCGCGATGTCACCGACGAGGTAGAGGTAGTCGAGGACCTTGCGTGACTCCGACCAGTTCCAGCCCCAGTGCTCCTTGGTGCGCGGCCCGGTGCTGAACTCCTCCTCGAGGTCGCGCGCCGTGACCGGTCCCCGGTCGCGGACGGCCGCGAGGACGTGCGGCTCGAGGTCGGCGTCGGCGGTGAAGCCCCACTTGCCGCGCTCGGAGCGGTAGTGCTCCATCCGGTGCCGCATGAGGGGCCACAGCTCGACGGGCATGAGCGCCTGCACGTGCGCCCAGTACTCCACGACGCGTCGGGGTCGGCGCTCGGCCGCCCGCCGCAGCAGGCCCACGTCGTAGGGCCCCATCCGCGAGTAGAGCGGCATGTAGTGGGCGCGCTGGAGCACGTTGACGGAGTCCACCTGGAGGACGCCGGTGCGCTGGAGGGTGCGGTCGAACGTCCTCGCGGAGGGCACCGCGTGCGGGCGGTCCGTGAAGCCCTGTGCGGCCAGGGCGATCCGTCGGGCCTGGAGCTGGGTCAGCGACTCCACGATCACGGACGAGGCGTCAGGGCAGGTCCAGCAGCTTCTCGCGCATGGCGTACATGACAGCCTCCATGCGGGAGTGGAGCTGGAGCTTCTCCAAGATGTTGCGGACGTGGTTCTTCACCGTGTTCTCGGAGATGAAGAGCTCCTTGGCGACCTCACGGTTGTTGAGGCCCTTCGCCACCAGCCGCAGCACCTCGAGCTCGCGCTCGGTGAGACGCAGCGCCGGACCCTGCTCGCGCTCGGGCTTGGACATCTGCTTGAACTCGTCGATCAGCTTGACCGCCATCGACGGACTGATCAGCGACTGGCCCTCGTTGACGACACGCACCGCCTGCGCGACCTCCTCGATCGAGGAGTCCTTCAGCAGGTAGCCCGAGGCGCCGTTCTTGACCGACTCGTAGAGGTCGGCCTCCTCGTCGGAGACGGTGAGCATGATGATCTTGGCCGACGGCACGGCCTCCTTGATGGCCCGGCAGGCCTCGACGCCCGTACGACGTGGCATCCGCACGTCGAGCAGGATCACGTCGGGCGCGGTCTTGACCGCCAGGTCGGTGGCCGTGATGCCGTCGGCAGCCTCGCCGACCACCTCGATGTCCGTGTCGCCACTGAGCAGCATGATGAGGCCACGACGGAAGAGCTCCTGGTCGTCGACGACCAGCACACGGACGGGTTCGGATCCTGTTGCCTCGGTCACGCGCGCATCATGTCATGCGCGCGTGACCGGGCTGTGGCGGCAGCGCGGGAGTCAGCCCCGCGGGTCGCTGTCGACCTCGAGGGAGATCACGCCGTAGTCGTAGCCACGCCGGCGGTAGACGACCGCCGGGCGCTCGCTCTCCTTGTCGACGTAGAGATAGAAGTCGTGTCCGACCAGCTCCATCTCGTAGAGCGCCTGGTCGAGCGTCATGGCGGCGGCGTGGTGGGACTTCTCCCGCACCACGAGCGGTCCGTCTCCGGTGACCGTGATCGGACCGACCTTGCGCTCGATGACGCCGGACTCGTCCTCGGGCTCGGTCGCGACCTCACCGCTGTCCGCGAGCGCCTCCCCCACCGACACCGGGGTGTGGCGACCACGGTGCACGCGGCGCCGGTCGGCTGCGCGGCGCATCTGCGCCTGCATCTTGTCGAGAGCCAGGTCGAGCGCGCCCATCTTGTCCTCGGCCGCTGCTTCGGCGCGGATCACCGGTCCCTTGGAGAACGCGGTGAGCTCGACCTTGGTCGCACGATCGTGCTGGCGAGGGTTCTTCTCGAGCTCCACCTCGACCTGGACGCGCATGATGCGGTGGTCGTGCTTCTCCAGACGGGTGAGCTTCTCCGAGACGTGTTCGCGGAAGCGATCTGACACCTCGCAGTGCCGCCCTGTGACCACAACCTCCATGTGAACCTCCTCAACTAGCGAGCGACCGCACCCTTCCATGGGCCCGGGCGGTGTACGCCGGGGCAGGGTGGGATGGAGTCCGCCCGGCCGACCTGGTCTTCGACCCCACAATCGCCTGCTGAGCCGTTCGCAGCTTCTCCGCCACTACTGGGCTTCTCCCGGCGTCCGACACATCTGGTGCCGGCGCTGGGGCAGGACTTACTTCTAAGCCGCACCGTGATCGTCCTGCAAAGGACTTACGTGGACCGTTTCGCCTGCGACTGGCATCGGCTAGCCACGAAGAATCCTTCTTCGTGACGCAACCACGGACCCGGACGGACTCCATGACCCGACGCTAGCCCCTCGATGCGCGGAGGCCAACAGCCAGGTCATGGTCGTGCGGTCCTGCGCGTGGCGGCGACCGTCGCGATCGCGACCGGGGCCAGCCCGACCGCCTCGAGGGCGCGCTGGGCCTCCCGCGCGGTGGCCCCGGTCGTCAGCACGTCGTCGCAGACCACGACGTACGCCGTCGGCCCGCGGGCGCCGATCCGAGCCAGCGCCGGTGAGGGGCAGTACATCGAGTGGCGCACGTTGGCCGCCCGCCCGGCGGCGTCGAGGCCGGCCTGGTCCGCGGCTCCGCGCGAGACCACCAGGGGTGCGAGGACCACGGGGCGCTCACGACGCATCCGGGCTGCGGCGGTGCGCACCAGCGCCGCGGTGGCCTCGTAGCCCCGCCGCCGACCCGCGCCCGGACTCGACGGCACGGGCACGAGCAGCAGGGGCACCGAGGGGTCGAGGTCCCTGCTCGCGCCGCGCACGGCCTCGGCGAGGAGCTCGCCCAGGACGCGGCGGTGACCCCACTGGCCGCGGTCCTTGTGCCCCACCACGAGCGCGCGGACCGCGCCGTCGTACGTCTCGCTCGTCCACGGCGGCACCAGGCCGGCGGGCACCGGCGTGGGCCAGGCGACGCGCGCGGCGGGCGACAGCGAGTCCCGGCAGGCCGCACACAGCATCCGGCCGGGCCGGTCGCAGCCCACGCACCGGCTGCCGAGGAACAGGTCGAGCGCCTCGTCGAGCACCCGGCCATGCCAGCAGTCCCGGGCGGTTGACGGCAACCGGGCGGCGCGCGGCCTGTGGACGGCCGAGCGTCCGGGTCACCCCGGGTAGGTCAGCGACGCGAGGCCCTCCGGCAGGTCGGGCAACGCGCGCTCCGGGCGGGTCAGGCTGATCAAGGTGCGCCCGGCAAGGGCGAACACCTCGCTGGCGTCGACCGGCGCCGAGACCAGCATCCGGATCCTGCCCCGCAGGCGACTGGTGCCGCCCGTCGCGATCTCACCGGGCGAGCCGTCGACCGAGAGGGTGCGAACCTGGGAGAAGTCGTCGGTGATGTCGTTGAGCACCGACACCGTCGTCGGGGAGCGCCAGCCGATGTCACGGATCCGTGGACTGCCGTCAGCGGGGAGCGGGAGCGTCACGAGCGGGGTGAACCCGAGCACCGCGCCGTCGGTGTCGCGCCGGATGCGCGTGACGACGACCCGGTCGACCGAGCGACCGCGGATCACCGCGACGAGCCGGCTGCCGTCGCGCGAGACCAGCAGCTTGGTGACCGTCCGACCGCTCAGTCCGGGGATCTCGGCGAGAGCCGAGGCGTCGTCGACGACCAGGATGACCCGGGCGCTGCCCGCGTTGCGGTCGAGCGCCCAGATGCGGTCGCGGTAGTCCCAGGTGGGCACGGCGAGGTCGATCGCTCCGGAGATGACCGTGGCGACCTCGCCGTCGGGCGCGTCGACCGGCGCCACCAGCAGGTCCTGGCCCGACGCGGAGACCCCGGCGACCAGCGAGCCGGACACGTTCACCCCCACGGAGCGCACGCCGTAGTCGTCCTCGCCCAGCGGGCCGCGCGTCGGCTCGAACGCCCCGATCGCCCCGCTCACCACCCGTCCTCGGTCGAGGGCGAACAGCTCGGTGCTGGCGCGGGCGCCGCTGGGGTCGTAGGCGCTGCCGACGTCGAGGTTGACCTGCGTCGACCCACCGGGGCCGCCGAACGCCCGGCCACCGACGCTCAGCTGCACCGCGTTGATGCGCGGCTCCTGGCGCAGGGTCCACACGAGCTGGGCCAGCATCCGTTGCGCGGTCTCCTCGTCGATGGCGTCCGGGTCGCCGGACAGGGCCACCTCGGCGATGCCGCTCACGATCGGCACCGACAGGCCCTGCTTGGTGCCGGCCGGGAAGTAGGTCCGGGAGACCTCCTGGGACTCGTCGAAGGGTTGCGTCAGCAGACCGCGGACCAGGGACGAGGCGAACTGCTCACCGCGCGGCACGAAGACCGGCTCGGGGACGAGCACCTCGGAGGTGGGGTCGAAGAAGTAGAGGGAGACGCGCTGGTACCAGTCGTCGAACCACGAGTCGGGGACGATGAGCGCGTCGGGGACGTCGTCGATGCGCCACTCGCCGTCCTCCTCGACCAACCCCAGCGTGAGCTCGCGCTCGTCGACCGTGCGCTCCCAGGACCCGCGGGCGTCGTAGAGGTCGACGTCGGTCATCGGGATCCGGGCCGCGCTCTCACCGCCCTCGACGTCGCCGAGCTCGGCGTAGGTGATGATCTGCTGCTCCGGGACCCAGGCCTCGGCCGCCTCGCGGGACAGGAACTGGCGCGCCACCGTGGTGCGGATCGGGGTCGCCTTCATCGCCTCCAGGAACCCCGCGATGATGCCGGCGGCAGGCTCCCCGTCCCGCGGAGGACGCGGGTCGAAGGAGATGCCCGGCACGTCGTCGACGTCCGCGCTCACCTGGGGCACCTCGACCGGGCCCTCGGTCGGCATCTGCACGCACCCGGCGAGCAGCGTGCAGGCGGCGAGCGCGAGAGCCGCGCGTGCGGGCCTGTTCATACCGGCTCCCGGGCGTCGTCGGGCACGAGCGGCAGCGGCGAGTGCCGCAGCTGGGTGCCGAGCTCGCGCGGGAGCGTGAGCCGGAACTGGGCGCCCTCGCCCGGGCGACCCCAGGCCTGGAGCCAGCCGCCGTGCAGGTGGGTGTCCTCGAGGGAGATCGACAGGCCCAGGCCGGTGCCGCCGCTGGTGCGCGCACGCGCCGGATCGGCGCGCCAGAAGCGGTTGAAGACCATCGCGGACTCCCCCGGCCCGAGGCCGACGCCGTGGTCGCGCACGGCGACCGCCGCCGACTGCCGGTCGGCACCGATGAAGATCTCCACGTCGCGCGACTCCGCGTGGTCGATCGCGTTGGTGACCAGGTTGCGCACGATCCGCTCCACCCGCCGTACGTCGGCCTCGGCGACGCAGGGCGAGGCGGGGACGTGCACCACGATGCGGGTGTCGCGCTGGGCCGCCAGGGCCGAGGTCATGTCGACGACCCGGCGCACGACGTCCACGAGGTCCACGTCCTCGACCTCCAGGACCGCGGCGCCGGCGTCGAAGCGGCTGATCTCGAGCAGGTCGGCCAGGAGGGTCTCGAAGCGGTCGAGCTCCTTCTGCAGCAGCTCGGCGGCGCGCCCGGTGACCGGGTCGAGGAAGGGCCGGGCGTCGTGGATCACGTCGCTGGCCATCCGCACCGTCGTGATCGGCGTGCGCAGCTCGTGGGAGACGTCGGAGACGAAGCGGCGCTGCATCCGGCTGAGCTCCTCGAGCTGGCGGATCTGTTTCTGCAGGTTGGAGGCCATCTGGTTGAAGGAGGTGGCCAGGCGGGCGATGTCGTCCTCCCCGCGCACGCGGAGGCGCTCCTGGAGCTGACCGGCAGCGAGGCGTTCGGCGACCCGGCGCGCCATCCGGATCGGGGTCACGACCTGGCGGGTGACCAGCCACGTGAGCAGGGCGACGAGCAGGAGGAGCGGCACGCCGGCGACCAGCAGTGCACGGGAGACGAGGGCGAGCGTCTGCTGCTGCTCGCTGAGGGGGTAGAGGTAGTAGAGCGTGTAGGTGTTGTCGTCGGCCGGCAGCCGGACCTGGCTGCCGACCACGACACCCGGCCCCTCGGGGAGGCCGGGGATCTCGCCGACGGTCCGGATGTCGGTGTAGGTCCAGGCGGTCGGCGAGACCTCGTCGAAGCGGGCCTCGAGCTTCTCCGGGACGCTGGAGAGGTCGAGGCCCTCGGTGAACTTGGCGCCACCGTCGGCCAGCCGGCTGTCCTCACCGATCGGCGGGGAGAGGATCACCGCGAAGCCGCGGGTCGATCCGCGGGCGATGATCGGCTCGACGAGCGCCTGCTGCTGCGCCGACTCGTCGACGTCGAGGGGAGGGGTCGCTGCCAGCGCGTTGCGCGCCGCCTCGGTCTCGCCCTCCGCCTCCTGCACCACGGCGTCGACCCGGTGCTCGAGGAGGCCCTCCCTGGTCTGCTGGATGAGGAAGGCGCCGACGATCCCGACGACGACCGCGGACAGCAGCAGGGTGCTCACCACGACCCGCGCCTGCACCGAGCGCCGCCAGAAGGCCGGCCCGTGGCGCAGGATCGGGGGCACCCTGTCGAGCAGGCTCACCTAGGACGTGCCCGGGGTGGTGCCGGCCTTGTAGCCCACGCCGCGCACGGTCACGACGACCTCGGGGTTCTCCGGGTCGTGCTCGACCTTGGAGCGCAGGCGCTGGACGTGCACGTTGACGAGCCGGGTGTCGGCACTGTGGCGGTAGCCCCAGACCTGCTCGAGGAGCACCTCGCGGGTGAAGACCTGCCAGGGCTTGCGGGCCAGGCACACGAGCAGGTCGAACTCGAGCGGCGTGAGGTTGATCGGCTGGCCGCCGCGCGTCACGGCGTGGCCGGCCACGTCGATGGACACGTCACCGACGGTCAGGCCCTCGTCGTTGGAGACGTCGTTGCGACGCACCCGTGCGCGGACGCGGGCGACGAGCTCCTTGGGCTTGAACGGCTTGACGATGTAGTCGTCGGCCCCCGACTCCAGGCCCACCACCACGTCGATGGTGTCGCCCTTGGCGGTGAGCATCACGATCGGTACGCCGGACTCGGCGCGGATCTCCTTGCACACGTCGATGCCGTCCTTGCCGGGCAGCATCAGGTCCAGGAGCACCAGGTCGGGCTTGTAGTCGCGAAAGGCGTCGAGGGCCACATCGCCGCGGCCCACGATGCGGCTGTCGAACCCCTCCTGGCGGAGGACGATGGAGAGCATCTCCGCCAAGGAGGCGTCGTCGTCGACGACGAGCACGCTTCCGCGTGGTTCGGCAAGGTCAGTCATGGCGCCAGTCTAGGACCGGGCCACGACCGACCTGCGCCGAACCGGCGGCGGACAGGCGACGGTCTCAGTAGCGGTAGTGGTCCGACTTGTAGGGGCCGGCGACGTCGACGCCCAGGTAGGCGGCCTGCTCCTTGGTGAGCTCGGTGAGCTCCACGCCGAGGGCGTCGAGGTGCAGGCGGGCCACCTCCTCGTCGAGGTGCTTGGGCAGGACGTGCACGCCGAGCTCGTAGTCGTCGGCCTTGGTGAAGAGCTCGACCTGTGCCAGCACCTGGTTGGTGAAGGAGTTCGACATGACGAACGACGGGTGGCCCGTGGCGTTGCCGAGGTTGAGCAGCCGGCCCTCGGAGAGCACGATGACCTTCTTGCCGGGCTCACCGTTCTCGCTCGGGAAGATCCACTGGTGCACCTGGGGCTTGATCTCGTCCTTGACGATGCCCGGGATCTTGGCCAGACCGGCCATGTTGATCTCGTTGTCGAAGTGGCCGATGTTGCCGACGATCGCCTGGTGCTTCATCTTGTGGAAGTGCTCGACGGTGATGATGTCGAAGTTGCCGGTGGTGGTGATGAAGATGTCGGCGGTCTCGACGACGGACTCCAGGCGCTTGACCTCGTAGCCGTCCATCGCGGCCTGCAGCGCGCAGATCGGGTCGATCTCGGTGACGATCACGCGAGCGCCCTGACCGCGCAGCGACTCCGCGGAGCCCTTGCCGACGTCGCCGTAGCCACACACGACGGCGACCTTGCCGCCGATCATGACGTCGGTCGCGCGGTTGAGGCCGTCGATCAGCGAGTGGCGGCAGCCGTACTTGTTGTCGAACTTGGACTTGGTGACCGAGTCGTTGACGTTGATCGCCGGGAAGAGCAGCGTGCCCTCACGGAAACGGTCGTACAGCCGCAGGACACCGGTGGTGGTCTCCTCGGAGACGCCCAAGATGTCCTTGGCGATGGTGGTCCAGTGCTGCGGCTTGTTCTCGACGGAGCGGGCCAGGACGCGCAGCACCTCCTTGAACTCCTCGTTGTCGGTGCTGTCCTGCGACGGCACGACGCCGGTCAACTCGTACTCGACGCCCAGGTGCAGGAGCATCGTGATGTCCCCACCGTCGTCGAGCAGCACGTTGGGGCCGACCGGGTTGCCGTCGGTGTCGGTGAAGTCGAAGACCTTCTCGGCCTCGTCCCAGTACTCGGCGAGCGACTCGCCCTTCCAGGCGAAGACCGGAGTGCCGGCCGGCGCGTCGACGGTGCCGTCGCGACCGACCACGACCGCAGCGGCCGCGTGGTCCTGGGTCGAGAAGATGTTGCAGGTGGCCCAGCGCACGTCCGCGCCGAGGTCCACGAGGGTCTCGATGAGCACGGCGGTCTGGATCGTCATGTGCAGCGAGCCGGCGATGCGGGCGCCCGCGAGGGGCTGGTCCGCGCCGTAGCGCGCACGCATGGCCATCAGGCCGGGCATCTCGTGCTCGGCGAGCTCGATCTCCTTGCGGCCGTAGGCGGCCAGCGTGAGGTCAGCGACGTTGAAGTCCATCAGGTGTCTCCCGAATTCTGAGGAGGTGCGTCTGCGCCGCACATCTGTGCATCGTCGGGATCTCCCGCGCGGACCTGAAAAGAGTAGGACGCTTCTCAGCGATTCGGAGAATCCTCGGCGGCAGCCTGACCGGGACGCTCGCCGCCCTCGTCGTCGTGCTCGTCCCCGTGCTCGGAACCGTGTCCGCCCCCGATGCCGAAAGCCCGCAGGACGGTCAGGATGAGGAAGCCGATCGCGAGGCCGACGATGGCCGAGACCAGGGTGTTGAACAGCCAGCCGGCGAGGCCGCCGAGCGCTCCACCGATCGCGTCGTGGAGGTCGACCTCCCAGTGGTGCACGAGGTCGTACGGCGCGTACAGCACGTCCCCGAGGCCGGTGCCCTCGAGCAGTCCGTCGGGCCCGCCGATCTCGTAGAGGCTGACCAGGAAGATGTGGCCGCCGACCCAGAGCATCGCGAGCGTGCCGATCAGCGAGATGGCCGCGAGCAGCCGTGGCATCGCGGACACGAGGGCGAGCCCGAGGCGTTGCGAGCCCTTGGACGGCTTCTCCGCAAGGTGGAGGCCGACGTCGTCCATCTTCACGATGAGGGCGACCACGCCGTAGACGAGGAGCGTGATCATGACGGCCACCACTCCGAGCACGATGGCGCGCATCACGATGCCGGCGTCGGGGTCGGAGCCGACGACCTCCTTGAGCGCGATGACCATGATCTCGGCGCTGAGGATGAAGTCGGTGCGGATGGCCTGGGCGATGGTCCGCTTCTCGTGCTCGGGCGTGAAGCCACCCGTGGGCAGGACCTCCTGCTCCGCCTCGGTCACGTGGCCGGTGACGCGCTCGTGCACCTTGTGGGCGCCCTCGTAGGCGAGGAACGCGCCACCGAAGATCAAGATCACCGGCAACAGCCCCGGCAGGAACTGCCCCAGCAGCACGGCCGCAGGAAGGATGAAGACGAGCTTGTTGCGCAGCGAGCCGACGGCGATCTTCTTGATGATCGGCAGCTCACGCGCCGCGGCCGAGCCGTGCAGGTACTGCGGCGTCACCGCGGTGTCGTCGACGACCACACCGGCAGCCTTCGCGCTGGCACGCGCAGCGGCGGCCCCGACGTCGTCCACGCTGGCCGCGGCGATCCGGGCGAGTGCGGCGACGTCGTCGAGCAGGGCGAACAGTCCGCCGGCCATGTGGGTCCCTCTGTGTCAGTGGATCGAGTCAGTGTGCTGCGGGAGCAAGCCTATCGGCGGGCCAGGGCTTCACTTCGAGACGCATCACCCAGCGCCACTTGGCGATCTGCCGGTCGCGGACGAAGCCGAGCTCCTCGTACAGCGTCTCCGGGCCGGTGTGGAGGTAGGCCCCGCGCTGCGGCTTGCGGCCCTCGACCTGCTCGGGATAGGCCTCGACCACGCCGCCTCCGGCTCGCCTGATCTCCTCCAGCACGGCGGTGACCGCGGCCCGCGCGACGCCTTTCTCGCGGTGCTTGCTGCCGGTGAAGATGCAGCCGATCCGCCAGCGCGGGAGCGCGTCGACGTCGTGGGCGTAGGCCTTGGCGTTCTTGATGTTCGGCAGCTCGGCGGGGCTGCCGAACTGGCACCACCCGACGCAGGTCTCGCCGTCGAAGACGAGCACCTGGTGCACCGTGCCGGCGTCGGTGTGCGCCCGCTTGGCGGTCTGGTGGTCCTCGGCGGTGCCGTCGAGGCCCTCGGGGTGGAAGCCCATGCACCAGCAGCCACCCCACACGCCATTGTTGGCCTCGACGAGGGCCGCGAAGTCGTTCCAGGTGTCCGGGGTGAGGAGCCGGGTGGTGTACGTCGGCAGGTCGGCCAGGCGCTTCTCATAGATCAGCAGCTCGGCGTGGGGCGGCATCGCCCCCGACATGCTCTCGCCGCTCGGTCCCCACCCGTGCTTCTCCCAGAAGCGACGTCCTCGTGCGTTGGCCGCGTAGACCCCGAGCCGCGCCCGGGTCACCCCACGATCGCGCAGGTGGGCGAGCAGCTCGTACTGCGCGGCGGCCGCGATCTGGCTGCCCCACTGCCCGATGGCGACGCCGAAGTGGAGAATCTCGTCGTCCCTCACGGCCGCGAAGCCGACGACTGCCCCTGCGCGCTGGATCACGAAGCAGTCGATGTCCGGATTCCGCAGCTCCTCGCGCCACCGATCGGCGACGACCTGCCGCGGGAACGGATAAAGGTGCTGGGGGAACACCTCGGACAATCCCTCGACGGCGGCAGGCTCCTGCACCGCCAGGACGTCGACCACGTCGTCCGGACGCATGGGTCTCAGCACCCCGACACCCGTCGTCATCCGCACAGGTTAGAGCGTCCAGCTGCCCACCGCTGGGGTAGAACTTCGCCCAGCCCACCGCTGGTTGAGGAGGTCGCAGCGACCGTCACGAAACCCCCCGATCCGATCGGCCAGATCTTGACCGTTTCTCAACCCTCCGTCGATGGACCACTGTCGGACCCACCACCTATACTCGAACACATGATCGACACACGCGAAGCAGAGCCAGGAGTGGGAGCAGGGGTCGACGACGACCTCGGCCCCGCCGGCCTGCTCGCTCTCGCGCGCGACCGCAAGGCCACCGAGGACCGTGCGGCCGCGGATCTGCTGGGGGTCGCCGCCCGGTGGGCCGACCTCCACCCGCCCGAGTCGATCCACTCGGCGGCCTCCTTCACGATGCCGCGGCTTCGAGCACGAGGAGCCCATCGCCGGGCCGGGCTGCCCGAGCGTGGCGGAGTTCTGCGTCGCCGAGCTCGGCACCACCCTGGGCATCTCGACGACCTCGGCGAAACGGCTCATCGGTCACGCCCTCGAGCTGCGCCACCGCCTCCCCCGACTCTGGGCCCAGGTCCAGTCCGGCCGTGTCCCCGCCTGGCGGGCCCGACTCGTCGCCGAGGCCACCATCCACACCACCTCCGGCCCTCACCCTTGAGGCAGCCGGGTGGGTCGACGCCCAGGTCGCCGCCGTCGCCGGCAAGATCGGACCCACCCAGCTCGAGCGGCTCGTCGCGGAGACCATCAGACGCTTCGAGCTCGCCGCCCCCGACCCGGCGGCGGACCCCGAGGACGGCTACCTCCACGTCGACCCCCGCCACGTCACGATCAACAAGGACGACGTCCACTACGCCGGCACCCTGCACCTCGAGGCCGACCTCGACCTCGCCGACGCCCTCGACCTCGACCGCGCCATCACCCACGGCGCCGCCACCCTCAAGGCCATCGGCTCCACCGACTCCCTCAACGCCCGACGCGCCGCCGCGCTCGGCGACCTCGCCCGCACCCAGACCGCCCTCGAACTCTTCACCCACGGCCACACCGGCACCCAGGCCCCAGCCCAGGACCCGGTGCGGGACGGGCTGCCGGTGGCACGCGAGGTCGTGCTCCACGCCCACTTCACCGCGCACACAGAAGGTGACGCCACCGCGCCCGGACAGACCGTGTTCGGGCCCACCGGACGGCTGGAGGAAGGCCAACGCCTGATCCTCCTCGACCAGGTCCGCTCCTGGTGCGCCGACACCCGGACCAAGGTCACCATCAAGCCCGTCATCGACCTCAACACGCCGCACGCCGCGGCCGGGTACGCCATCCCGGACCGGATCCGCGACCACATCATTCTCCGCGACCGCACCTGCGTCTTCCCCTGGTGCACCCGCCCCGCCCGGGGCTGCGACATCGACCACATCACCGCCTACGACCACCACGCCGACACCGACCGCAGACCCCAACCCGGACCCACCAGCACAGCCAACCTCGCCGCGCTCTGTCGGTTCCACCACCGCCTCAAGACACACTCGGCCTGGACCTACCGCATGACGTCGCCCGGGGTCTTCGAGTGGACCAGCCCCCACGGCCACCACTACCGACGCGACACCACCGGGACCAGCGCGCTCGACCCACCCGATCGAGATTGACCCCGCCCCACACCCCGCCACCCACCGATGGCGGGGCCACAGGCACGTCCGACCTGGGTCGACTGGTGCCCTATGTTGCCGTCGTGCCCTCCTACGTGAAGTCCGTGACGTTCGACTGCCACGATCCACTCGCCGTCGCCGCCTTCTGGGCGTCCGCCCTGGGCTCGAACGTCGACGAGGACAGCACGCCGGAGCGGGCCTGGGTCGAGCCCCCCGGGTGGGGCGGCCCGAGCCTGTGGTTTCAGCGGGTCCCCGAGTCCAAGGTGGCCAAGAACCGCCAGCACTTCGACCTGCGGGCCACCGGTCCGCTGGAGGACGAACGCGACCGTCTGGTCGGCCTGGGAGCGCACGAGGTCCGGCGCGACGGCGATCTGTTCGTGATGCTCGACCCCGAGGGCAACGAGTTCTGTCTCGAGACCTGAGCGCACCCTGTCGGTCCCCCACACCACACTGGGCGCCATGGACTCCGCCGCCCTCCTCACCCGTTTCGCCCGGGCCATCGATGCCCACGACTGGGACGCACTCGCCGCCGTCCTGCACCCCGACTTCAGCTGCCACCTGGTGCACACCGGCGAGGTCTTCGACCGTGATCGGTGGGTGCGACTCAACGCCGACTATCCCGGCTTCCAGCACCTGGTGGTCGAGGACCTCGTCGCCGTCGGCGAGCGCGCCGTGCTGCGCGCGCGCGTCACCGGGACGGGAGCCGGCGGGCAGGAGCAGGTCTTCGCCGTCGCCAGCTTCGCCACCGTCCGCGACGACCTCGTCGTCGAGCTCGCCGAGGTGTGGGCCGACGTCGGCCAGGAGGCTCCGGAGGGCACGCGGCCGCTAGCCTGAGCAGGTGCTGCCCGACCCCACCGCGCGCCTGCGCTTCCGCCGGATGGTGAGGGCCGACCTCGACGACATGACCGCGGTGCTGTCAGCCTTCGACCCCGTCCGCCCGGACCATCCGCCTCGCAGCCGCGAGGACGCCGTGCGCTGGATCGAGTGGCAGGAGCGCAACTACGCCGAGCACGACTTCGGTCTGTGGGTCGTGGAGACGCACGCGGGCGAGTTCGTCGGCGACTGCGGGCTCACGATGCAGGACGTCGAGGGCACTCCGCACGTCGAGGTGGGCTACCACGTGATGCCCACGATGCGCCGGCTCGGCCATGCCACCGAGGCCGCCATCGCCGTGCGCGACTGCGCGGCCGCAGCCGGCGTGGAGCACCTCGTCGCCCTCATCCGCCCGGTGAACATCGCCTCGCAGGGCGTCGCCCGCAACCTGGGGATGGAGGTCGAGCGCACGGCCTTCGTGCACGGCGCCGACGCGCTCGTGTTCGGTCGCCGGCTGGAGCGAGCGACGAGGAGCTAGTCCTCGACCAGCCCCACCCGGAGGTACTCCGCGGCGTACGTGCCCGCCAGCAGCAGCGAGGCGTAGCGCGCCACCTCGGCGTCGGCGTCGGTGTCGAGGGTCTCGACCCGGACCCCGTGCCGCGCGGCGGCAGCCTGCAGGAGCGTTGCCTGCTCACGTACGACGGGGTCGTCGGAGCGGTCGTCGAGGACGAGCAGCAGTGGCCGGAGGTCGGCCGCGTCCTCCGAGAAGGGGTCGGCGAAGACGTCGTGCTGCCGGGTCGCCTCGATGATCGGCAGCAGGTGCTCGGCGTCGCCGGCGATGACGGAGCGTCCGGTCGTGCGCCGCAGGCCCTCGGCCAGCCGCCGGGCTGCGCGGGCAGCAAGGACCGAGCCGCCCCACACCAGCGGGTTGGTGTCGGCCATCGCGATCGCGAGCATCTTGGCGGGGTTGACGGCGAGGTCGTGGTGCGGCGAGCAGGCGGTGGCGACCTGGTCGAGGGACTCCGCCACCGACTCGGCGTCGGCGCGCGGGCCGAGGTGCACGTGCGCGAGGTAGTCGAGCATCACCACGGCCGTGGCCAGCTGGTCGCCGGTCGCCGTCGGCAGCACCGTCACGTGACGTCCGGCTGCGTGCTCGCCCACGAGCGAGCGTTCGGGGCACGCCACGACGACCTGGCAGCCACGGCGTACGGCCTCCGCGACGGCGGACGCCGACCCGTGGTCGTTGCCCTCGGGCGCGAGCATCACGACGAGGTCGAGGGAGCCGGCCCAGCCGGGCAGGCCCGGGTTGGGCCACGCCACGAACGGCACCGGGCACCACGGCTCGAGGACCGCACGCAGCAGCCGCGAGTCCGGCCCGGCGGCGATCACCGCACGGGGCCTGGCCTCGTCGCGCCCGCGGGCGATCAGCTCGGCGGTCGCGGTGGCGGCCTCGTGGGCCTCGCGTCGCACCCGCGCTCCGCTCTCGGCGAGCGTGCGCAGTCTCAGGTCCACCGTCTCCAGCACCCCGGCGTCATCGAGCCGGGCCTCGTCGAACCACGTCGCCACGACCAGAGTCCTCAGGGTGTTCAGGCGGGCTTGCGGGCCTCGTCGACCAGCAGCACCGGGATGTCGTCTCGGACGGGATAGGCGTTGCCACACCCCTGGCAGACCAGCTCGTCGGCACCGTCCGTCACGGTCGCCGCCAGCTCGCCGTGGCAGGCCGGGCAGACGATGATGCTCAGCAGCTGCGGGTCGATGTTCACGTCCATGATCCTAGGGGTGCCGCCCGGTGTCGGGTCAGTCGGTCGACGAGAGGACCCGCAGGTGCCCCCGCTTGGCTCCGCGACCCGGGTCGTCCGTGGAGTGCAGCGGAACCGGCGCCGGCGCCGGAGCCGGACGTCCCGCCTCGCGCACCGCGTCGGCCAGCGCGAGCAGGTCGTCGGTGCTGGGACCCTGGGCCCGGGGGTCCGGAGCGAGCCGGAGCACCTCCCAGCCGCGCGGCGCGGACAACCGCTCGCTGTGGAGCTCGCAGAGGTCGTAGGCGTGCGGCTCGGCGTAGGTCGCCAGCGGGCCGAGGACCGCGGTCTGGTCGGCGTAGACGTAGGTCAGCGTGTTGACCGCGGAACGGCCGCACGCCGTACGCGAACAACGACGGGCAAGGCTCACGGCGCCGACGCTACCCGCCGCACGCACGCCCGGCGCTTAGGCTCGCGGCGTGGACGACGTCAGCAGTGCAGCGCGGCGCCGGGGCCGGGATCGTCGCGGACGCGGGATGCGGGGACCGGGGGTCGTCCCCGCCGTGCCCGGCACCCCGGCCCTGCGGACCACCCGGCAGAGGTTCGACCAGCTCGTGCTCGACGTGGTCACGCCGCTCGACGAGCGCTGGCAGCGACACCTCGGCCTCGTGGAGTACGCGGTGGAGGACACCCCGATGATCCCCGACGACTGGGGGGACGAGACCGTGCCGCTGTCCTCGCTCGTGCGTGGCAAGGGCCAGGACCCGACCCGGCTGGTGCTCTTCCGACGCCCCATCGAGCACCGCTCGAGCAATCGCGACGAGCTCGAGGCGATGGTGCACACCGTGGTCGTCGAGCAGCTCGCCGAGCTCCTCGACCTCACGCCGGGGCAGGTCGACGAGAGGTACGGCGACTAGCGCTGGGCGGGACGGACGTCCGGCACCTCGCTGGTGGTCTCCAGCTGGGTCAGCGGCAGCACCGACAACCCGCGGTCGCTCACCTCGAGCGAGAGCACGCCACCGGTCCGCTCGAGCGTGACCAGGGCCAGTGCCGCCTCGTCGGGCAGCCGGATCCGGGCCGCGGTGGCCGGGTCGACCTCGACGCGGCGCTCGCGCACCACGACCGACCCGTCCTCGTCCCAGGCCCGCAGGATGAGCACGCCCGGAGCGCTCGCCCCGGCGACCACCAGGCGCTTCGATCCGGCCGGGAGCGCGAGGGCCGCCTCGCTCGCCACGCTCGCGCCGGCCACCGAGAGGGCCAGGTCGCCGGGAACCTGCGTCCGCACACCGGCCGTGACCGGGCCGGTCGCCTCCAGCCGGAGCGCCTGGACGCCCTCGGCGGCACGACCGCGCAGCACGCCGGAGAGGTCCACCTCGCTGACCGAGGCCGGCGCGAGGACGACCTCGTCCACGCCGGACGGGGCGAACTCGCTCTCCCCACTGACCAGCTTGAGCGCGACCCGCACCTCGTCGTCGCCGGGGTTGGCCAGGGTGAGGGTCCGGTCGGCGGGGGTGGTGCCCACCCCGACGACGTACGACGTCGCGGCGGGCGCGGCCTGCGCCGGGAGCCACTCGCGCACGGGCTGGTCGGGGCCCACCGGGTCGAGCACGTCGACCACGCTGGCCGCGAGCCGGCCGCGTGAGACGCTGACCCGCATCGCCAGGGCGTCCCGGTTGGGACTGACCTCGGAGAGGTCGAAGGACGTCGAGCGACCACCCGGCACCCGGATGCCGCGCAGGTCCGAGACGTCGACGAGCCCGCTGCCGTCCCACACCGTGACGTCCGCGACCGCGGGGCCCTTGTCGGGATTGACGAGGGTCAGGGTCGAGGCGTGCTCGGCGGAGGCGCCCACCCCGGTGAACCAGCGCTCGGGCGCGGGCGGTTCGCAGCCCACGGCCGAGCCACCTCCCGCCCGGGTGGCCACGAGGCCGACGGCCAGGTCGGCGCTGCCCTGGACGACGACGTACTGCCGCTCGCTGCGTGCGGCGACTCCGTCGCGGAGGGTCTCGGTGTCGTCCGCCCGGCCGATCCGCAGCGCGACCTCGCCCGAGGCCAGGCCGGAGCTCGCGAGCCGGATGTCGTCCGCGCCGGGCAGCCGCGGCGGGCAGACCACCGTCGTCCGGTCGAGGGGTGCCCCGGTGGGCGCATAGGAGGTCGGCGGCGTGTCGGCCGGGCGCACGAGCCCGAGCGCAGCCACGGTGAGGAGCGGGATCGCCACCGCCAGCAGGGTCAGCGGCGAGGGGCGGCGGCCGGACACGTCGGCGATCCGTCGGCGGCCCCCACCCGCAGCCGAGGAGGGGGCGGGCTCCGGGGTGCCCGCGGGCTCGTCACTCATCGGCACCTCCCCCTCTGCGCTGTCGCACGGTCGGGGCGGCGAGGACGAGCGCCGCCAGGATGGCCAGGCCCTGCACGGCGAGCAGCGCCGAGCGCCACCACGAGCCGGGCCCGTCCACGGACGAGGCGTCGAGGGGTCGGTCGACGCGCCACGCGCGGGTGCTGCGGTCCTCTGCGCTTGCCTGGTCGAGACCAGCGGTGGCATCGAGCAGGGCGGACACCCGGCCGTCGGCGGGCGAGCCGAGCACGACGTACTCCACCCCGCGCGCGCCGAGCGCCGCGACCACGCCCGGCGTCGGCGAGGACACCAGCGTGCGCACCTCGGCGGTCAGCTCGGCGTCCTCGTCGGCGAGCGTGAGGACCTCGTCCTCCCCCAGCGTGGTCCCGTCGTCGCGGCGGATCCGGTAGGTGATGCCGTCGTCGACGGAACCCCCCAGCACCAGCACCCCGTGCTCCTGGCCGAGCAGCGAGCTCTGCTGCATGTAGACCGGCACGGCCAGGTCGGCCTGGTCTGCCTCGCGGGTCAGCGCGTTGTCCGGGGTGGTGAGCCACCACCCCAGCCCACCGAGCGGCACGAGGGCGGCCGCGACGGCCAGGCCGATCGCCAGGCCCCGCTGCCACCACGGGTGATGCTCGTCGAAGCGCCGCAGGTAGGCATCGGCGCCCAGCACCACCGCGACGACCGACGTCCCCTGGAGGATCACCACGAAGAGGCCGAGGCTGGGCCGGGTGGTGACCGAGGGCAGGTCGAGCGTGAGGTGGGACAGCAGGCCGGCCACGAGCGCCGCCGCCAGCGCGACGAGCCAACAGATGACCACGGGCACCCGTGTCCGTCGTGGGATGAGCGCCGCGAACGCCAGCATCCCGAGCACCACGCCGAGCCATCCCGGCGCGCCCAGGTCGTTGAGCCGGCCCGTCAGCAGGCCGTCGAAGGTGACCCGGTCGACGGTGAGCCGGCCGGCCTCCAGCAGGAGCCCGGACGCCGACCCCGTGGTCAGCAGGGGCAGGAGCCAGGGCGCCAGCAGCACCGGCGTGGCGGCCACCGCGACGACCGGCGGCCCCCAGCTGTCGCGCTCGCGCAGCAGGCGCGGGGCGATGACGGCGGCGGACCCCAGCACCACCGCGGTGGCCAGCAGCGCGAAGAGCCACAAGCCGGGCACGAAGGCCGCACCCAGGGCGAGCAGCAGGGCCGTGCGCCAGGCGGCGCGCCAGCGCCGGTCGCGGTCGGGGTCGACGAATCCCAGGGCAGCGTGCGCGGCCCACGGCAGCAGGGCCGCGACCGCGACCGTGCCGAAGCGTCCCTCGCCCCAGGCACCCGAGGTCACCGGCACCAGGGCGTAGGTCAGCGCACCCCACACCACCAGCCAGCGCGGCAGCCCGAGCGGGTCGACGAGGCGGCCGACCACCTTGAGCAGCCGCCAGGCACCCCAGGCAGCGATCGGCACGGCCAGCAGCATCAGCCCCGACACCACGGCGCCGGTGTGACCGAACAGCAGCGACCCCATCAGCGCGAAGGGCAGCACGTAGGCCGGCGCCGGCACGTCGGTGCCGGTGCCGAGCGCGAGCCAGGTCGCGGCGTGCAGCTGCCACCAGTCACCGACCGAGGCCGGCACCGGCGACAGCGCGCCACCGGTGATCGAGCCGAACGCCTCCCGCCCGGCGACCAGGGCGAGCACCCCGAAGAGCACCAGCACCACGGCGACCGGATTGGTGAAGAAGCGGGCCACCAGCCCGGTGTCGGTCAGGTAGGCCTCGTCGTCGTCCTCCCCGGACCCGGTGGTCGGGCCGCGGCGCTGGTCCCGGCCCGCAGGGACAGCGTCGTCAGCCTTGGCGATCCGGCGTCGCTCGGCCACGTCGGCGGCCTGGCTGGTCGCGGCCGCGGCCAGGTCGGTGACGAAGTCGAGGCCGTGCCGGTAGGGCAGCCACCGGGGCGCCAGGAGGCGTCGTACGTCCTCGGGCTCGCCCTCGCGGCGTCGCGCGCGCTCGCGGCGGGCGGCCAGCACCTGGCGGGGACGCCCGTGCACGGAGAGCGCCGCGGCCAGCTCGTCGAGCGCCTCGCCGACCGAGCGGACGCCGAGGTAGCCGAGCACCCGGAGCAGCGAGCCGAGGAAGAGCCGGACGTACTGCCAGGCGAAGGACCGGGAGGAGACGTTGGCCAGCGAGGTGAAGAGGGCGGCGCGACGCTCCTGGTAGTGGGTGTGGCGCCCGGTCAGCGGCGTACGCCGGACGCCGCGATGCGCGGCCTCGGCGTGGAACACGACCGCCTGCGGCACCACGAGGGTGCGGTGGCCCGCGAGCGCGGCCCGCCAGCCGAAGTCGATGTCGTTGCCGAAGATCGGCAGCTCCTCGTCCAGACCGCCCAGGGACTCGAGCACGTCCCGCCGCACCAGCATGCCGGCGGTGTTGACCGCCAGCACCTCGCGCACGGCGTCGTGCTGGCCCTGGTCGTACTCGCCCCGCTCCAGACCGGTCTCGCGGTGGCCGGTGCCCGTGATGGTCAGCCCGACCTCGAGCAAGCGCCGCAGCGAGGGCCACTCGCGCAGCTTCGGGCCGAGGATCGCGGCGTCCGGTTGCTCCCGCGCGGCGGCCAGCAGCTCGGCCAGCGCGGTCGGTGCGGGGTTGCTGTCGTCGTGCAGCAACCAGATCCACTCATCACTGCGATCCTCGGGCGGGGACGAGGACGGCACCAGCTCCAGCGCGTGGCGCACGGCAGCGGGAAAGCTCACCGAGCCGGGGACGACGTCGAGCACCAGACGGCCCGAGGCCTCGTCCAGACCGGCCGCGCCCAGCGCGTCGCGGATCAGCGCGACACTGTCGTCGCGGCTCGTGGTGTCGACGACCGCGACGCGATCGACCGGGAGGGTCTGCCCGGTCAGACCAGTGAGCACCGCTGGGAGCCATCGCGCCCCGTCATGGCTGACGAGAAGCGCGGTGACGGACACCGGAGCACCTTAGCGAGGGGCCCCGCGCCGCCGACAACGGCTGGTGGACCTCAGACGGCGCGCTTCTTCAGCTTGCGGCGCTCGCGCTCGGAGAGACCGCCCCAGATGCCGAAGCGCTCGTCATTCATCAACGCCGACTCGAGGCAGTCGTCGCGGACCTCGCAGGTCAGGCAGACCTTCTTGGCCTCACGGGTCGAGCCGCCCTTCTCGGGGAAGAACGCCTCGGGGTCCGTCTGAGCGCACAGGGCGCGGTCCTGCCAACCGAACTCCTCGCCCTCGGGTTCGAGAAGAAACAGTTCTGCTCTCATGGTGTTAGCCCTTTCGACCCTATTTCAGAACTGAACGACACTGTGGGAATTACATGCCTGTCGTGCCCGCAAGTCAAGCCCGGATCTGATATGGCCATTCCCCGTCCGGCAGGCTGGTCCTATGCCATCATTCGCGCCGCCCCTCCGCCGTGTCACCGTCCTGTCCGGCGGCGTGGGCGGGGCGCGCTTCCTCCAGGGCCTGCTGCACGGCCTGGGCACCGGCGTCGTGCCGGGCGGATCCCTCGACACGGAGGTCACCGTCGTGGCCAACACCGCGGACGACTGGTGGATCCACGGGCTCAAGGTCTGCCCGGACCTCGACACCGTGATGTACACCCTCGGTGACGGCATCGACGTCGAGCGCGGGTGGGGTCGGCGTGAGGAGACGTGGAGCGCGAAGACCGAGCTCGAGGCGTACGGCGTGGAGCCGACCTGGTTCGGCCTCGGCGACCGTGACCTCGCCACCCATCTCGTGCGCACCCAGATGCTCGAGGCGGGCTTCACGCTGTCGCAGGTGACCGAGGCCCTGTGCCGGCGCTGGCTGACGCCGAGTCACGGCGGAAGGGTCACCCTCCTGCCGATGAGCGACGACCGGGTGGAGACCCACATCGCCATCGCGGCGCCGGATGCCCCGAGTGGCCGGTCGGTCATCCACTTCCAGGAGTACTGGGTGCGGCTGCGCGCCGCCGTGCCTGCGGAGACGGTGCTCGTCGTCGGGCAGGACAGCGCGACCCCTGCCCCCGGGGTGCTCGAGTCGATCGCCGACGCCGACCTGGTCCTCGTGCCGCCGTCCAACCCGGTGGTCTCCGTCGGCACGATCCTGGGCGTGCCGGGCATCCGCGCGGCCGTGCGCGCCACGTCGGCGCCGGTCGTCGGCCTCTCCCCCATCGTCGGGCCCTCGCACGTCCACGGCATGGCGGCCCAGATGCTCACGAGCATCGGCGTCGAGGTCAGCGCCGGCGCCGTCGGCGTGCACTACGGAGCCCGGTCCGCGGGCGGGGTCCTCGACGGCTGGCTCGTCGACACCCGCGACGCCGCCCAGGTCCCGCGGCTCGAGGAGGCCGGCCTGCGCGCCCGGGCCGTCCCACTGATGATGACCGACCTCGACGCGACCGCGGCGATGGCCGCCGCGGCGGTGTCGCTCGTGACCGGTCCGACGTGAGCCGCCTGGAGGTGTGGGCGCCGGACGGGGTGCCCGAGGTGGTCGCGGGGGACGACCTCGCCGCCCTCGTGCTCACCGCCCTCGACGGCGGGGCCGACCTGGCCGACGGCGACATCGTGTCGGTGACGAGCAAGGTCGTCTCCAAGGCCGAGGGCCGGACCCGGGTCGGGGACCGCGAGGCGGCGATCGAGGAGGAGACGACCCGGGTGCTCGCCCGGCGCGGACCCATGTCGATCGTGCGCCACCGGTCGGGCCTGACGATGGCCGCCGCCGGTGTCGACGCCTCCAACGTCGCGGTGGGATCGATCGTGCTGCTCCCCCTCGACCCGGACCACTCGGCCCGGTCCCTGCGCCGCGAGGTCCGTCGTCGCGCCGGCGTCAACGTCGGCGTGATCGTCACCGACACGGCCGGCCGGGCCTGGCGCGAGGGCCAGACCGACCTCGCGATCGGCGCCGCCGGGCTCCTCGTCGCGGAGGACTTCGCCGGGCGCACCGATCCGCACGGCAACCCGCTGGTCGTCACGCGCCCCGCGGTGGCCGACGAGCTCGCCGGCGCCGCCGAGCTCGTCCAGGGCAAGCTCACCGGCCGACCGGTCGCGGTGCTCCGCGGTCGCGCCGACCTCGTCCTGCCGCCCGGTGACGACGGCCCGGGCGCCGCGTCGCTCGTGCGCCCGGAGGGGAGCGACCTGTTCGGCTGGGGAGCCCGCGAGGCCGTCGTACGAGCCCTGAGGGGTGAGGCCGCCGACCGTCCCCCCTTCGGCACCCCGGCGCCCGCGGAGGAGCTGGCCGCCGCCCTGCACCGGCTGCCCCGCGGTGCGGACCGCAGCGCCGTCACTGCCGTCTGCTTCGCCCACGGCTGGCAGGTCGAGGACTGGGACCGGACCGTGGCGGGGAGCTGATCCGACGTCCTGTGCCGCCCGTCACCCGCGACTCCGTAGACTCTGCCACCGCAGCCCCAGCAGTCCGACGAGCGAGAGACACCGAGCACCGTGGCCAAGCAGGCAAAGACCGACCGTCAGGCGGTCATCGACTCCATCCGCTCCCAGCAGTCCAGGTCCGAGAACCGGCGCGGCCTGGCCATCGTGGGCGTGTGCGTCCTCGTCGCCGTGCTGATCGTGGGGGCCGCGGCCTTCAAGCCGATCAAGGACTGGTACGACCTGCGCGCCTACGCCTCGGACTCGCTCACCGAGATCGGCGCGAAGGCATCGACCTGCCAGGAGGTCGTCACCGCGAAGGCCGACGGCAACCAGGACCACGTCGAGGTCGGCACGCCCATGAGCTATCCCGACGCCCCGCCCGCCTTCGGCTCGCACTGGAACATGTGGGACACGATGGACCGCAAGCTCTACGAGGCCTCGGACCGTCCCGAGCTCGGCGAGCTCGTGCACAACCTCGAGCACGGCTACACGATCCTCTGGTACGACGAGACCATCGCGGACAGCGACTCGAAGATGGACCAGCTGCGCGGCATCGCCTCCAAGCTCGAGGGCACCACCAACCTGCGCGACAAGTTCAAGGCCGTGCCCTGGACCTCCGAGGACGGCGAGGCCTTCCCCGAGGGTCAGCATGTCGCGTTCACGCACTGGTCCGTGGGCGGCGTCGGCGAGACCGACGCGACCAAGCAGGTCGGGGTCTGGCAGTACTGCTCGGACCTCAGCGGTGCAGCGCTGAACACCTTCATGAAGGACTACCCCTACATGGACTCCCCCGAGCCCACGGTCGTCTGACCTGCTGTGACCTCCCGCTGATGAGCACGTTCGCCGAGGTCCTCGCCGCGCAGCTGCGCCACGATCCCGGCCGCCCCCTCATCACCTTCTACGACCACGCCACCGACGAGCGGGTCGAGCTGTCGGTGACGACGTACGCCAACTGGGTGGCCAAGGCCGCGGGACTGTTGAGCGACGTCGCCGACCTCGAGCGCGGGATGTCGTTGCGCCTCGACCTCCCGCCCCACTGGTTGTCGCCGGTCTTCCTCGGCGCGGCCTGGACGCTCGGACTGCGGGTGACCACCTCTGCGGATGCCGACGCGGTCGTGTGCGGGCCGGACGGCCTCGAGACCTGGGGTCCACGGGCGACGGAGCTGCCGGTCCTCGCCTGCAGCCTGCGGCCCCTCGGCGTCCGTTTCGCCGAGCCGCTGCCGCCCGGGGTGCTGGACGTGGGGGTCGAGATCTGGGGCCAGCCCGACGGCTTCACCGCCTGGGACCCGCCCACCGGCACCGACCTCGCCACCGACGCGCTGACGCAGCGTGAGCTCTTCGACCTGACGGCCGCCGTCGGGAGTTCTCTCACCGACGGCGGCCGTCTCCTGTCGGTGGCCGACCCGGCTTCCCCACCGGGAATGGCCACCTTCACCGAGCCCCTCGGACGAGGCGGCTCGCTGGTCCTTGTCCGCAACCCCGACCCGGCTCGCCTCGACGGCGTCCACGACGCCGAACGGGCGACTGCCCGGGCCTGATCACGCTCTGTCTCACCCGGCCAGGTCGAAGGCCCCCATCCCCTCGCCCAGCAGGCGCGGGCTCGAGACACCCTTCTTGCGGCCGTGGTAGAGGTAGACCCCGCCGCTCGCGCGATCACGCACGACGTAGTCGTTGAGACCCTTCAGCGTCATCGCCTGGACGCCGAACACCCAGTCGAAGCCCGAGAGATCGGACGGGAGCCCGGCTCGCTGGGTGAGTCCTCCCTTGACGGGGGCTGCGGCGTTGAAGCTGCTCCCGTTGCCGGCCCACACCATGAGGGCGGACCCCGACGTGCCGATCAGGTCGGGGAAGCCGTCGCCGGTGACGTCGCCGACAGCGGTGAGACCTGCGATGGCACCCCAGCCGGAGCCCAGCACCCGTCCCGCAGCCAGCGCACCCGTGCCGTTGCCGGTGAAGATCCACAGCTGTCCGGACGTGTCGCGGGCGAGCACGTCACCGAAGCCGTCCCGGTTGACGTCCCCCGCGTTGAGCAGGAGGTCCATGCCGGCGAACGAGACACCGGTGTCGATGGGCGCGCCGAGCTCGAAGGTGTCGCGGTTGGCCACGACGACCAGCGTCCTGCCGGCCACACCGATCAGGTCTCCGCCCGCACCACCCACGAGCTGGGCGCCGGTGAGCATCCGCATGGACTTGAGGTTCGTGGCCGGGCCGAGGGCGGCGCCGTAGGTGCCGTCGCCGTGGCCGGGCAGCATCCAGACCTTGCCGTTGCTCGCGCGGGCGACCAGGTCGGAGCGTCCGTCGCCGTTGAAGTCGCCACCCACGAGACGGTTGTAGCCGCGCCAGGAGCCGGCCACCTTCCGCGGGGCCGCGAATCGGCCCGTGCCATAGCCCGTCTGGAGCAGGAGACGCTTCTTGGTGCGCACCAGCAGATCCGCGCGGCCGTCTCCGTTGACGTCCCCGGCACCGATGAGCTGACGGTAGTTCCCATAGCCCTTGCGGGTCGTCTTGCGGTCGAAGCCGCCCCGGCCGGTCGCGAGCAGGGTGGTGAGACGGCCCTTGAATCGCGCCACCAGGTCGTTGCGTCCGTCACCGTTGATGTCTCCCACCGCGGTGATGAGCGAGTAGCCGCGCAGCTTCATCTTCCGGCTCGTGGCGCCGAACCTGCCGTTGCCGCGACCCGGACGGATCCGCACGACTCCGGACCTGTCCGCGGTGACCAGGTCGGCGACGCCGTCGCCGGTGAGGTCGGGCGAGACGAGCACGTCGGCGCGCTTGTCCCAGCCGGACTTGCCGACCACGGTGCGCTTCTGGAAGGAGGTGAGCCCGCCCGTGGGGACCACCAGGCCGCGGCCGTCGGCGGCGCGGCGGACCACCAGGTCGGGGTACGGCGATGCGGCGAGGTTGTTCTGCGGGCTGGGCTCGGACACCGTGACCGGGGTCGGACCGGTGGGCGCGGCCGGGGCGGCCGAGCTGGCGTAGGTCCGGATCTGCGGGATCTGGGCGTAGAGGTACTTGCCCGGGCACGCGGTCGATCCGGCGTCGCGGTGGCCGTTGATCGCCGCGAAGGTGGAGCGGCCGACCTTCTGCGACATCGATGCGGGGTTCACGCCGTGCAGGGAGAGCTTCCAGGCGAACAGCTGCCCGTAGGCGCGCAGCATCACGTCGGGCGGCTGGACGGTGTCGAAGTTGCCGATCGCCGACATCGCGAAGGCGTAGTCGTTGTAGTTGAGCGTGTGCGCTCCGACGACCGGCTTGTCGATGCCGCCGTAGCGGCCCTCCCAGATCCGGCCGAAGCGGTCGACGAGGAAGTTGTAGCCGATGTCGCTCCAGCCGCGGGACTTCACGTGGTAGGCGTAGATGCTGCGGATGATCGCCGGCACCTGTGCCTCGGTGTAGTCGTTGGCGTTCACCGTGTGGTGGACGAAGCCGGCGTTGACGGTGCCGTAACGCAGGGAGCTCTTGTTGCGGATCTTCTCGTCGGCTCCCCACTGGGCGCGCGAGTAGATGGTGGGCTGCGCGACGGCCTGCGCCTTCTTGCTGGACGTGGCGCCGGTCGTCGCGGCCTGCAAGGTGATGCCGTCGGAGCCCTCCAGCGACGCGCTGCCGTCGTAGTCCTGGCCGGCCGACCCGGTGCCGGTCACGGCGGACTGCTCGGCAGGAGCCTCGGTCCCGCTCGACCGGGCGGCGCCCGGGTCGACCAGCGCGAGGGAGAGGTCGTCGGGCAGGGCGACGCCGTCGGTCCTGGCCTCGACCTGGACGTCGTCGACGTCGCCGACGAGCATCGGCTCGGTGCCGGGGCGGGCGTGTGCCGCCTCCGCGCTGCCGTCGTCGGGTCCGTGCTCGTCGTGGTACTCGAGGTCTTCCCAGTCGCTCCAGGTGTCACCGGTGCGGGTGCGCACCTGGAGGGAGATCTGGCCCTCGTCGAGCTCCTCGCCGTGCTCCCAGGTGACCCCGACCGCGGCGAAGCCGGTGGTGGCCTGCGGCTTGCTGACCACGCGGTCGGTGGTGGCGCCGCCGGCGACGGTGCGGCCCTGGAGGCCGGCGAACCCACCATCGGTGCCGGTGAGCGGCACCTCGGTCACCGAGGGCTCCACCGCACCTGTCGGCACGGTCGCCGACATCAGCTGGGTCGGGGGCTGCTGTCCCGGCTGCCCGGTCTGGTGCTCACCGACGATGTCGAGCGAGACCACACCGGAGGCCGGGGTGAGGACGACGAGGACGACACCCAGGGCCAGCAGCTGCTGGCAGAGGGTGACGAGTCGTGCCTGAAGAGGGCGCATGTCAGTTCTACTCCTGTGCGGGGGAAGGTCACACAAGGCAGTACTTTCACACCAGTCACACCAGTCACGGAAGGGTTTCTGAGTAACTACACGCGTGTAATTTCCAGTCGACACGCCGACGAGGCTCCGATTTATCTCCGGAGAATCCCCGGAACCCGCGACAGATACCCCTAGATGTCGCTGGCCAGCGCGTCGTCGCGCTCGTCCTCGGAGCTCTCCTCGCTGTCCGGCTCCTCGTCGTCGCCGTCGTAGTGGAGGTACTTGATCGCCTCGTCGACGTCCCCGTCGAAGCCGACCTTGCCCTTGTCGAGGACGATGGCGCGGTCGCACATCTTCTTGACCGAGCCGGCGGAGTGGCTGACGTAGAACATGGTGATCCCGGACTCGCGGATCTCCTTCATGCGCTTGAGGCACTTGCGCTTGAACGGCCGGTCCCCCACCGCCAGCACCTCGTCGGCGATGAAGATGTCGCAGTCGACGTGCACCGCGACGGAGAACCCGAGGCGGGCGAACATGCCCGAGGAGTAGTTGCCGACGGGGGTGTCGAGGAAGCGCCCGACGTCGGCGAAGGCGGCGATGTCGTCGAACTTGGCGTCGGTCTCGTCCTTGGTCATGCCCAGCATGGCGGCGTTCATGTAGATGTTGTCGCGACCGGACAGCTCGTTGTGGAAGCCGGCGCCGGTGGCGATGAGACCGGAGATGCGCCCCCGGGTCAGCACCTGGCCCTTGTCGGGACGCATCACGCCGCTGACGAGCTTGAGCAGTGTCGACTTGCCGGAGCCGTTGAGGCCCATCAGGCCGATCGACTCACCCTGCTGCACCTCGAAGGAGACTCCGTCGAGAGCCTTGAAGGTCTCCTGCGCGCGCTGGTCGCGCGAGCGGTGCCTCACCACCTGCTTGAGGGTGCGGTGGTATTGGTAGCGGAACGACTTGGTGACGTCGTCGACGACGATCGAGGTGGTCATCACAGGCGCTCCGGGATCGACTTCTCGAGCCGGGCGAACACGAGCTGGCCCACGACCACGAGCACCAGCCCGATGCCGAGCATGACGAAGCCACGCTGGAAGAGATCGGTGGCGAACTCCGGCAGGGCCTCGCCCGTCGCCGGGTCGACCGCGCACGACGGGGCGCAGGTGGGGTACCAGAACCCGCGCTGGATGAGCATCACGGCCTCGGCGACCGGATTGGCCAGGTAGACCCCCAGCCACTCGCTGGGGATCCGCTGGCCGTCGGCCACGACGTGGAAGGGATACATCATCGGCGCGGAGAACGGGATCATGTTGATGAAGGTCTGCACGATCCGCTGGAAGTCGCGGAAGATCACGTTGATGCAGGAGAACATCAGCCCGAAGGCCGTGCCGTAGAGCATCATCAGCACCAGGCCGAGAAGGGCCGCACCCATCCCGACCGCGTCCGGCACCCACAGCGGGCCGTCGCCCCACCAGCCGGTGACGAGGCAGGCGACGAGCAGGATGATGAACTGCGGGATCGCGTGCCACAGGCTCACCAGCATGGAGGCCATCGGGAACATCTCGCGGGGCATCGACATCTTGGCGATGACGCCCTTGTTGGCCAGCAGCGAGCGGGTGCCCGACGTCACCGTCTCGGTGAAGTAGTTGACCAGCACCATCCCGGCGAACAGGTGGATGGCGAAGTTCTCCAGGCCCAGGCCTCGGCCCAGGAGCAGCCCGAAGACGAAGTAGAACGTGAGGAACCGGGTGAACGGGTTGATGTAGGACCACGCCAGGCCGAAGGCCGTTCCGGCGTAGCGCGCCTGGATCTCGCGCCGCACCATGAGCCGCAGCAGGTAACGGCGCCGGAACACCTCGAGGACCCCGGACGTGCGCGAGGGCGGTGCCAGCGGGACGTGGGCCAGGTCGTGGCGCACCTCGACCGACGCCGTGCCGGCGCCCGCCTCGGCGCCCGGCTCACTCACGTATCCTCACCCTCGGTCCACGGGGCGAAGGTCTTCGACCACGTCTCGGGCGAGGTGATGTCGCCGAGAGCGTCGCGGTACTGCTGGGCCAGCTCGGGCCACTCGCGGTGGAAGCGCCGGTGGATCTCGATGGTGCGCTTGATGAGGTCTCGGTAGTGCTGCGGGTCGCGCTGGTAGAGCGCGACCGAGGACCCGTCATTCATCGACACCACCGCCGAGTCGTACTTCACGAGGTTCCACCACTTGGCGTCCATCGCGGTGAGCTCGGTCTCGGGGTAGTCACCCGCCATCTCGCGCACCGGGCGGAGCTGGCGGATCGGCGCCAGGCCGGCGGTGATCAGGGTGCTGAGGCGCCCGGGGATCTCGATGTCGGACTTGCCCTTCTTGGGCGGCTTCTTGCGGCGCACCGGCGGCAGGTCGTCGCGGTCGAGGTGGAGCTGCGCGTCTGAGTACTGCTTGCGGAAGGCGTTGATGTCCGCCAGCTTGGTGGCCAGCTCGCCGTGCAGGAAGTGCGGGCCACGCAGCACGTCCTCCATCGCCAGGTGCCGCAGCTCGGCGGTGGAGTACTGGAGCGAGGCGAGGTGCTTGACCTGGTGGTTGAGGCTCTCGCGCACCATCCGGCCACCGCGCTCGTAGGGCGAGTGCAGCAGCGCCGCGATGAGACGGTTGCGGTGGTGGAAGTAGGACTGCCAGTCCAGGCCGTCGTTCTTGTCGGTCCACGGGACGTGCCACACGGCCGCACCCGGGAAGGACACGGTCGGATAGCCCGCGGCCTTGGCGCGCAGGCCGAACTCGGAGTCGTCCCACTTGATGAAGACCGGCAGCGAGAGGCCGATCTCCTCCAGGACGACCCGCGGGATCAGGCACATGAACCAGCCGTTGAAGTCGACGTCGGCACGCTTGTGCAACCAGCGCGAGGAGCGCAGGTTGCGCGCGCCGAAGTCCCACTGCGAGTAGCCGTCGAGGCGGGTCTGCCACCAGAAGCGCCACGGCTGGACGATCTCGCCGAACGAGTGCAGCTCGGCGCGGCTGTAGAGGTTGAACATGTGGCCGCCGACGATGGTCGGCCGCTTGGCCAGGTCGCCGAAGGTCACGGCGCGGATGATGCCCTCCGGCTCGCAGACCACGTCGTCGTCCATCATCATGGCGTACGTCGCGGTGCCCTTGCGGACGCTCTCGAGCTGGCCGCGGGCGTAGCCGCCGGAGCCGCCGAGGTTGCCCTGCACGAGGACGCGCAGCTTGTCGCCGAGCCCCTCCTTCGCGGCCGGGAAGTAGTCGCTGTCGGTGACCTTGTCCTTGCCCTGGTCCATCACGAAGACGGTGTCGAGGTAGGGCTGGAGCTCGTCGGCCGCACCGAGCTGGCCGAGCAGCTGCGCGCTCATGTCGGGGAGCATCGTGGTGATGCAGATGTCGACGGTGCCGTGCTCGGCCTTGTCGGCCGGGACCTGCGCGGTCCACTCGGCGCTGTCGACGGTGGCGCCGTGGTCGCCGGCGACCACGTCGTACCAGTACCAGCCACCGTCGACGAACGGCTTGAGGGACAGCGCGAAGGTGAAGGTGCCGCTCTCGTCCTCGACCGTCGCGGCCCCGACCCGCTGGGAGTGCCCGCGCGCCATCGACTTGTAGACGGTCACGACCGAACCCGTGCCGGTCACCGAGACCGTCAGCTCGACGTCGGTGACGACGGTGTGGCGGCGCCAGTACGACGCCGGGAAGGCGTTGAAGTAGGTGCCGAAGGACAGCAGCTGCGACGGCTCGAGGCGCAGCGCGGTGCGCGAGCGGATCTGGTCGGGGTGCAGCTTGCGACCCGTCGACGTCGACTGGCGGATCGCGGCGTTGTTGAGGTCCTTGGCGGCCTTGTCGCCACCGACCGCGTCCCGGTCGGTGTCGAGCCGGGCCTCCTCGAGGTCGACGTAGAGCGCGAAGACGTCGGTGTCGGGGTCGATGGGCAGGATCTGCCGCTGCAGCAGCCGGGTGACGGTGCTCGTGCCGGACTCGGTGCTCATGCGTCGATACCTCCGCTGGTCAGCTCGACGCCCTCGGTGAAGTGCGGCTTGAGCTTGTTGTCGTACATCGAGAGCGCGGCTCCGATGGCCATGTGCATGTCGAGGTACTTGTAGGTGCCGAGGCGGCCGCCGAAGAGCACCATCGGCTCGGCCTTGGCGAGCTCGCGGTAGCGGAGCAGCTTGGCGCGGTCGTCGGCGGTGTTGATCGGGTAGTAGGGCTCGTCGCCCTCCTCGGCGAAGCGGCTGTACTCGTGCACGACGATCGACTTGCCGGGCAGGTAGGTGCGCTCGGGGTGGAGGTGCTTGAACTCCAGCACCCGGGTCCACGGGACGTCCTGGTCGTTGGCGTTGACCACGCCGGTGCCCTGGTAGTCGTCGACGTCGACGGTCTCCTGCTCGAGGTCGACGGTGCGCCAGGACAGCCGACCCTCGGAGTTGTCGAAGTAGTCGTCGACCGGACCGGTGTAGACGACCGGCACCTTGCCCTTGAACTCCGACTGCACGTCGAACCAGTTCGTGTCGACGCGCACCTCGATGTTGGGGTGGTCGGCCATGCGGGTCAGCCACGCGGTGTAGCCGTCGACCGGCAGGCCCTCGTAGGTGTCGTTGAAGTAGCGGTTGTCAAAGGTGTAGCGCACCGGCAGGCGCGTGATGATGTCGGCGCTCAGCTCGGTGGGGTCGGTCTGCCACTGCTTGGCGGTGTAGCCCTTGACGAACGCCTCGTAGAGCGGGCGGCCGATCAGGCTGATCGCCTTCTCCTCGAGGTTGGTGGCGTCCTCGGTGGCGATCTCGCTGGACTGCTCGGCGATCAGCGCCCGCGCCTCGTCGGGGGTGTGCGCACGGCCGAAGAACTGGTTGATCAGCCCGAGGTTCATCGGGAAGGAGTAGACCTGCCCCTGGTACTTGGCGAACACCCGGTGCTGGTAGCCGGTGAAGGCGGTGAACCGGTTGACGTAGTCCCACACCCGCTTGTTGGACGTGTGGAACAGGTGGGTGCCGTACTTGTGCACCTCGATCCCGGTCTCCTCGTCGATCTCGCTGTAGGCGTTGCCGCCGAGGTGGTAGCGACGCTCGATCACGAGCACCCGGAGACCGAGCTCCTCGGCGCACCTCTCGGCGATGGTGAGGCCGAAGAGGCCGGAGCCGACGACGACGAGGTCGGGAAGCTGTGCTGAACCCTGGGACAAGGGGGAAACTCCTGTAGTGGGAAGCCGTGTGCGAGGCGCGTCGCAGTCTAGCGAGGGGGCATCGCCGAGGCGGTCAGGCGTCGCATGCCTCGTGCCGAGGCCATGGCACGGATCACGTTGCCCGCCTCGGCACGCCCGCCTCGGACCGGGCTGAGCAGGACCACCACGAGGGTGATCAGCCACGGCTTGAGCCGGACCAGGGCGTTCTCCCCGTGGCGCAGGTGCACCACGAAGAGGTTGCGGTACATGTAGAAGCCCTTCCACCCCGACAGGTCGTGCTGCTGGTTGAAGTCGAGCTGCCGCACGAGCCGCGCGTCGCGGACCGCCCAGATCCTTCGGCCGGCCCGGCGGGCGCGGACGGCGTACTCGGCGTCGTCGTAGAAGATGAAGAAGGCCGGGTCGGGGAAGCCGACCTCGGCGATCACGCTGCGACGCACCATGAAGCCCTCGAAGGCGACGTTCTGCACCTCCACCAGCTCCGGCATCGCGGCGCGGTCGGCGTAGACCGTGTCGACGGCCGCGCGCTTGGGTCGTACGGCGAGGGGGTTGCGCAGGTCGAAGTCGACGGCCGCCTTCTCCACGAGCGTGCCGGCGAGGTCCTCGCGCACGGCGATCAGGCAGTCCTCGTCGACGGCCATCAGCTGCGCCAGGCAGTCGGGTGCGGGCACGACGTCGTCGTCCATCAGCCAGACGCGGTCGTAGCCGGCGTCGTAGGCCGCCCGCACACCGAGGTGGAAGCCGCCGGCACCGCCGAGGTTGGTCTCCGTCGTGGTCACGTGGAGCGGCAGGTCGGTGCGGGCGTCGAGCACCGCCCGGGTGTGGTCGGTGCTGACGTTGTCGATGACGATGACCGCATCGGGCGCCCGGGTCTGCGCGGCCAGGCCGTCGAGCATGCCGCCGAGCAGCTCGGCGCGGTTGTGGGTGACGATCACGACGGCCACGCTCTCGTGCGGGGTGGGGCCGGTCATGACAGGAACCTCCGGTGGCCGTCGAAGTCCCCGGCGATGCCGGCTCGCATCGCGCCGACGCTGAGCCGCAGTCGCGCCAGGCTCGGCCGGGTGAAGGCATAGAACCAGGCCGTCTTCACCACGAACGCGAGGGCGTGGAGCGGGCCGCGGTAGTCACGGAGGTTGACGAGGTTGTTGCGGGCCATGCAGTAGTGCTTGAGGTCGCTCGGCGAGTCGTTGTAGGTCGTGCGGCCGAACATCATCGGGGTGCCGAGGTTGCCCACGCTGGGGTGGCGCACGGTCGCGGTGACGACGGTGGCCACGCGGGCGCCGGCCTCCTCGGCCCGCAACCGGTACTCGTGGTCGTCGCCCCAGATGAAGAACTCCTCGCGCGGCAGGCCGATCCGGTCGACCAGCTCCTTGGTCACGAGGACACCGTTGAAGGGGATCACGATCCCGTCGATGCGGTCCTCGCGCGCCGCACGGCGTACGTCGTCCACGGCGTGCACCACCCGGGCACCCCCGGGGAGCCGGATCGGGAAGACCAGGCGGGACGGGTCGGCCTCGTCGACGACGAGCGGGCCCCAGAAGTCGAGGTTGTCGGTCTCCTCGAGCAGCCGCTCGAGGCAGTCGGGGTCGGGCATGCCGTCGTCGTCCATCAGCCACACCAGGTCCGCCTCCCGGTCGAGGGCCCAGGCCAGGCCGTCGTGGAAGCCGCCGGCGCCACCCCGGTTGGTCGTGAGGGTGCGCGACGCCATCGCGATCTCCCCGGTGTGGGGGCGGGCGGCGAGCCACTCGCCCGTGCCGTCGGAGGAGGCGTTGTCGATCACCAGCACCTCGGCCAGGCCGTCGATCTCGCCGAGCCGCTCGACGAGCTTCTCGAGCAGGCCGAGGCGGTTGAAGGTGACCACGACCGCGACGATGCGAGGCAGGGGTCCGGTGGTCACGGCCACCACCCTAGGGGCCTCGTGCGCTCGATCAGCACACGGCGCCGAGGTCCTCCGACTGGTTGGCGGCATAACCCTGGGAGAGCGAGCCGATCGAGCCCCCGGTGACCGACGGCGGGGCCGCGGGCGTGGGGGTGGGGGTGGGCGTGGGCGTGGGCGGCGCTGCCGGGGTGGCCGCGGTCCCCTCCGACGGGGCGGGTGCCTCGGGCGCGGCCTCGGCGGTGTCGCCCGCGGGCTCGCGTCCCTCGGCGCGCGCGATCGCGTCGGCGACCTTCTGCTGGACGAGGGCGATGTCGGGGTGCGCGGTGTCGATCATCGGCGGGACCAGCGACAACGTGGCGATCTTCTGGCTCCTGGCCTTGAGTGCCAGGTCGACGAAGCGGTCGACCTCGCCGCGCGGCACGTCGGTGGAGACCATCGCCGAGCTCGCGCCGGCGATCTTCTCGAAGTTGCGCAGCGCCACCTGCGGGCTGACCTGCTGCAGCATCGCGCCCATCACGCACTTCTGCCGCGCCATCCGCGAGTAGTCGTCGGAGCCCTCGCGCGCCCGGGCGAACCAGAGGGTGTCGTGCCCGTTGAGCGTCCGCTTGCCGGGCTCGATGTAGTGGAAGGTGTCCTCGTAGGGCAGCCCGACGGGGATCGGCTGGCGCACGTTGAGCTCGACGCCGCCCACTGCGTCCACGAGGTCCTTGAAGCCCTCGAGGTTGACCATGGCCCAGTAGTTCATCGTCAGGCCGGTGATGCCCTCGACGCCCTGGATGGTGGCGTCGACCCCCGGGCTCTTCGACCCGGTGAAGAGATCCGGGTGGTCGAGCGCCCAGGTGGCGAGCCCGTTGAGGTACATCCCCTCGGCGTCGAAGCCGTCGGGGAACTGCTTGGCCATCACCGAACCCTCGGCGAAGGGGAAGTTCTGCATGTTGCGCGGGAGCGAGATGAGCACCGTCTTGCCGGTCTCGGCGTCGATGCTGGCGACCGTCATGGAGTCGGGGCGCAGTCCCCAGCGACCGGCGCCGGAGTCGCCGCCCATGAGCAGCACGTTGTAGCGGCCGTGGGTGGCGCTCACGGCGGAGCCGTCGCCGAACATCGAGATCATGAAGTCGCGTTGCACGCCGACGACGTGGGCGCCGAAGAGCAGCGCCCCCGCGACGCTGAAGCAGAGGAAGCCGTTGACCCCGACGACGGCCAGCCGGTGCTGGCGCTGCAGCGTCAGCGGCTGCCCGAGGCGCCAGGCGTCGACGAACAGGTAGGCCCAGCCGATCGCGAGGGCCATCAGGCCCAGGCGCAGCACCTGCAAGAACATGGTGTCGGTGCCGGCCCAGAAGGCGACCCCGTGCCAGAAGTACGACACCACCAGCGCCACGAGGCCGAGCGCGGCGAGCGTGATCCAGGTCCGCAGCGCGATCCGGCCCACCCGGCGGTTGCCCGCGACGAGCTGCGCCGATCCGGGCAGGACCAAGGTCATCAGCATCAGCGTCACCGCACGGCGGAACCGGACGCGCTGCGCGCGGTCCAGCGTGGTGAACCGCTGCTGGGGCGACCCGGGGGGCGGGACGGGCGGCATCGGGGGCCTTTCTTGCTGGGGGAAGTCAGCCCGACCAGTATCACCAGTCACACCCGTCCCACCCGGGCACGACTCGCCGGGGCGGGCCGGTCAGTCCACGAGGCGCTCGGTCCGGACGTGGGTCCAGTCGTTCACGCCTCGCGGCCCCGGTCGATCTCGGCCTTGCGGGCCAGGCGGTGCGCGCGTCGGATCTCGGCCTCGCGCTGTCGTCGTACGTCGGCCGGGGTCTCGGTCTGCAGCGGCGGCACGTGCCGCGAGCGGCCCTCCTCGTCGATGGCGACGAACACGAAGTAGGCGCTGGCGACGTGCAGCGGCTCGTCGGCGGCGTCTCCCCACGGCTGCGCCTCGACCCGGACGCCGATCTCCATCGAGGACGAGCCCGCCCAGTTGACCTGGGCATAGGTCTTGATGATGTCGCCGACGTGGACCGGCTCCAGGAAGGTCATCTCGTCCATCGCGGCCGTCACGGCCGGTCCGCCGCTGTGGCGGTGGGCCACGGCACCCGCGGTGGAGTCGGCGAGCTT
Organism: uncultured Actinomycetota bacterium; assembly: GCA_963726515.1. GTDB lineage: Bacteria > Actinomycetota > Actinomycetes > Propionibacteriales > Nocardioidaceae > Nocardioides. The sequence continues at coordinate 505,426 of CAVSCW010000015.1, forward strand.
CATGATGTCGCCGCCGTGCACGTTGCCGAGCAGGTTGGCCTCGGTGGCCGAGGCGATGATGCCCAGGCTCACCCGGCTGTACGACGTGGGCCGGGCGTCGGGTCGCACGACTCGCTCGGTGCGCTCGCTCATGCGCGGCACGGTAGCGTCCCCCTCTATGGCTGATCGTCCGCAGGGCTCAGGGATGCCCGAGAAGGGAACGCCCGAGTACGACTGGCTCTACGGGGGCACCTCCTCCTCGCCCCCGGGCGACGCCACCCAGCAGGTCCCGACCCAGGGGCCGCCCCCCGCCGCTGCCGAGCGCCCGGACCAGACCCGCGTGATGCCCGTGGCCCGGCGCGAGGAGCGCGGGTCCGGCGGCCAGCCCCCCGGCGGCTCGCGGACCGCGACGGCGGCACCGCCACCGCGCCCGCAGCCGAAGAAGCGGCGCTGGCGCCCCCGGCTGCGACTGCGACTCATCCCGCTGCTGCTCCTGCTGGTCGTGGTCTACCTCGTGGGGGTCCCGCTCTACCACTGGACGCAGATCGACCAGGTCGATGCCGAGCCGAGCGGTGACCGCCCCGGCGACCAGGCCGGCACCAACTACCTCATCGTCGGCTCCGACAAGGCCGACGACCTGACGGACGCGCAGCGCAAGGTGCTCCAGACGGGCGAGCGCGGCGGCACCAACACCGACACGATCATCGTGCTGCACACCGGCTCCGGCGGGCGCACCATGATGTCCATCCCGCGCGACACCCTCACCGAGGTGCCCGGGCACGGCACCCAGATGATCAACGCCGCCTTCGCCATCGACGGCGCGCCCCTGCTCGTGGCCAGTGTCGAGAAGCTGACCGGCATCCACATCGACCACTACGTCGAGCTCGGCTTCGGCAGCGTCATCAACACCGTCGACGCCTTCGGCGGGGTCGAGGTCTGTCCCAAGCAGGACATGGAGGACCCCCTGGCGCGCCTCGACATCAAGAAGGGCTGCCAGGAGGTCGACGGCCTCACCGCGCTGGGCTACTCCCGTTCCCGCCACGTCACTGCCCTCAGCGACCTCGACCGCGTCGCCCGCCAGCGCGAGGTGATCAGTGCCCTCGGCAGCGAGGCCAAGACGCCGTGGACCTTCCTCAACCCGGTGCGCTACTGGCAGATCAACGCCGCCGCGTCGGGCGCCATCCGCGTCGACGAGTCGATGAACCCCTTCGACCTGGGCAGGTTCGCGCTCGCGATGACGGGTGAGAGCCAGACCTGCACGATGCCGAACCTGAACGCCCCGAGCGACCCCAACCGGATCATCGCCGACCCCGACCGGGCTCCGGCGCTCTTCTCGGCGATCATCAACGACGCCGCGGTGCCGAAGAAGGTCTGCACGCCGACCGGCCGCGCGCGGTAGCTCGACCCACCTCACGCACCCTCTTGTGTGAGGGCTCTTGTGTGAGGACTCTTGTGTGAGGGAAGAGCCGCGCGTACGATCGCGATATATCGTGATACGTCGACGATAGTTCACGACCCACCGACATGAGGAGCTCCGATGGGACACCACTGGCCCGGGGCGGACTGGCCCCAGAACAACGACCCCGAGCGCCGTTCCGGCGGGGGAGGTCGCCGCGCCGGCGGACCTCCGCCGTGGCTCGGCGAGATCCTCGGCTTCGCCGCCGGCACGCAGGCGCCGCCCCAGCGCGGACCGAAGGTCAGGCGTGGCGACGTCCGCACCGCGATCATCGATGTCCTGCACCGCGCGCGGACCGCCGAGGAGCCGATCAACGGCTACCAGGTGATCCAGGAGATCTCCGAGCTCAGCAACGGTGAGTGGCGTCCCTCCCCCGGCTCGGTCTACCCGACGATCCAGCAGCTCCAGGACGAGGGTCTGGTGGAGACCGACGACGAGCGCGGACGACGCACCATCCGGCTCACCGACGAGGGCGTCGCCTGGGCGGAGGACCACACCGCCGAGCTCGCGTCGGTCTGGACCCCCTTCGCCCGGACCGACGTGCCGGTCGACCAGCCGACCGGTCAGGGCGCCGACATCAAGAGCGAGATCGGCCAGGTCGTCAGCGCGGTGTGGCAGCTGGCCACCCAGGGCTCCGAGCAGCAGCGACACGCCGCGCTCGGCGTCCTCGTCGACACCCGCCGCCGCCTCTACGGCATCCTCGCGGACGGACGGGACGGCGAGAAGTGAGCGTCCCGGACCGCGACGTCCGCATCTCCGACGCCGACCGCGAGCAGGCCATGGCCGACCTGGCCATGCACTACGCCGACGGACGCCTCGACCACGAGGAGTACGACGAACGCCTCGACGCCATCTGGACCGCGCGCACCCGCGCCGACCTGGCCGTGCTCTTCGGCGACCTGCCGTCTCCGCGGTCGACCCCACCGCCGCCCGCGCACCCGACGACGCAGGCTCGCCGGCAGGGGTCGCGTCCGCGCTCGCGGATGCCGCTGCTCCCGGTGCTGGCGTTGCTGATCGGGCTGAGCCTCGTCGTGGGGGCGCCGCTGTGGTTGCTGATCTTCCCGCTGCTGTTCCTCCGGCGCGGCCGCGGTGGCAGGTGCTCACCTGTGCACGGGCAGGCCGACTACCGACGGCCGCACCGCTCGCACGGCTGGTAGACCACCCCTGCTCGGGGGCGATTACCGAAAACTGAGGATCCTGGTCTCCGCCCGCACCCGGGCGTCCGAGCCGGGTCCTAGGTTGCCGCCCAGGACGCGACAGCGCCCGCCGCACTGCTCGGGCGTTCACGAATCGGGTGGCTCATGGATCCTTCCCGGGCTCTGACACGATGTCCGCCATGAGCAGCCAGGCGAGGGTGGTGCCGGCGCGTGCGCCGCACGCCCTGGCGCGCGCACTCGCGGCGACCGCGGTGGTCGTGACCGGCGCCCTGTCCGCCCACACCTGGGCCGGCGGCACGGTGCCGACGGCGCCCGGTCTGGCCCTCGTGAGCGCCGTGGTGCTCGCAGGCGGGCTGCTGCTGTTCATCCGCGACGTGCCGGTGTGGGCGCTGCTCCCGGCGGTCGGGGCGGCGCAGCTCGGGCTGCACGAGTCGTTCGGCCTCGTCGCCGAGCACACCCACCAGGTCCCGGCGAGCGCCGCACCCGGCTGGTCATGGCAGATGGTGGCGGCGCACCTCTTCGTCACCGTGCTCACCGTGGTCCTGTGGTGGGCCGGTCGGCGGGCGGCGGCGTACGTCGTCTCGTTGCGCACCCACGCCGCGCTCCCCGTCGTCGTCGAGCTGCGACGCCGACCCTGCGAGGTCCCGATCCACGGCTCCCTCGCGCACCTCCTGCTGTCGCCACGACGGGGGCCACCGCTGGCGGTCCGTCCCACCTGAGCCCGGTCCCGGTCCGGGTGGGCACAGCCGACCCCAGACCCGCACGACCCTCTCAGGAGAACCGTCATGTCCCCTCGAACCCTTACGCGCCTCTGCGTGCTCCCCGCCGCCACTGCGGCCATCGCCCTCTCGCTCGTCTCCCCCGCCAGCGCCCACGTCACCGCGACGCCGTCGAGCGCAGCCGCCGGCGCCTCGACGGTGGTCACGTTCAGCGTCGGCCACGGGTGCGTGGAGTCCCCCACCACGAAGATCGAGATCCAGGTCCCCGAGTCGGTCCTCTCGGTGACCGCGACCCGCAACCCGTTCTGGAAGGTCGAGAGCACCATCGCCCAGCTCGACGAGCCGGCGACCGACGCCCATGGCAACGAGGTCACCGAGCGCACGGCCTCGGTCGTCTACACCGCGACCACCCCCCTGCCCGACGGCCAGCGCGACACCTTCCAGCTGTCCTTCACGGTCCCCGACGCCGAGGGCGAGGTCCTCGCGTTCCCGACGATCCAGACCTGCGAGAAGGGGGAGAACGCCTGGACCGAGGTGCCGGCCGAGGGCCAGGACAGCCACGAGCTCGAGAGCCCCGCACCGGCCTTCGAGATCCTCCCCGCCGCGGAGGAGGGCGACCACCACGGCGACGAGGCCGAGGAGTCGGCCGAGCAGACCAGCGCGGAGTCCCACGACACGGACGGGGCGCCCGAGTCCGCGGACGCTCAGGACGACGACCGCTCCACCGCCCTCGGCTGGGCCGGTCTCGGCGCCGGCCTGCTCGGCATGGTCGCCGGCGGTCTCGCCCTGGCCCGGACGCGCACGAAGTCGTGAGGCCGCGGGCGCGGCCGGCGCGGTGGCACCGGGCCTCGAGCCTGGTGGCTGCCGCGCTGGTCGCGCTCGCGACCGTGCTGGCCGTCGTCATGGGCGGCGCGGCACCGGCCTCGGCGCACGCCGAGCTGGTCGACTCCGACCCCGCCGAGGGCGCGGTCCTCGCGACGGCGCCGGACACCGTCACGCTGACCTTCAACGAGGCCGTACGGCTCACCTCGCAGCAGATCGCGGTCTACGACGCGCAGGGCGAGCCGGTCACATCGATCTCCGGGGCCAACGGCGCCGTGGTCACCGTCGACCTCGCGGCGTCGGCGGACCTCCCCGACGGGACGTACGTCGTGTCGTGGAACGTCCTCTCCGGCGACGGCCACCCGATCGCCGGAGCCCTCACCTTCGCCGTCGGCGCACCGAGCGCCTCCGTGGCGGCACCGCCCGAGCAGGAGACCTCGTCGGCGACCGTGACGGTGCTGCGCGACGTCGTCGGTGCCCTCACCCTCATGGGCCTGCTCGTGGCGGCGGGGCTCGCGCTGTTCGTGGCGCTGGTGCTCCCGAGGACGTGGCCCGGCACCGAGGTCCGTGCCCGGCTGGGGAGGGTGACGTCGTACGCCGCCGGAGTGGGCGTCGCCGGCGCGATCCTGCAGGTCCCGCTGGCGTCGGTCTACGGCCAGGGACTCGAGCTGGACAGCGTCGGGACGACCCTCGACCCGGGGGCGGTCGTCAACGACGTGCTCGCTGCCGCGTTCGTGCTCGTGGGGCTGGGCCTGGTCGTGCGGGCGACCTCCGGGGCCCCCCCGGACCGGGCCACCGGCCGGCTGCTCGTCGCCGGTGCCGTCCTCGCTCTCGCCGGCCCGTCGGTGGTCGGACACTCCCGTGCCTACTCCCCCTCACCCCTCCTCGTCACCGCCGACGTCCTGCACGTCACCGCCGGCGCCATCTGGCTCGGGGGCCTCGTCGGCCTCGTCCTGAGCATGCGGGCGCTCGCCGGGCGCGAGGTGCTCGCAGCCCGCACCCTGGCGCGCTTCTCGACCCTCGCCGGTGGCGTCCTCCTCGCGGTGGCGGCGACGGGCACCTTCATGGCATGGCGGATCGTGGGCTCGTGGACGGGCCTGGTCGACACGGCATACGGCTGGCTGCTCCTCACCAAGGTCGCGATCGCGCTGGTCGTGGCCGGGCTCGGCGGCTGGAACCGGTGGCGGGTCCTGCCCGCCGTGGAGGCGGCCGTGGGCTTCGGCGACCGCGAGCGGGCTGCCGTCGCGGTGACCCGCACGGTGCGGGTCGAGGCGGTGCTGCTGGTCGTGCTCCTCGGTGTGACCGGCTTCCTCGTCAACCAGTCGCCGCGCCCCGCCCCGGTCACCGTCGTCTCCGGCGCCACCGGGGTCGGCGCCGCGACGGCCGGCGACCTGCGCGTGCTCGCGGTGATGGACCCCCGGCGCCCCGGCAACAACACGCTCCTCGTCCAGGTGCAGGACGCGGCCGGCGAGCCCTACGACCCGCCGCGGAACCCCGTGGTCTCCCTGAGCACCGAGGGCCTCGACATCGGCGAGGTCACCCTCACCCCGATCGGCGCGGGCACCTTTCGCGGCGAGGTGGTGGTGCCGCGCCCGGGTGAGTGGGAGGTGCAGGTCAGCATCCGGCTGAGCCGCTTCGAGAACCCGGTGACCACGGTCAGGCTGACGGTGCGACCGTGAGCTCGACCGGCACGGTGTGGAGGAAGCCGTCGACGCGGACCTGGACGAACAGCCGGTAGTCGCCCGGCTGCGCGATGTCGGCGTGGAAGGTGAGCGCCGATCCGTCCTCGGTGAGGTCGGGGGCGTCGAGGGGGTGCAGGTGCACCATCGCGCCGGTCTCGGTGTGGAAGCCGGTCACGTGGCTGTAGGACCCGAGATAGGTCCCCAGCTCGACGGGCCGGCGCTCGGCGTCGCGCACCACGAGCCGCAGCAGGCCGTTGGGTCCGGCACTCGGGGCCTGCGCCACGCTCACGTCGATCACCCGGTCCTCGGCGAGCAGGTCCTCCGGCTCACCGGGTGGCAGCGCGAGTGGTCGACCGAGCACGACGTGATCGCCGTTGCCACCCTCGTCGACGGCGACGAACTCGGTGACGACGCGGTAGCCACCGGCATCGGGCACGTCGAAGGGCGCGGTCCACGTGCCGTCGTCGGCGCGCACCGGGTGCAGGTGGCGGAAGACGGTGAGGTCGTCGCTGACGACGTAGAGGTGCAGCTCCTTGGTGAGCTCCTCGACGTAGTCGGTGACCGGTGCGCCGGCGTGGTCCTCGATGCGGAACCGCACCTCGCCGATCCCGTCGGGCCGCTCACGCACCTGCAGCCCGCTCAGCGAGTAGCCCACCTCGGAGACCTGCGTGCCGTCGCCCACCGCCATCGAGACGAGGCCACCGCCGGCGTGCGAGTGGCCGGCCGCGACCTGGGTGTCCGCGTCGGCGCTGCATCCGGCAGCGGCGCCCGCGAGCACGACGACGGCCGCGCTGGCGCGGCGCAGGCGGGTGCTCACGCGACCAGCCTATGAGGTGGCCTCCACCCCGAGAGGAACGGCTCGTCAACGGTTTCCCGATTCGACTGCGGCAACCACCACGCCTGCCTAGCGTTCCTACTCCACCTCGAGGAGCGTTCCATGCGCCGTCTGGCCGGCAGCCGTCTCGGCGCCACGTTCACGCTGTCCGTCGTCCTCGTCCTCCCGCTGGGTCAGATGGCCGGGATCCCTGCCTCCGGGCAGGCGGTCGCTCCGACCACTGCAGCCGCGGCGGCGGTGGGCTCCGAGCTCCACCGGGTGGGCGCCGTCAGCGCCCGCGCGGCCGCCGAGGTCGAGCTGCCACGCCCGGTGCGGGGTGCGAACGCCGTCCGACTCCTCGACGACCAGCTCGACGAGGCCGCGGCCCTCAACGACATGTCCGAGGCGGAGCTCACCGAGCTGTTGACCACCGACCGGTCGGTGTGGCTGGACCTCGACGGCGTCGTCTTCTTCAAGGACGCGACCGCGATCGCGCCCGCGAACGACCCGGTCAGCGCCGCCGCGCCCCTCGACCAGACCTTCGCGCTGCACAGCAGGCCAGGGTCGACCAGGACGATCTACCTCGACTTCGACGGGTCCGACGCCAGCGCCACGGCCTGGCACGCGAGCTACCCGGCGACGCCCACGACCCAGCCGGCCTGGGACCTGACCGGCAACCCCGCGGTCTTCGACGACGCGGAGCGGACCGCGATCCAGACCGTCTGGCAGGCGGTGGCGGAGGACTACGCGCCGTTCGACGTCGACGTGACCACGGCCGATCCGGGCCCGACCGGGACGAACCGCGCCAACGCCGCCGACAACACCTACGGCTCCCATGTCCTGATCACCCCGAGCGACGGCGCGCACGACGCCATCTGTGGGGGCTGCGGCGGGGTGGCCTACCTCGGCGTCTTCGACACGACCGCCGGCGCCGGCGGCAACGGCTACGGCTACCGGCAGCCGGCCTGGGTCTTCCCCCAGAAGCTCGGCAACTCCCCCAAGAACATCGCCGAGGCGGTCTCGCACGAGGTCGGGCACAACTTCGGCCTCAACCACGACGGCAACGCCACCCAGGGATACGACACCGGCCACGGCGCCTGGGCCCCGATCATGGGCGTCGGCTACAGCCGGGCCATCAGCCAGTGGAGCAAGGGCGACTATGCGGGCGCCAACAACCAGGAGGACGACGTCGCCCTCATCCGCGGCGTCGCCGGCGCCCGGGCGGACGAGGCACCCAGCAGCATCGCGGGCGCAGCGACGGTCCCGGCCGGCACGGCGTACGTCACGAGCCGCACCGACGTGGACACCTACCTCCTCGGCCGCTGCACCGGCCAGGTGAGCGTCACCGCGAACCCGCTCGACACGCTGGCCGACCTCGATCTCTCACTGTCCATCCTCGACGCGACCGGTCAGCCCGTCGCCAGCCACGACCCCGCCTCCGCCCAGACGACCTCCAGCACGGCCTCGGGGATGGGCGCACTGCTCGACCGCACCCTCGCCGCGGGCACCTACTACGCCTCCGTCGACGGGGTCGGCAACGGCCCCTGGAGCACCGGCTACGACGACTACGGGTCGCTGGGGGCCTACACGCTCGCTGCCACGGGCTGCGACGGCGCCGCCCCGGCAGGCACGCCGTCGGCCCCGACCAGCGTCGCGGCCGTGCCGCACGCCAGCGACCCCACGGCGACCGTGTCGTGGGCGGCGCCGGCCACGGCCGGCGCCAGCGCGGTGACGGGCTACGTCCTGACCCGCAGCGGCGACGACACCCCGGTCCAGGTCGGAGGGACCACCACGACGCACACGTGGAGCGGCCTGGCCTCCTCCACGGCGTACTCCTTCACCGTCACCGCACTCAACGCACAGGGGCCGGGGGCCTCGGTGACCGTCGGCGCGACCACCGCGGCCGGCACCGCGAAGCCCAGCGCGCCACAGGGCGTGACGGGCAGCTGGGACAGCCTCGGCCAGCGCGCCCTCTTCGGATGGACCCCACCCGCGAGCAGCGGCAGCTCCGCCGTGAGCAGCTACGACGTCTTCGTGGACAGCGTCCGCACCTACGTCGTGGGTGCGGCCGGCACCTATGTCATCCCGATGACACCCGGCACGCACACGCTCGGTGTCGCCGCCGTCAACACACAGGGACGCGGGCCGATCGTCACGGCCACGGTCGTCATGCCGGCCAAGGCGGCCAATGACGCCTTCGCCCAGCGCGCCACGCTCTCCGGCGTGAGCGGCTCCGTCGTCGGTGACAACCTCGAGTCCTCCGGGGAGACCGGCGAGCCCGCTCCTCCGTCGATCCGCACAGGCGCCGGCGCAGCCTCCGTCTGGTACTCCTGGACCGCACCGGGCTCCGGCCCGGTCACCATGAGCACCAGCTCATCGGTCTCCGGGCGCGACACCACGCTCGCGGTCTACACGGGCACGTCGGTCACCGCGCTCACCCAGGTCGTCGGCAACGACGACGTGAACGGGGCGAGCCGTGTCTCGTCCCTGCAGTTCTCCGCGACCGCGGGCACGACGTACGCCGTCGCCGTCAACGGCTACCGCACCTTCGCGGCGGGCGTCGGGCAGTTCAGCCTCGACTGGGCGGGCACGCCTCCGGTCGCCAGCAGCACCACGACCACCCTGGGCTCGGTGGTGACCGGTCGGTCCGCGACCCTGACGGCCGGCGTCAGCGCCGGCTCCGGAACCCCGGCCGGCCAGGTCGAGTTCCGCGACGGTGGGGTCCTGGTCTCGACCCAGTCCCTGGCCTCGGGGAGCGCCCAGGTCACCCTGGGCGACCTCGTCCGCGGCGCGCACGACTTCCGCGCCACCTTCGTGCCCGGCGAGGGCTCTCCCTACGCAACGTCCCAGTCCCCCCTCGTCACCTCGACCATCGCCGCCACCCCGAGCACCACGACCCTCCAGGCGACAGGTGGCGTCCAGGTCGTCGATCTCGCCGCCGACATCACCGTCGCGGCCGGCACGGCGACGGGCACGGTCCAGTTCCGTGAGGGCCAGACGACCGTCGGCAGCGCCACCGTCGCAGGCGGCGGCGCCGCGCTGAGCCTGACCGGCGTCACCGCCGGCGAGCACACCTACACCGCGGTGTTCGTCCCCGCGGACACCCAGCGCTATGACGGGTCCACGTCCGCGAGCCGCACGGTCCCGGTCAGCGACCCGGTCGTCGCCAGGGCCACGAGCACCTCGCTGACCGTCGGCGCCAGCGGCCGGACCGCGACCCTGTCCGCCACCGTCACGGCGAGCTCCGGCACCCCGCTCGGGACCGTCCAGTTCCGCGACGGCACGACCGTGGTCGGGACCACGACGGTGTCCGGGGGGTCCGCCTCGTTGCAGGTCAGTGACCTGCTGCGCGGCACCCACCGCTTCACTGCGGAGTTCGTCCCGGCCGATGCGTCGGCCTTCACCGCCTCCACGTCCGCCGAGTCCACCCTCGAGATCGCCGCGACGCCGACCAGCACCGCCCTCACCGCCTCGGCCACCGGGCGCTCGGTGGGCCTGCAGGCCACCGTCGGCCCGGCCGTCGCGGGCACGGTGCGGTTCCTCGAGGGGACCACGCTGCTCGGCACGGTCTCGGTGTCCCAGGGGGCCGCTGCCCTGACCGTGCCCGACGTCGCGGCCGGCAGCCACACCTACACGGCGGAGTTCGTCCCCGCCGACGACCTGCGCCACGCACCGTCGACGTCGGGACAGCAGGTCGTGACCGTGGTGGCGACACCGACGACGACGACCCTCGGCTCAGCGGTGTCGGACCACCGGGTGACCCTCACCGCCACCGTGACGAGCGGGGCCGGCAGTCCCGCCGGCACGGTCGAGTTCCGTGAGGGCAGCACGGTGCTCGCCACCCGGGCCGTGTCGACCGGCACCTCGGTCGCGGTGCTCGACGACGTGACCACGGGCAGCCACGACTACACGGCGACGTTCGTCCCGAGCAGCCCCACGTCCTACGCCGCCTCCACCTCCGCCGGGCACACCGCGACCGTGGTCGCGACGCCGACCACCACTGGGCTCGTCGCCACTGCGAGCGGTCGCACGGTCACCCTGACCGCGACCCCGTCCGCCGGATCCGGCACGCTCGCGGGCGCGGTGGTGTTCCGCGAGGGGTCCACCGTGCTCGGCACGGTGCCGCTCGGTGCGGACCACACCGTCCTCGAGCTCACCACGGTCGCCCCCGGCGCCCACGCCTACACCGCGTCGTACGTCCCCTCCGGCACGAGGCACGCCGGCTCGACCTCGCCCACCCGCTCCGTCACCGTGCAGGCCACCTCGACGACGGCGCTGACGGCCACGTCGTCGGGGCGCGAGGTGACCCTGTCCGTGCAGGTCTCGACCGACGGCGGCTCGCCGACGGGGGTCGCCGAGCTCCGTGAGGGCAGCACCCTCGTCGGCAGCGCGACCCTCGTGTCCGGTGCCGTGTCCCTGACGATTCCCGACGTGACCCCGGGCGATCACTCCTACCGGGCCACCTTCGTGCCCGCCGACAGCGCGTCGTACGCCGGCTCCAGCTCTCCGGTCCGGACTGTCACCGTCGACATCGCCGTGGTCGGCACGACCACCACCCTCGTGGCCGGCGCTGACGGTGCCGCCGTCGCGCTCGACGTGACGGTCGAGGCGGCCAGCGGTCCGCGCGTGCCCGTCGGAGCCGTCGAGATCAGCGAGGCAGGCACGCTGATCGAGACGATCGGAGTCGACGCCAACGGCACGGCCGGTCACCGCCTCGACGGCGTGCTGGGCGGCTCGCACACCTACACCGCCACCTTCGTGCCGTCAGAGGCCGGCTGGGCACCGTCGACGACCGACGCGAGCGTCGTGGTCGACCAGACCCTGACCAGCGTGGTCCTGGCACCCGACGTCCAGGGGCGGCAGGTGGTCCTGACGGCCGCCGTCTCGGCCGCCCTCGGCACCCCGGCCGGTGCGGTCAGCTTCTACGACGGCGAGGTCGTGGTCGGCACCGCCGACGTCGCCGACGGCACCGCGACCCGGACCCTGGCCGGTGTCGCGACCGGGTCGCACGCCTACCGGGCCGTCTTCACGCCGACCCGCACCGACCGCTACCGCGATGCGGAGTCGGCCGTGCAGACCCAGGTGGTGGCACGCAGCTCGACCACCACCGGGCTCACCGCCACGTCCACGGGCGACCGGGTCTCCTTCGACGTGCGGGTCACCAGTCCGGACGGCGCGCCGGAGGGCATCGTGACGATCACCGAGGGCGGCACCACGGTGGTGACCGCCGTCGTCACAGGCGGACGCGCCACCTTCGACCACGCCCCGGTCGCCGACGGCTCGCACACCTACGTCGCGACGTTCGACTACACCGGGGCCGGGGACCAGTTCGGTCCCTCGTCCTCGCCGCAGGTGAGCGTGCAGGTCACCTCCGTTGCTCCCGCCGCGACCACCACGACCACGCTCTCGGTCCAGGCCGTACGCCGGACGGTGACCCTCCGCGCCGTGGTGGCCACCACCGCTGCGGGCGTCCCCGGTGGCTCGGTCCGGTTCAGCCAGGACGGCGTGGTCGTCGACACCGTCGCGTTGACCGCCGGGGTGGCGACGTCCACGCGCAGCGAGGTCGCCGCCGGACGACGGGTGTTCACCGCGACGTACGTCCCGGCGGACCCGACGACCTACTCCGCGTCGACCTCTGCGCCCGGCGCGCTGGACGTGCAGCGCACGGTCACCTCGACCAGCCTGACAGGCGGGGTGAACGGTTCCACGCTCACGCTGGACATCCGGGTGTCCGGGTCCGACGGCATCGTGCCCACCGGCGAGGTGCGTGTGCTCGCCGGCACGACCCAGGTCGGCACCGTGCGGCTGGCCGACGGCCGGGGGACGCTGGTCCTGTCCGGCCAGGAGACCGGCCAACGCGGCTACCGCGCGGTGTTCGACGGATCGGCCGACCTCGACGGCTCCGCCTCGACCACGGTCGAGCTGGCAGTCGCGGCGCCCGTGGTCCCCACCCCTCCCCCGACGACGGCGCCCGTGTCGGCGAGCCGCACGACGGTGAAGGCGCCGAGGACTGCACGCGCCGGCACCCGGCCGCTGGTCAGGGTGAAGGTCGTGCGCGGCTCGAGCGCCGCGAGCGGCAGGGTGGTCGTCACCGTCGGCAAGAAGTCGAAGACCCTCACCCTGAAGCGCGGCACGGTCACGCTGAAGCTGGCGCGGGTGAGGGCGGGGAAGGTGAAGATCACGGTCCGCTACCTGGGCGACTCCACGACCACGCCGTCCACGGCGTCGCGCACGATCAAGGTCAGGGCCTGACGCGTCGCGCTGCGTGCACCAGCGCGGCTCAGGCCTGTGGCGCCCCGAGCCGCTCGGCCAGGTCGAGGAACGACGTCGCGCCGATCTCGGCAGCGTCCAGGTGGTCGGGACGGACGGCCCCGTCGTGGTTGATCCACGCCGTGCGCAGTCCGGCCCGCCGGGCCCCGCGATGTCCCAGGGGTGGGCTGCGACGAGCATCGCGCGGCCGGCCGGAACCGACGTGCTCGCCAGGACGTGGTCGTAGGCGGGCGACGGAGGATGCCCCGTTGCTGAGCGTCACGACCCAGGCCGACGTCGCGGGAGTCGAGGCCGGCCTCGACGAAGGCGTCGGCCATCGGCGACAGGTCGGGCAGCGTCTCGTGGACGTCGAGGACGACCAGCTCGGGGACCGTCGTGACAGGCTCGTGGTGTGCGTGCGACATCTGGTCTCCTTCATCCTGTGCCGTGGACGCGGCAGACCGGGCCCGGCGGGATCCCCGTGGTCCCCGCCTCAGCTGGAACACATCCATGCCACTACCGGGTTTCACCGGCATGAGCGAGGCGAGCACCCCCGACGTCGTCGAGCGCCGCCGCGCCTTCGGGGAGATCGTCGAGCCCGAGATCGAGGTGATGCTGCGCGTGGCGCGCAGCATCACGGGCAGCGCTGCCGACGCCGAGGACCTGGTGCAGGAGTCCCTCGTCCGGGCTTTCCGCGCCATCGACCGGTTCGACGGTCGACACCCCCGTGCGTGGCTGCTGACCATCGTGCGCAACACCAACTCCAACATGCACCGACGGCGGCGACCGATCACGGTCGACGACTGGGAGCTGATCCACGCCTCACGACCCGCCTTCGGGGCGACCCGGGCCCCGGCCGCGGAGGAGGTCTACGTCGCGGAGGAACTCGACGAGGCCCTCATGGACGCGGTCGCTGCCCTGGACCCGAAGTTCCGGTCCGCGATGGTGCTCGTCGACGTGCACGACCTGTCGTACGCCGAGGCCGCGGCCGTCCTGGACGTCCCCGTCGGCACCGTCATGTCCCGGCTGAGCCGAGCGCGCCAACGCGTCCGCACGGCACTCGGCCCCACGTTCATCACCACCCGAGGAGAGCAGTCATGAGCGGAGCATTCCGGCAGATGCTCACGTGCCACTGGACGGCGCGCCGCATCCAGCGCTACCTGGACGCCGACCCTGCCGCCCCCCTGACACCGGGCGAGGTCACCCGGCTGGAGGAGCACCTGGCCACGTGCGAGAGGTGCAGCGAGGTGATGCGCCAGCACCGCGTCCTGCACCGGGCGCTGTCCCTGTGGCCGGGTCGCCGGCCGGTGGACCCCGCGACGGTCGACCGGATGCGCACCGTGCTCGACGACCTCGTCGACGGGCGACGCGCGTGAGCGACTCGGAGCGCTGGGACCTGCTGGTCCTCGGTGGCGGCACCGCAGGCATCGTGGCCGCCAAGACGGCCGCGAGCCTCGGGGCGCGGGTCGTCCTCGTGGAGCGCGACCGCACCGGTGGCGACTGCCTGTGGACGGGGTGCGTTCCCTCCAAGGCGCTGCTCGCCGCAGCCGGCGTGGCCGCGACCGCCCGGGACTCCGCACGGTTCGGGGTGCTCGTCGCCGACGTACGCGTCGACTTCCCGCGCACCATGGACCACGTGCACGCAGCCATCCGCCACATCGCGCCGATCGACTCCCCGGAAGCGCTCGTCGCTGCCGGGGTCGAGGTCCGGAGCGGGAACGGACGCTTCGTCGGCCCGGGGGCGCTCGACCTCGACGGCGAGACGGTGCACTTCACCCAGGCGGTCCTCGCCACCGGTGCGGCGCCCGCCCTGCCTCCGATCCCGGGCCTGGCCGACGTCGATCACCTGACCAGCGACACCGTGTGGGACCTCACCGAGGCCCCGCGTCGCCTCGCCGTCCTCGGGGCGGGCAGCATCGGCTGCGAGCTGGGGCAGGCCATGGCCCGGCTGGGTGTCGAGGTGACCCTCGTCGAGGGGGCGCCTCGCGTGCTGCCCCGCGAGGACACCGACGCGGCCGCCGTGGTCCACCGTGCCCTGGCCTCCGAGGGTGTCGCCATCCGGGTCGGGCAGTCCGTGGCGTCCGTCGTCCCCACCGGCGCCGGCTCCGGACGGCTCTGCCTGGACGACGGCACCTCGGTCGAGTTCGACCGGCTGCTGGTCGCAGTGGGCCGCCAACCCCGCACTCGCGACCTCGGGCTCGACACCATCGGCGTCGAGGTCGACGAGCGCGGGTTCGTGGTCGTCGACCCACGCCTGCGGACCACCAATCCCCGCATCTGGGCGGCCGGCGACCTCACCGGTCACCCGCAGTTCACCCACACCGCCGGCACCCACGGCAGCCTGGCGGCCAGCAACGCCGTGCTCGGCGTACGCCGCTCGGTCGAGACCACAGCGGTGCCCCGGGTCACCTACACCGACCCCGAGGTGGCGGCCGTGGGCGTCGACACGGGCCGCGCACGCGAGGGCGTCCGGATCCTCACCCTGGAGCACACCCACGTCGACCGTGCCGTCACCGAGGGGGCGACCGACGGGCTCACCCGGCTCGCGGTGGACCGCAAGGGGCGGATCCTGGGTGCGACCGTCGTCGGTCCCCGGGCCGGTGAGACGCTCGGCGAGCTCGCGATCGCCGTACGCCGTGGCATGCGCACGCGTGACCTGGCGGGCATCATGCACGCCTACCCGACCTGGAACGACGGACCCTGGAACGCCGCCGTCGCCGACGTCCGCGAGCAGCTGGCCCGCCCGGCCACCCGCCGGGCGTTGCACACTCTGGCGCGGACCCGACGGTGGTGGCTCGAGCGTCGTGACAGCTGAGCGCCTCCTGCTGGTCGGCGCCGGCCACGCCCACCTGCACCTCCTCAAGCACGCCGACCGGCTCACCCGGGCGGGCTATCGGATCACGCTCGTCGCACCTCGCTGGTTCGACTACAGCGGTGCCGCGAGCGCCACCGCCGCCGGCGGAGGTGATCACGCCGAGGGCCGGATCGACGTGGGCTCCCTGACCGGGGGGTCGATCGAGCACCGGCAGTGCCTGGTCACGGACCTCGACCGGGAGGCGCGCACGGTGACCCTCGACGACGGGTCAACGGTCGGGTGGGACGTGGTGAGCCTCAACATCGGCAGCGTCGCCGCACGCCCGACAGGTGTCCCTGTCACCGACGAGGTGCTGGGGATCAAGCCGCTGGCGGACCTGGCCCGGCTGCGTGAGCGACTCGCCCACCCGCCCTCCGGACGCGGCCACCACGTCACCGTCGTGGGCGCCGGGTCCAGCGGCCTCGAGCTCGCGGCACATCTCGCCGCGCGCACCGACACCGATCTGGTCCACCTGCTCGAGGCCGGACCCCGCGTGGGCCCGCTGCTCCCTCGCGGCGCCGCGACCCGGCTGCGCCGGCTCCTGGAGACCCGCGGGGTGCGCATCCGGACGGGAGTCCGGCTCGAGCGGCTCGGGTCGGACGTGGCCGCTCTGGAGGACGGGACCCGGCTGGGCCACGACGTGGCCGTCCTGGCGACCGGGCTGGCACCTCCGGCGCTGGCCACGGCCGCACCGCTCGGCGGATCGGAGGGCTTCCCGGTGCGGGCCACCTTGCAGCACCGCGACCACGACGACGTGTACGCCGCCGGGGACTGTGCCGACTTCCTGCCGCGGCGGCTGGCGCGCATCGGGGTCCACGGGGTCCGGCAGGGACCCGTCCTGCTCGCTGCGCTCGAGGCCCGTGCGCAGGGGCTGCCCGCGCCGGTCTACCGGCCGCAACGCCGGGCGCTGTCGATCCTGGACCTCGGAGCGGGCACCGCCCTCGCCGTGTGGGGTCGGTGGTGGTGGCTGGGGCGAGCGAGCCTGGTGCTCAAGCGTGCGATCGATCGCCGCTGGTTGGCCGGCTACCGCGACTGAGCGAGCAGCCGGCGCCCGACGGCGCCCCCGAGCACCGCGAGCACCACCAGGCCTCCGACGCCGACGACGATCCCGCGGGGATCAGCACCCGAGGCACCGACGGCGGCGTAGGCCAGGGCCCCCGGCACGATGCCGACGGCCGTGCCGAGGACGTAGTCGCGCAGCCGGACGCCGAGGAGCCCGGAGGCGTAGTTGAGCGGCGTGAACGGGAACAGGGGCACCAACCGGACCGCGAGGACCGCCACCAGGCCGTGGTCGGCGAGCACCCGGTCGGCCTGCTGGAGCCGGCCGTGCAGCAGTCGGTCCACCGCCGGACGACCGAGGCGACGCCCGATCAGGAAGCCGCCCATGGCCCCGAGCAGGGCACCCGCCCACGCGAGCACCATCCCCCACCACACTCCGAAGAGCACGCCCGCGAGGATCGTCAGCACGGACGCCGGCGACGGCACGAGCACCAGGACGGCGTACCCGAGCACGAACACGACCGCGCTGGCCCAGCCGGCGGACTGCACGAGGTCCTGCAGCCGCTCCGGCCCGCTCCAGCCGCTCAGGTGCAGGCCGACCGAGGCCACCACGAAGAGCAGGACCAGCGCGCCCAGGCGCAGCACGGCGCCCCGCTGGGACGACCGTCCCGCGGAGGCCGGCTCCGGGGCCGACGTGTCGGAGTGGTCGTTCGCGCGGGGCGATGAAGTGATCACGTCACGAGGAACCCGTTGGCCCACTCCGGGGCTTCCCGGGCGAGCGCAGGACCCGGTGGCCCACGGCGATCCGGTGAAGGGCGCTCACGCCGACCACGGCGGCCCACACGGTGGCGATGAGCGCCGCTTGACCGGGGAGCGCCAGCCACAGCGAGTGCACGAGGATCGTCTCCCCACCCTCGGCGAGCCCACCGAGGAAGCTCAACGAGCGACCGTCGTCGAGGCGGTTCCCGGTGCGCTCCGCGATCGATGAGAACGCCAGGAACGCCGTGCCGTTGACGTAGTAGGCCAGCAGGACGGCGGCGAAGGGGAGCCAGTCCGACACGGCCGCCTGCTCGGGCGCGACCCCGACCGCCACCCCCACCACCGTCGCGCCGTAGACGAGGAAGTCCGCCGTGATGTCGAGGAATCCTCCGGCCGCAGACCCACTCCCGGCCCGTCGCCGCGCCAGGGGGCCGTCCAGCCCGTCCAGGACCCGCGAGAGCAGCCACGCCACCAGCGCCCACCCCCACACCTGCCCCGCCGCGAGCCCGGCACTGGCGAGCCCGAGAGCGAGGCCGGCGAGGGTGATGCGGTCGGGCGTGATCCACGCCCGGTCGAGGTGACCGGCGACGGCGGCCAGCGGGCCGTCGAGCCGGCGGCGGAGCATGGCATCGAACATCAGGGGTCCTGCCTGTCGACCGGCGGGTCACCGGCGACCAGCCTGCGGGCGACCAGCGTGCCAGCGACGACCAGCACCACGAGAGCCGACAGGCCGGCGAAGATCCCCCACGGATCCGTGCCCCAGGCCCCCAGGGCGGCGTACGCCAGGCTGCCGGGCACCATTCCCAGGGCCGAGCCGACCACGTAGTGGCGCCACCTCACACCCGTCAGCCCCGCCGCGTAGTTGATCGCCGTGAAGGGCACGACGGGCACCAGCCTCGCCGCCACCACCGCTCCCAGCCCGTGCTCCGCCAGCAACGCGTCGGCGCGAGCCACCCGCCCGCGGGTCAGCCGGTCGACGGCGTCGCGTCCCAGGCCGCGGCCCAGACCGAAGGCCACGACGGCCCCGGTCATCGCCGCGACCCACGACAAGAGGGCGCCGAGCCACAGCCCGTACAACAGACCGCCCAGCGCCGTCAGCACCGCCTTGGGCGCCGGCAGCAGGCACAGGAGGGCATACCCGACGACGAAGGCGAGGGCGCCCAGTGGTCCGGCGGACTCGACCTGCTCGCGCAGGAGTCGCACGTCGTCCCATCCGCGCCACTGCTCGGCGACGAACACCCCGAGCAGGAGGGCGGACAGGGCGCCCAGGCGCAGCCAGGCCCGGGATCGTCCCGCCGTTCGCGTCGGTTCCACGGGAGGGGAAGTCCTGACACCCCCCGCCGTGTTCCCGTGTACGACGGGGACGTGACCGTCAGCGCACGCCGACCGAGGAGAAACTGCCGCGATGAGTTCCCGCCCCCTGGCCCTGGCCGCGCTCGCGCTGGCCTCCGCCCTGATCGCGAGCGCCTGCGCCGCCCCTTCCGCCGAGACGTCGACGGTGTCGGCCGACCGGCCGTGGGACGAGGTGCTGGCCGAGGCGGACGGCCAGACGGTGGACCTGTGGATGTACGGCGGCGACGAGCGCGGCAACGCCTACGTCGACGACGTCCTGGCGCCGGCCGCAGCCGAGCGGGGCGTCACACTGCGCCGGGTGCCGGTGGCCGACACCAAGGACGCCCTGCGCCGGATGCTGGCCGAACGCGCCGCGGGCACCGAGGACGGGTCCGTCGACCTGGTCTGGGTCAATGGAGACAACTTCGCCACCGGCCAGGAGGCCGGCGCGTGGCTGTGCGGCTGGTCCGACGACCTGCCGAGCATGGCCTACGTCGCCGACGACGACCCGCTGGTCACCGAGGACTTCGGGGTCGCCGTGGACGGCTGCGAGGCCCCCTGGCACAAGGCCCAGTTCACCTTCGCCTACGACTCCGCCCGGGTCACCGACCCGCCCACCACCGTCGCCGGCCTGCTCGACTGGGCCGAGGAGCACCCGGGCCGGTTCACCTATCCCGCACCCCCGGACTTCACCGGCTCGGTCTTCGTCCGCCAGGCCCTCTACGCCGTGTCGGGAGGCGCCGACCGGGTCCCGGCGGCGTACGACGAGGAGGCCTTCGCCGACCTGAGCCCCCAGCTGTGGGACCGGTTGCGCGCGCTCGCGCCCTCGCTCTGGCGAGAGGGCCGCACCTATCCCCGTGACCAGGTGGCGCTCGAGCGGCTCTTCGCCAACGGACAGGTCGACCTCACCATGACCTACGGTCCGGCCACCCTCACGGACCTGGTCCAGGACGGCACCTTCCCCTCATCCACCCGCGTGCTGACGCTCGAGGACGGGACGGTCGGCAACGCCAGCTTCCTCGGCATCCCCGCCAGCTCTCCCGACGCGGCCGGTGCCATGGTGGTCGCCGACCTGGCGCTCTCGCCGGAGCAGCAGGCGGCGAAGGCCGACCCGGGCACCTGGGGCCAGTTCACCGTCCTCGACACCGAGCTGCTCGGCTCCGAGGACGCCGCGAGGTTCGCACGCTTGCCCGCCTCGACGGTCGTCCCGCCCTACGACGAGCTGTCGGCCAACGTCCAGCCGGAGCTCTCCTCGTCGTGGGTGACGCCGCTCGACGACGGCTGGCGACGAGAGGTGCTGGGACGTCGATGACACGCAGCGCGCGGGGGGCCTGGCCGGGCATCGTCGCCATCACCCTCGTCGCCGGCACCGGGATGACGGCCGTGGTGGCCACCTCGCTGGGCCTGATGCCGCTCTACGGACAGCCGTCGCTCGGGCTGGACGGCTGGCGCGCCGCCGCGCCCGACCTGGCCGCGGGTGTCGGCGAGACGCTGCTCATCGCCCTGCCCGCCACCCTGATCGCCGCCGTGGTGGGCCTCCTGCTCGCCGTGCTGATGCTCCCCGGGGGGCGGGCCAGCAGCGTCGTGCGGGTGGGGTGCCTGGCAGTGCTCGCGGTGCCTCACCTGGTCGGCGCGACCTCCATGGGCCTGCTCCTCGGAGACGGCGCCCTGGCCGCACGGCTGGCTGCACCGGCGTACGGCGACGGGTGGCCGGCGCTGGTCGGCGGGTCGTGGCCGGTGGCCACCGTCCTGGAGCTGGCGTGGAAGGAGTCCGCCTTCGTCGCCCTGGTCGTGCTGGCCGCCGTGGCACCGGGACACGTGAAGCGCTCGCAGGTCGCGGCCGGTCTGGGCGCGGGGCGGTGGCACCGCCTGACGCGGGTCCTGGTGCCCACGGCCGTCCCGGCGCTGGCGGCCTCGTCACTGGTCACCCTGGTCTACGCGGTCGGCTCCTACGAGGTGGCCTGGCTGCTGGGCCGGGCGTCGCCGGAACCGCTGCCGGTGCTGGCGTTCCGGCTCTTCGGTTCGATCGAGCTCCTCGACCGTCCCGCGGCAGCGGCGGCCGCCGTCACCGGAGCGGCTCTCGCGGTGTGCCTGACGGTGCCCGCCCTGGCTGCCGTACCGCGCCTGCGCACCGCGATGGCGCCACACCGGGGACAGTCGTGACCGGGCTCCTGCGCGCGCCGGGACGCGCCGGCCTCACGACGCTCGCCCTCCTCTGGCTCACCGTGCCGTTGCTCCCGGTGCTGGTGTGGGCCGCGGCGAACCGGTGGGCGTTCCCCGACCCGTTGCCCCAGGAGTGGGGCATGGTCGGCTGGCGTGACGCACGTGCCGCGGGCCTGCCGGCCGCGCTCGTGCGGTCGCTCTGGCTCGGCCTCGCGGTCGCAGCGGTGGCGACGCCCCTCGGCGTCATGGTCGGCCGGGTCCTGGGGTGGCGGCTGGGTCGGAGACCTCGTCTGCTCATCGCGGCGCTCCTGGTCCCGTTGGTCCTGCCGCCGTTCGCGGTGTCGATGGGGCTCGACGTCGTCCTGATCCGCGTGGGACTTCCCGAGCAGGTCTCGGTGGTGCTGCTGCTGGCGGTGCTGGCCATCCCCTACACGGCCTACACGAGTGCGACCGGATTCGCCCGCACCTCACCCGACCTGGCAGACCAGGCCCGCGCCCTGGGGGCGACCCCGCGGCAGGCCACGTGGCGGGTGGTCCTGCCCGCGACGCGCGGCAGCATCCTGATCGCGGCGCTGCTCGCGTTCCTGGTGGGGTGGAGCGACTACGTCGTCACCCTGCTCGTGGGCGGCGGACAGCTGATCACCGCACCGGTCCTGCTCGGCTCGGCCGCCGCGGGATCGGGCAACGATGCGATGGTGGGCGTGATGGCGCTGGCCACGCTGGTGCCGCCCGTGCTGCTGGTCGTGGCCGCCAGCACCCGCTCACGTCGTGGGCGGGGTGCCGCGGTGGTCGACCCGATGCCCACGACGGAGAGGATGCGCTGATGAGCACCCTGGAGATCCGCGACGTGCGGCACCGCTACCCGGGCGCGCCCACCGACGCACTCCGTGACGTCTCCGTCTCCGTGGCGGACGGGGCCATGGTGTCGGTCATCGGCCCCTCGGGCTCGGGCAAGAGCACCCTGCTGCGCGTCGTCTCCGGACTCGAGCCCGCCTCGACCGGACAGGTCGTCGTGGACGGCCGGGACGTCGCCGACCTGCCCACGGAGCGTCGCGACCTGACGGTGATGTTCCAGAGTCCGCTGCTCTTCGACCACCTCGACGTCGCCGGCAACGTGGCCTTCGGGCCACGGCTGGCCGGGGCGAGCCGTCGCGAGGCCCGCCAGTGTGCTCGGCGCTACCTGCGCCTGGTCCACCTCGAGGACTTCGATGCTCGTGCGGTCGCGTCCCTCTCCGGCGGCCAGCAACAACGCGTGGCGCTCGCCCGAGCCCTCGCCGCCGAGCGTGGAGCACTCCTGCTCGACGAGCCCTTCAGCTCGCTGGACCGCGAGCTGCGCACGTCCATGCACGACCTGCTCACCGAGGTGCGCGCGGCCGTGTCCCCCACGATCCTCATGGTGACCCACGACCTCGACGAAGCGGCGCTCGCCGAGTCCACCGTCGTGCTCATCGACGGCGAGGTGCACCAGCACGCGGCGATGGCCGAGCTCTACCGAAGTCCTGCCAGCCTTGCCACGGCGCGGCTCCTCGGCGGGTTCAGCGAGGTCCCGGGCAGCGTGCGAGACGGCGTCCACCACTCGGCGTGGGGCCGCATCGCCCTCGCCGACGACTGTTCCGCGGCCGGACCGGCCGTCCTGCTCCTGCGTCGCGAGACCCTGCGGATACGTGACACCGCCGACCGCACGGACACCCGCGCCCGTCCCGGGGTCGTGGCGCGGCTGGTCCGGCGCCGGGCAGCCGGGACACGGATGGTCCTCACGCTGGCCGGGGAGGACGGCTCGGACGTCGAGGTCGAGCTGCCGATCGGCACCGTCGCCTCCTCCGGTTCATCGGTCCACGTGGAGCTCGCACCCGGCGGGCCGGGGGCGTGGGCGGTCCCCGCTCCCGGCGGCTCAGACCGTCCGGAGTCGGACGGGAACGCTTCACCGGACTCAGCGGGTTTCCGTGGTGAGGAGCACGAGGCTCACGCGGACATGGAGGAGACACGCTCATGATGGCGGTCTGGCGCAGGCGCTGGCTCCCCAGCCTCCTCGGGGTCGCACTCCTCGCGCTGGCCGGCTGCGGTTCGGCGTCCCCCACCGACCCGGCGACCAGCGCGACCTCCGACGTGCCGAGCGGCACCGGACGCGCCGCGGACCTCGACTTCACAGGTACGACGTTGGCCGGCGAGACCTTCGACGGGGCCGAGCTGGCCGGACAGCCAGTGGTGCTGTGGTGGTGGGCGCCGTGGTGCCCGACGTGCATCGCCCAGAGCACCAACGTCTCCGCCTTGGCGCAGCGGCACGAGGGAGCGGTGTCGGTCGTCGGCGTCGGCGGGCTCGACACGGGACCCGACATCGCACGCGTGGCCGAGTCGATCCCCCACGTGACCCATCTCGTGGATCCCGATGGGGCCGTCTGGCGGCATTTCGGGGTGCAGGAGCAAAGCACCTACACCGTCATCGCGGCCGACGGCGAGGTCCTCTCCGAGGGCTACCTCGACGATGACCAGCTCAACGACCTCGTCGACCAGCTGGCCGGTTGAGCCGTGGCCATCGCGTCCGGCACCCGCAGGATGGCGGCCGTCGTCGTGGCCCTGGCCGTGCTGGCGGGGGCCTGCACCTCGCCCGGGTCGGACCGGGCGACGAGAGGAGCCCAGGAACCACGACCCACCGCCGCGGACACGGAGCTTCCCGGTCTCGGCGACGCGCGCGAGGAGGACGCTCCGTCAGCGCTTGAGGACCTGCGGGACGCGGCGTTCCCCCCGCCACTGATCGACCCCGACGCGGTCCGCTCGGGCGGCCCGCCCCCCGACGGCATCCCGTCGATCGACTACCCGCACTTCCAGGCCGTGGACGAGGTCAGCTGGCTCGACGACCGGGAACCGGTGCTGTCGCTGACGGTCGGGGGTGAGACCAGGGCCTACCCGATCCAGGTGATGACCTGGCACGAGATCGTCAACGACACGGTGGGCGGCGTGCCGGTGGCCGTGACGTACTGCCCCCTGTGCAACTCCGGGGTGGCGTTCGAGCGGCGGGCAGCCGGTCGGCTGCTCAGCTTCGGCACCTCCGGTCTCCTCTACGAGGACAACCTGGTCATGTACGACCGTCAGACCGAGACGCTGTGGCCGCAGCTCACCGGCCGGGCCTCGATCGGCGTGCTCACCGGGACCCGGCTCACCGCGATCCCGATGGGTGCGGTCACCTGGGGCGACTTCCGCGAGGCCCATCCCACGGCATCCGTGCTGAGCCGCAACACCGGCCACGACCGTCCCTACGGGACCAACCCCTACGTCGGCTACGACGACGAGTCGGGTGCGCCCCTCTTCGACCTGTCCCGGCCCGCGGACCCCAGGCTGCCGGTGAAGGCGAGGGTGATCGGCATCGACGTCGCCGGCGACCAGGTGGCACTCCCCCGCGAGGGACTCCGACGACGTCCGGTCACCGGGATCGAGGTCGGTGGGATGCGGCTCGTCGTCCTCCACGAGCCCGGACAGGCCTCCGCGCTCGACACCAGGGAGATCCGCGACGGACGCGACAT
Organism: uncultured Actinomycetota bacterium; assembly: GCA_963726515.1. Lineage (GTDB taxonomy): Bacteria > Actinomycetota > Actinomycetes > Propionibacteriales > Nocardioidaceae > Nocardioides. The sequence goes on from CAVSCW010000015.1 coordinate 529,929, forward strand.
CGGCACGGTCGCCGTCTACCGCGCCGAGGTCGACGGCACGGCCACCCGGTTCCGGGTCGAGGCGGGGCGCATCGTGGACGTCGCCACAGGCAGCACGTGGGACGTGCTCGGCCGCGCCGTCTCCGGTCCCCGGAGGGGGGACCAGCTGCCTGCGGTCCAGTTCCTCGACACCTTCTGGTTCGCCTGGGTGGCCTTCCATCCCGACACGCGGCTGCTGCGCTGACGGCACCGCCGGCCGGGACCTACCGGCCAGGGTCAGAGCCGGCTCTGCACCCCGTTGAGCAGCTGCCGTGCCATCACGATGCGCTGGACCTGGTTGGTGCCCTCGTAGATCTGGGTGATCTTCGCATCACGCATCATCCGCTCGACCGGGTAGTCGCGGGTGTAGCCGTAGCCACCGAGCACCTGCACGGCGTTGACGGTGACCTCCATCGCGACGTCGGAGGCGAAGCACTTGGCCGCGGCCCCGAAGAAGGTGAGGTCGTCGTCGCCGCGCTCGGAGCGGCCGGCTGCGGCGTAGGTCATCTGGCGGGCGGCCTCGATCTTCATGCCCATGTCGGCGAGCATGAACTGCAGGCCCTGGAAGTCTGAGATCGACTTGCCGAACTGCCGGCGCTCCCGGGCGTAGTCGAGCGCGTAGTCGAGCGCGCCCTGGGCGACCCCGACGGCCTGCGCCGCGATGGTGATGCGGGTGTGGTCCAGGGTCTGCATCGCGGTCGCGAAACCGGTGCCCTCCTCCCCGATCATCCGGCTGGCGGGGATCCGGACCTTGTCGAGGTAGACCTCGCGCGTGGGCGAGCCCTTGATGCCGAGCTTCTTCTCCGGAGCGCCGAAGGAGACGCCCTCGTCGGACCTCTCCACCACGAAGGCGGAGATCCCGCCCCTGGTGAGCTTCTCGGTGTCGGTGACGGCCATGACCGTGTAGAACTCCGACTCGCCGGCATTGGTGATCCAGCGCTTGACGCCGTCGAGCACCCACTCGTCGCCGTCGCGGACCGCGCGGGTCTTCATGCCGCCGGCGTCGGACCCGGCGTCGGGCTCGGACAGGCAGTAGGAGAAGCCGCCCTCACCGGCGGCGAGCCGGGTGAGGTAGGTCTGCTTGAGCTCCTCGGAGCCCGCGATCTGCACCGGGAGCGAGCCGAGCTTGTTGACCGCCGGGATCAGCGACGACGACACGCACGCCCGGGCGACCTCCTCGATCACCAGCACGGTGGCGAGCGCGTCCGCGCCGGCACCGCCGTACGCCTCGGGCACGTGAGGTGCGTGGAAGTCGGAGGCGAGCAGGGCCGCGGCTGCCTCGTGCGGGTAGCGCGCCTCCTCGTCCACCTCGGCCGCGAACGGCGCGATCTTGGCGTCGGCGACGGCGCGCACCGCTTCGCGGATGGCCTGGTGCTCCTCGGAGAGGGCGTAGAGAGGGAAGTCGCTCATGGGTGAATTGTAGGACGTCCAAGCATTGGGGTGGGGTGTCTACGGTGTGGCAATGACCACGTCGCAGACCGCCTGGCAGGACCGGGCCACCATCGACCGGATGCTCGACGAGCTGGAGACGTGGGCCGTGGTGGGCCTGTCCGGCAACCCGTCGCGCACGGCGTACTCCATCGCCTCCCTGCTCCAGCAGCGCGGCAAGCGGATCGTGCCGATCCACCCCGTGTTCGCCGACGACGGGGCGCCGGCCGTTCTCGGCGAGCAGGGCTACGCCACCCTGGCGGACGTCCCCTTCGCCGTCGACGTGGTCGACGTGTTCCGCCGCTCGGAGGCGGCCGGCGAGTTCGCCGACCAGGCGGTCGCGATCGGCGCCGGAGGTGTCTGGTTCCAGCTCGGGGTCGTCGACGCCGACGCGTTCGAGCGCACGACCGCTGCCGGCGTGCCGATGGTGATGGACACCTGCCCCGCCATCGAGTGGCGCCTCCGCGTCCGCTGACCGCGGCGCGGGGAGTCGGTCAACCCGCCCAGACCCGGTCCACGACGTGGGCGGCGATCGCGAGGCTCGACGTGGCGGCCGGCGAGGGGGCGTTGCGGATGCAGGTGATCTTGTCCGAGCTGGTGATCCGGAAGTCGTCCACCAGGCTGCCGTCACGCTCGACGGCCTGGGCCCGCACGCCGCTGCCCGCCCGGACCACGTCAGCGGCACCGATCGCCGGCACGTAGCGCCGGGCCTGCGCCATGTAGGCGTGCTTGGACAGTGAGCCCCGGACCTCGCGCGCCCCCGTACGCCAGTGGGCGCGCGCCAGGTGCCAGAAGCCGGGCCAGCCGAGGATGTCGCCGAGGTCGGCGACCGAGACGTCGCGGCGGCGGTAGCCCTCGCGCCGGGTGGCCAGGACCGCGTTGGGTCCGACCTCGAGGGCGCCGGTGACCCGGCGGGTGAAGTGGACACCGAGGAACGGGTAGCGCGGGTCGGGCACCGGGTAGACCATGCCGCGGACCAGGTCCTGCTTGGCCGCGGACACCGTCATGTACTCGCCGCGGAAGGGAAGGATCCGTGGCCCGGCCTGCCCGTCCACCGGTGCCGAGAGCCGGTCGGCGTGCAGGCCGGCCGCGACGACCAACCGGTCCACCACGACCGGGGCGGCCTCGCCGGCGACCCGGACGTGCACCGACTGTCCGTGCCTCTCGATGGCGTCGACGGTGGCGCCGAGGCGCACCTGCCCACCGGCGGCGGTGACGTCGGCGGCCATCGCCTCGGCGACGGCGACGTAGTCGGTGATCGCGGTGGCCGGTGAGTGCAGGGCCGCGAGCCCGGCGGCACACGGCTCCACCTCGGGGATCTCCGCGGCGGTGAGCCGCCGCAGGCCCGGCACGCCGTTGGCCGTCGCGGTCTCCTCGAGGCGGTCGAGGCGGTCGAGCTCATCGGGATCGATCGCCACCACCAGCTTGCCGCACTCGTCGTAGGCGATCGCGTGCTCGGCGCAGAAGTCGCGGAGCAGGTGTCGCCCGCGGGTGCACAGCTCGGCCTTGAGGGTGCCGGGCCGGTAGTAGATGCCGGCATGCACGACACCGGAGTTGTGGCCGGTCTGGTGCGCGGCGAGGCGGTCCTCCTTCTCCAGCACGACGACGCGAGTCCCGGGACGACGTCGTCCCAGCTCCCGCGCGACGGCCACTCCCACGATGCCGCCCCCGACGACTCCCACTGTCTCCTCGCCCACGGAGGAGACGCTGGTGGGTGACGGGGCGGTCCGTCAAGCCACAATGAGGTGTGCGCGACCTCCACGTCCCCTCCGGCCCGGGCCTCCCCGACGGCCTGGTCGTGCCTGCCGCCGAGCTGGTGGAGAAGTTCTCGAAGTCCCCGGGCCCCGGCGGGCAGTCGGTGAACACGACCGATTCGCGGGTGGAGCTCGACTACGACGTGCGCTCCTCGACCGCGCTCACCGATGCCCAGCGGACCAGGGCGCTGCGCCGCTGGCCCGAGGGACGGATCTCGATCGCCGCCTCGGAGCACCGCTCGCAGCACCGCAACCGGGTGGCCGCGCGCGAACGGCTGGCCGACCTGCTGCGTGAGGCCCTGGCGCCGCCGCCCCCTCCGCGCCGGCCGACCAGGCCGAGCCGGGGCTCGAAGGAGCGCCGCCTGAAGGAGAAGAAGGAGCGCGGTCGCACCAAGGCCCTGCGCGGCCGCGTGAGCGACTAGACCAGGTCCACGACGCCCTCCGCCGGGGTGATGCCGAGCTGCTCGAGCGCCGTCTGCATCACCCACTGCACGCCGAGCGTGTCCTCCAGCGGCACGAGCGGGCTCTCGGTCAGCCCCTCGGCCAGGCACTCGCCGACATGGATGATCTCGTGGGAGTAGCCGCGGCCCAGGGCCGGTGCGTCGACCTGCTGCTCCGGCTCGCCCCCGCGCCTGACGACGAGCTGCGTGGGGTGGTGGAACTGCGGGCCGAGCTCGATCGATCCGCCGGTGCCGATGATCGTCGCCCGCACCCCGGTCGCCCCCTGCAGCGAGGTGGCGATGCTCGCGCCGCGCCCGTCGTCGTACGACAGGAGCAGCGAGGCACTGGCGTCGGTGCCGTTGGGGAAGAGCGACCCCACGGCGGTGACCCCGTCCGGCGTGCCGAGGAAGTGCTGCGCGAAGGAGATGGGATAGACGCCGAGGTCCAGGACGGCGCCGCCCCCGAGCTCGGGGGCGAACAACCGGTGCGTGGGGTCGTAGGGGCGGTAGGCGCCGAGATCGGCGTGCACCGCGCTCACCTCGCCGATCTCGCCGGCAGCCACCAGCGCGCGTGCGGCGGCCACGGCCGGCTGCACCCGGGTCCACATGGCCTCCATGCAGAAGACCCCGGAACCGCGGGCGGCGTCGACGACCTCGCGGGCGCCGTCGAGCGTCGCGGTGAACGCCTTCTCGACCAGCACCGGGGTGCCGTTGCGGATCGCGGCGAGCGCGAGGTCGCGGTGCTGCGGGTGCGGGGTCGCGACGTAGAGCACGTCGAGGTCGGCGACCACCAGGTCGGCGTAGGACATGCCGACGGCGCCACGCTCCGACGCGAACGCCTGCGCCCGCTCGAGGGTGCGGCTGCCGACCGCGACGAGCTCGGCGCCCGGCACGTGGACGAAGTCGTCGAGGAAGGCCTGTGCCATCCAGCCGGTGCCGGCGACGCCCCAGCGGGTGCGCGGGGTCGTGGTCATCAGAACCCCAGCCGGCGGTCGCTGCCGGCGCTGGCGCGGCGGACGAGGTCGCCCTTGGCGTGGGCGGTCTCGGCGAGCGACGACTGGTAGTCGACCAGGCGCTGCTGGAGGTCGGCGTCGCTGGTCGCGAGGATCCGCGCGGCGAGGAGGCCGGCGTTCTTGGCGTTGCCGATGGCGACGGTGGCGACCGGGATCCCGCCGGGCATCTGCACGATGGAGAGCAGGGAGTCCATGCCGTCGAGGTACTTCAGGGGCACCGGGACCCCGATGACCGGCAGCGGGCTGACCGCGGCGAGCATGCCGGGCAGGTGGGCCGCTCCCCCGGCGCCGGCGACGATCACCGAGAGCCCGCGGGTGTGGGCCCGCTGGCCCCACGCGATCATCTCGGTCGGCATCCGGTGCGCGGAGACCACGTCGGCCTCCCACGCGACGCCGAGCTCGGTGAGGATCTCGCCGGCGGCCTGCATGACCGGCCAGTCGGAGTCCGACCCCATCACGATGCCGACCTTGACCGGCGTCGAAGGGGTCTGCTGGGTCTCGCTCATCTCATTCACTCGCTCTCATTGCCGAGGTCGCCGCGGAACCATGCGGCGGCGTGCCGGGCGCGCTGGAGGCAGTCGTCCAGGTCGTCACCACAGGCGTTGACGTGCCCGACCTTGCGGCCGGGGCGGAGGTCCTTGCCATAGAGGTGGACCCGCAGCTGGGGGTCGCGGGCCATCGCGTGCGGCAGGCCGTCGTACAGGTGACCGCTGTCGGTGGGGCCACCGAGGATGTTGACCATCACGGTCCAGCGCGAGCGCGGGGCCGGCGAACCCAGCGGGAGGTCCATGACAGCGCGCAGGTGATTCTCGAACTGGGACGTCACGGCGCCGTCCTGGGTCCAGTGGCCGGTGTTGTGGGGGCGCATCGCCAGCTCGTTGACCAGGATCCGGCCGTCGGTCGTCTCGAAGAGCTCGACGGCGAGGATGCCCGTGACGTCGAGCGCACCGGCGATGCGCAGGGCGATCTGCTGCGCCTGACCGGCCAGCGCGGGCGAGAGGTCGGGAGCGGGTGCGACGACCTCGTGGCAGATGCCGTCGAGCTGGGTCGAGGCGACGATCGGGTAGGACGCAGCCTGGCCGCTCGGCGAGCGGGCGACGAGGGCGGAGAGCTCGCGACGGAAGTCGACGAGCTCTTCGGCCAGCACCTCCACCCCGGCCGCGGCGGCGGCGTCGAAGGCGACCTGGGCCTCGTCGAGGGCCCGCACGATCCAGACACCCTTGCCGTCATAGCCGCCGCGGGTCGATCTTGAGGACGCACGGCAGGCCGAACGTCTCGACCTCCGCCGTCGAGGTGACGACCGCGTTGCGGGGGCAGGGGACGTCGAGCTCGGCGAGCCGGCGGCGCATCACCGCCTTGTCCTGCGCGTGCACGAGCGCGTCCGGTCCGGGGCGTACGGCGATCCCGTCGGCCTCCAGGGCGTGCAGGTGCGCGGTCGGCACGTGCTCGTGGTCGAAGGTGACCACGGTGGCGCCCTCGGTCACCCGGCGCAGGGTGGCCAGGTCGGTGTAGTCACCGACGAGCTGGTCGGGGATCACCTGGGCGGCCGAGACGCCCTCGGCCTCGGCGAGCAGGCGCAGCGGCAGGCCCAGAGCGATCGCGGGCTGGGCCATCATCCGGGCCAGCTGGCCGCCTCCGACGACGGCGAGCGTGGGAGCGCGGTGCGAACCGGTCGAGGACACGCCCGGAGCCTATAGAAGCCGGGTGCGCGCGACGCGCAGGGTGCGGATCGCGCTCAGCTGGCGACGGTCTCCGCGGAGGTCTCGAAGCGCAGGCCGCGACCTCGGTGCGTGGTGATGAGGGTGGGGTGGCGCGGGTCGTCGTCGAGCTTGCGGCGCAGCCAGCCGAGGTGCACGTCGATGGTCTTGGAGTTGGTGTAGAACGACGTCTGCCACACGTCGGCCATCAGCTCGCCCCGCGTGACGATGTCCCCGGGGCGCGCCATCAGCGCCTGCAGGAGCTGGAACTCCTTGCGCGAGAGCCTGATCTCGCAGTCGCCCCTCCACACCTGCCGGGTGGTCGGGTCGAGTCGCACGTCTTGCACAGCCAACACGGGCTGAAGGTAGGTCCGCGGCGCCGTCCGGGGAGGCCTTCTCCGGGAAAAATGGCCGAAATGTGGTCGGGTGGTCTGGTCCACCTGCGCGCCCTGCGGAGCCGGGTCAGTGACGTCGTACGGCGACCGGCTCGACCAGCCCGAAGCCCCGCACCGGCCGCGCGGGGAGCCGGCGGTGCTCCCACTCGGCGTCCGGCAGGAGGTCGGCAGTGAGCTGGTCGACGATGAGCCGGTTGCGGCGCGCGACCTGGGTCAGGCGGGCGGCCATGTTGACCGGTGGTCCGAAGATGTCGCCCAGCCGCTGGATCACCGGACCGCTGGCCAGGCCGAGCCGGACGTCGGGCATCTTGGGGTCGCGGCCGATCACGTTGATGATCCCCTCCGCGACGGCTACCCCGTCCTCGGCACGGGTGGTCACGAAGAGCACCGAGTCGCCGAGGCTCTTGATGATCCGGCCGCCGTAGCGCGCCACCACGTCCTGGCAGCGGCTCTCGAAGACCTCGACGAGGTCGCCGATCTCGTCACGGTCGAGCGTGTTGGACAGCGCGGTGAACGACACCAGGTCCGCGAAGCCGACCGTCACGTCGATCGTGTGCAGGTCCTCGTCCTTGGCGCCCATCGCCTCGATCCGACCGACCGCCGCGGCGAGGTGGCGACGCCACGCATAGATCAGGAGCCGCTCGAAGGGCGGGTTGACCTCGTCGATCAGGCGCAGGGCCGACCCGATGCGCGACCCGGTGGCCTCCGTCCCGCGCTCCATCTCCTCCACCCGGCTGACCAGGGTCGAGACCTCCCAGTCGGCGAGCCGGGCCATCGTCTGGCCGACACCGCGGGTGAGGTTGACGGCCATGTCGAAGTCGACGGCACCCGCGTCCACGAAGCCCATCAAGGTGGCGACGGCCTCGATGTCTGCCGCGGTGTAGGCCTGGTCGCCGACGATCTCGGGGAAGCCGAGCGCGCGCCACAGCCGGCGCGTCTCCTCGATCGTCACGCCGGTCTCGGCGGCCACCTCGAGTGCGTTGAACTCCGGCTTGCTCCGCAAGATGGCGTCGTAGAGCTGCTCCCCCGTGTGTCGGTCCGTGGCCGGGTCGGAAGCGGCCCCGGCCCGTGGGGTCCTCTCAGGCGCCATCGTCCCTGCGGTCGCCACCGGAGAGGCGGTGGAGCTCGTTCGAGACCTGGAGCTGGACCTCCTCGACCCGCGGGATGTCGTGGAGCTCGACGCTGCCGTCGGTGCTCGCGTCGGAGACCACCAGGGTGCCGCAGCCGAAGATCCGGTCGATCACGCCGATCTCGAAGTCGACGCCGCTGATCCGGTTGAGCGGGATGGTGCGGCCCTCCTTGGCGATGAAGCCGGAGCGCTTGATGAAGCGGCGGTTGGTGAACGTGTAGGTCGTGGTGAGCCACCGCAGGAACGGACCGACGAGGAACCACACCACCGCGGCCAGGAACAGCGCCCAGATCACCAGGTCCGCGACCGAGCCGTCCACCAGGCCGGCGAGGAACAGCGCGAGCGCCAGGGCGACGAGCAGCCCGAGGCCCGGCAGGACCAGCACCTTGAAGTGGGTGCGGGTGGAGACGACGACGCTCTCGCCCTCGTTGAGGAGCTTGCTCGGGAAGGACACGCGCCGATCATGTCACTAGGCCGACCGCACGTGCACCACATCTCCGGCGGCCACCGTGAGCGCACCATCGTCGGTGCCGACCACCAGCGCCCCGGTCGCGTCGATGTCGAGCGCCTCGCCCCGGCGTACGTCCCCTCCCGGCAGGTGGACGTCGACGGTGCGGCCCAGCGTGATGCACACGTCGGCATAGGCCCGCCGCAACGCCACGGTGTCGTCGAGCAGGCCCTGGAGGCCGTGGAGGGAGCCCAGCACCTGACCGAGCAGCCCGGTGCGATCGACCGGCTCGCCGGTCTCCAGCGCGATCGACGTGGCCAGCGCGATCGGCAGCTCCTCGAGGGTCTGGTCGACGTTGATGCCGACGCCGACCACCGCCACCGGGCCGCGGTCGGTGTCGATCCGCTCGACGAGGATCCCGGCGACCTTGCGGCCCGTGCCCAGCGCGCCCCCGTCGACGAGCACGTCGTTGGGCCACTTCAGCGCGATGTCGGGCAGCCGGTCGGCCAGCGCGGCCTGGACGGCGTAGCCGGTCAGGAGCGGCAGCCACGACCACGAGGCCGGTGAGGCGTCGGGGCGCAGCAGCACCGAGAAGGTCAGCGACGAGCGCGCCGGCGCCTCCCACACGCGGTCGAGCCGACCGCGGCCGGCGGTCTGGTGCTCGGTGACCAGCACGAGACCGTGGTCCTCGCCCGTGCGGGCGCGCGCGGCCACCGCCGCGTTGGTCGACGGCGTCGCCTCCTCCACCTCGATGCGCCACCCGGTCGGTGCGACCAGCCGGGCAGGGTCGATCGGTGCGCGGAGGGGTGGGCGAGGTGCCGGCGAGTCACTCATGGGCACTAGATTGCCGGACGGAACCAGAGGGATCTACCGAGCAGGAGGCCATGGCGTGAGTGCACAGCCGGGCGAGGACGCGCAGACCGACATCCACACGACCGCCGGCAAGCTCGCCGACCTGGAGCGGCGCCTCGACGAGGCCGTCCACGCCGGCTCGGACAAGGCGGTCGAGAAGCAGCACGCCAAGGGCCGCCGGACGGCACGCGAGCGCATCGAGATGCTCTTCGACGAGGGCACCTTCGTCGAGCTCGACGAGCTCGCCCGCCACCGCTCCACCGCGTTCGGGCTGGAGAAGTCCCGCCCCTACGGCGACGGCGTGGTGACCGGCTACGGCGAGGTCAACGGCCGCATGGTGTGCGTGTTCAGCCAGGACTTCACGGTGTTCGGTGGGTCGCTCGGTGAGGTCTACGGCGAGAAGATCACCAAGGTCATGGACCTGGCGATCAAGACCGGCTGTCCCATCATCGGCATCAACGAAGGTGCCGGCGCCCGCATCCAGGAGGGCGTCGTCAGCCTCGGGCTCTACGGCGAGATCTTCCGCCGCAACGTGCACGCCTCGGGTGTGATCCCCCAGATCAGCCTGATCATGGGCAACTGCGCCGGCGGGCACGTCTACTCCCCCGCCGTCACCGACTTCACGGTCATGGTCGACCAGACCTCGGCGATGTTCATCACCGGTCCCGACGTCATCAAGACCGTCACCGGCGAGGACGTCACGATGGAGGACCTCGGCGGTGCGCGGACGCACAACACCAAGTCCGGCAACGCCCACTACATGGCCACTGATGAGGAGGACGCCCTCGACTACGTCAAGGCGATGCTGTCCTACCTCCCGCAGAACAACCTCGACCCGGCGCCCGAGCTCGACGAGGTCCCCGCGATGGACGTCACGGATTCCGACCGGGCCCTGGACACGCTGATCCCCGACGGCGCCAACCAGCCCTACGACATGCACGACGTCATCACGGCCGTGCTCGACACCGACGATGACGGGGTGGGCGAGTTCCTGGAGGTCCAGGAGCTGTTCGCCCCCAACATCCTGGTCGGCTTCGGCCGCGTCGAGGGCCGCTCGGTCGGCATCGTGGCCAACCAGCCCATGCAGTTCGCCGGCTGCCTCGACATCGACGCCTCCGAGAAGGCGGCCCGGTTCGTGCGGTTCTGCGACGCCTTCAACATCCCGGTGCTGACCTTCGTCGACGTGCCGGGCTTCCTGCCGGGCACCGACCAGGAGTGGCAGGGCATCATCCGCCGCGGCGCGAAGCTGATCTACGCCTACGCCGAGGCGACCGTCCCGCTGATCACGGTCATCACCCGCAAGGCCTACGGCGGTGCCTACGACGTGATGGGGTCCAAGCACCTCGGCGCCGACATCAACGTCGCCTGGCCCACCGCCCAGATCGCCGTCATGGGCGCCCAGGGCGCGGCGAACATCGTGCACCGCAAGACCCTCAAGAAGGTCGCTGACGACGGCGGGGACGTCGAGGCCAGGCGGGCCGAGCTGATCAACGAGTACGAGACCACGCTCGCCAACCCCTACATCGCCGCGGAGCGGGGCTACGTCGACGCGGTCATCGCACCGCACGAGACCCGCATCGAGATCATCCGCTCCCTGCGGTTGCTGCGCTCCAAGCGGGAGATCCTGCCGGCCAAGAAGCACGGGAACATCCCCCTCTGATGGCGACCCCCGACAAGGACGTGACCGGCGACGAGCAGCCACAGGCGCCGATCCTGCGGGTCGTCAACGCCGACGCCACTCCCGAGGAGGTCGCGGCCCTGGTCGCCGTGTTCTCGGCGCTGGGGTCTGCGGCCACGGACGCACCGGAGCGCCGGCGGCCCAGGTGGAACGATCCGGCCCGCGGCGTGCGCCGTGTGCACCGCGCCGGGGCGGGCGCCTGGCGCGCCAGCGGCCTGCCGCGCTGACGACCTCGCACAGACCGGACAGTGGAGCCCGGGGCCGGACCTAGCGTCGCTCGCCTCCACCGTCCCCGGCGTCATCCACAGATCGTCCGGCAAGGGTCGCGGCGTCCGCTGTGCGCGGGTGAGGGTCGGCACATGCCCAAGCGCGCCACGAGCGACCTCGACACCACCGCCCTCGCGCGGTTGCTGCGTGAGCAGGACGGCGTGGTCGCTCGGAGCCAGCTGGTCGACCCTCGGCCTCCCACCCGGCAGCAGCGCCAGGGGTCAGCCGTGCTCGCCTGTGCTCCGGCCGCCCTGCACCGGGAATCCGCGTCGGACGCCCGCGTTAGGGTCACCTCCGTGACTGGACGCCCTATCGATGCCCTCTGCAACGCCTACGTCGACGACTTCTGCGCGCTCGACCCGCTGACCGCCACCGCCATCGGGGTCGCGGGGCACGAGCACGAGATGACCGACTACTCCCCCGCCGGCTTCGACGCCCGCGAGGCCCTCGCCCGGGCGGCCGTGGCGGCGGTGGAGGCGGCCACGCCGGTCGACGACCGCGAGGCATCCGCGAAGGACGCCTTCCTGGAGCGCACCCGGCTGGAGATCGAGCTCGAGGAGGCCGGGGTCCAGCGCTCGCGCATGTCGGTGCTGTGGAGCCCGCTGCACGAGATGCGGGGCGTCTTCGACCTGATGCCGACGGAGGGTGAGGAGGCGGTCGCGGCGATCGCCGCCCGGCTCGCCGCCGTGCCGTCCGCACTCGAGGGCCTGCGCGTCACGCTGTCCGACGAGGCCCGCAAGGGCAACGTCGTCGCCGCCCGGCAGTACGCCGAGGTGGCCGAGCAGGTGCGCCGCTGGACCGGCCAGGTCGGCGAGGCCGGCGACTTCTACCTCGGCCTCGTCGAGCGACTCGACGCCGGAGACCTCACCGAGCTCCGTGAGCTGGCCCGGGCGGCGAGCGCCGCCACCGCGGCCTTCGGCCTCTTCCTGAGCGACGAGCTCGAGCCGCAGGGCACGGAGAAGGAAGGCGTGGGCCGAGCCGTCTACGGCCTGGCCAGCCGCTACTTCCTCGGCGCCGAGGTCGACCTCGACGAGACCTACGCCTGGGGCTGGACCGAGCTGCAGCGGCTCTCGGACCTGATGCACCGCACCGCCGACCGGATCCTCCCGGGGGCCGATGTCGACGGCGCCGTCGCCCACCTCGACGCCGACCCGGCGCGGGTCGTGCACGGGCGGGAGGCCTTCCGCGACTGGATGCAGGAGCTCGCCGACCGCACCCTGACGGAGATGGCCGACGTGCACTTCGACATCCCCGAGCCGATCCGGCACATCGAGTGCATGCTCGCCCCGACCAACGACGGCGGCATCTACTACACCGGGCCGTCCGAGGACTTCGAGCGACCGGGACGGATGTGGTGGTCGGTGCCCGACGGCATCGAGGACTTCCACCCGTGGCGCGAGGTCACGACCGTCTTCCACGAGGGCGTTCCCGGCCACCACCTCCAGGTCGCCCAGACCGCCTACCGCCGCGACACCCTCAACCGCTGGCAGCGGCTGATGTGCTGGTGCAGCGGCCACGGCGAGGGCTGGGCGCTCTACGCCGAGCGGCTGATGGAGGAGCTCGGCTTCCTCGACGACCCTGCCGACCTGCTCGGCATGCTCGACGGTCAGTCGCTGCGCGCGACCCGCGTCATCGTCGACATCGGCATGCACCTCGAGCTGGAGATCCCCGCGGACAACCGGCTCGGCGCCGGTGGCACCGCGTTCCACCCCGGTGAGACGTGGACCCCCGAGCTGGGCCTGGAGTTCATGCGGCTGCACTGCCGGATGGACGACGAGTTCATCCGGTTCGAGGTCAAGCGCTACCTCGGTCTCCCCGGTCAGGCACCGTCGTACAAGGTCGGCGAGCGGATCTGGCTCGAGGCCCGAGCGAGCGTCCAGGAGCGGCAGGGCGAGGACTTCGACCTCAAGGCCTTCCACCGCGAGGCGCTCGACCTGGGCTCGCTCGGTCTCGACCCGCTGCGCGCAGCGCTGGCGCGCCTGTGAGGACACCGCTGGTGCTGGCCTCCGCCTCACTCGCACGTCGTACGACGCTGCGCGCGGCGGGCCTGGACCCGATCGTCATCGTCAGCGGGGTCGACGAGTCCCAGCTGGACGGTCTGCCCCCCGCGGAGCTGGCGCTGCAGCTGGCCGAGCTCAAGTGCGCCGCTGTGGCAGGACGCGACGACGTGCCGTCCGATGCCCTGGTGCTGGGCTGCGACTCCGTGCTCGAGCTCGCCGGCGTCGCCCTCGGCAAGCCCGGCGACGCGGACGACGCCCGGGCCCGCTGGCGGGCGATGCGCGGTCGTTCGGGTGTCCTGCACACCGGTCACTGCCTGCGTGACGTGGCGAGCGGCCGGGTGGCTGCCGCGACCGGCTCCACGACCGTCCACTTCGCCGACGTCAGCGACGCCGAGATCGACGCCTACGTCGCCACGGGTGAGCCGTTGCAGGTGGCGGGTGCGTTCACGATCGACGGCGTCGGGGGCGCGTTCGTGTCCCGCATCGAGGGCGACCACCACAACGTGGTGGGCGTCAGCCTCCCGCTGCTGCGCGAACTCGTCGGCGAACTCGGGCACGGGTGGCCGGACCTGTGGGCCTGACCCGCTAGCATCCGGGACGTGGGGAACGGGGTGTCTGGCACGGTGCAGGCCCAGCCTGTCGCCGATCCCGACAACCTCTACGGCATCCGCGACGAGCGGCTGCTGACCGGCGCGACCGTGATCACCGCCGTGCGCACCGTCGCCTCCGTCGCGCTGGCCGCTGTGGCCGCGCACCAGCAGAGCCTGACGCTCCTCGTCATCGCCCTGGTCGTCTACTGGGTCGGCGACATGCTGGACGGCTTCTACGCCCGGGTCCGCGACTGCGAGACCCGGATCGGCGCGGTGCTCGACATCATGTGCGACCGCCTCAACGCCGCGGCCTTCTACATCGGGCTCGCCTGGCTGCAGCCCGACCTGTCCCCCGCGATCTTCGTCTACCTCGCCGAGTTCATGGTCGTCGACTGCTTCCTCTCGATCGCCTTCCTCGCCTGGCCGGTCCGCAGCCCCAACTACTTCTTCGTCGTCGACCGCCCGATCTGGCTGTGGAACTGGTCCAAGCCCGCCAAGGCGATCAACAGCGCCCTCTTCGCGGTGCTCCTGCTGGCCACTGGCTGGATGTGGGTCGGCCTGGCCATCGCCTCGGGCCTGCTGGTGCTCAAGTGCGTCTCGTTGAACCGGCTGGTGCGCATCGGGCTGCCCGTGCCGGGGGCGGCCGGCTGATGCTCTTCTGGAGCGTCCTGGGCGCCTCGATCGGCTCCGCCCTCCTCCCGCTGATCAACATCGAGGCGATCCTCGCGGTGGCGGTCAGCCAGGCTCCCCAGCACCAGTGGGGGCTCGTCATCGCCGCGACGGTCGGACAGATGCTCGGCAAGACCCTCTGGTACTGGGGTGGCATGAACATCGAGCGCGCCTCCTGGGTGCACCGCCACCTGCAGAAGCCGAAGGCCCAGGCGGCCCTCGACAAGTGGCACGCCCGTGCCGAGGGCCGACCCTGGTTCACCGCGGGCCTGCTCCTGGTGTCCGCGAGCATCGGCTTCCCGCCGTACGCCGTCACCGCCGTGCTCGCCGGCATCCTGCGGGTGCCCTACTGGATCTTCCTGCTCACGGGTCTGCTCGGACGTGGGCTGCGCTTCTGGGCCGTGGTCGGCGGGACCACGTCACTGCTGCACCTGTTCCAGTGAGCGCGCCCGCCCTGCCGCCTACTCCGCCGAGGACCAGGCCTGCCGCAGGCTGACGCGTCCGCCGGTCTGCAGCAGGGCACGGCGGTAGAGCCGCTCCCCCACCCTGACGGTGAGGACGGCGAAGACGGCCAGCAGCCCCAGCGCCAGCAGCGGCTCCCACCACTCGACGCCACCGGCGAGGATCCGCTTGGGCATCACCACCGCGGACACCGGCGGGACGTAGGACGCGATGACCTGGGCGCGCCCGTCGAGCGAGACGCCACCGAAGAACATGACCATCATGAGCACGGTCAGCGGCGTGGAGGTCGCCTGGAGGTCCTCGGTGCGCGAGGCCAGCGACCCCGCCACGGCCCACAGGCAGGCGAGGGCGATGAACCCGGCCAGGAAGAACCCCAGGAACCAGGCCGTCGGTCCCGACAGCGACGGCAGGTAGGACTTGTAGGGCGTGAACGACAGCCCGACCAGGCCGACCGCGAGGTAGATCAGCAGCTGGATCATCGCCAGGGCGGTGTTGCCGAGGACCTTGCCGGCGAGCAGCTGCCTGAGCGGGATGGCCGCGGCGATGATCTCCACGATCCGGCTCTGCTTCTCCTCGATCACCGACGAGGCCAGCTGCATGCCGAAGATCAGGGCGGAGAGGTAGAAGAGGAAGACGAACACGAAGCCCACTGCCTCGGCGACCGCCGCCTTCTCCGCATCCCCGCGCAGGAAGGCGGTCGAGACGGCGCTGCCGGCCTCGAGGGCCTCGACCGTCACGCCAGCCTCGGCTGCGTTGTCTCCCAGCACCTGCTGTCGTACGACGGCGCGCACGACGGCGGTCAGCGACTCCTCCTCACTGGACTCGGACGTGAGCTCCCAGCCGCCGGGGACCGGGTGCAGCCAACCGTCGATGCCGTCCTCGGTCAACGCCGCCTCGGCGGCCGCCTCGTCGTCGAGCTCGACGAGCGTGACCGCGACGTTGTCGTCCACTCGCGGCGCGGCCTCCGCGACGGCGCTCGCCATCGCCACCGCGTCGGGCGTGGCGCCGAGGGTGAACTCGTCAGTGGCCCCCTCCTGCCAGGCGGTGAAGCCGATGAAGCCGACGAGGATCGCCACCATCAGCGCGGTGCCGATCAGGAAGGTCTTGTCGGTGATCCGCGAGACGACCTCGCGGCGGGTGACGAGCAGCCAGGCGGGCTCGGCGTCGTTGGTCGAGGGTGCGGGCCGGGTGTTCATGCCTGAGATGTTCATGCGGTGGCCTCCCGATAGATCTCGCTGAGCGCCGGGCGGACCCGGACGAACTCGTGGACGTCGCCGCGGCTGGTGGCCTCGGCGATGAGACGCTGCTCCGCGCCGTCGTCGCGGACCTCCACCAGGGCGGTGGTCCGGTCGAGGTCGACGACCTCGAGACCTGAGTGGTCGCGGACCCAGCCGGCATCGCCGCCGAGCACGAGCCGGAAGCGCGGCACGCCCGCGTCGCGCAGCTCCGACACCGTCCCGGCGGCGACCCGGCGTCCGTGCGCCAGCACGACCAGGCGGTCGCACAGGCGCTCGACGAGGTCGAGCTGGTGGCTGGAGAAGAGCACCGGGATGCCGTCGCGGGTGTATTCGCGCAGCAGGTCGGCCATCGAGTCGACGGCCAGCGGGTCGAGGCCCGAGAAGGGCTCGTCGAGGATCAGCGCCGCGGGCCGCGGCAGCACCGACGCGACGATCTGCACCCGTTGCTGATTGCCCAGCGACAGCTTCTCGAGGTGGTCCTTGGCGCGATCGCCGAGCCCGAACCGCTCGAGCAGCTCGCTCACCCGGGTGCGGGCCTCGACGCGTCCCATGCCCTTGAGCTGGGCGACATAGACGAGCTGGTCGAGGATCGGCTGCTTGGGATAGAGGCCGCGCTCCTCGGGCATGTAGCCGAAGGTGCGACGGTCGAGCCGGCTGATCGGCCGGCCCTGCCAGAGCACCTCGCCCGAGTCGATGCCCAGCACGCCCATGACCATCCTCATGGTCGTGGTCTTGCCCGCGCCGTTGGCGCCGACGAAGCCGGTCATCTGACCGGGCGACACCTCGAAGGACACGCGGTCCACCGCGGTGAGGTCATGGAAGCGTCTCGTCAGCTCTCGGATCTCCAGCATGGCTCCGACGCTAGGGGACCGCGTCCGCCGCCGGATCCCCCGGGCGACGGACCGCGGCGCCGCTCCTAGTCCTCCGTGGGGAGGATGAGACCGGCTTCGTAGGCGTAGATCACGGCCTGCACCCGGTCGCGCAGGTGCAGCTTGGCGAGCACGTTGGAGACGTGCGTCTTCACCGTGGCCTCGCCCAGGAAGAGCTGTGCGGCGATCTCGGCGTTGGACAACCCACGACCCAGCAGCACCAGCACCTCGCGCTCGCGACCGGTGAGCCGGGCCACCTCGGCGGGCTCGCGTCGTCGAGCGGCTCCGTCCCGGCCCGCGCGCTCCCCCGCCATCTTGGCGATCACCCGGCGCGTCACCTCCGGCGCCAGCAGCGCGTGGCCGCGACCAGCAGCGCGGACGGCGTCGAGCAGCTGCTCCGGACCGGCGTTCTTCAGCAGGAAGCCGCTCGCCCCAGCCTCCAACGCGGCGAAGAGGTAGTCGTCGCGGTCGAAGGTGGTGACGATCACGACGCGCCCGAGGTCCTCGGCGACGAGGTGGCGGGTGGCCTCGATGCCGTCCATGCGGGGCATCTGGACGTCCATCAGCACCACGTCGGGCCTCGTCGCGCGCGCCTTCTCCAGGGCCTGGAGTCCGTCGGCCGCCTCGCCCACCACCTCGATGTCGTCCTCGACCGAGAGCACCATCGCGAACCCCGAGCGCACCATGGCGTGATCGTCGACGAGGAGCACCGTGAGCGTCTCGGTCAGGGGCTCGCTCCCCGGCTGGGTCATGCGCCGGCTCCCAGCGGGTAGCGCACCCGCACCCGGTAGCCGCCGGCGATCCGCGGACCGATGTCGACCTGCCCGTCATGGGTGGCGGCGCGCTCGCGGATGCCCAGCTGGCCGAGTCCGCTGCCGGACGTGCCGTGGCGGGGGCGGCCGTTGTCGACGACCTCGACCTCGGCGTACGCCGACGGCTGCGACTCGTCGACGCGGACCACCACCGACACGGTGTCGGCGGTGGAGTGCCGGCGCACGTTGGCCAGCGACTCCTGGACCGTGCGATAGACCGCGAGCCCGATCCCGGGTGGGAGCCGCGTCGCGGCCTCCGGCTGCGCCTCGACGACGTCGAGGCTCACCGCCAGGCCCTGGCCGTCGACCTCCTCGACGAGGCCGGGCAGGTCGCAGATGCCCGCGTCCGTCGTACGCGTCGGGTTCGCCTGGTCCTCCACGCCCTCGCGCAGTGTGCCCAGCAGGCGGCGCATCTGGGTGACCGCGTCGCGCGAGGCCTGCTCGACGTTGGCCAGCGCCGTGCGCGCTGCCTCGGGGTCGCGGTCGAGCACCCTCCGCGCCGCGCCCGCCTGGATGCCCATGGCCGAGACGCCGTGGGCGACCACGTCGTGGAGGTCGCGGGCGATGCGCAGCCGCTCGTCCACGACGGCCTGCGCGCGCAGCCGGCCAGCCTGGGCGGCGATCGTCGCGGCCTGGTCCTCGAGCCGGTGGCGTTGGCGCGCGGCGCGCCAGGAAACCCCGCCACCGACGATGGCGCCGCCGAAGTAGAGGCCGTTGATCAGCAGGGTGAGAGCGACCGCGGCCGGGATGGGAGCGAAGAGTCCCATCCGCTCCGCGAGAGCCTCCTCGTCGAGCCACTCCTGCACGGCTGAGCCCACGGCGAACTGCCACGTGATCCAGGCGAACATGAAGAGCACGATCACTCCGACGACGATCGTCATCGCTCGGCGATCGCGGGCGTAGGCGACTCCCGAGAGCAGCGCGACGAAGTAGACGATCTGGAGCGACAGCTGGGCCATCACCTCCGGCATCGTCACGCCGGCGACGAACATGTGCAGGGCCGCAGCACTGGCTACGGCCAGCGGCCACCTGCGGCGGCCCAGGAGCAGCAGCGCGCCGCTGGAGACGGCCAGCCACTGCAGCCAGACCGAGACGTCCGTCTGCTCGAAGCCACCCGCGCTGCGCGCCATCTCGAGGGCGAGCAGGCTGACCGCACCGACCGTCGCCACCAGCCAGACGTCGCGGCGCCCGATCGGCGGGCGTGGGCGTTCCCACGTGTCGTCCACGCCGAACCACTCGAGGACGCGCTGGGGCCGGCTGGGCATGGGGCGAGGGTAGATGCCGCGGCTCCCGCCCGGATCCGTCGGGAGGGGGAGATGTGGGTCCCGGAGCAGCTCGCAGCGGCACCCGGCCGGGTCATTCGACCGGCAGGCCGAGCCCCCGCGCGATCAGCATCCGCTGGACCTCCGAGGTCCCCTCGCCGATCTCGAGCACCTTGGCGTCGCGGTAGAACCGGACCACCGGGTACTCCTCCATGAAGCCGTAGCCGCCGAAGACCTGGGTCGCGATCCGGGTCGCGGTGACGGCCGACTCGGTGGCGTAGAGCTTGGCGACGGCGGCGGCCTGCTTGAAGGCGCCCATCGACACGTTCGAGCCGGCGTCCATCGCGTCCTTCATCGCAGCGGCCTTGTAGGTCAGCAGGCGCGAGGCGTCGAGCATGACCTGGAGGTCCGAGATCTGGAAGGCGAGGCCCTGCTTGCGGCCGATCGGACCGCCGAAGGTCTGCCGCTCGCCGGCGTACTGCAGCGACATGTCCAGGCACGCCTGGATGCAGCCGACCGCGAGTGCGGCGATCGCCACCCGGCCGTCGTCGAGCGTGGCGAGGAACTGCGCATAGCCGCGGCCCCGCTCACCGAGGAGGTTGGCCTCGGGGACACGGGCGTCGGTGAAGGAGAGGGGGTGGGTGTCGGAGGCGTGCCAGCCGAGCTTGTCGTAGGCCTTCTCGGCGGTGAAGCCGGCCGTGTCCGAGGGCACGATGATGGTCGAGAGCTCCGGGCGCCCGTCGGGGCGCTCCCCGGTGCGCGCGGTGACGGTGACCACGGAGGTGATCGCGGATCCCGAGTTGGTGATGAACTGCTTGGCGCCGTTGACCACCCACTCGCCGTCCTCGAGGACCGCCTTCGTCCTGGTCGCACCGGCGTCCGAGCCGGCGCCGGGCTCGGTCAGCCCGAAGCCGGCGAGCTTGTCACCGGCGACCAGCGCCGGCAGCCACGCCTGCTTCTGCTCGTCGGTGCCATAGGTCAGGATCGGGTTGATGCCCAGGCCGACCGCGGCCTCGAGCGTGATGCCCATCGACTGGTCGACGCGACCGATCTCCTCGATCGCCAGGCACAGCGAGGTGAAGCCACCGTCCTCGCCGGCCATGCCGGCGCCGCCGAACTCCTCCGGGGCGGTGAGTCCCATCAGGCCGAGCGCGCCCATCTTGTGCACCACGTCGGTCGGGAAGTGATGGTCGCGGTCCCACTGCGCGGCGTGCGGCGCGATCTCGGCTTCCGCGAAGTCGCGGACGCTGCGACGGAACTGCTCGTGCTCGGGGGACAGCTCGAAGGTCATCCCCGTACTTTAGCCGCCCAGGTTAGCGATCGCTAACCCCCGGTCGGGTGTGACGAAGGCGATTCCCGCGATGACGTCCATCGGGGCTAGAGTTAGGCGAGCCTAAGCAAAGTAAGGATCCCCTTGTGACGACGTCCCCGCGCCGCACCGCGCTGCGCCTGAGCGCGACCCTGGCCGCCACCGTGCTGACCGCCTCGACCCTGTCGGGCTGCGGCGTGTTCGGCTCGCCCGACCTGGTCATCTACAACGCCCAGCACGAGCAGCTCCTCGACGAGATCATCCCGCTCTTCGAGGAGGAGTCCGGCCTCGAGGTGGAGCTGCGCAGCGGCAAGGACCTCGAGATGGCGAACCAGATCGTCGAGGAGGGCGACGACTCGCCCGCGGACGTGTTCCTCACCGAGAACTCCCCGGCGATGAGCATCGTCGACAACGCCGGCCTCTTCACCGAGCTGCCCGCGGCCGCGACCGTGAGCATCCCCGAGCAGTACGTCGCCGCCGACGGCACGTGGACCGGATTCCTGGCCCGCTCGACCGTCGCCATGTACAACACCGACTCGATGACCGACGCCGACATGCCCGCCTCGATCCTCGACTTCGCCGAGCCCGAGTGGAAGGACCGGGTGGCGTTCTCGCCCACCGGCGCCGACTTCCAGGCCATCGTCTCCGCCGTCCTCCAGATCGAGGGCGAGGAGGTCACCGCCGCGTGGCTCCAGGGCCTCAAGGACAACGGCGTCATCGTCCAGAACAACCTCGTCGTCATGCAGTCAGTGGACTCCGGCGAGGTCGACGCCGGCATCGCCTACCACTACTACTGGTACCGCGACCGCCAGGAGAACGGCACCGACTCCGGCAACTCCGCACTCCACTTCTTCGGCGACCAGGACCCCGGCGCGTTCCTCAGCATCTCCGGGGCCGGGATCCTCGCCAGCAGCGAGCACCAGGAGGCCGCGGCGGAGTTCGTCACCTGGCTGACCGGCACCGACGCGCAGCAGGCGATGGCCGAGTCGTACGCCCTGGAGTACCCGCTCAACCCCGACGCCAGCCTCAACCCCGAGGTCAAGCCGTTCGACGAGCTCGAGCCCCCGCAGGTCGACGTCTCGAGCCTCAACGGGCCCCAGGTCACCGACCTGATGACCGCGGCGGGCCTGCTCTGACCAGGCTCTCCACGACCACCGGGCGTCGTACGCCGTCCCTGCTGCTCGCGGCCGGGACGTCCGTCGCGCTCCTGGCGCTGGTGCCGTTGGCCTACGTGGCCTCCTACGTCGTGATCATCGGTCCCGCCGAGCTCTGGCAGCTCCTCGCCCGGCCGCGGATCGTCGAGCTGCTGCGCAACACGATCACCCTGGCCGCGGCCTGCATGGCCGCCACCGCGGCCCTGGGTGTCGTGCTGGCCGTGGCGGTCGAGCGCACCGACCTGCCCGGGCGCCGGCTCTGGCACGGCCTGCTGGTGGCACCGCTCGCCGTGCCGGCATTCGTCAACGGCTATGCCTGGGTCTCGCTGGACCGCAGCGTGCACGGGTTCGCGGGCGCGTTCGGCGTGGTGACCCTGTCCTACTACCCGTTGGTCTACCTCCCCGTGGTGGCGATGCTGCGCCGGCTCGACCCGGCGCTGGAGGAGTCGGCCTGGTCGCTGGGCCACTCCCGCGCCCGCACCTTCCGCACCGTCGTGCTCCCCCAGCTGCGACCCGCCCTGCTCGGCGGCGCCCTGCTGGTCGGGCTGCACCTGCTGGCGGAGTTCGGTGCGTTGTCACTGCTGCGCTTCCCCACCTTCACGACCGCCATCTACGACCAGTACGGCTCGACCTTCAACGGAGCCGCCGCGACCGCGATGGCGGGGGTCCTGGTCCTGCTGTGCCTGTTCCTGCTCATGGCCGAGCTCCGGCTGCGGGGCGACCGCCGCTACGCCCGGATCGGCCGTGGTGCCGCCCGGGGAGCGACGCCGGTGGCGCTCGGCCGCTGGCGCTGGCCCGTCCTGGCGCCGGTGGGTGCGGTCGTCGTGCTCGCCGTCGGCGTGCCCGCCTTCTCGCTCCTGCGCTGGCTGGTCGCCGGGACGTCGACCGAGTTCCCGCTGGACGAGCTCGTCTCCGCGCTGGTCGCGACCGTCGTCCTCGCGCTGGCCGGCGCCGTCGTGACCACCCTGGCCGCGGTGCCCGTCGTCTGGCTCGCCGTGCGCCACCGCGGCTGGGCCTCGACGGTGATCGAGCGCAGCACCTACGTCGCCAACGCGTTGCCCGGGATCGTCGTCGGGCTCGCCCTCGTCGTCGCCTCCCTGCGTCTGGTCCCCGCCGTCTACCAGACGGCCGGCCTGCTCGTGGCGGCGTACGCCATCCTCTTCCTGCCGCGGGCCGTGGTGACCGTGCGTGCCGGGCTGGAGCAGGCACCCGCAGTGCTCGACGACGTCTCGCACAGCCTCGGCAGCGGACCGCTCACCACCGCCCGTCGGGTCACCCTGCCGCTCATCGCGCCCAGCCTCGGTGCCGGCGCGGCGCTGGTCTTCCTCGCCATCTCCACCGAGCTGACCGCCACGCTGATGCTCTCCCCGATCGGCACCCGCACGCTGGCCACGGAGTTCTGGTCGGCGTCCTCCGAGCTCCGCTACGGCGCCGCGGCCCCGTACGCGCTGCTGCTGGTGCTGGTCTCCATCCCCGCCACGGTGCTCTTGATGCGCATGGACACCCCGAGCACAGAGAGGCTTCCCGCATGAACACCCCACGACGTTCCTCTCCTCCGCTTCGCTCCCCCGAACAACGCCGCGGGGACCCCGCATGAGCTCCCTGACCCTCACGGGCGTCACGAAGTCGTTCCCCTCGACCGGCCCGGGACGCGCGGCCACGCGCGCCGTCGACGACGTCACCCTGCACGTCCCGCACGGCTCCTTCACCACCGTCCTCGGGCCCTCGGGATGCGGCAAGACCACCCTGCTGCGCCTGATCGCCGGATTCCTCGTCCCCGAGTCGGGGAGCATCGCCTTCGGCTCGCACGTCGTGTGCGGCGAGGGCGTGCGGTCGGTGCCACCGCAGACCCGCCGCGTCGGCTACGTCCCCCAGGAGGGCGCCCTCTTCCCGCACCTCGACGTCGCCGCCAACATCTCCTTCGGGCTGCCCCGCGAGGAGCGCGGCACGGCGGCGGGCGACCGCGTGGCCGAGATGCTCGACCTCGTCGAGCTCCCGGCCGACTTCCGCAGCCGGCGTCCCGACGAGCTCTCCGGCGGCCAGCAGCAGCGGGTCGCGCTCGCCCGCTCGCTGGCCCCGCAGCCCGCCGTCGTCCTGCTCGACGAGCCGTTCTCCTCCCTCGACGCGGGGCTGCGCGGCAGCACGGCCCGGGCCGTGCGCCGGGCGCTCGAGGCCACCAACACGACCGCGGTGCTCGTCACGCACGACCAGAACGAGGCCCTGTCCCTGGCCGACCAGGTCGCGGTGATGAGGAGCGGGCGACTCGTCCAGTCCGCACCCCCCAGCGAGGTCTACCTCTCCCCGACCGACCCACAGGTCGCGGAGTTCGTCGGCCGCGCCGTCGTGCTCCCGGGAGTGGCGACCGAGGCCCATGCCACCTGCGCGCTCGGCCGGGTGGTGCTGACCGAGGCCACCACCGGACCGGTCGCGCTGATGATCCGTCCTGAACAGGTCTTCGTCGACATGGCACACGCCGAGGGCGACAAGGCCGTCGGAGTCCGGGGAACTGTGGAGGAGGTCAGCTACTACGGCCACGACTGCGCCGTGCAGGTCCGCCTCGACGAGGGCACCGCCGTGCTCGCCCGGATGTCCGGTGTGCTGCACCCCGCCGCCGGTGACACGGTCCACCTCCGCGTGACCGGACTGGTCCGCGCCTACCGACCCGCGGCGGCGCCGTGACGATCGCCTCCCCCCGGCCCGCCCCGCTGCGCAACGCCCCACCCGTCCCGGTCCTCGAGCACGCCAGCTTCGGTGGTGCGCCCGCCGTGGTGGTCGACGGTGACGTCCTCAGCCACGCCGACCTCGCCCGCCTGGTCGCCGATCGCGCCCTGGCCTGGGGTCCGCAGCGCCGGCTCGTCCTGGTCGAGGGCGCCAACGACCTCGACCAGCTCGTCGCCTACCTCGCCGCGCTGCAGCACGGCCACGTCGCCCTGGTCGTCCCCGACGGCCGCGCGGCCCAGCGCGAGGCCATGGTGGCGGCCTACGACCCGGACATCGTGTGCACCACCGGCGCGCGCGACGACGTACGCCGCACCACGAGCGTCCACGACCTCCACCCCGACCTGGCCCTGCTGCTCAGCACGTCGGGCACGACCGGTTCCCCCCGGCTCGTGCGGCTCTCCCGCGACAACGTCGCCACCAACGCGGCCGCGATCGCGGACTACCTCGCGCTGACCCCCGCCGATCGCGCGATCACCGCGTTGCCGCTGCACTACTGCTACGGCCTGTCGGTGCTGCACTCCCACCTCGTCGTCGGCGCCAGCGTGGTGCTGACCGGGCTCAGCGTCGTCGACGAGTGCTTCTGGGACCTCTTCACCCGCGCGGGAGCGACCAGCCTCGCCGGCGTGCCGCACACCTTCGACCTGCTGGCCACGAGCGGCTTCGAGGGCCGCGACCTGCCCACGCTGCGGCAGGTGACCCAGGCCGGCGGCCGCCTCGAGCCCGACGCCGTGCGTCGCTGGAGCCGGTTCGGCCGCCGTCGCGGGTGGGACCTCGTGGTCATGTACGGCGCCACCGAGGCGACCGCGCGGATGGCCTACCTCCCGCCCGACCTCGCCGAGGACCACCCGGCCGCGATCGGCATCGCCGTTCCCGGCGGGCACCTGCGCCTCGACGAGAGCGCGGACGAGCGTCCCGGCGTCGGCGAGCTGGTCTACTCCGGTCCCAACGTGATGCTCGGCTACGCCACGGCCCCTGCCGACCTGGCGCTGCCGGGCGGGACCTCGGAGCTGCGCACCGGCGACCTCGCTCGTTGCGTCGACGGGCTCTTCGAGGTGGTCGGGCGACGCAACCGCCATGGCAAGGTGTTCGGGCTGCGCATCGACCTCGAGGCCGTGGAGCGCCGGCTCCGTGCGGAGACCGACCGCCAGGCCCGGGTCGTGGCGACCGACCGCGCCGTCCACGTGTTCCTCGCCAGCGGACGCGGCAGCGCGGGCGCCCATGCGCTCGTCACCCGCGAGTGCGGCCTCCCTGCTCACGCCGTGCGGGTGGGCGTGCTCGCCCAGGTCCCGCTGACGAGCACGGGCAAGCCCGACTACGCCGCCCTCACCGAGCTGGCCGGCCTTGCCGAGCAACCGGACCAGGTCGCCGCCACCGGCTCGCTGCGGGCCGACTTCGTCCGGGTGCTCGGCCGGGCGGACGCCACCGACGGCGACTCCTTCGTCGACCTGGGCGGCGACTCCCTGTCCTACGTCGAGCTCGCCACCCGGCTCGCGGAGCGGTTCCCCCGCGGCCTGCCCGGCGGCTGGCACACCCGGACCATCGCCGACCTCGAGCACCTGGCCGCCGACGACGCCGGGCGCAGCGGCGCCGCCGAGACCCGTCGACCGAGGTGGGCCCGGCTGGACACGACCGTCGCGCTGCGGGCGCTCGCCATCCTCCTCGTCGTCGCCAGCCACGTCGACCTGATCGCCCTCGAGGGGGGCGCCCACCTGCTGCTGGCGCTCGCGGGCTTCAACTTCGCGCGCTTCCAGCTCTCCACACCCGGCGATGCCCGCACCCGGCTGAGGCACGGGCTGTCGGGCCTGGCCCAGCTGGTCGTGCCGTCGGTGCTCTGGGTCGGCGCAGCCGCGCTCGTGCTCGGCAGCTACGGCCTCACCACGACGCTGTTCGTGCGGGAGCTCGTCAACAGCTCGGAGTGGGACGACCAGTGGCAGCTGTGGTTCCTCGAGGCACTCGTGTGGATCACCATCGCCGCGCTCGCGTTGACGTGCCTGCCGGTGCTGCACCGTCTCGAGCGGCGCCGACCCTTCCGCTTCGCCCTCGCCGTGCTCGCGGTGGCGACCGCCGCGCGGTTCGCCGAGGTCGGCCTGCGCGCGGGTCCCACCCAGCGCTACACGACACTCGTGGTCGCCTTCTTCTTCGTGCTCGGCTGGGCCGCGGCGCGGGCGACCACCTCCCGGCAGCGCCTGCTGGTCTCGTGCCTGGCCGCGGCACTGACGGTCGGCTTCTTCGGCCAGCCGCAGCGCGAGGCCGTCGTGCTCGGCGGCTTCCTGCTGATGCTGTGGCTGCCCCACCTCACCCTCCCGCCCCCAGTGGCCAGGGCCGCGGGCGTGCTCGCCGGGGCGAGCCTGTTCATCTACCTCACCCACTGGCAGGTCTACCCGTCGCTGGAGGATGCCGGCCACCAGTGGCTCGCCCTCGCGGCCTCGCTGGCCGTCGGCATCGCCTACGGACATGCCGTACGGCCGCTGCGCAAGGCTGTCGGTCGGGCCGTGCTGGGCTCGCGATAGCCTGCCCAGCGGTACGCACCCCGGCCCTCGTGCCGCACACCCAGGAGTTCTCGCGTGAGCTTGAAGAAGGTCCTCATCGCCAACCGCGGCGAGATCGCCGTCCGTGTCATCCGCGCCTGCAAGGACGCCGGCATCGGCTCCGTCGCGGTCTACGCCGACCCCGACCGTGACGCGCTCTTCGTCCGCCTCGCTGACGAGGCCCACTCCCTGGGCGGCGCCACGCCCGCCGAGTCCTACCTCGACATCGCCAAGATCATCAAGGTCGCCACCGACACCGGCGCTGACTCCGTCCACCCCGGCTATGGCTTCCTCGCCGAGAACGCCGAGTTCGCCCAGGCCGTCATCGACGCCGGGCTGATCTGGATCGGCCCGCCCCCCGCAGCCATCGAGGCGCTCGGCGACAAGGCCAGGGCCAAGCACATCGCGGACCGGGCCCACGCCCCGCTCGCGCCCGGCACCAAGGACCCGGTCAAGGACGCCGACGAGGTCGTCGCCTTCGCCGAGGCCAACGGCCTCCCGGTCGCGATCAAGGCGGTCTTCGGTGGCGGCGGTCGCGGCCTCAAGGTCGCCCGCACGCTGGAGGAGATCCCCGACGCCTATGAGTCCGCGGTGCGCGAGGCGGTCTCCGCCTTCGGTCGCGGCGAGTGCCTGGTCGAGAAGTTCCTCGACAAGCCGCGCCACGTCGAGACCCAGTGCCTGGCCGACCAGCACGGCAACGTCGTGGTCGTCTCGACCCGCGACTGCTCGCTGCAGCGCCGCAACCAGAAGCTGGTCGAGGAGGCCCCCGCGCCGTTCCTCACCGAAGAGCAGACAGGCGAGCTCTACGAGTCGTCCAAGCGCATCCTCGCCGAAGCCGGCTACCACGGCGCCGGGACGTGCGAGTTCCTCGTCGCCCAGGACGGCACGATCTCCTTCCTCGAGGTCAACACGCGCCTCCAGGTCGAGCACTGCGTCTCCGAGGAGGTCACCGGGATCGACCTGGTCCGCGAGATGTTCCGCATCGCCGCCGGTGAGGAGCTCGGCTACGGCGACCCCGAGATCCGCGGCCACTCCATCGAGTTCCGCATCAACGCCGAGGACGGCGGGCGCAACTTCATGCCCGCCCCCGGCACCCTGTCGGCCTGGAGCCCGCCCAGCGGTCCCGGCGTGCGCCTCGACGCCGGCTACGAGAACGGCGAGACCATCCCGGGCTCGTTCGACTCCCTCATCGCCAAGCTCGTCGTCACCGGCACCACCCGCACGCAGGCCCTCGAGCGCTCCCGTCGTGCGCTGGACGAGTTCGTCGTCGACGGCATGCCCACCGTCATCCCGTTCCACCGTGCCGTGGTCAACGACCCGGCCTACGTCGGCTCCTCGACCCCCTCCGGCGAGGGCGAGTTCACCGTCTACACGCAGTGGATCGAGACCGAGTTCGACAACCGGATCGAGCCGTACGCCGGTGACACCGCCGAGGCGCAGGAGCACGGTGAGCGGCAGAAGGTCACCGTCGAGGTCGGCGGCCGCCGCCTCGAGGTCGTCCTCCCCGCCGGGCTCGGCGGCCTCTCCATGGGCGGCGCCTCGGACGCAGGGGCCAAGAAGGCCAGGCGGTCGGGCAAGAAGGCCGGTGCCGCGGCCTCGGGCGACGCGGTCACCTCGCCCATGCAGGGCACCATCGTCAAGGTCGCCGTCACCGAGGGCCAGGAGGTCGCCGAGGGCGACGTCATCGTGGTCATGGAGGCGATGAAGATGGAGCAGCCGCTCAAGGCCCACCGGGCCGGCACCGTGACCGGCCTGCAGGCCGAGGTCGGAGCCACCGTCACCAACGGCGCCGTCATCTGCGAGATCAAGGGCTGACCTCCACCACCCGTCGGCGATCCGGAGGGTCCGACCCGCTGAACATCTGCCCGACGTACGGACGAGTAACCCACCTCACACCACTCACTCGATAGCGTTCGGCCCATGTTCTCCAAGGTCCTCATCGCCAACCGTGGTGAGATCGCAGTCAGGGCCCTGCGGGCCGCGCGCGAGATCGGGTCGAGGACGGTTGCCGTCTTCCCCCACGAGGACCGCTGGTCCGAGCACCGGATGAAGGCCCAGGAGGCCTACCAGATCGGTGAGGTCGGGCACCCCGTGCGCGCCTACCTCGATCCCGACGCGATCGTCGCGGCCGCCGTGCAGTGCGGCGCCGACGCGGTCTACCCGGGCTACGGCTTCCTGTCGGAGAACCCGGCGCTCGCCGAGGCCTGTGCCGCCGCGGGGATCACGTTCATCGGCCCCAGCGCCGAGGTGCTGACCCTGACCGGCAACAAGGCGCGGGCGATCGCGGCCGCCAAGGCCGCCGGCGTGCCCACGCTCGCCTCGGTGGACCCCTCCACCGACGTCGAGGCCCTGCTCGCGGCCGCCGAGGCGCTGCTGGACGAGATCGGCGAGACCCCCCTCTTCGTCAAGGCCGTCGCCGGTGGCGGGGGTCGTGGGATGCGCAAGGTGGACGACCGCTCCGGGCTCCGTGAGGCCATCGAGACCTGCATGCGCGAGGGGGAGGGCGCCTTCGGCGACCCGACGGTCTTCATCGAGCAGGCCGTCGTCGACCCGCGCCACATCGAGGTGCAGGTCCTCGCCGACGGGACCGGTGCCGAGGGTGGCGTGATCCACCTCTTCGAGCGCGACTGCTCGGTGCAGCGACGTCACCAGAAGGTCGTCGAGATCGCCCCGGCACCACACCTCGACCCGGCGATCCGCGAGCGGATGTGCGCCGACGCGGTGCGCTTCGCGCAGGAGATCGGCTACAAGAACGCCGGCACCGTCGAGTTCCTCCTCGATCCGCAGGGCCGCTACGTCTTCATCGAGATGAATCCCCGCATCCAGGTCGAGCACACCGTGACCGAGGAGGTCACCGGCATCGACCTGGTCCAGTCGCAGATGCTGATCGCGGCCGGCGCGACGCTGGCCGACCTCGGGCTCACCCAGGACTCCGTGCAGGTGCGCGGATTCGCGCTGCAGTGCCGCATCACGACCGAGGACCCGGCCAACGGCTTCCGCCCCGACACCGGCAAGATCACGACCTACCGCTCCCCCGGCGGTCCCGGCGTGCGCCTCGACGGCGGTACGACCTACGCCGGCGCCGAGATCAGCCCGCACTTCGACTCGATGCTCGCCAAGCTCACCTGCCGAGGCCGCACCTTCGAGTCGGCCGTGCAGAAGGCCCGCCGCGCGCTGCTCGAGTTCCGCATCCGCGGCGTGTCCACCAACGTCGGCTTCCTCCAGGCCGTGCTCGCCGACCCCGACTTCGCCGCCGGCGGCGTGACCACGTCGTTCATCGAGGACCACCCCCACCTCGTCCGCGCCCGCGTCGGCGGTGACCGCGCCACCCGGCTCCTGGAGTACCTCGCCGACGTCACCGTCAACCAGCCGCACGGAGCGGCACCGGTGACGGTGTCACCGGCCAGCAAGCTGCCCCAGCTCGACCGGTCGCAGCCGGTCCCCGACGGCACCCGCCAGCTGCTCCGCGCCGTCGGTCCGGAGGAGTTCGCCCGCCGACTCCGCGCGCAGGACCGGGTCGCGGTCACCGAGACGACCTTCCGCGACGCCCACCAGTCCCTGCTCGCCACCCGGGTGCGGACCCCCGACCTGCTCGCCGTCGCCGACCACGTCGCCCGCACCACGCCGCAGCTGTGGTCGGTGGAGTGCTGGGGCGGGGCGACGTACGACGTGGCGCTGCGCTTCCTGTCCGAGGACCCGTGGGAGCGGCTGGCCGCCCTGCGCGAGGCGATCCCCAACATCGGCCTGCAGATGCTCCTGCGCGGACGCAACACGGTGGGCTACACGCCCTACCCCACCGAGGTCACCGAGGCCTTCGTCCAGGAGGCGGCGGAGA
Source organism: uncultured Actinomycetota bacterium (assembly GCA_963726515.1). GTDB lineage: Bacteria > Actinomycetota > Actinomycetes > Propionibacteriales > Nocardioidaceae > Nocardioides. The sequence goes on from CAVSCW010000015.1 coordinate 560,497, forward strand.
CGGGCATCGACGTCTTCCGGATCTTCGACGCGCTCAACGACGTCTCGCAGATGCGCCCGGCGATCGACGCCGTCCGCGCGACCGGGACCTCGGTGGCCGAGGTCGCGCTCTGCTACACCGGTGACCTCTCCTCGCCCGCCGAGCGGCTCTACACGCTCGACTACTACCTCGGGCTCGCCGAGAAGATCGTCGACGCCGGTGCCCACGTGCTGGCCATCAAGGACATGGCCGGCCTGTTGCGCGCCCCGGCCGCTCGCACCCTCGTGACCGCGCTGCGCGAGCGCTTCGACCTCCCGGTGCACCTGCACACGCACGACACACCCGGCGGCCAGCTCGCCACGCTCACCGCGGCGATCGAGGCCGGCGTGGACGCCGTCGACGCCGCGTGCGCGGCGATGGCCGGCACCACCTCGCAGCCGGCGCTCTCCGCGCTCGTGTCCGCGACCGACCACTCCGCCCGCGAGACGGGGCTGTCCCTGGCGGCCGTCAACGCGCTCGAGCCCTACTGGGAGGCCACCCGCCGGGTCTACGCGCCCTTCGAGTCGGGACTGCCCGCTCCCACCGGCCGTGTCTACCGCCACGAGATCCCGGGCGGCCAGCTCTCCAACCTGCGCCAGCAGGCGATCGCGCTGGGTCTCGGGGAGAAGTTCGAGCAGGTCGAGGACATGTACGCCGCGGCCAACGACATCCTCGGCAACGTCGTGAAGGTGACCCCCTCCTCCAAGGTGGTCGGCGACCTCGCGCTCGCGCTCGTCGCGGCCGGGGCCGACCCTCATGCGTTCGAGGCGGACCCCGCCTCCTACGACATCCCCGACTCGGTGATCGGCTTCCTCAACGGCGAGCTCGGTGACCCGCCCGGCGGCTGGCCGGAGCCGTTCCGCACCAAGGCGCTCGCCGGTCGCACCTGGAAGCAGCCGGCCGAGCACCTCAGCCCCGAGCAGCAGTCCGGCCTGGAGTCCGATCGCCGCGGCACGCTCAACGAGCTCCTGTTCCCCGGCCCGACGGCGGCCTTCCTCGAGTCGCGCGAGCTCTACGGCGACCTCTCGGTGCTGCCGACCGTCGACTTCCTCTACGGCCTGCGCCGCGGCGGCGAGCACCCCGTCGAGCTGCGCGAGGGCAAGCAGGTCCTCTACGGGCTCGAGGCGATCAGCGATCCCGACGAGCGCGGCCTGCGCAACGTGATGGCGACCATCGACGGCCAGCTCCGGCCCGTCTCGGTGCGTGATCGCAGCGTCTCCGCCGAGGTCGTGTCGACCGAGAAGGCCGACCTCAAGGCCCCCGGCCAGGTGGCGGCGCCCTACGACGGCGCGGTGACCGTGACGGTCGCCGAGGGCGACACGGTCGAGGCCGGACAGACCGTGGCGACCATCGAGGCGATGAAGATGGAGGCCTCGATCACGGCAGCGGTCGCCGGCACCGTCACCCGGTTGGCCGTGCGCACCACGCAGGCCGTCGAGGGCGGCGACCTGGTGCTGGTGATCGGCTAGCCCCAGCGGATCCGCGAGGCTCGGTCGGCGTGGGGCGGTCGGTCCACGTCCAGAACCCCTGGACCGGGGTCGGGTGAGGGCAAGGACCAAAGGCCCTGACCGGTGCGAGCGGGCTCGACTAGCGTCGAGACAAGGAACGGTCGTGTGTCGAGTGCCGGTGAGCGGGCTGATCGCCCATCGGCGGACAGGAGGCCCTCATGGCCACCATCGACACGGTGGGCGTGCGCGATGACCTACGACAGTGGCGCGGGCTCCTGGTCACGGGCGCGTGGTGCGCCTTCGCGAGCGTGCTGGGGATCGTCGTGCAGATCCCCATCCACGTCATCTGGCCACCACCTGGGTCGACGGCCGGGTTCTTCGAGCTGCTGCTGGACAACCCGCTGGGCGGCCTGGTCGCGCTGGACGTGCTCTACATCGTCTCCAACGCCCTGATGTACCTGGTCTACCTCGCGCTGGCCGTCGTGCTGTGGCGGGTCAGCAGGTCGGCCGTCGTCATCGCGATCGCCTTCTGCATCGTCGGGATCGCCGCCTACATGAGCAGCCCCCGCCCGGTCGAGATGCTGTCCCTCGCCCAGGCGTACGACGGTGCCGACGCCGGGACCCGCACCGCACTGCTGGCCACGGGAGACGGCATGCTCGCGACGTGGGCGGGCACCGGCTACGACATCTACTACTACTTCACCTTCGTGACCCTGGCGATCCTGGCGGTCCTCATGCTGCGATCCTCGATCTTCAGCCGAGCCACGGCGGTGTGGGGGCTGGCGAGCGCGGTCCTCATGACCGTCCCCACCAACTTCGGAGCGGTCGGCATGGCGTTCGCCATCGCCTCACTGGCGCCGTTCTCGGTGTTCGCCGCCCTCGTCGGGCTGCGCCTGCTTCGGCTCGCAGGCCCGGCGAACCGCATGGCGGTCGCAGGGGACTCGCTCCATCAGGAAGCGGACAGCCCGGGTCTGGCGCGTCGGCCGTGACCCAGCACAGAGAGGAAGGATCATGACGGTCTGGTTCGAGGGCACCCACGAGATCGCATGCAGCATCGAGGACGTGAAGGAGTCCGTCCAGGATCTCGGCAGGCACTACGAGGGCATGGTCGGATTCATGCCCGGAATCTCGAGTGTCGAGCTGGTCGATCAGGCGAGTGACTCGGTGACCATCAGGACGAACGAAGGCATCATGCGGAGGACGGGCATCTCCACCCGTGTCGACGCCGACCGCGTGGTCATCGAGCTCGACGAGGAGTACGAAGCCGGATCCAGGGTCACCGCGAGGTCGCACTTCCGCGATGAGTTCACTGCCGACGGGTCAGGGGTCACCCTGCGGGTGGTCATCAGCGAGGTCCAGGCTCAGGGGTTCCTGGGCTGGATGTATCGGACCTTCGGCAGCTCCAGGATGGGAAAGGCGTTCCTGGCCGCGAACGCCGACTACTTCCGGGAGCGGAGGGGCCGGGGTTAGCTACCCGGCGGCCTGGAGCCCCTTGACTTCGTCGCGAGCCGCGAGGACCGCGACGTGCTGGCGGGCGACGACCTCACGGAAGCCGGGGCTGAGGTCGAGCTCGAGGGCCTTCTCGTACTCAGAGACCGCGTGGTCCTCGCCAGTGGCAGCGGCCTTGAGAACGCTGCCGGCGTCATCCCCGGTCACGGCGTCCTTGAGCGAGATCCACCCTCGGTGCACGGCCGCGGCGACCGAACCGCTCTCGTCGACGTCGTCCCCGTACTCGTGTCCGAGCTCGACGATCTCGCGACAGAAGCTGGCGCGCTGCGCCGCGAAGCGCTGCAGCGTCTCCGCCCACTCGGGGTGGTCGCTGCCACGCACCTTCTCGGCGGCGGCGGCGAAACCACGCTCGCCGTCCTTGAGCGTCTCCACCAGTTCCTTGGCGGCCTTCTCGTCGTTCGACATGTCTGCGCTCCATCGTCAGGGTGTCCCGAGATGATGGCCCACCCTGGTGCCCGGCCGGACCACCCGTGAGGATGGCTCCGCAGGCGACCTGTCCACGCGGGGTCACCGGTCCGTCGGTCGTCAGCCCTGGTTCAGCACGACCGCGTCGGGTTCGGGGTCGGCGTACTCGGTGACGTCGGGCTCCTCGCCAGTGATCGTCGTGAAGATCTCGCTGGCCACGGCCCGCATCCCGTTGATCTTCGGGTGGAACGGGGCCGCGATGCCGGCGCGGAAGCGGGGGCCGTTGACCCACGCCCGGCCCTTGGCGCACACGTCGTGCCCCTCGGAGACGGCCTCCATGTCGACGTACGACGCCCCGCCCGCGGTCGCGCCCTTGCGCAGCGAGGCGTTGAGCACCCCGGCGATCTCGGCGACCGGGCCCAGCACGTCGGCCGCGACGCCGACCGCGCGGCAGGCGCCCTCGGCCGGCAGGATGTCGGGATAGCCGACGACGTAGATCGCGGCCTCGGGGGCGACCTCCTGGATGCGGCGCACCGCCTTCTTGATGCGGCCGGCGACCTTGCGGGCGTCGGCCTTGAGGTCGGCGACCGGGCACGCGGCGCCGTCCTGGCACCTGATCAGCGAGTCATAGATGGAGAAGTCGTTGCCGCCCATCCCGATCGTCACCAGGTCGGTGTCTGCGGAGACCGCGTCGAGCTGGGGTCCGGTGGTGTTGCCGTCGAACAGCCGCATCGGACCGTAGAGGTCGGCGGTGACGGCCGCGGAGCACGTGACGTCGGTGTAGCTGGCGACCCCGAGCCAGTCGGCGAGGAAGGCCGGGTAGTTGTCCCGAGAGCGTGCGCAGCCCGTGGGATCGGTCCGCATGGTGCCGATGAACGGGCCCGCGGAGAACGAGTCGCCCATCGCGACGTAGTCGACGGCCGACACCACGTCGGTGTCGACGACCGTCTCCGGAAGCGTGCCTCCGCCGTCCGTCGCGCCGCCCGCCTCGCAGCCGGTGGCCCCGAGTGCCAGGGCGGCCAGCAGCACCGCCAGTCGTCGTGGGCCGGTCACTGGCGGGCCGGTCCCCTCTGCCGTGCTGCGACCGAGAAGGTGAACCAGTCGGAGTTGAGCGCGAAGTACGAGCGAACGGTGTCACCGTCGACCCGCGCGGTGCCGGTGCTGCCGATGAAGGCCATGTCCGTGACCCGGCCGCCCCAGTCGCCGTTGCCGTCGCGGGCGGTCACCTCGATGCTCTGCAGGTCGCCGATGGCGGGCCAGTGCTTCTCGACCTGGGTGTCGTCGATCGTGGTGGTCCAGGTGGAGTACTTGGGGTTGGCGAGGCCGTCGTAGGGGTCCGGCTGCGCGACGAGGTAGGGCATCGACCCGGCCGAGGAGAAGCCGCCGTTGCTGGCGGAGAACTGCGTGAAGGCGGGCCGGCCGCCGTAGAAGAGGCCCTGCTTGGCGGTGGCCCTGATCGCGGCCGTGGCGGCCGGGTGCTCGACGTCGACGCCGCCGTAGACCTGGCACTGCGTGGTGTCGCAGAGGTCGTAGTGCCCCGCCGGCGGGTGCGAGCGCTCGAACGCGGCGTACGTGCGGGCCGCCACCGACTGCGCGCTCACGGCGGCCGGCGCCCACAGGGCCGGCACCTCCTCGGGCACGACCCCGCGGAGGTAGGCCTCCATGGAGAGCCTGTTGACCGTCTGCCGCTTGCCCTGGCGCGGCGCGACCGACTGGAGGGTGCCGCGGTAGTCGCGACGCTCGCCGGGCAGGACCAGGGTCAGCACGCCGCGGACCGCGGAGAACTCGGCCTCGCCCGGGACCTTCTTCCAGGTCTTCCAGGCTCGTCCCTTGGTGAACTGCACGGCGGTGTCGCCGCCGGCGGCGATCAGCCGCCACTTCTTCGCAGCCACCGAGGGCAGCCGCCACGTCCGCTTGCGGGCGAGGCTGGTGACCTTCAGTCCGCGAGCGGCCACGACCTGGACGTCACGTCCGGTGTCGGCCGTGATGAGCACGCGGACCTTGCCGCCGACCCGTCCCCACGAGGTGCCGGGGTAGTAGAACTCGACGATCTGCTGCCAGGTCAGACCCTTCCCGGCCGCGCCGAGGGCGCCGTACTGCGAGAGGCCGTGGCCGTGCCCGAAGCCGTGTCCGGTGAGCGTGATGGCCGTGCTCCCCGGCGTCGACCACGTCTCGACCTTCTTGCGCGACGCGTCGGCGGACGCGGCACCGGCCGGCAGGGCGGGCAGCAACAGCGCGCTCACGACGAGCGCGAGCAGGGTGCGGAAATGGGTCATGGTGTGGCTTCTCCCCCGAGAATCGACGAACAGAACCACTGAGCGTACAGGCGCATGTCGAACGTCCGCAGCGGGTCAGCGGGGCCGGATCGGTGGCATCATGGTGCACATGCTGGGGCGACGTCGCCGGGACAGGCAGCAGCGCGAGCTCGACGAGCTCGACGCCTTCCGGCACGTGCGTCGCGCGGCCGGCGAGGACGTCACGCGCTTCGGCGAGGAGCTCTCCGACCTCCACTTCGACACCCTCGGCACCGACCTCGACGAGGCGACGCGCGCCGACTACCAGCGGGCGCTGGACGCCTACGAGGACGCCAAGGGCGCGCTCGTCCGGTCGGCGACGGCGCAGGACGTCACCGGCGTGACGCGGACCCTGGCGGACGGGCGCTTCTCCCACGCGTGCGTGCTCGCCGCCCAGTCCGGCACCGGCCGTCCGCAACGGCGCGACCCCTGCTTCTTCGACCCGGCCCACGGCCCGGCCAGCCGCGACGTCGAGTGGGCGCCGCCGGGCGGGGTGGCCCGTGAGATCCCGGTCTGCTTCCGCGACGCCGAGCGCCTGGCCTGCGGCGACCAGCCCGAGGTGCGTCTGGTCCGCCTCGGCGACCGCCGGGTCGCGTGGTACGCGTCCGGTCCGCTCTACGCCGCCTGGGCCGGCGGCTGGTACGCCGAGCTGGTGCGCGAGGGACGGATCGAGGCCGAGCGGCTGACCATGGCCTATGCCGGAGGCATCCTGGCGGGCCCGGGCGGCGTCCAGCTGCCGATGGCTGCGGCCTGGACCGATCCCGGCGCCTGGAGCGACGGCGGCGTCATCGATGGTCACGACTTCTCCGGCTACGGCGGGGGCGACTTCGGAGGTGGCGGCGACCTCGGAGGTGGCGGCGACGGTGGAGGCGGCGGAGGCGACGGCGGCTGATGGGGTCGCCGGGGTCGCCGCCGTGGCAGACTGCGAGCCATGTTCGGGGGACGGCGACGACGCCGTGAGCAGGAGCTGATCGCCAAGGACCGCTGGCGCACCGCGCGCAGGCTGATGGACGAGGACGTCACCGTGCTCGGCGAGCAGGTCGCCGAGCTTCATGTCGACACGCTCGCCGACGACCTCGACCCCGTCGCCGGCGACCACTACCGGCGCGCCCTGGAGAACTACGACCAGGCCAAGCAGCTCCTGGCGGCCAGCGAGACGGCCGAGGACGTGGTCGCCGTGGAGCAGGTCGTCGCCGACGCCCGCTTCCACCGCGCCGCAGTCCTCGCGGTCATCGCCGGTGAACCGCTGCCCGAGCGTCGCGAGCCGTGCTTCTTCAACCCCCAGCACGGACCCTCGATGCAGGACGTGGAGTGGGCTCCGCCGGGCGGGACGACGCGCAGCATCGGGGTCTGTGCGGCCGACGCCCGCCAGCTGGCCGCTGGTGATGAGCCCCTCGTGCGGATGGTGCGGATCGGGGACCGCTGGGTGCCGTGGCACCTTGCGGGTGCCGCCGACGGCCCCGTCGAGGCCGCGGTCGAGCTCGCCCGGCACCAGTGGGGCGGCGAGGTGCAGAAGGGCATGGCGCAGGCCTACCTCAACCAGTCCACCAGCGGCCCCGGCCGCAGCAGCGGAGGACTGAGCGGGCGCTGAGCGCGGCGTCAGACCCGGTGAAGCCGGCGCGCGGCCTCGGCGATCGAGCCGCTCATCGAGGGGTAGACGGTGAAGGCCTGCGCCAGCTGGTCGGCGGTGAGCGACTCCGCCACCGCGATCGAGACCGGGTGGATCAGCTCGGAGGCCCGCGGTCCGACGACCACTCCCCCGACGACGATGCCGGTGCCGGGGCGGCAGAAGAGCTTCACGAAGCCGTCGCGGACCCCCTGCATCTTGGCCCGCGCGTTGCCGGCCAGCGGGAGCGTGACGACCTCGGCCGTGATCTCGCCGGCGTCGACCGCGTTCTGCGACCAGCCGACGGTCGCGATCTCCGGTGAGGTGAAGACGTTGGACGAGACCTTCTTGAGGTCCAGCGGTGCGACCGCGTCGCCGAGGAAGTGCCACATCGCGATGCGGCCCTGCATCGCCGCGACCGAGGCGAGCATGAGCACCCCGGTGCAGTCGCCCGCGGCGTAGATGCCGCGCGCCGACGTCCGGGAGACCCTGTCCACCTTCACGAAGCCGCCGTCATCGACCGCGACCCCAGCCTCCTCGAGGCCGAGGTCGGTGGTGTTGGGGATCGAGCCGAGCGCGAGGATGCAGTGGCTGCCCGAGACCGTGCGTCCGTCCGTCAGGGTGACGGTCACGGTGTCGCCGTCACGGGTGACCGACTGCATCCGCGACTGGCCGAGCACGTGCATGCCGCGGCGGGTGAGCACGTCCTCGAGCACCTTCGAGGCGTCCGCGTCCTCGCCCGGGAGCACCCGGTCGCGGCTGCTGACCAGGGTCACGTCGATGCCCAGCGCGAGGTAGGCGCTGGCGAACTCAGCGCCGGTGACACCCGAGCCGACCACGATCAGCTTCTCGGGCACCTCGGTGAGGTCGTAGACCTGCTCCCAGGTCAGGATCCGCTCGCCGTCGGGCTGGGCGCTCGGCAGGGTGCGCGGCGCGGCGCCGGTGGCGACGATGATCGCGTCGGCCTGCAGGATCTCCTCGCCGTCGGCGGTGGTGACGATCACCGCGAGGTCCGGCCCGAGGCGGCCACGACCGGTCAGCACGCGTACGCCGTCGCGGTCCAGGCGGGCCGCGATGTCGCACGACTGGTCGGCCGCGAGCTGCTTCACCCGGGCGTTGACCCGCGCCAGGTCGACCGAGATCGCGGTGACGGCGTCACCCTGGTGGTCGTGGAAGTTGACCCCCAGCTCCTGGGCCGTCGACATGTCGGTCATCAGCTCGGAGGTGGCGATGAGCGTCTTGCTCGGCACGCAGTCGGTCAGCACGGCCGAGCCACCCACGCCGTCGGTGTCGACGACCGTGACCTCGGCGCCCAGCTGCGCCGCGACGTGCGCCGCCTCGTAGCCGCCCGGTCCGCCGCCGACGATGACGATGTGGTCAACCATCAGAAGTTGATCATGTGGCCGGCGATGCCGTGCACGGCCTCCTTGACGGCCTCGCCCAGGGTCGGGTGCGCGAAGACGTTGCGGGCCACCTCGTCGGCGGTGAGGTCCCACTGCTGGGCCATGGTCAGGACCGGCAGCAGCTCGGTGACGTTCGGCCCGATCATGTGCGCGCCGATGATCTCGTTGTGCTCGGCGTCGGCGACCACCTTGACGAAGCCGATCGGCTCGCCCAGGCCCATCGCCTTGCCGTTGGCGCTGAAGGGGAACGACGCCGTCTTCACGTCGTAGCCCTTCTCCTTCGCCTGGGCCTCGCTGTAGCCGAAGGACGCGATCTGCGGGTTGCAGTAGGTCGCGCGCGGGACGAAGTCGAAGGCGACCGGCATGGTCTCGGCGCCGTTGATGGTCTCGGCGGCCACGATGCCCATGGCCTCGGCGACGTGGGCGAGCATCATCTTGCCGGTGCAGTCGCCGATGGCGTAGACGTTCTCGACGTTGGTGCGTCCGAAGTCGTCGATCTCGATCGCTCCGCGCTCGGAGACCGAGACGCCGGTGTTCTCCAGGCCGTAGCCCTGGGTGCGCGGGGCGAAGCCGAAGGCAGCGAGGAACTTGCCGGCCTCGAGGACCTGCTCGTCGCCGCCGGAGGCGGGGGCGACGGTGACCTTGACGCCGGACCCGGTGTCCTCGACGTTCTTGACCGCGGTCGAGGTCAGCACCTTCACGCCGAGCTTCTTGTAGTGCTTGGCGAGCTCCTTGGAGATGTCGGCGTCCTCGGTCGGCACCATCCGGTCGAGGAACTCCACGATCGTGACGTCGACGCCGAAGTTGGCCATCACGTAGGCGAACTCGACGCCGATCGCACCGGACCCGCCGATGATGATCGACTCGGGGAGCTGGTCGTCGAGGATCTGCTCCTCATAGGTGACGACGTTGTCGCTGAGCTCGACACCCGGCACCAGGCGCACGGTCGCGCCGGCGGCGATGATCAGGTTGTCGCACGTGTACTGCGTGGTCTCGCCGTCCTTGACGACGTCGACCCCGGTCGGGCCGGTGAGCGTGCCCCAGCCGTCGATCTCGGTGATCTTGTTCTTCTTCATCAAGAAGTGGACGCCCTTGACGATGCCGGCGCTCACGTCGCGGCTGCGCTTGTGGGTCGGGCCGAAGGCCATCGTGGCGTCGCCCTCGATGCCGAACTTCGCCTTCTCGTGCTGGAGCGTGTGGGCGAGCTCGGCATTCTTGAGCAGCGCCTTGGAGGGGATGCAGCCGACGTTGAGGCAGACACCTCCCCAGTACTTCTCCTCCACCACGGCCACCTTCTGGCCGAGCTGGGCTGCGCGGATCGCGGCGACGTAGCCACCGGGGCCGGCGCCGAGGACGAGGGTGTCGAAATGGGTGTCGGTCACGGGCCCAGCCTAGTTGTCCACCTCGCGCTGGGAACACCCGAGGTCTCGGCTGGGTAGCCTGTGGCCCGTGACGCTCTATGCCGCCTACGGGACGAACCTCGATCCCGCGCGCATGAGCGAGCGCTGTCCCCACTCGATCCTGGAGTCGACCGGGTGGCTCACGGGGTGGCGGCTCACCTTCGGCGGCGAGGAGCACGGCTGGGACGGGGCCCTCTCGACGATCGTCCAGGACCCCTTCGAGCAGGTCTTCGTCGCCGTCTACGACGTGACGCCCGAGGACGAGAAGGCCCTCGACGGCTGGGAGTCCGCCGACACCGGCCTCTACCGCAAGACCAAGGTCCGGGTGCAGACCATGACGGGGCCGCTGGTCGTGTGGGCCTACGTCCTCGACGCCTACGAGGGCGGGCTGCCGTCCGCGTCCTACCTCGGCGTGCTCGCCGACGCCGCCGACGCCGCCGGCGCACCCGAGGACTACGTCGCGGCGCTGCGCCGCCGTGACTGCCGCTCCACCGGCCTCTGAACCTCTGCCCCCGAGACCGGCGGCTCGCGACCCGTTTAGAGTGCCGCCCATGAGCCACCAGACGCCGTACGAAGCCGCCACCGCCGCCGCCGCGAAGCTCGCCGAGCTGACCGGCATCGAGCGCCACGACGTGGCGCTCGTCCTGGGCTCCGGCTGGCTGCCGGCCGTCGACGCGCTGGGTGAGGCCACCGCCGAGATCGACACCACGGACCTGCCCGGCTTCCACGCCGCCGGCGTCGTGGGCCACAGCGGCAAGATCCGCTCGATCCGCACCTCGACCCCCACGGGTGAGCGCAACCTCCTGGTCTTCCTCTCCCGCACCCACTTCTACGAGGGCAAGGGGGTCGCCGCGGTCGTGCACCCCGTCCGTACGGCGGCAGCCGCCGGCTGCTCGGCGATCGTGCTGACCAACGGATGCGGCGGCCTGAAGCAGGGGTGGCAGCCCGGGCAGCCGGTGCTGATCTCCGACCACATCAACCTCACGGCGACCAGCCCCATCGTCGGCGCGAACTTCGTCGACCTCACCGACCTCTACAGCCCGCGCCTGCGCGCGATGTGTCGCGAGATCGACCCGAGCCTCGACGAGGGCGTCTACGTCCAGTTCCCCGGGCCGCACTACGAGACGCCCGCCGAGGTCCGGATGGCCGGCGTCCTCGGCGGCCACCTGGTCGGCATGAGCACCACGCTCGAGGCGATCGCGGCCCGCGAGGCAGGCATGGAGATCCTCGGCATCAGCCTCGTCACCAACCTCGCCGCCGGTCTGAGCGGCGAGCCGCTCGACCACGCGGAGGTGCTCGAGGCCGGCAAGTCCGCGGCCAGCCGGATGGGTGGCCTGCTGAGCCAGGTCGTCACCAAGATCTGATGCGCGTCCTCGTCTCGGGCGCCGCGGGCACCCTCGGCCGGGTGATCACGGTCGGGCTCGTCGCGCTGGGCCACGACGTGGTCGGCCTGGACCTGGTGCCGGCGCCGGAGGGCACCACCTTCGCCTGGCACGAGGCCGACTGCGCGGACCCCGACGCGGTGGCCGCGGTCTTCGCCGAGGAGCGGCTCGACGCGGTCGTGCACCTCGCCGGCGTGCCCGGGGAGGTGTCCCTCCCGGACGAGCTCACGTCCCACGTGGTCACCACTGCGGCGCTGCTCGACGCGATGCTCGCCCACCGCGTGCCGCGCATCGTCTACGCCTCCTCCAACCACGCCGTCGGCCGCACCCCGCGCGCCGACGGTGAGCTGGGCGAGCACGCCCTCCCCCGGCCCGACACCTACTACGGCGTCGCCAAGGTCGCCGCCGAGGCGCTGCTGCGGCTCTTCGCCGACCGTCACGGGATCGACGCCGTCTCCTGCCGGATCGGCTCGTTCCTGGAGGAGCCCGCCAGCCTGCGGAACCTGTCCACCTGGCTCTCGCACGGCGACGGCGTCCGCATGGTCGAGGCGGCGCTCACCGCCCCCGCACCCGGCTACGCCGTGCTCTACGGCATCAGCGCCAACACCCGCGCCTGGTGGGACCTCGAGCCCGGCCGTCGGCTGGGCTACGAGCCGCAGGACGACGCGGAGGACTTCGCGGACCTGGTCGCGCCGGGCCCCGACGACGAGGCCGAGGCCGAGCTCGTCGGCGGCCCGTTCGCCCTGGCGCAGTTCCACCGGACCGCGCTGGGTGCATGACTGACACTGGCCCGTCGACCTCTACTACCAGCATCGCGTCGACCCGACCGGCAGCACCCCGCGAGGGTCAGGTCGCGGCGATCCCGACCCGGCCCTCGCGGAAGGCGTCCACGAACAGGGCGTGGTCCTCGCGGACCCGCGCCGCGTACTCGATCGCCCATTCCCCCAGCCACGCGACGTAGTCGTTGCGCCGCCCCTTCAGCGAGCGGGCGATGGCCTCCTCGACCTGGAAGTCCACGAGGTCCTGCTGGCTGTCCTCGTCGGACGCGCAGTGGATCTTCGCGGTGGCCCGTCCGAGCAGGTCCACCACGGCGCGCATCTCGGCCGGCTCGTTCACCTCGCCCCAGTCGAGGTCCACCTCGTAGGGCGAGACCTCCGCGACGACGTAGCCGGCTCCCCCGATGCGCGTGTGGCCGAGCAGCGGGTCGGTGTGGACCTGCAACGCCCGCTGGCTCACGGCCGTGCGGTGGCCCTCGTGCTCGAAGTAGGCGTCGACCTCGCTGGTGTCGACGAAGCGGCTCAGCGCAGGCACGTTGGCCTGCTTCATGCTCAGCACCACGTCGTTGTCGAGGGCCTGGCTGTATCCCTCGACCAGCACGTTGTACGCCGGCAGGCCCGCGCTGCCGATCCCGAACCCGGACCTCCCGACCACGTCGCGCAGCTCGTAGAACAGCGCACGGTCGAAGCGCTTGGACTCGGGGATGGTCTCGAGGTAGGCCCGGAAGGCCGCCACCACCTCGGCTCGCTCCTGGCGCGGGAGCCGACGCGTGCCGGCGTTCTCGGCGAAGCGCCGGACCCCCTTCTGCAGGACGGTCATCTCGTCGAGCAGGTCGGCGCGACGCATGGCCCGCGCCTCCTCGAGCGCGACCAGGACCGGCCCGTGGGCGCTGTCGAGCCGGATCTCGAAGTCGTCGTCGTGGTCGGAGGCGCCGTAGTGGTTGACCTGCGCCAGGTAGGACCGGGCGTAGCGGGCGATGAGCCTGCGGATGGCGTCCGCGGGCAACGCCTTCTGCCAGGCCACCAGCGCCAGGCTCGCGGCGAACCGCTGGAGGTCCCAGGTGAAGCGGCCGAGGTAGGCCTCGTCGAAGTCGTTGATGTCGAAGACCAGCCGGCCGTCGGAGTTGAGGTAGGTGCCGAAGTTCTCCACGTGCAGGTCGCCGTGGATCCAGATCCGCTCGGCTCCGTGGCGGGACCAGTCGTCGGTCTCCGACGTCACGTCGCTGTAGAACAGGCAGGCGGTGCCGCGGTAGAAGGCGTGCGGGTCGCGGGCCATCTTGCGGTACTTCGCCCGGAAGGCCGCCGGATCCGCCCGCATCAGCGGCGCGAAGGCGTCCCGCAGCACGTCGACGATCACGGTGGTCCGATCCCGGTCAGCCATGCGGGCACTCTAGGTCGCCGCGGGCCGGGCGGGTGGTCGCTCCTCGGATGGGTGAGCCCCCGTTCGGTGCCGGCAGATACGTTGTCGCCATGGCAACCACACAACTCGGAGACACCACCGTCACCACCGCGGGCGAGCTCCCCGCGGTCGGCTCACCCGCACCCGGCTGGGACCTGGTGGGACTGAAGTTCCAGCAGGTCACCGACGCCGACGTCGCGGGCAAGCGGGTCGTCCTCAACATCTTCCCGAGCATCGAGACGGGCGTGTGCCAGGCCAGCGTGCGCAGGTTCAACGAGCTCGCCGCAGGCCTCGACAACACCACCGTGGTGAACGTGTCGGTGGACCTGCCGCTGGCCCAGGCGCGCTTCTGCGGCGCCGAGGGCATCGACGGCGTCGAGGTCGGCTCGGCCTTCCGCTCCTCCTTCGGTGAGGACTACGGCATCCGGATGACCGACGGCGGCTGGGAGGGCATGCTCGCGAGGTCGGTCGTCGTGCTCGACACCGACCGCACCGTGCTCCACACGCAGATCACCGACGCGATCGGCGTGGAGCCCGACTACGACGCCGCGGTCGCCGCGCTGTCCTGACCGCCGGCCCGCGTCACTGGCGCGAGGCCAGCCAGTCGTGCTCGACCTGCGGCAGGACCTGCGCCTCGAGGAAGAGACCGGACAGCTCCTTGTCGCCCATCGCGGCCCGGAAGAACATCGGGACCGTGAGCCCGTGCCCGGGACGGTGCGTGACCTCGATCGGGTCGCCCGCCACGATGGCGCCTGGCTCCCGCACGGCGAGGTAGGCGCCGGTGCGGCCGCGCTCGGTGAAGCGCCGCACCCAGCGGGGTTCGCGCACGTGGGCGGCGAAGGTGGCGCACGGGATGCGGGGACCACAGACCTCGAGCAGGGCGGTGCCGACCTGCCAGCGCTCGCCCACCTCGGCGGCGTCCACGTCGAGGCCGCTGGTGGTGAGGTTCTCGCCGAACATGCCGTCGGCGAGCTCGCGGTCGAGATGCTGGCCCCACCAGTCGAGCTCCTCCCGGGCGACGGCATACACCGCCTGGGTCTCTCCGCCGTGATGCTTGCTGCTCCCGATCGCGTCACCGACCACGCCGCTGCCCAGCCCACCCCGCTTGGGGCCGGGATCGCGGACCTCGATGCGTTCGACCGGGTGCTTGCGGATGCCGGTGGGGCGGCGCACACCCGGCACCGGCTCGAGGGCCCCGGCATTGACGGAGCGGACGGAGGCGGTCACCTCGCCACGCTAGCCGGACCGATCGGCCTCAGGAGTCCCCGGTGTGGCAGACGGCCTCGATGTTGTTGCCCTCGGTGTCGCGGACGAAGGCGCCGTAGTAGGTCGGGTGGTACTCCGGCCACAGGCGCGGCTCGTGCAGCGACTCCGCGCCGGCCGCCAGCGCCTCGGCGTGCCAGGCCCGCACGGTCGCGGCGTCGGTGGCCCGGAAGGCGACGTGCACCTCCCGGTTGGGGCCGACCCCGTCGAAGGTGCCGATCCAGAAGTCCGGCCCCTCGGTGCCATAGCCGATGGCCACGCCGACGTCCATCACGCGCCGGTGACCCAGCACTCCCAGGACCCGGTCGTAGAAGGCGGCCGCGCGCGACAGGTCGGTGCAGTTGATGCCCAGGTGATCGATCATGGGCAGATCCTGCCAGCGGCCACCGACACCCGATCGGGATAGCGTGCGCTCATGACCGATCCGACACCCCTGGTGGAGCAGGCCCGCGCCTGGGCCGCCGAGGACCCCGACGAGCAGACCCGCGCCGAGCTCGAGGCAGTCATCGCCGCCGCTGCGCGCGGTGAGCAGACCGACCTGGCCGATCGCTTCGCCGGCACGCTCGAGTTCGGCACCGCCGGCCTCCGTGGAGCGCTCGGTGCCGGCCCCAACCGGATGAACCGCGTCGTCGTCACCCGCACCGCCGCCGGTCTGGCGGCCTACCTCGCGGACACCGGCCATTCGGGCGGATCGGTCGTGATCGGCTTCGACGCGCGTCACAACTCCGACGCCTTCGCCCGCGACACCGCCGAGATCATGACGGGCGCGGGCTTCAAGGCGCTCGTGATGCCGCGCACGCTGCCCACTCCCCTCCTCGCCTATGCGATCCGCGAGCTCGGCTGCGCCGCAGGCGTCATGGTCACCGCAAGCCACAACCCGCCCCAGGACAACGGCTACAAGGTCTACCTCGGCGACGGAAGCCAGATCGTTCCCCCGGCGGACCTCGAGATCGCCGAGCGGATCGCCGCGGTCGGGGCGCTCGCCGACCTTCCCCGCGGCGACGCCGGCAAGGTCGTCGGCGAGGACATCGTCGACCGCTACCTCGACACCGTCGCGGGACTGGCCGAGGACGGTCCCCGCGACCTCTCGATCGTCTACACGCCGCTGCACGGCGTGGGAGGCACGACGGTCGCGCAGGTGCTGGAGACCGCCGGGTTCGACGCGCCCCACATCGTCGAGGAGCAGGAGCACCCCGACCCCGACTTCCCGACGGTGTCCTTCCCCAACCCCGAGGAGCCGGGCGCGATGGACCTCGCGATGGCCCTGGCGGCACGGACGCACGCGGACCTGGTCGTGGCCAACGACCCTGACGCCGACCGCTGCGCCGTCGCGGTTCCCGACGCCCACGGCTGGCGGATGCTGCGCGGCGACGAGGTGGGCGCCCTCCTCGCCCACCACCTGATCGCCCGCGGGGTCACCGGGACCTTCGCCAACTCGATCGTCTCCTCCAGCCTGCTCGGCAAGATGGCCGCGGCCGCCGGCCAGCCGCACGAGGAGACCCTGACCGGCTTCAAGTGGATCGGCCGGGTGGAGGGGCTCGCCTTCGGCTACGAGGAGGCGCTGGGCTATTGCTGCGACCCCGAGCACGTCAAGGACAAGGACGGTGTCTCGGCACTGCTGCTCATCTGCGAGCTCGCCGCGCAGGCGAAGGCCGAGGGGCGTGGACTCACCGATGTCCTCGACGACATCGCGCACCAGCACGGCCTCCACGCCACCGACCAGCTCTCGGTGCGCTTCGACAACCTCTCCGACATCGCGAAGACCATGGACCGCCTGCGCAGCGCACCCCCGACCACGCTCGGCGGCCTCGCTGTCGAGCGCACCGAGGACCTGTCGGAGGGCTCTGCGGCGCTGCCGCCGACCGACGGACTGCGCTACACGCTGGCCGAGGGGGCCCGGGTGATCGTGCGCCCGAGCGGCACCGAGCCCAAGGTGAAGTGCTACCTCGAGGTGGTGATCCCGGTCGACGGCGACGTCGACGCCGCGCGCATCTCCGCGGTCGGACGTCTCGACGCGATCACCGCCGACCTGCGCGGTGCCGCCTTCGGTGGATGACGTGCGCGCCCGGCGATCCGCGACGCGATCCGGCCTGACCACGGGGCTCTGCCTGGCCCTGCTGACCGTTGGCGCCCCGCCTGCCGCAGCCGAGGCGTCGTACGACCGGACGGCGCCGCGCACCTGGCGGGTCGGGCCCGACCGCGCGCTCTCCACCCCGAGCGCCGCAGCTGCGGTCGCCCGGGACGGCGACACCGTGCTGATCGACCCCGGCACCTACTCCGGTGACGTCGCCACGTGGACCCAGGACGACCTCACCCTGCGCGGCGACGGCGGCCGGGCGCACCTGCGCGCCGCCGGCCAGGACGCCCAGGGCAAGGCGATCTGGGTGATCGCCGGCGACCGCACGACCGTGGACCGCGTCGAGCTCAGCGGCGCCACGGTGCCCGACCGCAACGGCGCCGGCATCCGTCAGGAGGGCACCGACCTCACCGTCACGCGCAGCTGGTTCCACGACAACGAGACCGGCATCCTCACCGGTGCCGACCCCGACAGCGACGTGGTGATCCGTCGGTCCCGGTTCTTCCGCAACGGGGCCGGTGACGGCTACTCCCACAACCTCTACGTCGGCGCCGTCCGCTCGCTGGTCGTCAGCGGCAGCTGGCTCTCGGGCGCCGACACGGGGCACGAGCTGAAGTCCCGCGCCGCGTCCAACACGATCCTCGCCAACCACATCAGTGACGGCGACGCGACCGCCAGCTACTCCATCGACCTGCCCAACGGCGGACGCTCCCTCGTCGCGGGCAACGTGATCGTGCAGGGCCCGCGCTCGGAGAACCCCGCCCTGGTGTCCTACGGCGCCGAGGGCCTGACGAACCCGTCGCGCACCCTCTGGGTCGTCAACAACACCTTCGTCAACCGTCGCGGCTCCGGCACGTTCGTGGCGCTCGCCGAGGGCAGCCGCGCCCGGCTGCGCAACAACCTGCTCGTCGGTCCCGGCGAGCTGACCCTCCTCGCGTCCGCACGCGCGCGGGCGAACCGGCGGGTGGGGCTCGGCGGCTTCGTCGCACCCGGCGTCGAGGACTTCCGGCTCCGGGCGCGCTCGCCCGCTGTCGACCGTGGCGCCGCCGTGCCCCGGCGCTGGCGCGCGCGCCTGGAGTACGTCGCCGCGACGCGGTCGGTCCGCCGCCGGGTCGTCGGACGGATCGACCTCGGCGCCCACGAGCTCGGCTGAGCGTTCCCACAGGTCGAGGAAATAGCTCCGCGACCGTCGCGAGACCCGGTCATCCACTACCCTCGGATCATGATCCGGACCGACGCCGAGCCCCTGGCACCGGTCCGCGCCGCCCTCACCCTGGCCGTGGTCGGCCTCGCGTCGCTGCTGGCGGCTTCCGTTCTGGCACCGCAGGTCTCTGCGGAGTCGGTCCTCGTGATCGCCGCGCTCAGCACCGCCGCGACTGCCGTGCTCGGCTCCCGGCACCTGGTCGTGCTGCCTGCCACGCGGGCGCTGATGCTGCCCGCCAGGTGGGCGGACGACGTTCTCCCGCGCCTGGCCGGCGGTTCCACCGACGTCGACCACCACCCGCAGCGCCCCCGGGCTCCGGGACTCGTCTGACCGTTCGCGCCATGCCGGCGCGACCCGTCCGACCCGTCCCTTCGTCCTCCCAGGAGCCCGCATGTCCCCGCTCGCCCCGATCAAGCACGCCCTCGCCGCCGTCCTCGCCGCCGCCCACGACGGACTCACCGCCCTGGGCGCCGACCCCGCTGCCGGGGGCACCTGGCTGCTCTGCGTCGCCGCGGTCGTCGTCACCCTCCGCCTCACGCTCCTGCCGGTCGTCGTCCACGGCGTGCGACAGGCCCATGCCGCCTCGCGCGCCCGCCCGCACCTGCAGGAGCTCACGACCCGACTCGGCTCCCGCCCGGACGCCGACAGCATGCGCCGGCACCTCGAGGAGCGCCGACGGGTGTCCGCCGAGCACGGCGTCAGCCGGCTGGGCTGCCTGCCGGTGCTGCTCCAGCTGCCCGTGTGGGTGGCGCTCTACCACCTCATCTCCGACGTCGCGTCGGGTGCGGCGGTGGGCGCCATGGGCCCCGGACTCGTGTCGTCCCTCGGCGCAGCGTCCGTCCTGGGCGTCACCCTGGCGGGCCGCGGCTACCTCGGGGGCGGACCCGCGCACCTCGTCGTGGTTGCCGGTCTTGCGGTCACGGCCGCCACGCTGTCGTACGTCACCCAGCGCTACGTCGTGGCGTCCAACACCCTGACCGACGGGCTGCCGGAGGCGATGGTCTCCGCGCAGCGGATGGTGCCCGCGCTCTCGGCCCTCGGCATGGTGGTGGCGGGGGGCGTCGTCCCGGTGGCCCTGCTCGCCTACTGGGTGTGCAACTCGACCTGGACGCTCGGCCAGTCGGCGATCATCGCGCGGTGGTTCCCCACCCCCGGCACGAGGGCCGCAGCGGCTCGGGCGTGATGACGACGTGGCGCCGGGGCGGACGCGTCAGACCAGCAGCGCCACGACCAGGACGACCGCGGACACCGCGATCAGCCCGAGGGGCACCCACGCCGGCTCACGGCGTACGGCGTCGGGCAGCGCCAGCTGCTCCGTCGAGCCCGCCCGCACCCCGGCCGTGGCACGGGCAGCGTCGACGAGCTCCCGGAGCCGGGTCTCCACGAAGTCGGCGTAGGGCATCCCGTCCAGGGGCGTCGACTCCGAGGACGTGGTCGACACAGGCCGGGTGACGAGCGCCTTGCGCCACGAGCGCCCCACGACGGTCGAGACCCAGCGGCGGTCGGCCGCGCGCACGGCAAGCACCTGGCGCACGGCCATCTCCTCGACCGCGGCCAGCCGGATGCGGACAGTCTCGGCGAGGTTGCGCATGACGAGGTGCTCCTCGGTCACCCAGAGGGCGGGACGCAGCATCGCCGCCCAGGAGACCACCGCGACGACGAGGGCGGCACCGATCACCCAGCTCGGGAACCCGTCGTCGAGGTAGAACAGCCCGGTCAGCACCACGACCGCTGCCAGGACCACCGTGATCCACCCGGTCACCCGACCGCTGGTGGCGTGGAAGCGTTCCACCGTCTTATCGGGGTCGTCCTGCACGCGTGCCATGTTCTCCTCGTCCACTTGGGCAGATATTGGTCCTCCGCGGATTGCCGGAGGCCTCGCCGCCAACTCTATGCTGGGTCGGTGACGCCCACTCCCAGCTCAACGGCGAGCTCAGGGGTCTTCGACGACATCGTGCGAAGTGACTCCTCCCTCCGCCGATTCCTCCACGGCCTCCCCGGAGTCGACCAGGTCGGCTGCGAGGCCCGTGCCGCAAGTCTCGGCACCAGGTCCATCAAGACCACGTCGAAGGCCTATGCCATCGACCTGGCCATCCGGATGGTCGACCTGACGACGCTCGAGGGGTCCGACACCCACGGCAAGGTGCGCGCGCTCGCGTCCAAGGCGATGCGCCCCGACCCGGCCGACCCGTCGTGCCCGGCCACCGCGGCCGTCTGCGTCTACCCCGACATGGTCGAGACGGCCAGGACGACCCTCGGCGACAGCGGCGTCCACGTGGCAGCCGTGGCCACCGCGTTCCCGAGCGGCCGCGCCGCGATGGACATCAAGCTCGCCGACACCCGCGACGCGGTCGAGGCCGGCGCCGACGAGATCGACATGGTCATCGACCGGGGCGCTTTCCTGTCGGGCCGCTACCTCGACGTCTACGAGGAGATCGTCCAGGTCCGCGAGGCCTGCGCCAGGCCCGACGGGTCGAGCGCACACCTCAAGGTGATCTTCGAGACCGGCGAGCTGCAGACCTACGACAACGTCCGGCGCGTCAGCTGGCTGGCGATGATGGCCGGCGGGCACTTCATCAAGACCTCCACCGGCAAGGTGCAGCCGGCAGCGACCCTGCCGGTCACCCTGATCATGCTCGAGGCGGTCCGCGACTTCCGCGAGCAGACCGGTCAGATGATCGGCGTGAAGCCCGCCGGTGGCATCAAGACCACCAAGGACGCCATCAAGTACCTGGTGATGGTCAACGAGGTCGCCGGACCCGACTGGCTCGACCCCGACTGGTTCCGCTTCGGCGCCTCCACCTTGCTCAACGACCTGTTGATGCAGCGCACCAAGATGACGACCGGTCGCTACTCCGGTCCCGACTACTTCACTCTGGACTGAGGCTCATGACCACGTTCGAGTACGCCCCTGCACCCGAGTCGCGCGCCGTCGTCGACATCAAGCCGTCCTACGGCCTGTTCATCAACGGCGAGTTCGTCGACGGCTCCGGCACGTCGTTCAAGACGGTCAACCCCGCCACCGAGGAGGTCCTCGCCGAGGTCGCCGAGGCCAGTGACGCCGACGTCGACGAGGCCGTGAAGGCCGCCCGCCGTGCCTACACCCGCGTCTGGTCGAAGATGTCGGGCGCCGAGCGCGCCAAGTACCTCTACCGGATCGCCCGGATCATCCAGGAGCGCGGCCGCGAGCTCGCCGTCCTGGAGTCGATCGACAACGGCAAGCCGATCAAGGAGTCGCGCGACGTCGACATCCCCGTCGTCGCCGCCCACTTCTTCTACTACGCCGGCTGGGCCGACAAGCTCGAGCACTCCGGCTACGGCTCGACGCCGCTGGGCGTGGCCGGCCAGATCATCCCGTGGAACTTCCCGCTGCTGATGCTCGCGTGGAAGATCGCCCCGGCCCTGGCGTGCGGCAACACGGTCGTGCTCAAGCCCGCCGAGACCACCCCGCTGACCGCGCTGCTCTTCGCCGAGATCTGCCAGCAGGCCGACCTCCCGCCCGGCGTCGTCAACATCGTCACCGGCGCCGGCGAGACCGGTCGCGCGATCGTCTCGCACCCCGATGTCGACAAGGTCGCCTTCACCGGCTCCACCGAGGTCGGCAAGGCCATCGCCCGCTCCGTGGCCGGCACGGACAAGAAGGTGACCCTCGAGCTCGGCGGCAAGGCCGCCAACATCGTCTTCGACGACGCCCCGCTCGACCAGGCCATCGAGGGCATCGTCAACGGCATCTTCTTCAACCAGGGCCACGTGTGCTGCGCCGGCTCCCGCCTGCTCGTGCAGGAGTCCGTGGCCGACGAGGTGCTCGAGCGCCTCAAGCGACGCATGTCGACCCTGCGCATGGGTGACCCGCTGGACAAGAACACCGACGTCGGTGCCATCAACTCCGGCGAGCAGCTCACCCGTATTCGCGAGCTGGCCGGAGTCGGCGACGCCGAGGGCGCCGAGCGGTGGGAGGTCGCGTGCGACCTGCCCACGAAGGGCTTCTGGTTCCCGCCCACCCTCTTCACCGGGGTCACCCAGGCGCACCGGATCGCCCGCGAGGAGATCTTCGGTCCGGTCCTGTCCGTGCTGACCTTCCGCACGCCCTCCGAGGCCGTCGAGAAGGCCAACAACACGCCGTTCGGTCTCTCGGCCGGGGTGTGGACCGACAAGGGCTCGCGCATCCTGTCCGTGGCCAACCGCCTGCGGGCCGGCGTGGTCTGGGCCAACACGTTCAACAAGTTCGACCCGACCTCGCCGTTCGGCGGCTACAAGGAGTCCGGATACGGCCGCGAGGGCGGCCGCCACGGGCTCGAGGGCTACCTGAAGGGAGCGGACAGCTGATGTCTCGCATCGACGTGCGCAAGACGTACAAGCTCTACATCGGCGGGCAGTTCCCGCGCTCGGAGTCGGGGCGCTCCTACGTCGTCAACGACGCCAAGGGCCGCCTCATCGCCAACGCCGCCCAGGCCTCCCGCAAGGACGCCCGCGACGCAGTCGTCGCCGCTCGCGCCGCCTTCGGTGGCTGGTCCGGCAGGACGGCGTACAACCGCGCCCAGGTCGTCTACCGCATCGCCGAGGTGCTGGAGGGACGACGCGAGCAGTTCGAGGCCGAGCTCCGTGCCTCCGAGGGCGTCAGCCAGGCCAAGGCCAAGGCCTACGTCGACGCCGCGGTCGACCGCCTCGTCTGGTACGCCGGGTGGGCCGACAAGATCACCCAGGTGGTCGGCAACGCCAACCCCGTCGCCGGTCCCTACTTCAACCTCTCCACCCCGGAGCCGAGCGGCGTCATCGCCGTCGTCGCCCCCCGCGGCGCCCTCCTGGGCCTGGTCAGCGTCGTGGCCCCGGCCATCATCACCGGCAACACGGTGGTGGTGATCGCCAGCGAGGAGAACCCGCTGACGGCCATCACCCTGGGTGAGGTCATGGCGACCAGCGACCTTCCCGGCGGCGTGGTCAACGTGCTGACCGGCTCGGTGGCCGAGATCGCCCCGTGGCTGGCCTCGCACATGGACGTCAACGGACTCGACCTGACCGGCGTGAGCGACGTCGAGCTGGCGAGGGAGCTCGAGGTGGCAGCGGCCGACAACCTCAAGCGCGTACGCCGTCCGGCACCGGACACCGACTGGCAGGTCGAGCCCGCCCTGGACCGGATGACCCGGTTCATGGAGACCAAGACGGTGTGGCACCCGATCGGCGTCTGAGCACCGCCCACACCGCCCGCCCCATGGATTTCCACTCGTACGAGTGGAAGTTCATTGCGGGCTGAGCGTGGACACAGCAGAACAGGGATGAACTTCCACTCCGAGGAGTGGAAGTTCATCCCTGCGGTCGTTCGTCGGTCCGGGTCTGCGCCACAATGGCGTCCGGCCCCACCGGTCGTGGCCGAACGAGGAGAGAGTGACCTAGCGATGCAGAGTGCCCAGGTGGTCGTCCTGGCCGGGCCGAGCGGTGCCGGGAAGTCCCGGCTGGCCGAGCGGCTCGGACTCCCCCTCCTCCGCCTCGACGACTTCTACAAGGACGGCGACGACCCCTCGCTGCCCCGCATCACCCACGGCGCCAACGCCGGGCTGGTCGACTGGGACGACCCCGCGTCCTGGCACCGGGAGGACGCCCTCGTGGCTCTGCGCGAGCTGTGCACCACCGGGCACAGCGAGGTACCCGTCTACGAGATCGCCCAGAACGGCCGCTGCGGCTCGCGCACGGTGGACCTCGGTGGCAGCGCGCGGTTCGTGGCCGAGGGGATCTTCGCCCCCGAGATCGTCGCCACATGTCGCGAGGAGGGGTTGCTCGAGGCGGCCTACTGCATCACTCAGCACCCGCTCGTCACGTTCTGGCGCCGGCTCACGCGTGACCTGCGCGAGCACCGCAAGCCCCCGCTGATGCTGATGCGTCGCGGCGTGGCCCTCTATCGCGACCAGCAGCAGGTCGTCGCGAACGCGGTCCGACAGGGCTGCCGCCGCGCCACCGGCGACCAGGCCTACGCCGAGCTCACCGGGCAGCGCCAGCGCTCGATCGGCTCCCGGTGAGGCTGCACCAGCCCGACCGCCGCTCGTGCGGCGCCGCATCGATGGTGATGGCCCGCCGGCTGGTCCAGCAGCGTTATGCAGGTCTCGTCACCGACCAGGCGACCTTCGGGCGCGAGGCCAGCACCCTGCACCGCCGGCTCACCTCGCTGTCCGACACCGCCGGCGGCTGGCAGGTGCCATGGCTGCGTGCCATCGGCACCCCGCCCTGGGCACTCGCGCGCGAGCTCCGCCTGCTCACCGGAGCGCCGTACGCCGTGCGGTTTGTGCGCCTGCGTCACCGGATGTGGCCGGCCCTGCTCGCCGTCGGTCCGGACCGGCCGGCCGCGGTCTACGTCGGCGACCGCCTCCTGCCCCGTCACGTCGTGCTCGTCACGGCGCTCGACGACACCGGCGCGACGACGTACGAGCCGGCCTCGGGCCGGACCCTCACCGTCGACCGGGGGCGGTGGGAGCGGGGCGACCTCGCCCTCGCCGGCTGGGACCGGCCGTGGCTCGTCGTCAGCCCGCGATGAGGGCGGCGTAGCCCGGCTTCACGACCTTGTCGATGATCTCGAGCCGCTCGTCGAAGGGCAGGAAGGCCGACTTCATCGCGTTGATGGTGAACCAGCGCAGGTCCTCCAGCGTGTAGTCGAACGCCTCCACCAGGCCGTGCATCTCCTCGGTCATCGAGGTCCCGCTCATCAGCCGGTTGTCGGTGTTGATCGTGACCCGGAAGCGGAGCTTGGTCAGCAGCCCGATCGGGTGCTCGGCGAAGGACTCGGCCGCTCCCGTCTGGATGTTGGAGCTCGGGCACATCTCCAGCGGGATCCGCTGGTCGCGGACGTAGGCCGCGAGGCCACCGAGTTCCACCGTCCCGTCCTCGAGGACGGTGATGTCGTCGATGATCCGCACACCGTGGCCGAGCCGGTCGGCACCGCACCACTGCAGGGCCTGCCAGATCGACGGCAGCCCGAAGGCCTCGCCCGCATGGATCGTGAAGTGGGCGTTCTCGCGCTGGAGGTACTCGAACGCGTCGAGGTGCCGGGTGGGTGGGAAGCCCGCCTCGGCGCCGGCGATGTCGAAGCCGGCCACGCCCCGGTCGCGCCACGCGATGGCGAGCTCGGCGATCTCCATCGACCGGGCCTGGTGACGCATCGCGGTCAGCAGCTGCCGTACGACGATCCTGCCGCCGCTGGCGGCCATGCCCGCCTCGAAGCCCTCCTGCACCGCTGCGACGACCTCGTCGAGGGTCAGGCCGGCCGAGACGTGCTGCTCGGGGGCATAGCGCACCTCGGCGTAGACCACGCCGTCCGCAGCGAGGTCCTCGACGCACTCGCGGGCCACCCGGGCGATGGCCGGACCGTTCTGCATCACCGCGACGGTGTGGTCGAAGGTCTCGAGGTAGCGCACCAGCGACCCGGAGTCGGCCGACTCGGCGAACCACCGACCGAGCGACTCGGCGTCGTCGGCCGGGAGCTGGTGGCCGATCTCGGCGGCGAGCTCGACGATCGTCTGCGGCCGCAGCCCGCCGTCGAGGTGGTCGTGCAGCAACACCTTGGGGGCGCGCCGGATCTCGTCGCGGGTGGGCGGGGCGGAGGCTCGGGTCGCGTCAGTCACGTGACCATCCAACCAGCAGCCCCGTACGGCGACTCGGCCGAACTCCTAGGGTTGACCCCATGCGCACCTTCACCACGCTCGAGGACGTCGCCGCGGCAGCCGGATCCGAGATCGGCACCAGCGAGTGGCTCGAGGTCGACCAGGCCCGGATCGACGCCTTCGCCGACGCCACCTTGGACCACCAGTGGATCCACGTCGACGTCGAGGCCGCGGGCGCCGGGCCGTTCGGTTCGACGATCGCCCACGGCTTCTTGACCCTCAGCCTGCTCCCCCATTTCGCCTCGCAGGTCTTCCGACTCGAGACGCCCGGGGCGCGGCTCAACTACGGGTTGGAGAAGGTGCGCTTCCCCCACCCGGTGCCCGTGGACTCCCGGCTGCGCTCCCACGTGCGCTTCGGCGAGGTCCGTGACCTGCCGGCGGGCAAGCAGCTCATCGTCGAGCACACGGTCGAGATCGAGGGCCGGGACAAGCCCGCGTGCGTGGCCGCCCACGTCGTGCTGCTCCTCGCGTGAGCGCCTGAGCCGCCCCCGGGTCGCGCGCTCACCGGGAGAGCACGGCCTGGGCGAACACGCCCAGGATGTCGCGTGGCTCGGCTGCGAGGTAGGCATCGCCCCCGGTGACGCTCGCCATCCGCTGCAGGGCGGCCAGGTCGGCGTCCTCGCTGATCGCAATGCCGACGATCCGCACCGGCTTGTCCGGGTCGCGCAGCTCCCCCAGGCGCGTCAGCAGCTGCTCCAGCCCGATCGAGCCCGGGTCGTCGTTGCGTCCGTCGGTCATCAGCACCACCGCGTTCGAGTAGTGCGGCCGATAGCTGCGCACCGCCTCGCGGTAGGCCGCGAGCGCGGTGTCGTAGAGGCCTGTTCCGCCGTCGGTCAGACCGGACATCCTGCCCGCCCACTCACGCAGCTTGTAGCGCTGGGTGCGGCCGAAGCGGAGGTCGTCGAGGCGGCGGATCGGCTCGAGGACCCGCCAGTCCTGCTCGGGACCGCCCTGGTCGATGGAGAACACCCACAGGCCGACCCGGGCATGGTCGGGCAGGAACGACAGCCCGATGCCGGCGGCGTCGGCCAGCAGGTCCATCCGGGTGCCGGAGCCGGCGTCGAAGTCCATCGATCCCGAGGCGTCGACGACCGCGAGGATCGCCGACGGAACCGCCAGGCTCTCCCACGACCGCACCGCGGCGGCGACCTCGCGGGCGCGAGGTGTGGGCAGGAAGGTCGTCACCTCGGAGAGGGCATCGGCCGGAGCAGGACCGACCGCGGGGCGCAGGCCCTCCTCGAGCACAAGGGTCCGGCCAGCCTCGGTGAGGAGGTGGTCCACCATCACCAGGGCCACCTCGCGCGCCCCCGGGGCTGCGTCCTTGCGCACGGCGAGCGGGAAGGTCAGGACCGGGGCGCCCACGGCCGGTGTGAGGTCGCGCAGCCGGCCGGCGCCGAGCACGTCCCCCATCTCCTGCTCGGTGGTCACGACCAGTCGGGGCGAGCGGCCCGTGAACATCGTCGGTGACACGTTCTCGTCGGCCCCGCGTGCCCGCCGGGCACCGTACGTCTGGGCGAAGGGCACGACCGTCTCGCGTGCCTCGTCGACGGTGCCGCCAGCCGCCCGGGCTTCCGCCAGCGGCGCCAGGAGGGCGAGGGCTCCCACGGTCGAGGTCTGGGGATCGGCGACGGAGACGAGGCCCGAGGCCTCCGCCTCGCCCCACGAGTCGAACTGCCGGGCACGCGGCCCGCCGACCAGCATCAGCGGCGTGCGAGCGATGCTCGGCGAGAGGATCCGCGGTCTGGCCCCGGCGCCCATCCACGGCCGCCCCAGCCAGAAGCGTGACTCCGGGACCCAGATGTCCGGCAAGGTGCCACCCATGGAGACGCCGCGGGCCACCTCGCCCCCGGTGCGCATCGAGATGTGGACCCTGATGCACTCGGGCGCCTCCTCCTCGAGCACGTGCGACACCAGTTTGTAGACCTCCGGTGCGACCGTGAGGTCCACCGAGCGGTAGCGCTCGCACCCGCTGGTCGCGGCGTCACCCCCCTGGGGCGAGCGCACCAGGTAGGCCACCGCCCCGCCGCCCACCAGGCCGACGACCAGCAGATTGACGATCAGCAAGACCATCAGCGCCGACGGCGCGCGGGCCTTGTCAGGCATTTTCGATGTGGCCATCGTGCTCCCCCAGGACAGTCCATGAGACTGCCGCGAGGCTAGGCCACCGCGGGCCCGCCCCCGGAGGGATCGCGCCGGCCATCCCCGAAGTTGGGGAGGTGTCCGGGCCTCAGGCGATGCGGTCGATCACCAGGTCCAGCGGTGCGAAGGACGCCCCGTCCCCGACGTCGTAACCACCCTCCAGCGAGGCCAGCGCGCGGTCGAAGCGCTCCGGCTCGTCGGTGAGCAGCGTGAAGAGCGGCTGGCCCTCGCTGACCTCGTCGCCCGGTCGCGCGTGCCAGACCACGCCTGCCCCGGCCTGCACCGGGTCCTCCTTGCGGGCCCGGCCCGCGCCGAGTCGCCACGCGGCGAGGCCCACGGCCATCGCGTCGAGACGGGTGAGCGTGCCGCTCGCCGGGGAGGTGACGACGTGCGACTCCCGCGCCACCGGCAGCGCGGCATCGGGGTCGCCACCCTGGGCGCGGATCATCGCCTTCCACGAGTCCATCGCAGAGCCGTCGGCCAGCTTGTCGGCCGGGTCGACGTCGCTCACACCGGCGCCCGCGAGCATCTCGCGCGCCAGCGCCAGAGTCAGCTCGACCACGTCGGACGGACCGCCTCCGGCGAGCACCTCCACGGATTCGGCGACCTCGATCGCGTTGCCGGCCGTGAGACCCAGCGGGGTGGCCATGTCGGTGAGCAGGGCGACCGTGTGCACGCCGGCATCGGTGCCGAGCGCAACCATGGTCTCGGCGAGCTCCCGCGCGGTGGCGAGGTCCTTCATGAAGGCGCCGCTGCCCACCTTGACGTCGAGCACCAGCGCACCCGTGCCCTCGGCGATCTTCTTGCTCATGATCGAGCTCGCGATCAACGGGATCGCCTCGACCGTGCCGGTGACGTCGCGCAGGGCGTAGAGCTTCTTGTCGGCCGGGGCGAGGCCGTCGCCGGCCGCGCAGATCACCGCGCCGACGTCCTCGAGGATCGCGAACATCTCCTCGTTGCTCAGCGCCGCCCGCCACCCGGGGATCGACTCGAGCTTGTCCAGCGTGCCCCCCGTGTGACCCAGGCCGCGGCCCGAAAGCTGGGGCACGGCGACCCCGCAGGCCGCGACCAGGGGGGCCAGCGGGAGCGTGATCTTGTCGCCGACACCGCCGGTGGAGTGCTTGTCCGCGGTCGGGCGCGACAGCGTGGAGAAGTCCATCCGCTCGCCCGACGCGATCATCGCGGCGGTCCAGCGGGAGATCTCGGTGCGGTTCATGCCGTTGAGCAGGATCGCCATCGCGAGCGCCGACATCTGCTCGTCGGCGACCTCGCCGCGGGTGTAGGCGTCGATCACCCAGTCGATCTGGCTGGTGCTGAGCTCGTGCTGGTCGCGCTTGGCGAGGATCACCTCGACGGCGTCGTGTGCGGGCATCAGCGGGTTCCTTCGGTCTGGGGGTCGGCCACGTGGGTCAGGTCGTCGGGCCCGAAGGCGTCGGGCAGCACCTCGGACATGGGCTTGATCCCCGAGACGGTCCAGAGCTCGAGGTCATGGCCTCCGTGCTCGAACAGCAGCTGGCGACAACGACCACACGGCATGATGACGTCCCCGGCGCCGTTCACGCACACGAAGTGCGTCAGCCGGCCACCGCCGGTGGCGTGCAGCTGCGACACCACCCCGCACTCGGCGCAGAGCACGACGCCGTACGCTGCGTTCTCGACGTTGCAGCCGACCACGACGCGGCCGTCACCGACCCGGGCGGCGGCGCCCACCGCATAGTTCGAGTACGGCGCGTAGGCGTGCCCCATCACCTCGACGGCGGCAGCCTTGAGCTCGTCCCACTCCCTCTGGTCCACGGCGCAACTATGGCGCATACGGCGAAGAGATGGTCTTCGGCAGGTCTCGCCGAAAGATGTCCCGACGGTTTTATGTCTCAAACGCATTTCAGTAGTCCTGATCCGGGTGACGGGGACCTCGGGGGCAGGCATCATGCTCCGGAGCGCTGACCCCACCCCGGGGTTCATGAATTTGGAGGCATCTGTGAAGAAGTCGAGGAAGGTCGTCGCGAGCGGCCTCGTGTCGCTGCTGGCAGCCGCGACCCTGGCTGCGTGCGGTGACGCACCCGAGGAAGACACCACCAGCGGATCCGGGAGCGAGACGCCGGCCGTCAGCGACTTCACGCCGTGCATCGTCTCCGACGCGGGTGGGTTCGACGACAAGTCGTTCAACCAGCTCGGCTTCGAGGGCGCCAAGCAGGCCGCCGACGAGCTCGGCGTCGAGCTGATCGCGGTGGAGTCCAACAGCGAGACCGAGTTCGGTCCCAACCTGGAGAGCCTGGTCGGTCAGGGCTGCGACGCCATCGTGACCGTCGGCTTCGCCCTGGCCTCGGCCACCAAGGAGTCCGCCACTTCCAACCCCGACATCGAGTACGTCCTCATCGACGACTCGGCCGACGGTGGCGACGACGGTGCGACCTTCGACGGCAAGGCCGACGTGGAGAACATCAAGCCGCTGCTCTACAACACCGCCCAGGCTGCGTTCCTGGCCGGCTACGCCGCTGCTGACTACACCGAGACCGGCAAGGTCGGCACCTACGGCGGCCTGCCCTTCCCGACCGTGACGATCTTCATGGACGGCTTCAAGCAGGGCGCGGAGTACTACGCCAAGGAGAAGAACAAGGACGTCAAGGTCGTCGGTTGGGACGGCAAGAACGGTTCCTTCACCGGTGGCTTCGAGGCCAACCAGGCAGCGACCAGCACCGCCAAGCAGATCCTCGACCAGGACGTCGACGTGATCCTGCCGGTCGGCGGCCCGATCTACCAGGGCGCGATCACCGCGATCGAGGACTCGGGCAAGGACATCGCGATGCTCGGCGTCGACGCTGACCTCTACGAGACCGACCCGTCCACCCAGGACTACGTCATGACCTCGATCCTCAAGGGCATGAAGGTCTCGACCTACGAGGCCATCATGGCCGCGGGCAACGACGAGTTCGACTTCGCCCCCTACGTGGGCACGCTCGAGAACGACGGAGTCGGCATCGCGCCGTTCCACGACTTCGAGGGCAAGGTCAACCCCGACCTCGCCGCCGAGCTCGAGACGGTCAAGGCCGGCATCATCGACGGCTCGATCAAGGTGACGTCCTACCTGGGCTGATCCACAGCAGCTCCACCACGGGGGAGGTCGACGGATTCGTCGGCCTCCCTCTGCTGTTGCCAGTCAGGCGTCGCGAGCTTTGGCACATCTGTGCCCAGACCCGCGACCCGGCGGGCGGTTAGCCTTCCCCGCGGCCACCCCACCGACTCCGACCCCTAGGATGCGATGCCATGAGACTCGTCCTGCGAGGCATCACCAAACGCTTCGGCAGCGTGGTGGCCAATGAATCGATCTCCCTCACGGTCGAGCCCGGGGAGATCCACTGCCTCCTGGGCGAGAACGGTGCCGGGAAGTCGACCCTGATGAACGTCCTCTACGGCCTCTACAAGGCCGACGAGGGTGAGATCGAGCTCGACGGCAAGGTCCAGCACTTCACCGGGCCCGGCGACGCGATGGCGGCCGGCATCGGCATGGTCCACCAGCACTTCATGCTCATCCCGGTCTTCACCGTCGCCGAGAACGTGATGCTCGGCAACGAGTCCACCGGCTTCGCCGGCACCCTCGACCTCGAGGCCGCCCGCAACCGCGTCACCGAGATCTCCGAGCGCTTCGGCTTCCATGTGAAGCCGGACGCCCTCGTCGAGGACCTCCCGGTCGGCGTGCAGCAGCGGGTGGAGATCATCAAGGCGCTCTCCCGCGACGCCGAGCTGCTCGTCTTCGACGAGCCGACCGCGGTGCTCACGCCCCAGGAGACCGACGAGCTGATGGACATCATGCGCCAGCTCAAGGAGGCCGGGAAGGCCATCGTCTTCATCACCCACAAGCTCCGCGAGGTCCGCGAGGTCGCCGACCGGATCACCGTCATCCGCCTCGGCAAGGTCGTCGGCGAGGCCGAGCCCACGGCCAGCAACGCCGAGCTCGCCTCGATGATGGTCGGGCGCCCGGTCGAGCTGACCGTCCACAAGGACGAGCCGAAGCTCGGCGACGAGGCGCTCGTCGTGAAGAACCTGCGGGTCGTGGACCCGGCCGGACACCAGCAGGTCGACGGCCTCAGCTTCACGATCAAGGCGGGCGAGGTCCTCTGCGTGGCCGGCGTGCAGGGCAACGGCCAGACCGAGCTCACCGAGGCCCTCCTCGGCCTCCAGGAGGACGTCAGCGGGTCGATCGTCCTCGACGGTGTCGAGCTGGTCGGCCGGTCGACGCGCAAGATCCTCGACGCCGGGGTCGGGTTCATCCCCGAGGACCGCCAGGTCGACGGCCTGGTGCCGAGCTTCACCATCGCCGAGAACCTCATGCTCAACCGCAGCTTCACGCCGCCGTTCGCCAAGTTCGGTGGCCTGCGCATCGCGACCCTGCGCGAGTTCGCGGAGGAGAAGCTCCAGCAGTACGACGTCCGCGCCCGCGACATCGACTCGCTGGCCGCCAACTTGTCGGGTGGCAACCAGCAGAAGGTCGTCGTGGCCCGTGAGCTCTCGCGTGACCTGCGCCTGCTGGTCGCCGCGCAACCCACTCGCGGGGTCGACGTCGGCTCGATCGAGTTCATCCACAAGCAGATCGTCGCGACCCGCGACCGCGGCATCCCGGTCCTGGTGGTCTCCACCGAGCTCGACGAGGTGGTCGCGCTGGCCGACCGCATCATGGTGCTCTACCGCGGCAAGATCGTGGGCATCGTGCCCGCCGACACGCCCCGCCAGACCCTCGGCCTCATGATGACCGGCGAACGCCCGAAGGACCTGAAGGACGTGGTCTCGTGAACGACACCGAGAAGCCCCAGCCCGAGAACCCTCAGGCCGAGGAGCCGGACGAGCAGGTCGACGCCTCGAAGGAGGCAGACGAGGGTGCGCGCTCCCGTTCGATGCTGCGCGAGATCGCCTCCGGCGACGCGTTGGCCGGCGTGCTGGCGGTGCTGCTCGCCGTCTTCGTCGGCTCGGTGATGATCGCCGCGACCGACGACGGTGTGCGCGACTCGGCGAGCTACATCACTGCACGACCCTCCGACTTCTTCAACGCCTTGTGGGAGGCCATCACCGGCGCCTACAGCGCGATGTTCCGGGGCGCGATCTTCAACTACAACCTCACCGAGCCTGCCCAGCAGTGGCGCCCGCTGACGGAGACGTTGAAGTTCGCGGGCCCGCTGATCGCAGGCGGCCTCGGCGTGGGCATCGCCTTCCGCGCGTCCCTGTTCAACATCGGTGGGCGCGGTCAGATGCTGGTGGCCGGAGGCGCTGCCGGGTGGGTCGGCTTCAAGCTCGACCTGCCGATGATCGTCCACCTGCCGCTCGCGATCCTGGTCGGCATGGCGGTCGGTGCGCTCTGGGGCGGCATCGCCGGCATCCTCAAGGCCCGCACCGGCGCGCACGAGGTGATCGTGACGATCATGCTCAACTACGTGGGCTACTACCTCCTCTTCTACGCCCTCACCAAGGACTCCCTCCTCAAGGCGCCCGGGTCGGGCAACCCCAAGTCGCTGCCGATGAAGGACAGCGCGATCCTGCCCAAGGTGCTGGGCGACCAGTTCAACCTCCACCTCGGCTTCGTCCTCGCCCTGGTCGCGGTCGGTGTCGCCTGGTGGCTGCTCAACCGGTCCACCCTCGGCTACCGGATCCGCGCGGTCGGTGAGAACCCCCACGCGGCCCGCGCCTCCGGCATCAACGTCGGCCGGACGTACACGATCGTCATGCTCATCGCCGGGTCGCTCCTCGGGCTGGCCGGCGTCAACCAGGTGCTCGGCACCGTGACCAGCGGTGTCTCGCTCGACCTCGACGCCTCGATCGGCTTCGACGCCATCACCGTGGCCCTGCTCGGTCGGTCCCGGCCGCTGGGCATCCTGGCCGCCGGGCTGCTCTTCGGGGCCCTCAAGGCCGGTGGCTTCACCATGCAGGCCTCCGAGAACATCTCGGTCGACCTGGTGCTGGTGGTCCAGTCGCTGATCGTCCTCTTCCTCGCCGCACCTCCTCTGGTGCGCGCGATCTTCCGGCTCCCCGCCCAGGAGGCCAAGTGAGCACCGTGAGCACCCCCACCCCCGCCGACCAGGGCGGGCTGGCGCCAGACCCGGGCGTCGTCGCCACCAAGGGGTCCGGCGCCAAGAAGCTGCCGATCATCTTCGGCGTGATGGCGGCGGTCCTCGCCGTGATCCTGCTCCGGTCCAGCCATGAGGGTGACACCACCTTCCAGCTGGCTGCCGACTCCGACTTCGTGACGCTGCCCAACATCGTGGTGCCGTCGTCACTGACCGCATGGCTGATGGTGATCGTCTGCACCGCGCTCACCGCTGAGTCCGTACGCCGTCTGGTCGCGCGCGCACGCCAGCCGATCTGGCTCCCGATCGTCTTCGCCGTGGCGTGGATGACCGGCTTCCTGAGCTGGGCCGCCGCCGACGAGCGGATCCGCGTGGTCAGCCTGCTGGGCGGCGCGGTGGCGCTGGCCATCCCGCTCGTCTTCGGCTCCCTCGGCGGCGTGCTCGGCGAGCGGGCCGGGGTGGTCAACATCGCGATCGAGGGCCAGCTGCTCTTCGGCGCCTTCGCGGCAGCCATCGCCGCCTCGCTCACCGGCTCGCCGTGGGCCGGCCTGGTCGCGGCGATGGTGGCCGGCTCGCTGATCGCGCTGATCCTGGGCCTGTTCGCGATCACCTACTTCGTGGACCAGGTGATCGTCGGCGTCGTGCTCAACGTGCTGGTGATCGGCTTGACGAACTTCCTGTTCCGCCAGGTGCTGACGCCCCACGCCGACACCCTCAACTCCCCCGACCGGTTCCGCGCCGTCCCGATCCCGATCCTGGGCGAGATCCCGCTCATCGGGCCGATCTTCTTCCGACAGACCCCGCTCGTCTACGTCCTCTACGCCGTGGTCGTGCTGGTCACCTTCGCCCTCTACCGCACCCGCTGGGGCCTGCGGGTCCGCGCGGTCGGCGAGCACCCGATGGCGGCCGACACGGTCGGCATCAAGGTCAACCGCACCCGCTACCGCACGATCCTGCTGGCCGGTGCCATCGCCGGCATGGGTGGCGCCTACTTCAGCCTGGTCTCGGTGGCCGGCTTCAACCGCGAGATGACCGGCGGGGCAGGCTTCATCGCCCTCGCGGCCGTGATCTTCGGCAAGTGGGACCCGATCCGGGCCACGCTCGCCGCCCTGCTCTTCGGGTTCGCGTCGAACCTTCAGGGCATCCTCTCGGCCATCGGGTCGCCGGTGCCGAGCCAGTTCATGTTGATGCTCCCCTACGTCGTCACCATCTTCGCGGTGGCAGGCCTGGTGGGCCGCTCGCGCCCGCCCGCTGCGGACGGCGTGGCGTACAAGAAACAGTGACCGTCACCCAGTGACGACCAGGAGGGCCCGCGCTTCGGCGTCGGGCCCTTACTGATCGCGGTGGGTCTTGCACTGAGGCTCCGAGGTTGGCTGCGCGCGGGGCCTCGGGGGCGAAGAAATCGTGGTCACTCGGTGTCCACAGGCCTTCCGGGTGTCGGTGGGAGACCGTAGAATCGAACACATGATCGACGACCTGACAGACCTCGACGCAGCCGGGCTCCTCGCCCGGGCGTCCGAGGCCGTGCAGGCCCGCCGACAGGCGGAGATCGACGAACTCGTCGTGCTCGCCCAGTGGGCCGCCGTCCACTCGAGCGACCCGACCCAGGGGCCCGACGCAGCCGCGGCCCGACGACTCGGCAACGTGCTGGTCCAGGTCGGCGGTGACGGCACTCCGCGCGTGCAGGACTTCTGCCTCGGCGAGATCGCCCTGGCCCGCGGCACGGGTGTGATGGGCTCGCGCAACGCTCTCGCCGACGTGCTCGACTTGCAGCACCGGCTGCCACTGACCTGGGCGGTGTGCCGGCGCGGTGAGTGCGAGGTGTGGGTCGCCCGTCGCATCGCCAAGCTGTCCCGCCACCTGCGCGCCGACAAGGTCCGCCTGGTCGACTCCGCCACGTCGCGGATGATCGCCACCGAGTCCGCCGGCCGGGTCCTGGCGGTCGCCGAGGCCAAGATCATCGAGGCCGACCCGGCCCTGCACGAGGAGAAGTCCGAGGCGGAGCGCCGCAGCCGGTTCGCCCGACTGGGTCGCACCGACGAGTTCGGCCTGAGGATGCTGATCGCCCGCCTCGACGCCGGCGACGCGGTCGCCGTCGAGGCGACCGTGTGCCGAGTCGCGGAGATCATCGCGCCCCGCCACCCCGAGGCCACCCCCGACGAGCTCCGCGCCCTGGCCTTCGCCTGGCTCGCCCGTCCGGCCGAGCTCTTCACCCTGCTCCTCGAGCACACCGAGCCCGCTCCCCGACCCGGAGCCCGACCCGGAGCCCGACCCGGAGGGCGCACCGGGACGCGCCCTGGCGTTCCCCGCCGACCTCCTCGACGCGTTGCGCGACATCGACCTCACGCCCCTGGCACCCAAGGGAGTTCTCCACGTCCATCTCCACGAGGCCGCGCTCCACGGCACAGAAGGGGTCGCCCGGATCGAGGGCTTCGGGCCGCTCACCCTCAGTCGGCTGACCGAGCTCCTGGCGCGGGTCGAGCTGAGGATCCAGCCGATCAAGGACCTCTCCCACCGGGTCCGCTACACCGCCTACGAACACCCCGAGTCACTCCGAGACCAGGTCCACCTCGTCACCGGCGGCGACTACTGGCCCTACGCCACCTCCACCAGCCGCAACGTCGACCTCGACCACCCCACGCCCTTCGACCACGGTTCCGGCACCGGCCGAGAACCCCCGCTGGACCAGACCGGCTCCCACAACTCCGGCCCACTCGGCCGACGACACCACCGCTGGAAGACCCACGCGGGCTACCAGTCACGCCAGTGCGGCGACGGCCGCTACGTGTGGCTCACCCCCCACGGGCTCGCGTTCCTCGTCGACCACGCCGGCACCCACCGCGTCCACCCCGAGAAAGCGCGAATGATCCTCCAGGCTCCGCCCGGAGTGGACATCTACCCGAGCTAGAAGCACGCCGTCCGCCAGCCCGGGAAGCAGCGCTCGGCGCGGTCGATGGCGGTGGCAAGACGCGGGCCGCGTGAGGCATGGACGAGGGCGGACGATCGGTTCTACCGTGACTGAATGACCGACCCCGCCGAGCTGATCGACCCGCACTGTCCGACCTGCGGCCAGCCCCTCCGGCACGGTGGCCACCTCCAACCTGACAACGCCACACTGGTGACGGCCTCGGGCAACGCCGGCATCACCTTCGAGACACAGGGGCGCTGCGAGAACGAGGCATGCGCTGACTTCGGCAGCGAGTTCGCACCCGAGGAATGGCTTGAGCCAACCAGCGGCGAGTAGGGGCGACCCACAGGCCGCGGAACGGGCCACGACCATCGCGGCCCGGTGGACGGGACCCGGGTGGCGGATGGCGCGTCCGGTGCCGAAGTTCTGTGATCGGTGGCGTCGGCCGGGCGCCCGCGTAGTCTGGTCGGCATGTCCGCTCACCGGGTCGAAGCGTCGCGGGTCGTTCCGGTGGAGCGCGATGTTGCGTTCGATCGGCTGATGAACGTTCGGCTGACAGACGTGTTCAGCCGGCGCTATGCGGCCTTGCCGGCTGTCGCCGAAGTGATCGATCAGCCAGCCGACTGGGGCGTCGTCGGGCAGACACGCACGATCGTGCTCGCCGACGGCGGTCGGCTGCGCGAGACCCTGACCGACATCGAGCGGCCGCACAGCTTCGCCTACCGACTCGACGGGATCGAAGGGCCGCTCCGGCACTTCGTCCACAGCATCGACGGAGTCTGGACCATCACCTCGCACGAGGGTGGTGCTCGCATCGGCTGGGCCTGGACCTTCTACCCGAAGGCCTCGCCGGCCCGGCTGACCACAAGCGTCATCGGCCGCATGTGGATGGGATACGCCGACCGCGCGCTGATGGAGCTCGAGGCCATTCTGCAGGGCGACTGACGCACTGGGTCGTCGGCGAGGTGGCCGACCGGACGAGACAGACCCCGGAGGCGCTACAGGCATGGCGCGCCCGGCTCGCGGCGAACGGGAGCGTGAGCCTTCCGCCGGTGTGCCCGACGGGCGCGGGGGGATGCCGCACCCGGTTGACCTTCTGGCGCTGCCGGACGAGCCGCGGCTCCGGATGGCCCGGACGTGCCGGCGTGCCTTTTCGGCTTCTTCGACGAACGACCCGTCGATCGTCCCTGTGGCTACGAACAACCAACAACGAGACAAGCGGCCGGGAGGAGGCAGACCATGTGGGACACCGCCCAGACCAACGACGTGCATCTGTCGCACGACTTGCCTTGCGCGCGCTGCGGCCATGGCGTGCACACCTTCCTCGCATGCGGCATCGACTGCGCCTGCGCCTATGTCATGCCTGGGGCGCAGGTCGCAGCCACCGACCAGTACATTGCCTGATGCGCTCTCCAAGAGTTCGCGAGGCGATCGACAGAGCAGTCACTGCTTGACGCTGGACCACTCCGACAGCAGTCAACCGCTAGGCGGGGAAGGCCTTCCAGCGTCCTTCGGAGATCACCTCGACGGTGCCGTCGGTCACCTTGATGGCGGTCTGGTCGTCGATCGCGTAGGCCGGACCCGCGATGTCGGCT
Organism: uncultured Actinomycetota bacterium; assembly: GCA_963726515.1. Lineage (GTDB taxonomy): Bacteria > Actinomycetota > Actinomycetes > Propionibacteriales > Nocardioidaceae > Nocardioides. The sequence continues at coordinate 599,022 of CAVSCW010000015.1, forward strand.
GCCCATCTCTCGGCATCGGCCATGGTGTTCCCCGGCATCTGCTCGTGGCACAGGTACGTCGTGTCGCCGCCGTCAACCAGCAACACGTCGGCCTCTCGGACCCACGGCACCCACCGCTCCTCACCGATGCTTGGCAGCGCAGTGAGCTCCAGGACACCCAAGGAGGCCCAGCCAAGGCTGGTCAACATGTCGAAGGGAGGCTCGCCGGCAACGGAGCTACGCACCGACGCGGGTCCGAGCATCGGGTGACCCCACTGCGCCGTGGGGATGCAGAGTGCACGGGCCTCGGAGATCGGCTTGCCCAGCAGATCGACCAGAGCATCGCGGATGCTCTCGTTCGTCACGCCTCCGGATGTGAGAAGGAGCTTCACGACGCCTCGCGAGTTGAAGCTGAGCGCGACGGATCCGTGTGACGAAGGCACCGCGGATGCGTCATCGTCCGACTCCTTGTCTCGCCCTGTGGCGCCCTCGGAGGGCCGCCATTCGCGTGTTCGACGCACCCTAGTTCGGATCCAACAACCGCTGCCAGGAGATTCGGTCGGGCCTCAGCAGGCGCGCACTGTCTCCGCAGATCCGGATGCCCGACCGTCGACGGCGGGGAGGAGCTCGAGGTCGTCGACCGTGGCGAGGAAGCCAGGGCGCGGCGGCGGAGCTGTCCGACGAGCACCGGCAGCGTGAGAACGATCCCGAGGCCCGCGACGACGACGAGCCCGCCGCGTGGGCCGGCCACCACCGAGAGCGGACCGGCCAGCAGCGAGCCGAGCGCGATGGCGCCCACGTTGAGCTGGTCGTAGATCCCGAACACTCGGGCCAGCGTCCCGCTGTCGGTCCCGCGCTGGAGCAGCGTCACCGCGGCCACCTCCGCCACCAGAGTCATGCCACCGGCGACCGCGACGAGCGCGACGCCGAAAGCGGTGGCGCCGACCGCTCCCAGGACCACGAGGGTGGCGCAGAAGCCGAGGAGGGTCACGACCAGGACCGCGAAGGTCCGGTCGCCGCTGGTGAACCGGTTGACGACCAGCATCGACGCCAGGGCACCCGCGGTCAGGGTGGCGTTGAGCAGACCGAGCGGGCTGTCGCCCTCCGGCGCCGCGTCGGCGAGCAGCACGATCGCCACGACCAGATAGCCGTAGAGGAAGTTGTCGAGGACGGCGAGGCTCATGGGCCGGCGGATCTCGGACCGACGGGCCACGGCCGCCACCCCGGCGACGAGGTCGCCCAGCCAGCTGGTCGGCTGAGGCCGCACGGGTCGGTGGAGTCGCACGGGCGTGGCGAGGGTGCCGGCGACGACGAACAGGGCAGCGGCGACGAGCACCGTCCCTTCCGTCCCTGCCCCGGCCAGCACGAGCAACCCGAACACTCCGGGCCCCCCGATCCAGGTGACGTTCTCGACGCAGGTGACGAGCGCGTTCGCAGGCGGCAGGTCGCGGTCCGGCACGCACTCCGGCGTGGCAGCGGCGAGCGAGGGGTACGACGGCGTCGCGGCCACCGCGACAAGGGCGGTGACAGCGACCATGACGGCGACGGGCCACCCGGCGGCCGTCCCGACGACGAGCCCGAGCGCGAGGGCCGCTCGCACCCACGCGGCGCCGGCCAGTACGGCGCTGCGCGACCGGCGGTCGGCCAGGACACCAGCGAGCGCGGAGCAGAGGGCGTACGGCGCGAACGCCAGCGCGACCGTCACGGAGACCCAGACGCCTGACCGGGTCTCCACCAGGACGTGGACCCCCACCGCGAGGGTGAGGACGAGCTGCCCGACCGTGGCCACGCCGTGAGCGAGGCAGAGCCGGCGAAACGCCCTGCTCGCCAGTGCCGACCGGAAGCCCGGGGGGTTCACCGATCGACCTCGCGCAGGGGCGCGAACCCGTTGAACCCGTTCGTCGGGGCCAAGCGCGGCCCGGCGTGACCCCGCTGCCGCGGGATCCGCGAGAGGGGCGGGGCGATCGCCACAGGTGGCTCCTTCTGGTCCGTCGGCAGCCCGCGCACTGGGAGCCGTCCTGCCTTTAAAGGAGTCGGCGGACCAGGCGGTGATACATCCGCCCGGCACATCGGGCGCCGTCAGCGGGCGCGCACGTGGTCAGGCCGATCCCCCCAGGGCTGGACCGCTGGCGCACACGCGCGTACAGTGCCTAACTGTGATAGGTACGACGAACCGCGATAGGCAGTCCGAACGGCGTGAGGCGACACGCCAGGAGATCCTCACGGCTGCCTGGGCAGCGGCGCGTGAGCACGGGCTGGCGCAGATCACCCTGCGCGAGGTCGCGGCGCGCGTCGGCATGCGGGCACCGTCGCTCTACTCCCACTTCGAGTCGAAGAACGCGATCTACGACGCCATGTTCGGCCAGGCGTGGGGCGAGTTCCTCGAGGTCGCCCTGTCCGCGGACACCCCGCGCCCCCGGACGGCCAGGTCGGCCCTGCGCCGCTACGCCCGGCTCTTCTTCGACTTCGCCGTGGCCGACCTCGCCCGTCATCAGCTGATGAACCAGCGAACCCTGCCGGGATTCGTCCCGTCCGAGGAGTCCTATGCTCCCGCCGTCGAGGTGGTCCGCCTGATGCGCGCACGTGTCGCTCCCTTCGGCATCACCCGGGACCAGGACATCGACCTCTTCACCGCGATCGTCGGCGGTCTCGTCGACGGACAGCTGGCCAACGATCCCGGTGGCGACCGCTACGCACGGCTCCTCGACCGCGCCATCGACATGTATGCCGACAACCTGGGCCTCTGACCCACAGGAAGGACTGATCGAGGATGGACACACAGCTGCGCAGCAGCACCACACCCCGCCAGAGCACGCTGGATCACGACCTGGCGGTGCGACTGGCCGCCGAGGAGTACGACCGTGTGGTCACCCTCCTCGGGACCCTCACGCCCCAGCAGTGGTCGGCGCCGACCGACTGTCCCGCCTGGGACGTCCGCGCCATGGCGGGGCACATGCTCGGCATGGCGCAGATGGCGGCCTCAGTGCCGGAGACCGTGCGCCAGCAGGTCGGCTCGCAGCGACGGGCCACGAGGGACGGCACGTCGCTGCTCGACGCGCTGACCGCGCTCCAGGTCGAGAAGAACGCCCACCTGGCCCCGCAGGAGGTCGTCGAGGCGATGCGCCGGGTCGGCCCGAGGGCCGCCCGGGCGCGCAGGCGCACCCCGGGGTTCGTCCGGTCGCGGACGATGCCCGGCCTGCAGGAGGTCGGCGGCAGCCAGGAGGCGTGGACCCTCGGCTTTCTCCTCGACGTGATCCTCACCCGCGACCCCTTCATGCACCGCATCGACATCACCCGCGCCACGGGCGCCCGGATGGTGGCCGACCCCGCACACGAGGGCGTGCTCGTCGACGACGTCGTCCGGGAGTGGGCAGGCCGGCACGATGCGGACTACCAGCTGGAGCTCACCGGCCCGGCAGGCGGTCGCTGGGGCCGGGGCGAGTCCGAGCGCGTCGAGCTCGATGCCTTCGAGTTCTGCCGGATCGTGTCCGGCCGATCGCCTGCGTCCGGGCTGCTGGCCCAGCAGGTTCCGTTCTAGCTTGAAGACAGAGCGGTGACCGCCGCCTCGGCGAGCACGCGGGCGGCGATGCACGTCGCGGCCTCGTCGATGCGCAGGTTGCCCTGGTGCAGGTCGTACGTCGGACCGCCGGGGGTCCGCGTGCCGAGCCGGGCCATCGCGCCGGGGACGGAGTCGAGGTACCAGCCGAAGTCCTCCCCGCCGAGGCTCTGCGTGGTGGTGACCTGTCCGTGCGGGCCCAGGATGCTGTCCAGCGCCAGGCCCAGCAGCTCGGTGGAGACAGGGTGGTTGACCACCGGCGGCACCCCGCGCTGGTAGGTGACCTCCGCGGTCACGCTGTAGGGGGCGACGATCGTGGTGATCAGCTGGCGGATCAGGTGCTCTGCGTCGGCCCAGGCGACCGCGTCGAGCATCCGGACGGTGCCCGCGACGACACCACCGTGCGGGATCACGTTGGGCGCCGACCCGGCGCGCACCATCCCCCACACCACGCTGACCCCGGCGCGGGGGTCGAGACGGCGGCTGAGGATGGCGGGCAGCTCGGTGATCACCTTGCCGAGCGCGAAGGTCAGGTCCTCGGTCAGGTGCGGGCGCGAGGTGTGGCCGCCCTTGCCGATGAGGCGCACGGTCAGGGAGTCGGCGGCACCGGTCAGGGGTCCCTCGCGCAGGCCGATCCGCCCCACGTCGAGGCTCGGGTCGCAGTGCAGCCCGAAGACGTGGCTGACTCCCTCCAGCGCGCCGGAGGAGATGAGGTGCAGTGCCCCGCCGGGCATGATCTCCTCCGCGGGCTGGAACAGCAGCCGCACGCGGCCCGGCAACAGTCCGTGCGCCGAGACCTCGGCCAGCGCGAGGCCCGCTCCGACGAGCCCTGCGGTGTGCACGTCGTGGCCGCACGCGTGCGCGACCCCGGGGACGGTGCTGCGCCAGGGGTCCGAGATCAGGTCGTCGACCGGCAGCGCGTCGAGGTCGGCGCGGAGGGCCACGAGGCGCTCACCGGCGCCGATGTCGGCCAGCACACCCCCGCCGTCGAGTCGGGTCACCGCCCAGCCGGCTCCGTCGAGCGCGGACACCACCGCGTCGGAGGTGCGGTTCTCGGCCCAGCTCAGCTCGGGGTGGGCGTGGAGGTCGCGGCGCAACGCGACGAGGTCGTCGGCGTACTTGTCGACGACCTCGTTGATGACGGACGTGGAGGGAGTGGGCTCAGGCATGACGTGCCCAGCCTAGTTCGTCTCGCCGTCATAGGCGGCGAGAAGCCGATCCGCGGCCAGCGGCGCCGCGAGCTCACCCGACAGCACCGCCCGTCGTACGTCGTCACGCACCGCCGCGACCCCGGCCGAGGACCGCAGCCGCTGGGCCAGCTCGTCGCGCACGAGCGCCCACATGAAGTCCAGCTGCTGCTCGGCGCGCTTGTGCGCCAGCCCGTCCGCCCCCAGGTGCTCGCGGTGCTCCCCGATCCGGTGCCAGACGTCGTCGACCCCCACGCCGGTCAGCCCGGAGCAGGTCACGACCGGAGGGGCCCACTCGGAGCGTCCGCGCACGAGCCGCAGCGCGCCCGCGAGCTCCCGCGCCGCGACCCGCGCCGCCGCCTCGTGGTTGTCACCGCCCGCGGAGTCGGCCTTGTTGACCGCGACCACGTCGGCGATCTCGAGGATGCCCTTCTTGATGCCCTGGAGCTGGTCACCGGTGCGGGCGAGGGTGAGGAAGAGGAACGTGTCGACCATCCCCGCCACGGTCACCTCGGACTGCCCCACCCCCACGGTCTCGACGAGCACGACGTCGTAGCCGGCCGCCTCGAGCACCAGCATCGCCTGCGTGGTGGCCCGTGCGACCCCGCCGAGCGTGCCCGCAGAGGGAGAGGGCCGGATGAAGGCCCGCGGGTCGACGGCGAGCGCCGACATCCGGGTCTTGTCACCGAGCACGGAGCCGCCGGTGCGCACCGAGGACGGGTCGACGGCGAGGACGCCGACGCGGTGGCCGGCGGCGGTCAGCCGGGTCCCGAGGCTCTCGATGAAGGTCGACTTGCCGACGCCCGGCACCCCGGAGATGCCGACTCGGGTGGCGGGCGGCCGATCGAGAGCCGCCAGGCGGGTCAGGAGCTCGCGGGCCGCCACCCGGTGCTCGGCCGTGGACGACTCGACCAGGGTGATGGCGCGCGAGACGTCGGCCCGCCGACCCTCGCCCACCCCCTCGACCAGCGCGGGGACGTCGACCGGACGGGCCATCAGGCGCGCAGCCGGGCCAGCAGGTCGAGCGCGGACTCCGCGATCACGGTGCCCGGCAGGAACACTGCGGCCGCGCCCATCTCCTTCAGCGTCTCCACGTCGTCGGGCGGGATCACGCCGCCGATCACGATCATGATGTCGGGACGACCCTGGTCGGCCAGCGCCTGCTTGAGCGCGGGCAGCAGGGTGAGGTGGCCGGCAGCGAGCGAGGAGACCCCGACGATGTGCACGTCGGCGTCGATCGCCTGCTGGGCGACCTCCTCGGGCGTGGAGAACAGCGGACCCACGTCGACGTCGAAGCCGAGGTCGGCGAAGGCGGTGACGACGACCTTCTGGCCGCGGTCGTGGCCGTCCTGGCCCATCTTGGCCACCAGGATGCGCGGGCGACGACCCTCCTCGGCCTCGAACTCCTCGGTGGCCGCGAGGACGGCAGCCACGGCGCTACCCTCGGCGGCGCCTGCCTCGTCGCGGTACACGCCGCTGATCGTACGGATCACGGCCTGGTGCCGGCCGTAGACCTTCTCCAGCGCGTCGGAGATCTCGCCCACGGTCGCCTTGGCGCGAGCGGCGTCCACAGCCAGCGCGAGGAGGTTGCCCTCCAGGGAGCCGCCGCCGACGGGGCCGCGCTCGGCCGACGCGGTCAGCGCCTCCAACGCACGGCGTACGTCGTCGTCGTCGCGCTCCGCGCGCAGCCGCTCGAGCTTGGCCACCTGCTGGCGGTAGACGTCGTCGTTGTCGACGCGCAGCACGTCGAGCTTGTCCTCCACCGGGAGCCGGAAGGTGTTGACGCCGATGACCTTCTGGGTGCCGGAGTCGATCCGCGCCTGGGTGCGGGCGGCGGCCTCCTCGATGCGCATCTTGGGGATGCCCTGCTCGATCGCCGCGGCCATGCCGCCGGCGCGCTCGGCCTCGAGGATGTGCGCCCACGCGCGCTCGGCGAGGTCGTGGGTGAGCTTCTCGACGTAGTAGGAGCCGGCCCAGGGGTCGATGATCTCGGTGGTGCCGCTCTCCTGCTGCAGCAGCAGCTGGGTGTTGCGGGCGATCCGGGCCGAGAAGTCGGTCGGCAGCGCGATCGCCTCGTCGAGCGCGTTGGTGTGCAGGGACTGGGTGTGTCCCTGGGTGGCGGCCATCGCCTCGATGCAGGTGCGCCCGACGTTGTTGAAGACGTCCTGGGCGGTCAGGGACCAGCCCGAGGTCTGGCTGTGGGTGCGCAGCGAGCGCGACTTGGGGTTCTGCGGGTCGAAGTCGTCGACCAGCCGCGCCCAGATCGCCCGGGCCGCGCGCATCTTGGCGACCTCCATGTAGAAGTTCATCCCGATGGCCCAGAAGAAGGACAGCCGCGGCGCGAACTGGTCGATCGTCATCCCGGTCCCGAGGCCGGCCCGGATGTACTCCACCCCGTCGGCGAGCGTGTAGGCGAGCTCCAGGTCGGCCGTCGCCCCGGCCTCCTGGATGTGGTAGCCGGAGATCGAGATCGAGTTGAAGCGCGGCATCCTCTGCGAGGTGAAGGCGAAGATGTCGCTGATGATCCGCATGCTCGGCGCCGGCGGGTAGATGTAGGTGTTGCGGACCATGAACTCCTTGAGGATGTCGTTCTGGATCGTCCCCGCGAGCTGCTCCGGCTGCACCCCCTGCTCCTCGGCCGCCGCGATGTAGAGCGCGAGCACCGGCAGCACCGCGCCGTTCATCGTCATCGACACCGACATCTCGTCGAGCGGGATGCCGTCGAAGAGCGTGCGGGTGTCATAGATCGAGTCGATGGCGACACCGGCCATGCCGACGTCGCCCCGCACGCGCGGGTGGTCGGAGTCGTAGCCGCGGTGGGTCGCGAGGTCGAAGGCGACGCTCAGGCCCTTCTGCCCGGCCGCGAGGTTGCGCCGGTAGAACGCGTTGGACTCCTCGGCGGTGGAGAAGCCGGCGTACTGCCGGATCGTCCACGGCTGCGTGGTGTACATCGTCGGGTAGGGCCCGCGCAGGAAGGGTGCGATGCCGGGCCAGGTGTCGAGGCCGTCGAGGCCCTCGAGGTGCTCGGGGCCGTAGACCGGGAGGATGTCGATGCCCTCCGGGCTGGTCCACGGCTCGCTCGCTCCCCCGCTGGTCGAGGAAGGACGAAGTCCTGTCACGAGACCCTCGCTCAACGGCACCTCGGCGAAGTTCTTCGGGATGCTCATCGGCTGAGCTCCTCTCGGATCCGGGCGAGGAAGCCCAGGGCGTCCACCCCCATGGCAGCCCAGTCATCAACGGCGTCGTCGGCATCGCCTTGACTGATCGCGGTCTTCTCCCCCGGTTTGCCCGCCAGCACGACGTACGACGCCCCTGCCGCACGCAACGCCGCGACCAGGTCGGCGCCCCACGCGGCGTAGGCCGCGTCGGTGCCCGCCAGGCAGACGACCGACTGGCCCGCGTAGGCCGCCGTGACCGCGTCGACATCGTCGGTGGCGCCAGCCGCCTCGACGGCGACACCGCCGGCGGCGAGAAGATTGGTGGCGAAGGTGGCGCGCGCGGTGTGCGCGGAGATCGGGCCCATGGTGGCCAGGAAGACGGGGCTCGGGGCGGGCGCGGCGCGCATGCTCTCGTAGGCGTGGCCGTAGCGGCGGGCGTGACGGTGCGGGAGGCGCTCGCGCTCCGGCAACGCCTCATCGAGGTTCGGGAACTCCGAGACGCCGGTCAGCGGGCGTGAGCGATCAGCGACCTGCGCGTCGCGCGACGCGGCCACGTCCTTCACCCGCTGCTTCACCGCCGCGCGGGCGGCGTCGGCGAGCGCACCGCCGTCGGTCTCGATCCGGCCGAGCTCGGCCCAGCCGGCGATCGCGAGGTCGTCGGTGAGCTTCTCCACCGCGTAGGAGCCGCCGGCAGGGTCGGTGACGGTGGCGACGTGGGACTCCTCGATCAGGAGCGAGGAGGTGTTGCGGGCGATCCGGCGGCCCAGGGTGTCGGGCAGCCCGAGCGGCTCGTCGAAGGGGACGACGGTCACGGCGTCGGCACCGCCCACGCCGGCGGCGAAGGACGCGATGGTGCCGCGCAGCATGTTCACCCACGGGTCGCGGCGGCTCGTCATGGGGCGGCTGGTCACGCCGTGGAGCGCCATCGGCTCGTCGGCCCCGCCGCTGGCCCCGAGCACGCGCGCCCACAGGCGGCGTGCGGCGCGGAACTTGGCGATCGTCGGGAACTGCTCGTCCGTGGCTGCGAGGCGGAACTCGATCATCCGGGCCGACTGGTCGACCGAGACGCCCGCGTCGGCGAGGAGCCGGAGGTAGGAGGCCCCCGTGGCGATGACCCAGCCGAGCTCCTGGGCGTCGCTGGCGCCCTCGTCATGCAGGGCGGTCCCGTCGACCACCAGCGCGCGGACGCCGAGCTGGAAGCCGCGGCGTACGACGGGCGCGACCAGGTCGCGGGCCGTGATGCCGTCGTCCCGGACCCGGTGGACCAGCATCTCCACGGTCTGCGGGTCGAGAGACAGGTTGGTCCCGGGGTGGAGGGCACCCTCGACACCCTCGAGGAAGTCGGCGAACGACTCGACCTGCTCGGTCGAGGGACGGTCGAGGACGACGGGGGCGAGGTCGAGCAGCACGCCCGCGAGGAGGGCGTCCCACTCGGGTGCGTCGTCACCGTCGAGGTGGAGGATCAGCGAGGTGGCCCCGTTCTCCAGGTCCTGCAGAGCCGCCTCGTTGGCGGCCTTCGCGTCGACCACCTCGACCTGGGTGCGCACGTCCCACGCGCCGGCACGCACCGGTCGGCCGGCGGTGGTGAGGCCGTCGAGGTCGGACAGCTGCCCGATCGGAGCCACCTCGATCCCGTCGAGCGTGGTGCGCGTCAGCGCGGCCCAGACGTCGGAGGCGGGCGCGTCCTCGCCGAGGCGGCGGGCCTTGCGGAGCACCGCGGCGGTCGCGGCCTCCCAGGCAGCGGCGTCGTAGGTGTCGCCGTCGCCCACGAGTCGCAGCGAGCCCTCCTCGGGCTGCAGCTCCTCGGGCTCGGCCAGTCCACCGTCAAGGTCGGTCATGACTCGCAGGATAGGACGAGCGTCACCCCACGGTCACTGCGCGTACCTATGGGATAGGTCTCACGGCACCGGTTCACCCGCCGGTCAGGTGGTCGACCACCAGCCTCGGCACCAGGTGGTCGTCGGCACCGGTGGACCACTCCGGGAAGTCGAAGACCGCCACCATCAGCTGCATCGGGTACGTCGGCGGGCGGGGGCAGCGGCGTACCTCCACGTCGTCGACGGTGAAGACCGCCCACTCCTCGTCCCAGTCGACGCGATAGGTGTGGAGGTCGCGCACGTCGAGCGCGAGGCGGGACGCCGCGAAGTCCTGGGTGAGGGCCGGGTCGCGGAACGCCTTGATCCCCACACCCACCTCGGCCGATCCCTCGGCGACGGCGTTGCCGAAGACCTCCACCACGCAGAGCTCGCCGCACTGCTCCTGCGCATCGTCGTCCTCGAAGCCCGACAGCCAGAGCGCGGCCATGGAGCGGTGCGAGATCTCCATCGCGCACCGGATCTCGACCCGACCCGAGGTCGGCAGCCAGCCCTCGAAGCGGGGCTGCTCCTCACGGACCCTCTGCCCGTCGCGGAAGCGCTGCTGACCGCGTGTGCTGCCGACGGGGCCCGACCAGCAGCCGGACTGGATGCCGGACACCCGCAGCGGCGGATCGTGGTCGTCGGGGCACCACAGGGGGTGGTCGACCGGGATGTCGAGGACCAGGCGGCCGTCCTCGAAGCGGTGGCTCGCCAGGGTCGCGGCGCGAGAGCTCCACGCAGGAAGGTAGTGCGGCAGCCACACCGACCTGTCGAGCGCGTCCATCTCAGACCTCGGTGCGACCCTCGTCGTCCTTGCTGCGCAGCCCGATCTTGTTGCCGAGCCACACCAGCGGGTCGTACTTGCGGTCCACCACGCGCTCCTTCATCGGGATGATCGCGTTGTCGGTGATCTTGATCCCCTCGGGGCAGACCTCGGTGCAGCACTTGGTGATGTTGCACATCCCCAGGCCCGCCGCACCCTGGGCCAGCTCGCGCCGGTCGTGGGTGTCGAGCGGGTGCATGTCGAGCTCGGCGTAGCGCAGGAAGAACCGTGGCCCGGCGAACGCCTCCTTGTTGTCCTCGTGGTCGCGCACCACGTGGCACACGTCCTGGCACAGGAAGCACTCGATGCACTTGCGGAACTCCTGGCCGCGCTCGACGTCGATCTGCGCCATCCGCCGCTTGCCGTCGGCGTCACGAGGACCGAGCTGCGCGGACGGCAGCTGCTTGGCCTTCTCGTAGTTGAACGACACGTCGGTGACGAGGTCGCGGATCACCGGGAAGGTGCGCATCGGCGTCACCGTGATCGTCTCGTCCTCCTGGAAGTCCGAGAGCCGGCACATGCACATCAGGCGCGGGCGTCCGTTGACCTCGGCGCTGCACGAGCCGCACTTGCCGGCCTTGCAGTTCCACCGGACGGCCAGATCGCCCGCCTGGGTCCCCTGCACGCGGTGGATCGCGTCGAGCACGACCTCGCCCTCGGAGACCTCGACGGGGTAGTCCTTGATCTCGCCGCCGTCCTTGTCGCCGCGCCAGATCCGCAATTTCAAGGTGTAGCTCATGCGAAGTACCCCTTCAGCTCGTCGGGCATCTCGGGCAACGGCTTCTCGTGGAGGTCCACGCCGGTGCCGGCGGCGTCCAGGGTGACCACCAGGTTCTTGGTGCCCCACTCGTCGTTCGGGCCGGGGAAGTCGTCGCGGGTGTGGCCGCCGCGCGACTCCTCGCGGGCCAGCGCCGCCTTGGCGATGCACTCGCTGACGATCAGCATGTTGCGCAGGTCGAGGGCGAGGTGCCAGCCGGGGTTGTACTGCCGGTGCCCCTCGACGACCATCGTGCTCGCTCGGACCTTGAAGGCCTCGATCTCGGCGAGGGACTCCTCGAGCTCGGTGCGGGTGCGGATGATGCCGACCAGGTCGTTCATCGACTGCTGGAGGTCGGACTGGATCGTGTACGGGTTCTCCCCGCCCTCGACCTCGAAGGGCGCCAGTGCGCTCTGCTGCGCCGCCTTCACGTGCGCCTCGTCGACCTTCGGTCGCGACTCCCCCAGCGACCTGGCGTACGTCGTCGCGGCCTCGCCGGCGCGCTTGCCGAAGACCAGCAGGTCGCCCAGCGAGTTGCCGCCGAGCCGGTTGGAGCCGTGCATCCCGCCGGAGCACTCGCCGACGGCGTAGAGGCCCGTCACCGCGCTCTCCTGGGTGTCGGCGTCGACCTCGACCCCGCCCATGACGTAGTGGCAGGTCGGTCCGATCTCCATCGGCTCAGCAGTGATGTCGACGTCGGCGAGCTCCTTGAACTGGTGGTACATCGAGGGCAGCCGCTTGCGGATGAACTCCGGTGTCCGTCTCGACGCGATGTCGAGGTAGATCCCGCCGTGCGGGGTGCCGCGGCCGGCCTTGATCTCGGAGTTGATCGCGCGCGCGACCTCGTCGCGGGGCAGCAGCTCGGGAGGGCGGCGGTTGTTCTTCTTGTCCTCGTACCAGGCGTCGGCCTCCTCGACCGTGTCGGCGGTCTCGGCCTTGAAGTACTCCGGGATGTAGTCGAACATGAAGCGCTCGCCGTCGGAGTTCTTCAGGATCCCGCCGTCGCCGCGCACCGACTCGGTGACCAGGAGCCCCTTCACCGAGGGCGGCCAGACCATGCCGGTGGGATGGAACTGCACGAACTCCATGTTGATCAGGCTCGCGCCGGCGCGCATCGCGAGGGCGTGGCCGTCGCCGGTGTACTCCCACGAGTTGGACGTCACCTTGAAGGACTTGCCGATGCCGCCGGTGGCGAGGATGACGCTGGGCGCGTCGAAGACGATGAAGCGCCCCGACTCGCGCCAGTAGGCGAAGGCTCCGGCGACCGTGTCACCGTCCTTGAAGACGTCCGTGACGGTGCACTCCATGAACACGTCGATGCCCAGCGCCACCGCGCGCTGCTGGAGCGTTCGGATCATCTCCAGGCCGGTGCGGTCGCCGACGTGCGCGAGCCGGGCGTACTTGTGGCCACCGAAGTCGCGCTGGCTGATCAGCCCGTCCTCGGTGCGGTCGAACAGCGCGCCCCAGTCCTCGAGCTCCTGCACGCGCTCGGGCGCCTCCTGGGCGTGCAGCTGCGCCATCCGCCAGTTGTTGAGCATCTTGCCCCCGCGCATGGTGTCGCGGAAGTGGACCTCCCAGTTGTCCTCCGGCCAGCGGTTGCCCATCGCGGCGGCGATGCCGCCCTCGGCCATGACCGTGTGGGCCTTGCCGAGCAGCGACTTGCACACGATCGCCGTGCGGGCGCCCGCGTCGTGCGCGGCGATGGCCGCGCGCAGGCCCGCCCCGCCGGCACCGACCACGACCACGTCGTAGGAGTGCCGCTCCATGCCGCCGCGGGCGTCACCTGAGAGCGCGTTCCCGGTCATCGGGTGGCGGCCCTCGGCCGGTCCCGTCGTGTCAGGCATCAGAAGAACCTCAGGTCATGGATGGTGCCCGTGGCGAGCAGGAAGATGTAGAGGTCGACCAGCGCGACCGAGAACAGCGAGTACCACGCCCACGTGCCGTGGCTGGTGTTCAGCCTCGACACCCAGGTCCACAGCCGGTAGCGCACCGGGTGCTTGGAGAAGTGGCGCAGCCGACCGCCGACGACGTGGCGACACGAGTGGCACGACAGCGTGTAGAGCCAGATGAAGACGACGTTGACGATCATCAACAGGGTGCCCAGGCCCATGTGGATGCCACTGGTCTCGCCGTCGCCGATGGCGTACTCGGCCGGCATGGGCCGAAAGGCGAGGAGCACGTCATAGGTGAGGATCAGGCCGACCACGACTGCGGCGTACCAGAAGTAGCGGTGCATGTTCTGCAGGATCAGCGGCAGCTTCGTCTCACCCGAGTAGGCCTGGTGCGGCTCCGCGACCCCGCACGCAGGGGGGGAGAGCCAGAACGCGCGGTAGTAGGCCTTGCGGTAGTAGTAGCAGGTCATCCGGAAGCCCAGCGGGAAGACCAGGATGATCAGCGCCGCGGACAGCGGCCACCATGCGAAGGGCTGCCCGAAGTCGGAGGCGCCCTCCACGCAGTCGCCCAGGCAGGGCGAGTAGAACGGCGACAGGTAGGGCGAGGCGTAGTAGTCGCGGCCCATGAAAGCGCGGAACGTGGCGAAGACCACGAAGCCGGAGAAGACGACGAAGGTGGTCAGCGGTGACAACCACCATCGATCCTGGCGCAGGGTGCGGGCGTCGATGCTCGCACGGGTCGGACTGCTCACGCCCTGATCGGTCGACGCCATAGATCCTCCACAAGGTCCGGGAAAGGGGTCCGGGCAACACAGGCGACTATGTCGTGTGTCACACGCGAGCGGAAGACGGCGCGCCCGGACAAACCTCACACCGACGCGACGGGTGGGCTCTGTGCACGGGGCGATACGGTGGATCAGTGGCAACCCAACTCACACCCCCGGCCCTGGTGAAGGGCGCGCGGGCCTCGCGCACGACCATTGCGCTCAAGCTCGGCATGGCGCTCAGCGGGTTCATCTTCCTCGGCTTCGTGCTCGCGCACATGTACGGCAACCTCAAGGCCTTCGCCGGTCACGACGCGTTCAACGAGTACGCCGAGCACCTGCGCGAGATCGGCGAGCCGATGCTCCCGCACGAGGGGCTGCTCTGGATCCTGCGCGTGGGCCTGATCGCCTCGCTCGTGGTGCACGTCTACTGCGCCCTCGTGCTGTGGCGCCGCGCCGCTCGCGCCCGCACCACCAAGTACGTCATGAAGAAGCAGACCGGGGCGACGCGCGCCAGCCTGATGATGCGTTGGGGCGGGGTCACCGTCCTGCTGTTCCTCGTCTGGCACCTGCTCAACTTCACCATCGGCAAGATCAACGTGCAGGGCGGGGCGACCAACGACCCCTACAACCTGTTGGTCGACACGTTCGACGTCTGGTGGCTGACCCTCATCTACATCGTGGCGATGCTCGCTCTGGGTGCGCACCTGCACCATGGGATCTGGAGCGCCGCCCAGACGCTCGGTTGGACCGGCACGGCAGCCAAGCGCCAGCGGGCCAAGACGATCGGCTTCGTCATCGCACTGATCGTCTCGGTCGGCTTCTCCCTCGTCCCCCTCGGCGTCCTCGCCGGCATCATCACCAAGTAAGGGTCGCCTCGTGAGCCACGACATGGACATGCCCGACACCGTCAGCGCTGCCGAGGCCTCGGCCAGCGGCACCCTCGACGGCGACTACGACGACGCGGCCGGCTACTACACGCCCGGCACGCCGCTCGCCGACACGAAGGCGCCCGACGCCCCCGTCCCCGAGCGCTGGCAGACCCGGAAGTTCGAGGCGCGCCTCGTCAACCCGGCCAACCGACGCAAGCTGTCGATCATCATCGTCGGCACCGGGCTCGCCGGCGCCTCGGCGGCCGCGACGCTCGGCGAGGCCGGCTACCAGGTGAAGTCCTTCTGCTACCAGGACTCCCCGCGCCGCGCCCACTCCATCGCCGCGCAGGGCGGCATCAACGCCGCGAAGAACTACAAGGAGGACGGCGACTCCGTCCACCGGCTGTTCTACGACACCGTCAAGGGCGGCGACTACCGCTCACGCGAGTCCAACGTCTACCGGCTGGCCGAGGTCAGCACCAACATCATCGACCAGTGCGTGGCCCAGGGTGTGCCCTTCGCCCGCGAGTACGGCGGCCTCCTCGACAACCGCTCCTTCGGCGGCGTCCAGGTCTCGCGCACCTTCTACGCCCGCGGCCAGACCGGCCAGCAGCTGCTGATCGGTGCCTACCAGGCCCTGGAGCGCCAGGTCGCCGCCGGCACCGTGACGACGTACACCCGCCACGAGATGCTCGAGCTGATCACCGTGGACGGCAAGGCGCGCGGCATCATCGCGCGCGACATGGTCACCGGCGCGGTCGAGACGCATCTGGCCGACGTCGTGGTGCTCGCCTCCGGCGGCTACGGCAACGTCTTCTACCTCTCGACCAACGCCATGGGCTGCAACGTCACCGCTGCGTGGCGTGCGCACCGCAAGGGCGCCTACATGGCCAACCCCTGCTACACGCAGATCCACCCGACCTGCATCCCGGTCTCGGGCTCGCACCAGTCCAAGCTGACCTTGATGTCGGAGTCGCTGCGCAACGACGGCCGCATCTGGGTGCCGAAGAACCAGGCCGACTGCGAGAAGGACCCGCGCGACATCCCCGAGGAGGACCGCGACTACTACCTCGAGCGGATCTACCCCTCCTTCGGCAACCTGGTCCCCCGCGACATCGCCTCGCGCGCGGCCAAGAACGTCTGCGACGAGGGTCGCGGCGTGGGCCCCGAGGTGGACGGGGTGCGTCGCGGCGTCTACCTCGACTTCTCCGCCGCCATCGAGCGCCTCGGCAAGAACGGCATCACCGAGAAGTACGACAACCTCTTCGACATGTACGAGCGGATCACGGGCGAGAACCCGTTCGAGGTCCCGATGCGGATCTACCCCGCCGTGCACTACGTCATGGGCGGGCTGTGGGTCGACTACGACCTGCAGTCGACGATCCCCGGCCTCTTCGTGACCGGTGAGGCCAACTTCTCCGACCACGGCGCCAACCGCCTCGGCGCCTCGGCCCTGATGCAGGGCCTGGCCGACGGCTACTTCGTGCTGCCGCACACGATCCGCGACTACCTCGCCGACGGCCCGTTCGAGGAGATCTCCGAGGACCACCCGGCCGTGGTCGAGGCGCGTGCGGCCGTCACCGGCCGCATCGACCACTTCCTCTCGGTCAACGGCACCCGCAGCGTCGACTCCTACCACCGAGAGCTCGGCAACATCATGTGGGAGTACTGCGGGATGGAGCGGACCGAGACCGGCCTGAAGAAGGCGATCGACCTGATCCGCTCGCTCCGGGACGACTTCTACCGCAACGTCAAGGTCCTCGGCAGCGCCGAGAGCCTCAACCAGTCCCTGGAGAAGGCCGGCCGGGTGGCCGACTTCTTCGAGCTCGGCGAGCTGATGTGCATCGACGCCCTCAACCGGCGCGAGTCGTGCGGGGGCCACTTCCGCGGCGAGTCGCAGACCGAGGACGGCGAGGCGCTGCGTCACGACGACGCCTACGCCTACGTCGCCGCATGGGAGTGGGCCGGGGAGGACACCTCACCGGTCCTGCACAAGGAAGACCTCGTCTACACCGCCATCGAGATGAAGCAGCGGAGCTACAAGTGAGCATGAACCTGACCCTGAAGATCTGGCGCCAGCCCGACTCGTCGAGCCCGGGTGCCATGCACACCTACCAGCTCTCCGACGTCTCCCCCGACATGTCGTTCCTCGAGATGCTCGACGTGCTCAACGAGCAGCTCAACGCCGAGGGCGAGGACCCGATCGCCTTCGACTCCGACTGTCGCGAGGGCATCTGCGGCGCGTGCGGGCTGATGATCAACGGCGACGCGCACGGCCCGGAGGTCACCACGACCTGCCAGCTGCACATGCGCTCGTTCACCGACGGCGAGACGATCACCATCGAGCCGTGGCGCTCCGACGCCTTCCCGGTGCTCAAGGACCTCGTGGTGGACCGCGGCGCCTTCGACCGGATCATCCAGCAGGGCGGCTTCATCTCGGTGAACACCGGCTCGGCCCCCGAGGCCCACTCGGTGCCCGTCCCCCGTGACGATGCGCTGCGTGCCTTCAACGTGGCGACCTGCATCGGCTGCGGCGCCTGCGTGGCCGCCTGTCCGAACGGGTCGGCCTCGCTGTTCCTCGGTGCCAAGATCACGCACCTCGGCGAGCTGCCGCAGGGCCAGCCGGAGCGCGACAGCCGGGTCGTCAACATGGTCGCCCAGCACGACCACGAGGGCTTCGGCGGCTGCACCAACATCGGCGCCTGCACCGCGGCCTGCCCCAAGGAGATCCCGCTCGACGTGATCTCCCAGCTCAACAAGGACCTGCGCACCGCGATCAAGCACGGTCACTGAGCCGCCGCTGGCGGTGGCTGACCCTGGCACGGCCCTGGGGCGAGCGGTGGTCCAGCCACATTTCTCGGCGGCAGAGTGTGGCTCCACCACCGCTGGGCCGGTGGTGAGGTCCGGGTGGATCCTGGAGCGGTGGTCCAGCCACATTTCTCGGCGGCAGAGTGTGGCTCCACCACCGCTGGGCCGGTGGTGAGGTCATGCCGACCGGAGGGGACGTACGACGTCTGCCAGCGGCAGGAACAAGGTCGACCAGGCGCCGTCGAAGTCCGGCGCCGGGCCCGTGTAGCCCTTGCTCACGAGCGCCGCGTGCACCAACCGGACCGTCGCCTTCGGTGACCGCATCCGCTCCTTGGTGACCAGCTCGTAGGTCACGCCGTGCCTGCGGTAGGCGGCGTACCGATCGATGTCTGCGTTGTACTGCCCACGGTCCTGCTGGTGCTGGATCCCCTCGTACTCGATGGCCACCGCGCAGCAGCCGAACCACTGGTCGGGCGTGAGCTCGAGCCCAGGTGCCAGCTCGATCGTCTCGTTGACCTCGGGAGCGGGCATGCCCGCGAAGACGACGTACGTGAGCAGCTCCGCCTCGGGCAGCGACAGGCAGCGGTCGTCGAGGAACGGCAGGACGTACGCCGTCTCCGACACGCCGCGACGCCAGGTCTCCTCCGTCAGGATCTGCTCGAGCAGCTCCCGATCGACCAGCCGCTGGTGCAGGAGCACACAGCCGACCTTGATGGCATCGATGGTCCGGGACTCCGCACAGTAGGCCACGAACGCCGCCTCGGCTCCCACGCCGTCCTCGTCGCCGCCAGGCATCTTCGCGGTGCGATGGAGGAACACTCCCCCGAGCACCAGGTGGAGGTCGCCTTCGACCACGAAGTGCAATGGCCATCGCGGTCCGACGTCGACCCCGAGCTCCTGCAGCCGGGTGGCGCCCGTCGTACGGGCTGTGTCGGGGAGCGCCAGCCGCGCGGCTGCCACGTGGTCCTGCCAGGACATCGTGTGGTCGCCGTGGCAGTAGACGCCCTTGTGCAGCCAGCGGAATCGGCTGCCCTCGAGCACTCTCGCGGGAATGCCGGCAGCCAGCGCGGTGGCGCGGTCGAAGGGACCGCCCAGGAAGTCATCGGGAATGCTGAACATCGCTCGATCCCGCCACACCCCTGGGCACCGGCACCACGCCCAGGAGTCACCCCTGGGGACAGCAGCCCCCTGGCTCGCCCTGTGGACGGGTGGAGGCCCGCCAGCCAGCCACCCTGCGAGCGGTGGCCCACCCACACTCCGTCGTCCCAGGACGTGGCTCCGTCACCGCTCGACGTCGCGCCCTGGTGTCCGTGACCCGCAGCGGTGGTCCAGCCACATTTCGCCGCGGCAGGATGTGGCTCCACCACCGCTCGAGCGGGGCTTCAGGGCCTCCGTCGCCGCACGAGAGCCACCAGCCCCAGCGTGGAGGCGGCGCCCGCCGCGAAGGCGGCCTTCGACGACGAGGACACCGCCGCAGGGCTCGCAGCACCGGCAGCTGGTACGACGTCCGCTGCCGCGGCGAGGTCGATCCGCGGGCCCTCGACGGTCTGTTCCGCCACGAGCAGCGCCTCGCGGGCGGCCCGGGCCGCGGGCGAGGTGTGCGCCCACGCGGCGGCGAACACGACCACGCGGGAGAAGTAGTTGATCCAGACCAGCAGGATCAGGGCGATGCCGAAGGCCTGGACCGCGGGCGCCTCCCGGGTCGCCTGCAGCAGGACGGTCGAGAGCTGCTTGAGCAGCTCGAAGGCCACCGCGCCCAGCAACGCACCCGACCACAACGACCGCGTGGGGACGTTCGGGCTCGCGAGCAGCCGGAAGAAGGCGAAGAAGAGCAGGGAGCTCGCGGCCAGCCCGAGCAGCAGGGCCAGCACCCAGAGCAAAGGCGTCGCCCCGACGCCCAGCCCGACGAACTCGAGGATGGGGGTGGCGATCTTGGTGGCGACGCCCGACACCGCCACGCTGACGATCAGCACCGATCCCAGGGTGAGCAGCGCGAGGAGGTCGCGCACCTTGCCCATGACGAAGTTCGGCCGCTCGCCCTCGGGCTCCTCGAAGACAGCGACGAGTGCCTTGCGCATCCCCGAGAGCCAGCCGAGGCCGGAGTAGAGAGCGAGCAGGATCCCCACGCTGAGGATGCCCGGAGCGTTGTCCTGGAAGGTCGAGAGGTCGAGACCGTCCTGCCCGCCGACGATGCCGGGAAGCACGTCGTTGAGGGCGGTGACCAGGTTGTCCTCGGCGTTCGGGTAGGCCCGCGAGACGAAACCGATCACGGCGAACGACAGGGCCAGGATCGGGAAGAAGGAGAGGAACGCGAAGTAGGTGACGGCCGCGGCGAGCGCGCTGCCGTTGGCGTCGCCGTAGTGCTCGACCATCCGCACCACGTGGTCGATGAAGGGGCGCCGCTCCCGGAGCCGGGCGACGCGCTGCTTGACGGTGTCGAGGAGGGACATGGCTCAGCCGAGGGAGTAGTGGTGGGTGGGCCGCCAGCCGGCGTGCTGGTCGTGGACGTAGAGCGAGAAGGCGTCGACGGCGAAGCTGCAGTCGAAGGAGGCCAGCTCGTCGAAGGCCCGGTCGAGTGTCGCGTCGTCGAGGTGGTGGGCGATCGTGACGTGCGGGTGGTAGGGGAAGTCGAGGGCGACCTCCAGCGGACCCTGTCGTACGGCGTCAGCGAGCAGCTCGCACCCCGAGATCCCCTCCGCCAGGGTGACGAACACGACCGGCGAGACCGGACGGAACGTGCCGGTGCCGCGCAGGTGGATGTCGAACGGCTCCACCCCGGCCGCGACACCCGCCAGGTGGGCGGTGACGACGTCGAGCTCGGCCTCGTCGACCTCGGCGGGCGGGATCAGCGTGATGTGCGTAGGGATCTGCGCGGCAGTCGTGTCCCCGATGGACGTGCGGTAGTCCTGGAGCTCGCTCGCCCAGGGCTCGGGGATCGCGATGGCTACTCCGATGGTCGGCACGGCACCGACCCTAGCGACCCGCGGGCAAGAACCCGACCCGGTCGTAGACGTCGCGGCGCGTGGCCTCGGCCACGGCCCCGGCCCGCTCGGCGCCCTCGGCGAGGATCCGCTCGAGCTCGGTGCGGTCCTCGAGGAGCTCGTGGGTCCGCTCGCGCAGCGGCGTCATGGTCGCCAGGACCACGTCCGCCACCTCGGCCTTGAGATCGCCGTAGCCACGACCCTCGAAGGCGGCCTCCAGCGCCTCGACCTTCTCCCCCGACAGCGCGGAGTGGATGGTGAGCAGGTTGCTCACCCCCGGCTTCGCCCCGCGGTCGAAGCGGATCTCGGTCTCCGAGTCGGTCACCGCAGACCTGAACTTCTTCGAGAGCACCTTCGGGTCATCCAGCACCCACACGCACCCCAGGCCCCCGATGGACTTCGACATCTGCTTCTCCGGCGTCTGCAGGTCGTAGATCTTCGCGGTGGACTCGAGGATGTAGGGCTCGGGCGGACGGAACGTCTTCTTGTAGCGGTGGTTGAAGCGGTTGGCGAGATCGCGCGTGAGCTCGAGGTGCTGGCGCTGGTCCTCGCCCACCGGCACGTACTGCGGCCGGTAGAGCAGGATGTCCGCGGCCTGGAGGACCGGGTAGGTGAAGAGCCCGACGCTTGCAGCGCCCTCTCCCCCCTTGGCGGACTTGTCCTTGAACTGGGTCATCCGGCGTGCCTCGCCGAAGCCGGTCATGCACTGCAGCACCCAGGCGGCCTGGGTGTGCGCGGGCACCTGGCTCTGCACGAAGATCGTGGCGCGGGCCGGGTCGACGCCCGCGGCAACGAGCTGGGCCGCCGAGACCAGGGTCCGCTCGCGCAACAGCTTCGGGTCCTGCTCGACCGTGATCGCGTGCAGGTCGGCGATGAAGTAGAACGGCTCGAACTCCTCCTGCAGGCCCACCCACTGCCGCAGCGCACCGAGGTAGTTGCCGAGGTGGAACGAGTCGGCTGTCGGCTGGATGCCGGACAGGACCCGCGGGCGCGCGGTGGGCGTGGTCGACATGCGGCCAGTCTCTCACCGCCGTGCGGTGCAGTCCCACGGGGCATCGACCCAACGGGCCTCACACTGCGCAGTCCGGGGATGCAACCGGCCCGCCTTCCCATGAGTCGTCCCAGAGAGAGCAGACGACCGGTGGGAAGGTGGGCCCATGCCCCGATCGAGCGCGGAGGACCGCGTGCAGGAGGTGTACGCCGCCTCCTACCGCCGTCTCGTCGGCCAGCTCACCGGCGTCACCGGCGATCCGGTCGAGGCCGAGGACGCGGTCATGGAGGCCTTCGCGCGGGCGGTGAACTCGCCGCGCTCCTTCCTGGCCGCTGACAACCCGGAGGCCTGGCTGCGCACCGTCGCGGTCAACGTCACCCGCACCCGTTGGCGTCGCAGCCGGTTCTTCCGTGAAGGCGCGGCTGTCGCGCGGTCGGGCCGCCCTGGCGGAGCTGCTCTCGGAGACCGACGCCCAGCCGAAGTCCGAGAGGAGCCCCCGATGAGCCTGCCCACCGACTTCTCGCGCGAGATCGCCGACCGCGCGCCGCAGCCCGGCTTCGACGCCGTCGTCGATCGCGCCCGGTCCGGCCGGCACCGACGACGTACGACGATCGCCTCCGGGCTCGCAACCGCAGTCGTGGTCGCCGGCATCGGGGTTGCCGTGGGCGGCCGACCCGGAGGTGACGCCTCCCCCGAGCCGGCCGACCCCACCCGAACCAGCGACGTCCCTGACCGCATCGACCCCGACCTGCCCGAGGGCGTGCGCCACTTCCTGGCGCGGGACGAGGTCGGCGCATGGACGGTGTCCGCCGCGGACGGCGCCGTCGCCGCGTTCTGGCAGGTGTGCGGCAAGCCGTTCGACCCGTGCCAGCACGCCTGGACCATCCGCACCCGCGGCGAGGTGACCGGCGGCCTGATCGACGCCGAGAGGCCGTTCGTCGCCACGGTCCCGGGTGGCTGGCTCGTGGACGACCAGCACGGACCGACCCTCCTGCTCACCCCCGACGGCGACCTCGAGGAGGTCACGACCGCGGACATCGACGGCGCTCCCCTGCTGGCCGGTGACACGGCGGTCCTGACCTACGACGGCAGCCGGCTGCTACGTGATGGCACGCTGATCGCGATGCCGGAGCCGGCGGCCCGTCCGGTCGTCGGCGCCGCCTACGTCGCCTACGTCACGCCGTCGGGGCGGCTCGTCGCTGCCACGTCCGACGTCGACGGATGGCGCGTGCAGGCGACCGACGACGGCAGGACGTGGGAGCAGCCGGTGGTCGGTCCGTCGGGCGCGATGAACACCCGGGTGGTCGGGTCGGGCGACCACGTGGCCGTGATGTTCACCGGCGCCGACTCCGACGGCTCCCTCCCTGTGGCAGAGGTGCTGGTGTCTGCGGACGCCGGCCGCACCTGGACGACCGTGCGCGGCCTCGACACGCAGGGCGCCGACCGCAGCCGCAACCCGCATTCGCTCGCCGTCACGGCCAGCGGGACGACGTACCTGACGACCGAGACCGAGGGACTGGTGCGGATCGACTCCGACGGCAACGCACGGGCCACCCCGCTCTCCGCGACGGACTGGTCGGTGTTCACCAGGGGCGACGACGAGGTCTGCGTGCTCACCGAAGCAGGCACCGACGACGCGCTGCAGTGCTCGACCGACGACGGCGCGTCGTGGGCTCCGCAGCCCCTGCCGGGATTCGACTGAGCGTGTCAGCCGGGCAGTGACGCGCCGGGCCCACGGACGACGGTCCGGGTCAGACGACCCAGCCGACGTTGTCGGCGACCAGGTCTGCCATCGGGTAGATCCCGCGGATGTCCTGGCGGCGCTCGAAGAGGCTGATCACGTCGTTCACGTTGCGGTCGGCCAGCTCCCGACGGCGCTCCATCTCGATGTCGATCGTGTTGTCGTCCATGTCCCCACCTCCGGAATCTTCGGGCGGACCCCCCGCCCCGTGACTTGGATCGTTCCAAGTCTGCCTTACGCAGGAGTTCCGAGTGTGTTAAATCCCGGCAACGTCGCGGCGACGTCAGGTGCGTACGACGTCGCGGCCGCGCACGTGGAGCGCGGCCGAGAGCAGCAGGATCGCAACCCCTGCGAGTGACAGCACCAGCCCCACGAGGGCGGGGGCACGCAGGCCCCAGCCGGCGGCGATGACCAGGCCGCCCAGCCAGGCCCCCAGGGCGTTGGCGATGTTGAGCGACGCGTGGTTCATCGCGGCCCCCAGGGTCTGGGCGTCGCCGGCGACGTCCATCAGTCGCAGCTGGAGGTTCACGACCAGCACCGAGCCGAGCAGCGTGATCAAGAAGACCACGGGCAGCGCGGCCCAGCCGTGCGGTGCGGCGACCCAGAAGGCCAGCATGGTGGCGGCCATGCCGATGCCGCCGATGATGAGCGAGCGGAAGATCGACCAGTCGGCCATGATCCCGGCGACGAAGGTTCCCGCGACCATGCCGAGGCCGAAGGACAGCAGGAAGACCGGGACGGACCGTTCCCCCAGACCGGCGACGTCGGTGACGACGGGCGCGATGTAGGAGTAGACGGCGAACATGCCGCCGAAGCCGACCGCGCCGGCGAGCAGGGTCAGCCACACCTGCGGGACCTTGAAGGCGGCGAGCTCACGGCGACCGCTGGCGGCGGCGTCGCCGGCGATCGAAGGGACGAACCAGACGACCAGGGCGAGCGTGAGCACGCTCAGCCCTGCGGCGGCCCAGAAGGCCGAGCGCCAGCCGAGCTCCTGGCCCAGCAGCGTCGCCGCGGGGACCCCGAGCACGTTGGCGACCGAGAGCCCCAGCATCACCTGCGAGACGGCGCGACCCTTGCGCGAGGGCCGCGCCATGCTCGCCGCGACGAGCGAGGCGACGCCGAAGTAGGCCCCGTGCGGGAGTCCGGCGGCGAAGCGGGCCAGCATCAGCTGCTCGTACGACGTCGCGAGCGCGCTGACGCCGTTGCCGACCGCGAAGGCCGCCATCAGCGCCACCAGCAGGGCGCGTCGTGGCAACCGGGCTCCGAGGAAGGCCAGCACCGGTGCACCGACGACCACCCCCACGGCGTACGCCGAGATCACGTGGCCACCGGTCGGGATCGAGACGTCGACACCGGCGGAGATCTGTGGCAGCAGCCCCATCGTCACGAACTCGGTCGTGCCGATCGCGAAGCCGCCCATGGCGAGCGCGACCACCGCCAGGCCGAAGTGGCGGGCGGTCACCGAGGGGACGTCGAGGTCCTTCACGGTCACAGGGTCGGTGGGTGCAGCAGCGGTCGTCATCACCTGGCGCAAGAGCGGCCCCCGGGGGACTTATTCCCCGGTCGGCGCGTCCGTGGCCGACGTCACCACACCGGCCCGGGACCGTTCCCGGAGGTGGAGGCCCAGGTCGACGACCGTCTTCAGCCCGAGCAGCACCAGCACGGGAGCCAGCTGGGCCAGGCCGCTCGGGGTCTCGGCCGACCCGACCGAGCTCAGCACGAGGCCGAAACCGATGAGGATCCCCACGTGGAGCACCAGCATCCGCGGGTAGGGCTGCCACATGGCGCCGGTCGGCGACACCCGCCATCGCTCACCCCCGTCGAACCAGTTGAGCCACAGCGAGACCAGGTGGCTCAGGACCAGTGCGAGGCCGGCCAGCAGCCAGGTCCCGAGGTGGAGCTCTCCGCCGGCGAGGGACGCCATCACGAAGGCGAAGACGCCGTGGACGAGGGTGAAGATCCCGTAGTGGACCGCGAAGAAGACCGCCAGCAGCCGCGGGTCGGAGGGATCGACGGGCCGGCCGTTCATGGTCATCGTGGCCGCACCGGGCCGGCCGGCGCCGCGCGCGGTGCGCACCTTGACGATCGCGATCGCCCAGACCGCGACGTTCTCGAGCCAGTAGACGACGAACACGTCGCCCACCGACATGTGGCCCTGCCACACCGCCCAGAGCGGCAGCAGGTTGCCGACGACCAGGGAGGCGGAGGAGAGCAGGGGCGCTCGCGGCAACCCCTGCTCCCCCGTGCTCATGTCGACTCCGTCAGCTCGCTCAGCTGATGGTGGCGAGCGCCCGGTTGAAGGTCGCGGACGGGCGCATCACCTGGGCGGCCTTCTCGGCGTCGGGGCGGAAGTAGCCACCGATGTCGGCGGGCTTGCCCTGGACCGCGAGCAGCTCCTCGACGATGGTCTGCTCGTCCTCGCGCAGGGTGCCGGCCAGGGCGGCGAACGCGGCCGCCAGGTCGGCGTCCTCGGTCTGCTTCGCCAGCTCCTCGGCCCAGTAGAGCGCGAGATAGAAGTGCGAGCCGCGGTTGTCGATGGTGCCGAGCTTGCGCCCGGGCGAGCGGTCCTCGTTGAGGAAGGTCTCGGTGGCCCGGTCGAGGCTGTCACCGAGCAGCTTGGCCCGCTGGTTGTCGTCGTACGACGCGAGGTGCTCGAGCGAGGCGGCCAGCGCGAAGAACTCGCCCAGGCTGTCCCAGCGCAGGTAGTCCTCCTTGACGAGCTGCTGCACGTGCTTGGGGGCCGAGCCGCCGGCACCGGTCTCGAAGAGCCCGCCACCGTTCATCAGCGGCACGATGGAGAGCATCTTGGCGCTGGTGCCGAGCTCGAGGATCGGGAACAGGTCGGTGTTGTAGTCGCGCAGCACGTTGCCCGTCACCGAGATGGTGTCCTGCCCCTTGCGGATCCGCTCGAGCGAGTACGTCGTCGCCTCCGCGGGCGACATGATCTCCAGCGTCAGGCCCTCGGTGTCGTGCTCGGGCAGGTACGCCTTGATCTTGGCGATCAGGTTGGCGTCGTGGGCGCGAGCCTCGTCGAGCCAGAAGATCGCCGGGGTGCCGCTGGCACGGGCCCGGGTGACGGCGAGCTTGACCCAGTCGCGGATCGGCTCGTCCTTGGTCTGGCACGCGCGCCAGATGTCGCCGGCCTCGACGGAGTGCGACATCAGCACGTCGCCGGCCGCGTTGCGGACCTCGACGGTGCCGGCGGCGGGGATCTCGAAGGTCTTGTCGTGCGAGCCGTACTCCTCGGCCGCCTTGGCCATCAGCCCGACGTTGGGCACCGAGCCCATGGTCGAGGGGTCGAGCGCGCCGTGGGTGCGGCAGTCGTCGATCGTGGCCTGGTAGATGCCGGCGTAGGACGAGTCGGGGATGACCGCGAGGGTGTCCTGCTGGTCGCCCTCGGCGTTCCACATCTGGCCCGAGGTGCGGATCATGGCCGGCATCGAGGCGTCGATGATGATGTCGGAGGGCACGTGCAGGTTGGTGATGCCCTTGTCGGAGTCGACCATCGCGAGGGCCGGGCCGTCGGCGAGGCCGGCCTCGAAGGCAGCCTTGATGGCAGCCCCGTTGTCGAGGGCGTCGAGACCGCCGAGGATGCCGCCCAGGCCGTCGTTGGCCGAGAGGCCCGCTGCGGCCAGCTCCTCGCCGTACTCCGCGAAGACGTCGGCGAAGTAGGCGCGCACGACGTGGCCGAAGATGATCGGGTCGGAGACCTTCATCATCGTGGCCTTGAGGTGGGCGGAGAACAGGACGCCGTCGGCCTTGGCCCGCGAGACCTGCTCCTCGAGGAATGCGTCGAGCGCGGCGGCGCTCATGAAGGTGCCGTCGACGACCTCGCCGGCGAGGACCTCCAGTCCCTCCTTGAGCACGGTCTCGGTGCCGTCGGTGCCGACGTGCACGATGGAGAGCGTGTCGGCGTCGTCGAGGACGACCGACTTCTCGTTGCTGAAGAAGTCGTCGTGGCCCATCGTCGCCACCGTCGTCTTGGAGTCGCTGCTC
This sequence comes from uncultured Actinomycetota bacterium, assembly GCA_963726515.1. GTDB lineage: Bacteria > Actinomycetota > Actinomycetes > Propionibacteriales > Nocardioidaceae > Nocardioides. Next base: position 626,383 of record CAVSCW010000015.1, read on the forward strand.
CACGCGCCCATGGAGTGCGGGTGCGACTTGGCGTAGTTCTTCACCGACGCCGGCGCCCGGCGGTCGGAGTTGCCCTCGCGCAGGACCGGGTTGACCGCGGAGCCCTTGACCTTGTCGTAGCGGGCGCGGATCTCTCGCTCCTCGTCGGTCTGCGGGTTCTCGGGATAGGCGGGCAGGTCATAGCCCTGCGACTGCAGCTCGGCGATGGTCGCCTTCAGCTGCGGGATCGAGGCGGAGATGTTGGGGAGCTTGATGATGTTGGCCTCGGGCTTGGTCGCCAGCTCGCCCAGCTCGGCGAGAGCGTCGTCGAGGCGCTGCTCCTCGGTGAGGCGGTCCGGGAAGAGCGCGATCACGCGCCCGGCCAGGGAGATGTCACGGGTCTCGACCTCGACACCCGCGGTCTTCGCGTAGGCGGCGATGATCGGGAGGAACGAGTACGTCGCCAGCAGCGGCGCCTCGTCGGTGTGGGTGTAGATGATCTTGGCCATGGGTACGACATCTCCTGGGTGCGGAACGATCGACAGGGGCATAACTCTTGACGTCAAGATACCTGACGTGGTGCAGAGGTGCGACTCGCCTACCCTCGCACCCGCACAATCGCGCCGCTAGAGTGCCCGTGGCCTACGCGGGGTACGGCCCACACGACCGGGAGGACAGCTCACGATGAGCGACACCATCGACACACCGACGACCGGCCAGAAGTTCACGGCCGAGACGCTGGGCACCTTCGTGCTCGTCTTCTTCGGCTGCGGCGCCGCGATGCGCAGCGGCGGTGACTACGTCGCCACCGGGCTGACCTTCGGCCTCACCGTCGTCGTCATGGCGTACGCCGTCGGCCGCATCTCGGGCGGCCACTTCAACCCGGCCGTCACCCTCGGGGCCGTGCTCGGCGGTCGCCTGCCGTGGAACCAGGTCGGCATCTACATGGCCGCCCAGCTCCTCGGCGGCCTGCTCGCCGGCACCGCGCTCTTCGGCCTCAACCACGGCTTCGCGGGCTTCAGCGCCGAGGGCAACATGGCGCAGAACTTCTTCGGCGACCAGGGCACCGGTTTCGCCTGGTGGGCGGCGCTGCTGCTCGAGATCCTGCTCACCGCCGTCTTCCTCTGGGTCATCCTCGCCGTCACCGACGAGCGCAACGAGGTCAACGTGGCCATGGGCCCGCTGGCGATCGGCCTTGCGCTGGCGATGATCCACTTCGCCTCGATGAGCGCCACCGGCACGTCCGTGAACCCCGCCCGCTCCATCGGCGTGGGCGTGTTCGCCGGCACCGACGCGATCATCCAGCTCTGGCTCTTCGTGGTCGCGCCGTTGCTCGGCGCCGCGATCGCCGGCCTGACCTATCCGCTCCTCTTCGGCCAGGGCGCGGAGCCGGTCGCCGGCTCCGGGCTCAACTTCGGCGGCGGCCGCAGGGAGCAGTTCGTCCCCGGCAGCTACGAGGCCCAGTGGAACCAGGGCCAGCAGGGCGGCTGGGGACAGCCCGGTGCCGCCTGGGGCGCGCCCCCGCAGCAGCAGTGGGGACAGCCGGCGCCGCAGCAGCAGCCGGCCCCGCCGTACGGCGCTCCCCCTCCCCAGCAGGCGCCCCAGCAGGCACCCCAGCAGGCACCGCCCGGCCAGTGGGGCCAGCCCGACCCGCAGCAGCAGCCCGGTCAGCCCGGGCAGTGGGGTGCACCGCCGGCCCAGCCCGGTCAGCAGCCCGGTCAGCAGCCCGGTCAGCAGCCCGGTCAGCCGGGCGCCCCCGGCCACTGGGGCAACCCGGAGGGCGACGACGACGGCCGGACCCAGGTGCGCCGCCCCGACTGAGTCGAGCGGCGACGAGCTCGAGCGCGCACCGCGTGGGAGCAGATTTGATCGATTCTTGATCGAACATGTGTTCTACAACAGGTGGTGGGCGGTGTAGGGTCGGTGTCACGTTTCAATGATCGTCGGGCCACCAGGACAAGTCACCAGTGCGCTATCCCGAGATCGGCGGATCGAGTTGCGAGGGTGACGTAATAGTCCGGCTGGCCGGGCCTCCAGGAGCGACGACCGTTGAGCCTCACGCGTGCGCGTGGGGATCCCGTCGTCGGAAGGAGGCCAGTCGTGACAGATCCGATCGTGAGTCACCCGATCGTGGTCGTGGCCTCCGAGGTCCGGGCGCTGCTGAAGGGGGTGGCGGGGGCGAACCCGACGTTCCTGACCACGCAGGAGAAGGCGACCGCCCTATGTGAGCTGGTCCGTGCCGAGTCCCAGTTGGCGGAGCTGCGGTTGCGGGTCCTGGCCGATGCCGGCGACCTGGCCGACGCCACGGCCGCGAAGGACGCGGCCGGGTGGTTGGCGCACGAGACCCGGACCCGGTTCACCGACGCCCGCGCCGACCTCGCCCTCGCCGCGGCGCTGGATCACGAGCGTCCGGTGCTGGCCGCGGGGATGCGCGAGGGGGACGTGACGCTCGCGCAGGCCCATGTCATCCGCCGGGCGTTGGACGCCCTGCCCGCGCGGGTCGCCCCCTCGACGGTCGCGCTGGCCGAGGCGCACCTGGTGGCGTATGCCGGGGAGTTCGGGCCCAAGGAGCTCGGCCGCCTCGGCCGCCGGATCCTCGACGTGGTCGCCCCCGAGATCGCCGAGCAGGCCGAGGCCGACCGGCTCGCGGACCTCGAGAAGAACGCCGCCGAGCGGACCCGGCTCACGATGCGCCGCCAGGGCGACGGCACCACCCGGATCTCCGGCCTCGTGCCCGACGCCATCGGCACCCGGTTGGCGACGTACCTCGAAGCGTTCGCCAACCCCCGCCAGCAGGCCGGCTCCTCGAACGCTGCTGGGAACACCGGCAGGGACACCGGTGGGAACGCTGCCGATCCGGTGACCCGGCTGCCCTACCCCCGACGCCTCGGCCAGGCGTTGTGCCAGTTCCTCGAGGCCATCGACCCCACCCGGCTCCCCGTCCACGGCGGGGACGCCACCACCGTCATCGTCACCATCCCCCTCGCGTCGCTGAAGGCCCAGCTCGGTGCCGCGGACCTCCTCGGCGCCGGCCTCGTGCCCGGCGACGACCTCACCGGCGACCGGATCACCGCCGCCCAAGCCCGCCGGCTCGCGTGCACCGCGAAGATCCTCCCCGCCGTCCTCGGCGGCGACAGCCTCCCGATCGACCTCGGCCGCGCCAAGCGACTCTTCACCCCCGCCCAACGCAAGGCCCTCCTGATCCGCGACCAGACCTGCCGCGCCGAGGGCTGCGACACCCCCGGCACCTGGTGCGACGCCCACCACACCGACCCCTGGCACACCGGCGGCCCCACCGACCTCGCCAACGCCGTCCTGCTCTGCTCACACCACCACCACCGCGTCCACGACACCGGCTACCGCACCGACCGACTCCCCAACGGAGACCTCAGGTTCCACCGACGCAGATAGGAGCCGGTCACGGCGCCCGTTGCGCTGCGAACTCCCTGATCCGCGCTACCACCTCGGCGTCAAGTCCTGCGCATAGAGCGTCGAGGCCGTCGACCAGGAACGACTGGGCCCCACACCAGTCGGACTTCACAACCACACCGTCAACGCACCAGTGCGCGTTGGTGGAGCGTCCGGCCAGGACCAGCTGGATGCGCTCGGCGTCAACGGTGGAGCCATCAAGCAGCTCGGTCGCCTCGAACCCGCACCTGTGCAGCTCCGCCTTCTGTGCGTCCTCTCCGGGCTCGCTCTCGTCGAACTGGACGTAGGAACAGGTGTCCGCATCGTCGCCGAGCATCTGCGCCAGAACCAGGTGCTCGCCGTACCCGCCGACGGCGTCGGCGAGCTGCGGCGCAACCGTCCCGTCCACGTGGACGGTGCCATCGGCGTCGCGCGTGCCCGAGCGCTGGCTCTCCGCACCAGAAGAGTCGTACGTGAATCGTCTCCACTGTCGGACGTCACCGTCGTGATCGACGACATGGTCGACGAGGTACACAGGAGCGTCCTCGCCCATTCTGAACACGGTGCGCGTCCGCAGGCTCCGGGGCTCCACGTGGCGAAGGATGGCGCCGCAGCGTCCGACATCACCGTCGACGAAGGCGTGGTACTCGGTCTTCACAGGGCTCTCCTCGAAGTCATCGGCTGGCGAGAGGCACCCTCTCAGCGCCGGGTCAGTTCGTGCCGGCGCAGCACGGCCAGCGTGGCGAGGGTGACCAAAGGATTGCTGCGTCGCAGTCCCGAGGGGCCCCAGTCGGCGTAGCTACCGCGGCTCACCACGTGATCGGCGGTCACAGCGTTCGGCGCCTCGAGCGGGAAACCGCCGCCCGACACCCACTTGGATTCCAGCAGCTCCAGCGCGTCAGAGCATCGAGGGTCACCGAGGCGGTCGAGGTCGGCCATCACCTGCAGGGCGAACAGCGCGTCGAAGAACTGGATCGGGTAGTGGATCCGGTCGGGCCCCGGCTTGCCTGACCATTCGGGCACGATCAGGCTGCCATCGGACTGATGCCACAGCAGTCGCCGCGGCAGCATCAGGTCAGCCACCTTCTGGGCCGCCGCGAGAGCCGGCGCGTAGTCGTGGGCGCGCCCGTAGGCCCAGAGCCCTCGGGCCGGGATCAGTGACTCCTGGAAGGACGAGTGCACGGCCTCGGGGCGCTTGTCGCAGTTCCAGCCACCGTCCGGCCACTGCCAGCCGATCAGCCTGTCCACCATTTCGCGGGTGCGGCTCTCCTCCAGCCCCAGCCGGACGGAGTACCAGATCGCGTTGCCGTCCATGGACGCGCAGTGCCGGACCCGGTCTGCCTGCCCGGGGAAGATGACCGTCGACGACGGCTCGAGGAAGCGGCTCGAGAACAGCCAGTCGTGGACTCGCCGCACCAGCGGACGCAGGCTCTCGTCGCCGGCCGGGTAGTCGAGCATCGCCAGACAGGTCAGCGTCCAATGGGGACCCTGCCACTTCCGGTACGTGTGGTGCAGAGTCCTGGAGTCCTGCTCGAACACCCGCAGCAACGCCCGGGCCATAGGAGAGCTGGGGATTCGCTCCCGCATCACTCGGGCCTCCGACGAGCCTTGATCCAGCCCGGTCAACCGGCTCGCCTTGTAGGCAAGGACAGGGTCCTCCGACGCCGACAGCTGTTCGAGCAGCGCGCGGGACGCAGCGCGCCGCTGCTCGCGGAGCTCACGCGCGCCCATGCTTGGAGCGTATCGCCGGGCTGACGAGGAGTGGCCTCGCTGGTTGGGCCAGACCCTTCCGGACCCGCCCCGCGGACACACCCGGCTACTCGCGCACGAGCACGGCCTGCCAGCCGTCGTCGAGGTCCTCGACCCCGACGAGGCCGACCCCCGACGTGTACACGAGGCGCGTGGTGGTGCCGGCCTCGTCGCGCACCTGCACCATCTCGCGCGACTGGTCCTCGACCGTCCTGCTCACCTCCAGCAGGTTGGGCAGGCGGAAGGTCAGCCACCCGTCCCCGAGCCGCGGAGCGAAGGGCATCGCCAGGCCGGCCTCGGCACCGTCCACACCGGCCTGCCAGGACACCCCCGTGTCAGAGTCCGCGCCCACGAGCCACACGTTGCCGTCCTCGTCCTGGGCGTAGAAGCGGGTCTCCTCGTCGGTCGCTCCGTCGATGTCAGTGGTGGTGCGCACCGCGGTGGCGCGCAGCCCCGCGACCTCCGTCGTGCCGGCGGCGACCTCGGCGTCGATGGTGCCCACGGCCCGGCCGTCGTCGGTCACGTCGTAGTGCCAGGTCGATCCCGGCTCCAGCGCGAGCCACGGGTTGTCGACGCCGTCGACGAAGTCGCCCGGGGCCGGTGACGGGGTCGGGATCTCGAGGCCGTTGATCCCCGTGGAGTCGTAGGGTGCCGGCTGGCCGAGACCCGCGCACCCGGCCGTGCCCAGCGTCAGAGCGAGCGCTGCGAGGACCGGCGCGGCCCGGAGTCCGGCCGACCACGGACGTCGTACGGGGCAAGGCATGGGCGCCAGCATGCCAGCCGGGCGGGCAGCAGCACGCGCAGGAGAGGGCGCTGCTAGCGTCAGCCGGACAGACCCTCACGCTCACCTCTCGAGGAGAAACCCACCGTGACCTCCGAACCCCTCAAGGTCGCCGTCACCGGCGCCGCCGGCCAGATCGGCTACAGCCTGCTCTTCCGCCTCGCCAGCGGCGCGCTGGCCACGGACCGCCCGATCGAGCTGCGCCTGCTCGAGATCGAGCCCGCCCTGAAGGCGCTCGAGGGCGTCGTGATGGAGCTCGACGACTGCGCGTTCCCGCAGCTCGCCGGCGTACAGATCGGCTCCGACGCCGAGAAGATCTTCGACGGCGTCAACCTGGCCCTGCTCGTCGGCGCGCGCCCGCGCGGCCCCGGCATGGAGCGCGGCGACCTGCTGTCGGCCAACGGCGCCATCTTCACCGCGCAGGGCAAGGCCCTCAACGCGGTCGCCGCCGACGACGTGCGGATCGGTGTCACCGGCAACCCGGCCAACACCAACGCCCTCATCGCGATGAGCAACGCCCCCGACATCCCGCGCGAGCGCTTCTCCGCGCTCACCCGCCTCGACCACAACCGGGCGATCTCGCAGCTGGCGGCCAAGACCGGCGCCAGCGTCACCGACATCAAGAAGATGACGATCTGGGGCAACCACTCGGCCACCCAGTACCCCGACCTCTTCCACGCCGAGGTCGGCGGGCGCAACGCCGCCGAGCTGGTGGGCGACCAGGCCTGGCTGGAGAACGACTTCATCCCGACCGTCGCCAAGCGTGGCGCCGCGATCATCGACGCCCGTGGCTCGTCGTCGGCCGCGTCGGCCGCATCGGCGACCATCGACGCCGCCCGCGACTGGCTCTTCGGCTCGGCACAGGACGACTGGGTCTCGATGGCCGTCGCCTCGCAGGGCGAGTACGGCGTGCCCGAGGGCCTGATCTCCTCGTTCCCGGTGACCACCTCCGGTGGCGACTGGTCGATCGTCGAGGGTCTCGAGATCGACGACTTCTCCCGCGCCCGGATCGACGCCTCGACCGCCGAGCTCGCCGAGGAGCGCGCCGCGGTGACCGAGCTCGGGCTCATCTGAGCCGAGTGCGTTGACCAGCCGGGGCTAGAACCCCGGCTGGTCCGGGATCGAGCCCGCGAGGAAGATCAGCGCGCCGCCGAGCACGAGCAGGATGACCGCGTCGAGCACCTTGTGGCGTACGGCGAGCATGCCGGCGTCGCGGCTCCTCAGCCCGAGGCGTACGACGGCGCCGAGGACCAGCGCGCCCCCCATCAGCCGGATGCCGGTGCGCCACTCGTCCAGAGCGACGATGGCCAGGGCCACCGCGACGATGCCGAGCACGAGCAGGTAGAACATGCCGCCGATGGTCGAGGGGTAGCGGCGCGGGTCCTCGGGGTCGACGGGCTCGATGTGCTCGGGCTCGCTCACGTCGCTCACGTCAGGCCCGCATGAGACTTCTCGGCGATCTCGACGATGTTGCTCAGCAGCATCGCGCGGGTCATCGGACCGACCCCCTTGGGGTTGGGCGAGACCCAGCCGGCCACGTCCCACACGTCCGGGTGCACGTCGCCGGTGACCGATCCGTCGACCCGGGAGACACCGACGTCGAGGACCGCTGCGCCGGGCTTGACCATGTCGGCGGTGATGATGCCGGGCACGCCCGCGGCCGCCACGACGATGTCGGCGTTCCGCACGTGGGCGGCGAGGTCGACGGTGCCGGTGTGGCACAGCGTGACCGTGGCGTTCTCCGAGCGGCGGGTGAGCAGCAGGCCCAGGGGGCGCCCGACGGTGAGCCCGCGGCCCACGACGACGACCTCGGCGCCCGCGATCTGCACGCCGTGGCGCCGGAGCAGCTCGATCGCGCCGACCGGGGTGCACGGCAGGGGGCCGGCCTCACCCAGCACCAGCTTGCCGAGGTTGATCGGGTGGAGGCCGTCGACGTCCTTGTCCGGATCCACGCGCGAGAGCAGCGCGAACTCGTCGAGGCCGGTCGGCTGCTGCACCAGGAAGCCGGTGCAGCCGGCGTCGGCGTTGAGCTCGTCGATGACGGCCTCGACCTCGCCCTGGGTGGCGGTGGCGGGCAGGTCGCGCCGGATCGAGGTGATGCCGATCTCCGCGCAGTCCTTGTGCTTCGCGCCGACGTACCACTGCGAGCCGGGGTCGTCTCCGACGAGGACCGTGCCCAGACCCGGCGTGACCCCCTGCTCCCGCAGTGCGGCGACGCGCTGGGCGAGCTCCGCCTTGATGGTCCGCAGGGTGGCCGCGCCGTCCAGGGTCTGTGCCGTCACGCCGGGCAGTCTAGGCATCAGTGGAAGAAGTGCCGGGTGCCGGTGAGGTACATCGTCACGCCCGCCGCCTCGCACGCGGCGACGACCTCGGGGTCGCGGACCGACCCGCCGGGCTGCACGATCGCCCTCACCCCGGCGTCGATGAGGATCTGCGGTCCGTCGGCGAAGGGGAAGAACGCGTCGGAGGCGGCGACGGCCGACGAGGCACGCTCCCCCGCCCGCTCCACTGCGAGCCGGCAGGAGTCGACGCGGTTGACCTGGCCCATGCCGACGCCCACCGAGGCGCCGTCGACGGCGAGCAGGATGGCGTTGGACTTCACCGCACGGCACGCGCGCCACGCGAACGCCAGGTCGGCCAGCACCTCCGCGGAGGCGGCCTCCCCGGTCGCGAGGGTCCAGGCGGACGGGTCATCGCCACCCCCCTCCACCTCGGCGGAGATCAGGTCCCGCTCCTGCAGCAGCAGACCGCCCGAGATCGCACGCATCTCGGCGCCGCCGCGCGCCAGCGGCGCGCACTCCAGGACCCGGATGTTCTTCTTCGCCTGCAGGGCCTCGATCGCACCGTCGTCGTAGCCGGGAGCCACGATCACCTCGGTGAAGATCTCCGCGACCTGACGGGCCATCTCGACCGACACGGGGACGTTGGTGGCGATCACGCCGCCGAAGGCGCTGACCGGGTCGCAGTCGTGGGCCGAGCGATGGGCGGCAGCCACATCCGCGCCGACCGCGATGCCGCAGGGGTTGGCGTGCTTGATGATCGCCACGGCCGGCTCGTCGAAGTCGTAGGCCGCCCGGCGGGCCGCGTCGGCGTCGACGTAGTTGTTGTAGGACATCTCCTTGCCGTGGTGCTGCGTGGCCTGGGCGAGTCCGGGGCCGCCCGGCAGGAAGCCGTTGGTGTAGATCGCGGCGCCCTGGTGCGGGTTCTCGCCGTAGCGCAGCACCGCCTCCTTGTTCCAGGTCGCACCCATCCACGCCGGGAAGCCGGATCCCTCGCTGGTGTCGGTGAGCACGTTGCCCATCCACGACGCCACATGGACGTCGTAGGTCGCGGTGTGCACGAAGGCCTCGGCCGCCAGGCGCTGGCGCTGGGCCAGGGTGAAGCCCCCGGCCGCCACCGCGCCCAGCACGTCGTCGTACGCCGCGGGCGAGGTCACGATCGCGACGCTCGGGTGGTTCTTGGCGGCGGCGCGGACCATCGAGGGACCCCCGATGTCGATCTGCTCCACGCACTCGTCAGGGCTCGCGCCCGAGGCGACGGTGTCGGTGAAGGGGTAGAGGTTGCTCACGACGAGGTCGAACGGCTCCACGCCGAGCTCCTCGAGCTGCGCGACGTGGGACTCCAGTCGTCGGTCGGCGAGGATGCCGGCGTGCACGCGCGGGTGCAGGGTCTTCACCCGCCCGTCGAGGCACTCGGGGAAGCCGGTGAGGTCCTCGACCCGGGTGACCGGCAGGCCCAGCGACTCGATCAGCGCGGCCGACCCGCCGGTGGAGACGAGCTCCACGCCCGCCTGATGCAGGCCACGGACCAGGTCGTCGAGTCCGGCCTTGTCGTAGACGGAGACGAGGGCCCGCCTGATCGGGATGCGGGCGTCGGGCACTGCAGAAGACACGGGACTCCTCGGTTGATGTCGAGTCGAGGGCACCCAGGCGTTCGATGCTCTCGCGCGTCACTCCCTGGTGGTGTCCCACCTGCGCCAGTCGTGTGGCCCCAGCCTAGGGCATGCCTACGGGGCCGGCGTCCCGATGCGGACCCGGCGGCCCTCGACCCTGAGGCCCTCGCGGGCGATGCGCCCCACCGAGTCGACCAGCATCGCGCGCTCGGCGGACTTGATCCGCTCGTGGAGCGACGCGACGTCGTCATCCTCGGTGACCACGACGGGCACCTGCGCGACGATCGGCCCGGTGTCCACGCCGGCGTCGACGACGAAGAGGGTCGCCCCGGTGACCTTGACCCCGTAGTCGAGCGCGTCGCGCGGGCCGTGCATCCCGGGGAAGGCCGGGCACAGTGCCGGGTGGGTGTTGAGGGTGAGGAAGCGCTCGAGGAAGTCGGCCGCGACCAGCTTCATGAAACCTGCGGAGACCACCAGGTCGGGCTCGAAGGCCCCCACCTCGTCCGCCAGGGCGCGGTCCCAGTTCTCACGCGAGGAGTAGTCCTCGACCCGGGCCACGAAGGTCGGCACCCCGGCCCGGTCGGCCCGGGCCAGTCCCTCGATGCCGTCGCGGTCGGCGCCGACCGCCACGACGCGGGCGCCGTACGACGACTCCGCGCACGCCTCGAGCAGGGCCTGCAGGTTGGTGCCCGACCCGGACACGAGCACGACGATGCGGGCGGGGCTCGACGACGCTGGCACGCGCAGGAGTCTAGGCGCGGTGGGAGGGCGCCGATCCCACGGTCCGCCGCTCGCGGACCAGCCGCCCGGCGACCAGCGCGGCGATCGCCGTGGTGACCGGGACGGCGGCGAGGATGCCCAGGCCGCCGACCAGCCCGCGCACCACCTCCTGGGCGACGATCTCCTGGCTGACGGCGATCCCGAACGGCAGCTCGAGGGCGGAGAAGACCAGCATCAGCGGCAGCGTCGCGCCGACGTAGGCCAGGACGAGGGTGTTGACGGTGGAGGCGGCGTGGGAGCGCCCGATGCGCATCGCCCGCGCGAACAGCGATCGCGTGCTTGCGTCGGGGTCGACGTCCGCGAGCTCCCAGACGGCCCACGTCTGGGTGACGGTCACGTCGTCGAGCACGCCGAGGGCGCCGATCACGAGCCCGGCGAGGAGCAGGCCGCGCAGGTCGACCTGGGCGGCGATGCCGGAGATGTACTGGCTGCCCTCGTCGACCACGCCGGTGAAGTGGCCGACACCTGTGAAGACCCAGCCGAGCAGGCCGATCACCACCAGCGAGACGAGGGTGCCGAGCATGGCGACGGTCGAGCGCACGTCGAAGCCGTGGGAGAGATGGAGGGTGACCAGCATGATCGCAGCCGCACTCACCACGGCGACCGCCAGCGGCGAGGAGCCCTCCATGATGGCGGGCAGGGTGAAGAGCGCGATGAGCACCAGCGAGTACGCCAGGCTGGCGAGCGCGCCGATCCCGCGCCACCGCGAGAGCGCGAGGACGCCGACGGCGAAGAGGAGCGCCAGGGTGAGCAGCGGCGGCCCGCGGTCGAAGTCCTGGAAGGCATACCGCTCCCCCGCCGGTGCCTGCGCAGCGAAGGAGACGACGATGCGGTCGCCCGGCTCGACCTCGGGCGCGCGGTCGCCGTAGGGCAGCAGCGCCTCGGCCGTGCCGGGGGCGCCCGGCCCACTGAGCAGGTCCACCTGCGCCAGCCGGCAGCCGTCGACGTCCTCGCGGCACACGCCGACGGACTGCACCTCGGCGGTGCCGCGTTGCACGTCGGCGCCCGGTGTCGTGATCTCGAGGTCGCCGTCCGGCCAGAGCACCACGAGGCCGACGACGGTCGCCAGCACCAACGGGCCGACCAGCAGGGCGATCATCACCCGCAGGTCGCGCGGGGCGGGACCGAGGGGCGCCCGCTCACTGTGGCCGTGGCCAGCGCCCACGCCTATTCCTCCGGGCGCTGTTCGGCGTCGTCGCCGCCCCAGGCACGGGCGGAGCGCCATGCGAGGAGGGCGACCACCCCGGCGCCGACGAGGGCACCGATGCCGAGGGCGGGTACGCCGTGCACGAGCACGTCGCGCGAGAACGGGCCGACGAACCGCATCCGACCGGGACCGGCTGCCCCGCCGGACAGCGCGGCGAGGACGGCGAAGCCCAGGCCCGCGACGAGGCCGCCGCCACAGCCCGCGAGCAGCGTCTGGTCCCACCGCAGGGGTCGCCCGCGGAGGAGCCGGAAGGACGCCACGGCCGCAGCCAGGGGCGGCAGCAGCATCAGCGCGCCCACCCAGCCGGCCGGCGTACCGACGCCGGGAAGGGCTGCCGCCAGTGGCACGAGAGGCAGCGGACCGAGCACCACCGCACCCGGCGAGACGAGGGTCGCCCCGCCGACCGCGAAACCCGGGCCGAGGAGGAAGGAGCCGGCGAAGAGAGCGGCGTTGGGCACGAACCCCGCGTTGATCAGCGCATACAGGCCGGCCTCGGTGGGACTCGGGTGCAGCTGCGAGGTCAGTGTCGCCGCATCGCCGAAGGAGAGCGCCAGGGCCACGAGGAACACCACGGCCGAGGTGAGGAGCAGCGTGCTCAGCACCGCACCCGCCACGGCCGCACCGGTGCGTGCGCTCGCGGGCAGCAGGGCCGCCCAGATCGCCGCCCGGCCGGAGCCGACGGCGATCGCGGGTGCGGCGACCAGCGTCGTCATGGCCACCGTCCAGGCCAGCACGCGCGGCACCGACGGGTCCGCGGTCGACCCGGCGGCGAGCGTGGCGACGACGACGGCCACCACGGCGTAGCCGGCGAAGAAGGTGATGATCGCGGTGGGCACGGTGAAGTCCCGCTCGCCGTCGGAGATCCGGTCGGCGTCCGGGCCGTGGCCCGAGACCGCGTCACCGACGCGGTGCCCCAGGCGCCACATCGACCACGCCGAGATCGCGGTGATGCCCAGCGGCACGAGGGTGATCCTCGCGTCCATCACCGTGAAGCCGGATCCGTGGCCGGCGAGCCAGGCGAGCGCGCCCATCCGCATGCCGTCGCGCGGTAGTCCGTGCACTCCGGCGTCGGTGACGAACCAGCCGATCACACCCACCGCCAGCAGCACGACGAGCGGGCCCAGCGCGGCGAGCACTCCGCCGAGGGTCGCGATCAGCACCAGCGGACGGGGGTGGGCAGCGTCGACCCGCGCGGTGTCGGGTCGGGTGAGGAGCGACGTCATGGCCGATCCATCATCACCCGGCCCGCGGCACGGATCGCGCTCCCACGCCGCCCCCCGGGGGCCGGCGATCGATGTGCGCCGTGTGTGCCACTCCCGTACCGTGGAACGGTCATGAGGAGCCCGGAGACCTTCGACGCCTACTACGTCGAGACACGCACGCGACTCCTGCACGAGGCCTATGCCCTGACCGGTGACGCACCGGCCGCCCGGGCCGCCGTGCGGGACGCCTTCGTCGTCGCCTGGCACCACTGGCGCAAGGTCGCGATCCTCGACGACCGCGACGACTACATCCGCCCCCTGGCCTTCCGACGGGCCCGCCGCCGGCACAGCGCCCGCATCTGGCACCGGGACAAGTCGCTCGCCCCCGGCGTGCGTACGACGCTGGAGGCCCTGTCCAAGCTCACCACCCGCCAGCGCGAGCTGCTGGTGCTCAACGGCCTCTCCGCGCTCAGCCTGGACGACATCGGGCGGGTCGTGGGACTCCCCCGGTCGGACGGCGAGCGCGAGCTGCAGATCGCCACGTCGCAGTTCGCGCTGCACCGCGACGTCCAGACGACCGAGATCCCCCAGCTGCTGCGGGACCTCGCCGAGCCGCTGGAGGCGATCCGCTGGCCCCGTGCGACCGTGATCCGCCGCAGCGGTGCCGCACGACGGCGCACCCACACGGTCATCGGTGCCGGCCTCGCGACCGCGGCGCTGGTGGCCGCAGGCTCGCTGGTGGCGACGGGTTCGGGCGCAGAAGCGACGAGCCTGAGCGAGGAGAAGACGTCCGCAGGCGTGATCCTCCATGCGCCCGAGACCACGACGGGCGAGCAGATCATCGAGGAGACCGCGCTGCTCGGCCAGACGCAGATGGCACGGTTCGGCTCCGGTCTCGACTGGTCCCAGACCGCCACCACCGACAACCTCTCCGGCGACGGCCTGCTCGCACCGTGCCAGCGCGAGCGCTTCTCCGACCCCGACGGCGTCACCGCCCTCGCCCGCACGTGGGAGGGCTCGTCCACCCGGGTCGTCAACCAGACGGTCGGCAAGGGAGCCAAGCAGCGCACCCGCAAGCGCCGGGTGACGCGCGTGGAGTCGACGGCGGTCCAGCTCGTCGAGATGTCGCACGACGCCCGACAGGCCACCCGGAGCTTCGCGACCGCCTCCGCATGGTTCGCCGGCTGCACCGACCCCCGCACCCAGCTGGTCTCCACCCGCACGGTCAAGCGCGTGGGCGACCAGGCGCGAGCGTTCCGACTGCGCTCGTGGGGTCGCTCCCCGGCGACGATCACCGTCGGCATGGCCCGCACCGGCAGCCTCGTCGTGACCACCGTCGTCCGGAGCCAGGGGCGTGCGGTCAGCGACAAGGCCGCCCAGACCGCCCTCGCTGCCGCCGTCAACGGGCTCTGTGGGTCGGAGGGTGCGGCGACGTGCGCGGGCCGCGCCCGGTCACGCACCAGCGCGCCGCTCGACACCGGCATGCCCCCGGGCCTGCTGTCCGCTGTCGACCTGCCGCCGGTGTCTGCCGTCCGTGGACCCTGGGTCGGCACCGACCCCGAGCGCGCGAGGAACAACTACGCCGCGACGCGCTGCGATCGCACGACCTTCCAGGGCAAGGGCATCAGCCGCGCACTGACCCGCACGTTCCTCTTCCCCGAGACTCCCAACGCCTCCCAGCTGGGCCTCACGCAGACCGTCGGCTCGATGAAGCAGCCGGCGGCCCGCACGTTCGTCGAGACGGTGCGGACCAGGATCCGCCAGTGCGGTCAGGCCAACCTCGGCACCAGCGTGTCGCAGCTCGCCTCCGTCTCGTCGAAGACCTCCGACCTGAGCGTGTGGTCGCTCTCGATCGAGCTCAACGACCGCCAGTCCTTCCCCTTCCTGATGGCGATCGTGCGCGACGGGACCGCCGTCTCCCAGCTCGGTTTCGCCCCCGATCGCAACATGACGATGTCGCGCACCGACTTCATCGCCCTCTCACGGCGGGTGCTCGAGAGACTCGCCACACTTCGCTCCCGGGGCTGAGGCAACCTTTTCGTCCGCCGCGTGGTCCTACGTGGCATGACCCCCACGCGGCGCCGCGCTCGGCTCCCGGCCCTCGCCCTCACCTGCACGCTGGCCTGCGTGCTCGTCCTCGCCGGTTGCGGCACCCAGCCCTCACCGGACGCGTCGGGGGACGAGGTCGCGGCCGCCACGTCCGACCAGGCTCCGGAGCCGGCTCCGGCCACGACCGAGCCGTCCACCAGCGAGATCCCCGACGACTTCCCCCTCTCCGCCGGCATGGGCGGACCCCAGGACACCATCGCGACCCTGCGCACCGGCACCGGCCTCAGGGACCTCGAGCTGTGTGGCACCGCCCCGCTCCGCGGCCTCGGCAGTCGCGACCGGATGATCGCCGACAACAGCGGGGGCGAGTCCGCCGACACCCGCGAGCTGCTCATCTTCGGCAGCCCGGAGGAGGCCGTAGTGGTCGCCCGGGCCCTCACCGACCTGCCCCGCAGCTGCGCGACCCCGACCCGGAGCGGTGGCATGGACACCTCCACAGAGGTCCGCGCGTCAGCGTTCGGGCCGGCTCCGGCCGCCACGCTGCTCCAGACCTACGCCTTCGACGGCGAGGCCGGCAGCGGTGCCACGATCATCCATGTCGTACCCGTCGGTCCGGCACTGCTGGTCACCTCGACGTACGGCGAGTGGCCGGGCGGAGCCCCCACGGACGGGATCGCGCAGACCGTCGAGGCCCTGCAGCAGCCGGTGGCGGCGATGCAGGCGTTCGACGACTCCTCCGGCACCGCGGCCATCCCCTCCGACTTCCCGCTGGCGGCCGGGCTCCCCGAGGGCGACGAGGAGACGGAGGTGTCCGCGCCGTCCGCAGACGGGGACGGGGTCGGCGAGGTCGAGATGTGCGGGCAGGTCACCTGGCCGGCCGACGACACCGGCGGTGGCACCGAACGACTGGCCACCAGCGCCCTGGGGCCTGAGTACTTCGACGGCCGGGAGCTGCTGGTGCACGCCGACGCGGACGCGGCCGTCGACGCGATGACCGCGATCCGGCGGGCCGCCCGGGAGTGCCGCACCTTCGACAACCAGGTGTGGACGAGGCTCGAGCGCGACACCGGCTACGACACCGTCACGATGGGGCTGACCTACGACGACGGCCTCGGCAGCTCGGTCCTCCAGGTCACCCGGGTCGGCTCTGCCCGCCTGATGGTGCAGACGTACGGTGAGGGCTCGCTTGCTTCGCTGGAGGCGCAGGCCGACGCGGTCACGGGGACCACCAAGACGATCGTTCCAGCGATGTGCGTGTTCACGAGAACGGGGTGCTAGACATGTCCATACCGTCGACCTTGGCCAGCTCGGCCTGTCCGACCCTTCCGTCGCCGCGCCGCGTCTCCGCGGTCGCGCCGGTGCGACTGCTCGGCGCCCACGTCGTGTGGCGCGTGCTGTGGGAGGCCCGCAGACCGGGCCACGGCGCACAGACGGCCCCGCAGGTGGACCTGCGGAGCCGTCTGGAAGGCAGTGCCGTGAGCGTGGATCAGAGGTTCTGAAGGATCTCCCGCATCAGCTCCGCGGTCTCCGACGGCGTCTTGCCGACCTTGACCCCGGCGGCCTCGAGGGCCTCCTTCTTGGCCTGCGCGGTGCCCGAGGAACCGGACACGATGGCGCCGGCGTGGCCCATGGTCTTGCCCTCGGGGGCGGTGAAGCCCGCGACGTAGCCGACGACCGGCTTGGTCACGTGCTCCTTGATGTAGGCCGCGGCACGCTCCTCGGCGTCTCCACCGATCTCGCCGATCATCACGATCGCCTTGGTCTCCGGGTCGTTCTCGAAGGCCTCGAGCGCGTCGATGTGGGTCGTGCCGACGATCGGGTCACCGCCGATGCCGATCGCGGTGGTGAAGCCGAAGTCCTTCAGCTCATACATCATCTGGTAGGTCAGCGTGCCCGACTTCGACACCAGGCCGACCGGTCCCTTGCCAGCGATGGTGTGCGGCGTGATGCCGGCCAGCGACTCCTCCGGCGTGATGATGCCGGGGCAGTTGGGGCCGATCATCCGGGTGGACCTGCCCTCGAGGTAGGCCACCACCTCGGCGGTGTCCTGCACGGGCACCCCTTCGGTGATGACCACGAGGAGCGGGATCTCGGCGTCGATGGCCTCGATCGCGGCGTCCTTGGTGAAGGCCGGCGGGACGAACGCGACGGACACGTTGGCGCCGGTCTCCTTCATCGCCTCGGCGACGCTGCCGAACACGGGCAGCTCCTTGCCGCCGAGCTCGACGGTGGTGCCGGCCTTGCGTGCGTTGACGCCGCCCACGATGTCGGCGCCGGACTCGACCATGAGCGTGGTGTGCTTGGCACCCATCCCACCGGTCATGCCCTGGACGATGATCTTGGAGTCGGAGTTGAGGTAGATCGACATCTCTTCTGTTTCTCTCTCAGGCCTGGTGGGCGAGCTCGGCGGCCTTGTCGGCCGCGCCGTCCATGGTGTCGACGAGGGTCACCAGCGGGTGGTTCGCCTCGGTCAGGATCCGGCGACCCTCCTCGACGTTGTTGCCGTCGAGGCGGACGACGAGCGGCTTGCTCTCCTTGTCACCGAGGATCTCCAGCGCGCCGACGATGCCCTTGGCCACCTCGTCGCACGCGGTGATGCCGCCGAAGACGTTGACGAAGACGCTCTTGACCTGGGCGTCGTTGAGGATCACGTCGAGGCCGTCGGCCATCACCTGGGCGTTGGCGCCGCCGCCGATGTCGAGGAAGTTGGCGGGCTTGACGCCGCCGTGCTTCTCACCGGCGTAGGCGACGACGTCGAGGGTGCTCATCACGAGACCCGCGCCGTTGCCGATGATGCCGACCTGGCCGTCGAGCTTGACGTAGTTGAGGCCCTTGTCCTTGGCCTTCGCCTCGAGCGGGTCCTCCTCCTCGCGGATGACGAAGTCCTCGTGCTCGGGGTGGCGGAAGCCGGCGTTCTCGTCGAGCGAGACCTTGCCGTCGAGCGCTTCGAGCTTGTCGCCGGTGAGGCGAGCGAGGGGGTTGACCTCCACCAGGGTGGCGTCCTCCTCGACGAAGACGTTCCACAGCTGCTGGATCATCGTGATCGCCTGGTCGCGCAGCTCCGCCGGGAAACCGGCCTCGTCGGCGATCTCGGCGGCCTTGGCCGCGTCCACGCCGGTGCCGGCGTCGATGCGGATCTGCTTCACCGCGTCGGGGTTGGTCTTGGCGACCTCCTCGATCTCCACACCGCCCTCGACGCTGGCGATGCACAGGTACGAGCGGTTGGAGCGGTCGAGCAGGAAGGAGAAGTAGTACTCGTCCTCGATCGAGGCGCCGGGGACCACGAGGACCCGGTTCACCGGGAGCCCCTTGATCTCGAGGGCGAGGATCGCACGGGCGGCCTCCTCGGCCTCCTCCGGCGACTTCGCGACCTTCACACCGCCGGCCTTGCCGCGACCGCCGGCCTTGACCTGCGCCTTGACGACCACGACGCCACCGATCTCCTCGGCGGCCGCGCGAGCGTCCTCCGGGGTCTCCACGGTCTTGCCGAGGGCTCCTGCCACTCCATGCTTGGCGAAGAGCTCCTTCGCCTGAAACTCCATCAGATCCACGACGTACCCAGTCCTTTTCGTCTGCAACAGTGCGCGGGATTTCCTCTCGGCACCCTAGACCTGTCGCTGGGCTCGCACGAGTTCGGGCCACCGTGGTGCTTCTCACCCCCGGCTAGGTTGTCGGGCATGTCCTCCTCCACCTCGGCGGTGATGTGGTTCCGACGTGACCTGCGCGTGCGGGACAACCCCGCGCTCCTGGCCGCTCTCGAGGAGGGGTCGGTCACCGCGCTCTTCGTCGTCGACCCGGCCATCTGGTCCGGGTGCCGGGCCGGCGCGACAGGCCTGGCTGGCCGCGAACGTGCTCGCGCTGGCGGAGCGGATCCCGCTGCTCGATCCGCCTCGGCGACCCGCTCGACGTCGTGCCCCGCGTGGCCGGCGACCGGCGCGTGCACGTGGCGGCGGAGACCACCCCCTACGGACGTGGCCGCGACGAGGCCGTGGGGAAGGAGGTCGAGCTGGTCGCCACCGGTTCGCCGTACGCCGTGGGACCCGGCCTGGTGCGCAACGGCAGCGGCGGCCCCTACCAGGTCTTCACGCCCTTCGCCCGCGCCTGGCGCGAGCACGGGTGGCCCGAGCCGGCCCCCACGCCGCGCTCCCCCGACCTCGAGCCTGCCGACTCCCACCAGCGCGCCCTCGACCTCCTCGAGAAGGCCGTCGCCGACGCCCCCGTCGA
The DNA here is from genome assembly GCA_963726515.1 of uncultured Actinomycetota bacterium. Taxonomy (GTDB): domain Bacteria; phylum Actinomycetota; class Actinomycetes; order Propionibacteriales; family Nocardioidaceae; genus Nocardioides. The sequence goes on from CAVSCW010000015.1 coordinate 645,654, forward strand.
CCTGCCGGGGGCCGGCGAGGACGCCGCCTGGCGACGCTGGCACGACTTCCGACGTGACGGGCTCGCCGACTACGCGGGTGAGCGCAACCGGCCCGACCACGACGGCACCTCCCGGCTCTCGCCCTACCTGCACCTCGGCGTGCTGCACCCGCGGTCGCTGCTGGCCGAGATCGACACCCGCACGACCTACGCCAACGAGCTGGCCTGGCGCGAGTTCTACGCCGACGTCCTGTGGCACACCCCCGCCTCGGCCTGGACCGACCTCAAGCCGGCCCTGACGGGCCTGGCCTACGACGAGCCGGAGGACGCGATCGAGGCGTGGCGCACCGGGACCACGGGCTACCCCATCGTCGACGCGGGGATGCGTCAGCTGAGGCACTCGGGCTGGATGCACAACCGGGTGCGGATGATCACCGCGTCCTTCCTGACCAAGGACCTGCACGTGTGGTGGCCGGTCGGCGCGCGGCACTTCCTCGACCTGCTCATCGACGGCGACGTCGCCTCCAACAACCACGGCTGGCAGTGGGTCGCCGGCACCGGCACGGACGCCTCGCCCTACTTCCGGGTCTTCAACCCGATCACCCAGGGCCTGAAGTTCGATCCGCAGGGCGACTACGTACGCCGCTGGGTCCCCGAGCTGGACCACCTGCCGGGTGCGGCGGCCCACGAGCCGTGGAAGTCCGAGGTGGGCTACGAGCAGGACTATCCCGCGCGCATCGTCGACCACGCGGAGGAGCGCCTCGAGGCCCTCGACCGTTACCGGGCGGTACGCAGGTGAGCCTGGCGCGTCCGGATATCGACCGTTGAGCGTGGATCCACACCCCTGATGGTCGCGGGTTGCACGATTCCGTGATCTTTCCGTTACAGTCGTGCGCGGTCTTGCCGACCACCCCCCTGACCCGGCAGATTGGTAACCACCCCTATGGGCAACCACCGAGCGGAGCGCGCTCCTCGGCGACGCACCTCGGCTCCGGCTGCACCTGTGCACGGCAAGCGACGGGCAACGACCGCGCCGCGCCGTTCGCTGGCCCGCAGCCTGCCGTCCCTGCCCCTCGTGGCAGGCGTTGCCGTGCTGGCCATCTCCGCCGGTGGTGCTGTCACCGCCTCCGGGGTCGGTGACACGACGCTGACCGCCGGCTCCTCGGCGAACGCCGCCGGGTCCCTCGGCTCCTCCGCCTCCCAGGCGCTCTCGCGCCGCGGCGTCGTCGTCAGCCGCGACCACACCCGCGGCACCGACGCCGAGGAGAGCGACCCCGCCCTGGTCGCCCTGGCCGAGAAGCAGATGGCCCAGCGTGCGGCCAAGCTCGACGAGATGCGCCAGGCGGCCGAGAAGCAGGCGGCCAAGATCAAGGAGAACAAGTGGGTTCTCCCCCTCGCCAGCTACAACCTCACCGCGACCTTCGGCCAGTACGGTCTCTGGGCCAGCTATCACACCGGTCTGGACTTCAACGGCAACTCCGGTGACCCGATCATTGCCGTCGCCAACGGCACGGTCACCTCGACCGGCTACGACGGCGCCTACGGCAACAAGACCGTGGTGACGCTCGACGACGGCACCGAGATCTGGTTCTGCCACCAGACCTCGATCTATGTCTCGGTCGGCGACCGCGTCAACGGCGGCGAGGTCATCGGCACCGTCGGCGCGACCGGCAACGTCACCGGCTCCCACCTGCACCTCGAGGTGCGCCCCGGTGGCGGCGGCCCGGTCGACCCGTTCGGCGCCTTCGTCGACCACGGCATCGTCCCCTGACGGGGGCTGGGCGCAGCTAGAGCTTCTCCACCGGCGCGTAGCGCAGCAGCAGCCGCTTGACCCCGTCGGACCCGAAGTCGATCGAGGCCACCGACTTCTCCGCGACACCGTCCACCGCGACGACCGTCCCCATGCCGAACGAGTCGTGCAGCACCCGGTCGCCTGGCGCCAGGCTCGGGATCTCCCGGGCAGGCTTGGCCTTGGCGGCGACGTCGGCGCGCATGGCGGCGGAGGAGAAGTTGCGCCGACCGGCATCGGTGGGACTGCCGAGGCGGGTGGATCCGCCGGTGTGGTCCGGCCGACCCCAACGCGTCTGCTCCGCCGCCGTGCGGCGCCAGTCGACGAGGTCGACCGGGAGCTCGTCGAGGAACCGGCTCGCGGGGTTGTGGCTCGGCGCCCCCCAGGCGGAGCGGACCAGGGCGCGTGAGATGTAGAGGCGCTTCTCGGCGCGGGTGAGCCCGACATAGGCGAGGCGGCGCTCCTCCTCCAGCTCGGGCTGGTCGCCCAGCGATCGCTGGTGCGGGAAGACACCGTCCTCCAGGCCGGTGAGGAAGACGACCGGGAACTCCAGGCCCTTCGCCGTGTGGAGGGTCATGAGCGTGACCACGCCGGAGTCGTCGCCGTCGGGGGCATCGGGGATCTGGTCGGCGTCGGCGACCAGGGCGACGCGCTCGAGGAAGTCGCCGAGCCCGACCGCGACGGTGCCGGCCTCGACCTCTGCGGGATCGGCGCTGGGCCCGGGCTGCGGGTCCTCGGCGAACTCGCGCGCCACGGCCACGAGCTCAGCGAGGTTGTCCATCCGCGTGCCGTCCTGCGGGTCCTCGCTGGCCTCGAGCTCGGTGAGGTAGCCCGAACGCTCCAGCACGGACTCCAAGATCACATCGGGGCGCTCGTCGGCGGCGACCATCGACTGGAGCTCCTGCACCATCGCCACGAAGGCCTCGATGTTCCTGAGGCTGCGGGTGGCCAGCCCGGGCGCCTCCGCGGCGCGGGTCAGCGACTCCCAGAAGGTGATCCGGTCCCGGTCGGCCAGGGCGGCGATGCACGCCTCGGCGCGCTCCCCGATGCCGCGCTTGGGGGTGTTGAGCACCCGGCGCAGGGAGATCTCGTCGGCGGTGTTGACCAGCATCCGCAGGTAGGCCAGCGCGTCGCGGACCTCCTTGCGCTCGTAGAAGCGCACCCCGCCGACGACCTTGTAGGGCTGGCCGGTGCGGATGAACACCTCCTCGAAGACCCGCGACTGCGCGTTGGTGCGGTAGAACACGGCGACGTCGGCAGGGCGTACGCCGGACTCGTCGACGAGGCGGTCGATCTCCTGGCTGACGAAGCGAGCCTCGTCGTGCTCGTCGTCGGAGACGTAGCCGACGATGCGCTCCCCCGCGCCGGCGTCGGTCCACAGCCGCTTGGCCTTGCGCCCGCGGTTGTTGCCGATGACCGAGTTGGCGGCGGTCAGGATGGTCTGCGTGGAGCGGTAGTTCTGCTCGAGCAGGATCGTCGTGGCGTCGGGGAAGTCCTGCTCGAAGTCCATGATGTTGCGGATGTCGGCGCCGCGGAAGGCATAGATCGACTGGTCGGCGTCACCGACGACCATCAGCTCGCTGGGCTCGACGGACTCGTGGCCCTGCTCCTCGAGCGCAGTGCCGATCTCGAACGACTGGCCGCACAGCTGCTGGATCAGGCTGTACTGCGCGTGGTTGGTGTCCTGGTATTCATCCACCAGCACGTGCCGGAACCGGCGGCGGTAGTTCTCGCGGACGTCGGGGAAGGCCTGCAGCAGGTGGACCGTGGTGGCGATCAGGTCGTCGAAGTCGAGCGCGTTGGCCTCGCGGAGGCGCCGCTGGTAGTGGGTGTAGGCCGAGGCATAGGCCTCCTCGAAGCCGTTGCGCGCCTCCTTGGCCGCATCCTCGGCGTCGCGCAGCTCGTTCTTCTGGTCGGAGACCCAGTGGAGGACGGCGTTGGGTGGGTACTTCTTGGGGTCGAGCTCGAGGTCGCGCAGCACCAGCGTCATCAGCCGCTTGGAGTCGGCGGCGTCGTAGATCGAGAAGTTGGACTTGAAGCCGACCCGGTCGATCTCCTTGCGCAGGATGCGCACGCAGGAGGAGTGGAAGGTGGAGACCCACATGATCCGCGCCCGGTTGCCGACGAGGTGCTGGACGCGCTCCTTCATCTCGGCCGCGGCCTTGTTGGTGAAGGTGATCGCCAGGATCGAGCCGGGGTGCGCCTTGCGCTCGGAGACCAGCCACGCGATGCGGCGGGTCAGCACCCGGGTCTTGCCCGAGCCGGCGCCGGCCACCACCAGCAACGGAGCACCCGAGTGAACGACGGCCGCCCGCTGGGGGTCGTTGAGACCCTCGAGGAGCGGGTGGTCGATCAGGGCTGGATCAGTGGCGTCGGTGGGGCTCATGTCGTGCCAACCCTATGCGGGACGTGGGACACCCGGGTGCCCCCGCCCGGCTCTGTGGACGAGGGGCGGATCAGGCGTGCACGGGCGACCAGAACACGGCGACCGCGATGTTGGCGATCGTCAGCGCGAGCAGGCCGAAGTAGAGCCCCTGCGGGATGCTCGGCTTGCGGGCGTTGGCCATCACGAGCACCAGGATGACCAGGCCGACACCGAACTTCACGCCGATCTTCGCGTGGTCGGGCGACCCGAGGCTCTCGAGCACCCCGACCAGCAGCAGGCCGGCGACGAATGCCGTACCGATGCCGTCGCGCATCAGCGAGTTGACGACCTTGGCGCCCTCCCGCACCTGCACCAGGAGGCCACCGAGAAGCGCTGCATAGCCGAGGATGTGGACGAACAGCAGCACCAGCCGCAGGGTCTCCATGCGCACACCCTAGCCAGCAGTTGTCAGACCTCCTGGAGGTCCGGCGCGCGGGAGCCGGTGCCGCGGCTGCCGAAGAAGTACTCGGCGAGGAAGAGGACGAAGCCGACGCCGAGCAGTCCGGCACACCAGATGAGCGAGTGGGGGTCGTCGTAGACGGTGAAGCAGAGGATGGCCAGGTTGCCCACGAGGCCGACGACCAGCAGCGCCGTGTTGGCGCGGAAGAACGGCTGGTCCTCGTCGTGCCCCCGCAGCCTCAGGCAGGCCACGATCACGAGCGCGTAGATCGCCAGCAGCAGGACCACGGTGACGGTCGCAAGACGGCCCACCAGGTCGATGCCGCCCCCCGCCTCGGTCACCAGCGTGCCGATCACCAGCAGCATGCCCACCACGAAGCCGGAGAAGAGCAGGCCGACCCAGGGGCTGCGACGGGTCTCGTGGATCCTGGCGAAGACGCCCGGCACGACGTCCTCCCGGGCCATGCCGTAGAGCACGCGCGGCTGCGTCACGATGGTGACCAGAGTCGTGTTGGTGATCGCGACCAGCGCGATGACCGAGAACAAGGTGGCCATGACGTCGGTCGAGACCGGCAGGATGCCTGCCTTGACCACTTCGAGGAGGGCCGCGTCGGACCCGGCGAGCGTCTCGGTCGGCACGGTCAGGGCGGCGGCCATGGAGACGAGCACGTAGACCAGGCCGGCCACCACCATGCCCCCGATCAGCGAGCGCGGGAACGCCTTGTAGGGGTCGATGGTCTCCTCCGCCACGTTGGCCGTGTTCTCGAAACCGGTCATCGCGAAGAACGAGAACGCGATCCCGGCGAGCACGGCGAGGGCCGGGCTGCCGTAGTCGCCACTGGTGTCGATCCGCGTCAGCACGCCGAAGTCGGCGTCGCCCTGGGCGATGTGGACGACGCCGATGAGCAGGACGATGAGCAGCCCGGCCACCTCGACGAAGGTCATCAACATGTTCGTCCACACCGACTCGGTGATGCCGACGAAGTTGACGACGACCAGGAGCGCGATGAACACCAGGGACACCAGGAGTGCCGGCGGGCCTGACCAGATCGTGTCGAAGTAGGAGGCGAAGCCGACCGCCAACGACCCCGACGCCGCCATGCTCGCCGCCAGGAACGACACCGTGATCAAGAAGGTCAGCGGGCGGTTGCCGAACGCCTTGTTGACGTAGAGCGAGGCCCCGGCCGCCTGCGGGTACTTCGTCACCAGCTCGGCGTACGCCGTTCCGGTGATCGCCGCGATGCTCACGCCGAGGGCGAAGGCGATCCAGAACGCGCCACCCACGGCTGCCGCGACCAGTCCGATGAGGACGTAGATGCCGGAGCCGAGCACGTCGCCCAGGGTGTAGAAGAAGAGCAGGCGCCCGGTGATGGAACGCTTGAGCTCGCTGTCGTCGGCGTCCGGACGAGGGATGGTGGCGGATGCGGCCACGGCGGCCTCGCTTCCCGAGAGGGGTCTGGTGGCTAGACCCCACCGGCTCACCGTGAACGTGTCAAACGTGCCTCACCCGGACGGGGGGCCGGCGCGCTCAGAGCAGACGGCGGTCCGCGGCCCACTTCGTCAGCTCGTGCCGACTCGAGAGCTGGAGCTTGCGCAGCACCGACGACATGTGGGTCTCGACGGTCTTGACCGAGATGAAGAGCTCCCGGGCGACCTCCTTGTAGGCGTAGCCACGGGCGATCAGTCGCATCACCTCCCGCTCGCGCTCGGTCAGCCGGTCGAGGTCCTCGTCGACCGCTGCCACGTCGATCGTTCCCGCAAAGGCGTCGAGCACGAAACCGGCCAGCCGGGGGAGAAGACCGCGTCGCCCCCGGCCACCCGGGTGATGGCGTCGACCAGCTCGGGACCGGTGATGGTCTTGGTGACGTAGCCGCGGGCGCCACCGCGGATGGTGCCGATCACGTCCTCGGCCGCGTCGGAGACCGACAGCGCCAGGTAGAGGGTGTCGGGCGAGGGCTGCCGGCGCATCACCTCCACGCCGCCGCCGCCGGGCAGGTGCACGTCGAGCAGCACCACCTGCGGGCGGAGGTCGCGGACGACCGCGATCGCGGCGTCGGCGTCGGCGGCCTCCCCGACCACCTCGACCAGCCCGGCGCCGGTCGCGGCCAGCTCGGCCCGGACGCCGGCGCGGAACATCGCGTGGTCGTCCACCAGGACCACGCGCACGGGCGACTGGTCGGGGCTGGTCTGCGTCATCGGTTCTCCTCGTCGGATGCGTGGGCATCGGGATCGGTGCGGGTGCGCGGCATGTGCAGGCGGACCTCGGTGCCCTCGCCGGGGGCCGAGCGTACGTCCGCCCGACCGCCGTGGCGCACCATCCGGTCGACGATGCTGCTGCGGACGCCCTGCCGGTCGCCGGCGACCGCGTCGACGTCGAAGCCGGCTCCCCGGTCACGGACGAAGACGTCCACCGCGCCCGCCGAGGTCTCGGCGAACACGTCCGCGCGCCGGGTGCCGGCGTGCTTGGCGACATTGACCACCGCCTCGCGGGCCGCGTGAACGAGCGGGCGCAGGGCCTCGTCGAGGTCGCAGTCACCCACGGTGACCACGTCGACGACCACGGGGTGCTGGCTCTCCACGTCGGCGGCCATCTCCTTGAGCGCCCCGGCCAGCGTGGTGGCGTCCGCGGTCTCGGCCTCGAACAGCCACTGACGCAGGTCGCGCTCCTGGGAGCGGGCCAGCCGGGCGACGGTGGTGGCGTCGTGGGAGTTCTTCTGGATCAGGGCCAGGGTCTGGAGCACCGAGTCGTGGAGGTGCGCAGCCATGTCCGCGCGTTCCTGGGTGCGGACCCGCTCGGCGCGCTCGGCGCCGAGGTCGTTGATCAGCCGCACCGCCCACGGCCCGACCACGATCGCGAGGCCGAGGAGGCCGAGGAGGCCGGCGACGAGGACGGGCACGGCGAAGGTCGCCCGGCCGGCGGCCACCGCGAAGACGGAGAGGGCGGCGACGATCAGTCCGAGCCCCGCACCGATGCGGCCGTACGCCGCCCAGCCGCCGTTGCCGAAGACCGCGCGGAACGGGTCGATCCGGCCCGACGAGTCGATCCAGCGCTCGCGCTGTGCCTCGTCGGCCTGGCGCCACAGCAGGGCGATGCCCGCGATCGCGAGCACGACGGGCCAGAACAGCGCGCCCTGACCGAAGATCCCCTCGAAGCCGAGCACCACGCCGAAGAACAGGGCACCGAGGGCGATCGCGGGACCGGCGTCGCGCAGCCGCGACCGGCGGCCCGGGCGCTTGCCCGTGCGGGTGGCGCTCTCCAGCCCCGGCGAGCTCACCTCGAAGCCCTGAGCGGCGGGCAGGAACACCCACAGTCCGGCGTACAGCATCAGGCCGAAGCCGCCGAGGAAGGCGGTGGCGACGAAGAAGCCCCGGACCCACAGCACCGGCACCGCCAGGTGGGCGGCCACGCCGGCCGCGACGCCTCCCGCGATGGGCGAGGAGGTGTCGCGATAGGCACGGCGACGCGACGGTGCGCCTCGGGGCGGGAGTGTGTGGGTCATCGTGTCTCCATCGTCGCAGGCAGGCGCGTGCACGACCATGAGGACCGACCCCGAGCCGACCCCGAGTCGACCCCGGGTCGGGGCACCGCGAATCAGGGCTGTCCCCGATGGTGCGGGCCGCCCCGGCCGACGAGAGTGGAGCCATGGACAACGCCAGCCCCACCACCGAGCAACCGCCGCCTGGCGGCCCCCGCGTCAGCCGTGACGAGATGAAGGACCTCGGCCGGCTGCGCCGCAGCGTCACCGACCGTCACATCGCCGGTGTCGCCGGCGGCATCGCCCGGCACCTCGACGTCGACCCCATCATCGTCCGGGTGGCACTGGTGGTGGCCGCCTTCTTCGGCGGCGCCGGCCTGCTGGCCTACGTCGGCGCCTGGGTCCTGGTGCCCGAGGAGGGCACGGACGACGAGCCGCTGGGCCTGGACCGGCGCAGCCGCTCGCTCGCGCTCGCCGGCGTCGGCGTCCTCGCCGTGCTGTGCGCGGTGGGCGACTGGGCGGGCGCCTTCTGGTTCCCCTGGCCCGTGGCGATCGTCGCCGCGCTCGTCGTGTGGTTCCTCAACCGCAAGGAGAGGTCGACGCCCCGGAACGGCTCGCGGCTACGGCTACGGCTACGAGCAGCCGACGGACAGCGGCGCCACGGCAGTCGCGGCAGCCCCCTCCGGTCCGACCGACCCGCCCGGCCAGTGGCAGCAGTACTCCTACGTGCCCCGGCAGCCACGCAACCCGCGTCGCCGCGGACCGATCCTGTTCTTCTTCACCCTGGCGCTGGTCGCGCTGGCCGAGGGTGTCCTCGGCGTGGTCGACCTGGCGGGTGTCCCGATCGCCGCCAGCGCCTATCCGGCACTGGCCCTCGGGATCATCGCGACGATGCTGCTGGTCGGCTCGTTCTGGGGTCGGGCCGGTGGTCTCATCGCGCTGGGCATCGTGGCCGCCCTGGTGACCGCTGCCGCCACGGCCAGCAGCCAGTTCCCCGACGAGCGCTACAGCTTCGCCCCCACGAGCGCGAGCCAGGTGCGTGACGCCTACGACTTCACGACCGGCTCCTTCCTGCTGGACCTGTCCGGGGTCTCCGACGTCGACACGCTGGACGGTCGCGAGATCACCATCGACGGCTTCGGCGGCGAGGTGGAGGTCGTCGTGCCCGACGGCATGGACGTCAACGTGGTGACCCAGGTCGGCGCCGGCGACAGCCGGGTCTTCGACCAACGCCAGGACGGCTTCGACCTCCACGTCGACAGCTTCCTCGACGGAGGGGACGACGTCCCCGACATGACCATCACCATCGACATGGCCGTCGGCGAGATCGTCGTCCGCGAAGCGGCTTGAGGAGCCTGACATGACCGAGAACAGCGACACCTACAGCGACTACGACAGCGCCGGCTACGACGAGCCGATGACCGGTCCGCTCGACGCCCCGCAGAAGGCGCCCGGGTGGCACCCCGTGAACATCACCCAGCTCGTCATGGGCGTCGCCTTCGCCGGCATCGTGCTCGTGTGGGCGCTCATCCAGGGCGACGTGGTCGCCACCGACGACCTGCGCTGGCTGCTCCCGGTCCCGTGGCTGGCGGCCGGCGCCGCCGGTCTGGCGGCGACGGTGTGGCCCTCACGCAAGTGAGCAGGCCGGCAGCGCGAACCACCGCAGGTCGTCGAAGTCCGCGCCCAGGTGGGCCGGGTCGGACCAGTCCGGGGGCGATGCGGCGGCCATGATCGCGCGGCCCTCGTCGAGGTGCTCACGGAGCACCGAGGCGGGGGCCGTCGTCGTGTGCGCGGGCCAGGTCATCGTGCCGTCTGCGGCGTACGACACGTCGGCGAGGCGCAGCGGCGGCTCGACCGGGCCCGTGCGGTGGTGCCACAGACCGGTCAACGGGTCGAAGCGATAGTCGCCGAGCAGCCGCCACCCCTCGCGCGCCACGAGACGGACGGCGTCCACGACGTAGGTGAAGACCTCCTCGTCGACGAAGTAGTTGAAGTTCACCCGCACCCAGCCGGGCTTGATGCCTTCGCAGCCGTCCGCGATCTGGGCCTCGAACTGGTGACTGGTGTCGAGGTCGATGTCGAGCAGCCGGTGCCCGTAGGGGCCGGCGCACGAGCAGCCGCCACGGGTCTGGATGCCGAAGAGGTCGTTGAGCAGCGCGACGACATAGTTGTGGTGGAGGTAGGAGCCGTCCGGTGCCTTGATCACGAAGGAGACGATCGAGAGGCGCTGCGAGTCGAGGTTGCCGAGGATCTGGATGGTCGGCTCGGCCACCCACGCCTCGACCGCGCGGGCGAGCATCTCCTCCTCGTGCGCCTGGATCGTCTCGACGCCGACCGCCTGCTTGAGCTGGAAGACCAGACCGGCGCGGATGGACTCCACGATCGCGGGGGTGCCGCCCTCCTCGCGGTGGGCCGGGTCGTCGAGGTAGCGGTGGTCGGTGGTGTTGACGTACATGACCGTGCCGCCCCCGGGGACGACCGGCACCCGGTTGGTCATCAGCTCGCGACGCACGACGAGCACACCGGGGGTGCCGGGACCGCCGATGAACTTGTGCGGGCTGATGAAGATGGCGTCCTTGTGGGAGCGGCCGGGGCCGTGCATCTCGATGTCGACATAGGGGGCGCAGGCCGCGAAGTCCCAGAAGCTCAACGCCCCGTGCTCGTGCAGGAGGTCGGCGACGCCCTCGGTGTCGGTGACGATGCCGGTCACGTTGGACGCGGCGGAGAACGAGCCGATCTTCAGCGGCCGGTCGGCATGGCGCTCGAGCTCCTGGCGGAGGTGGTCGAGGGAGACGCGCCCGTCGGCGTCCTCGTGGATGGTGACGACGTCGGCGATCGTCTCGCGCCACGGGATCTCGTTGGAGTGGTGCTCGAAGGGCCCGATGAACACGACCGGACGCTCGTCGGCCGGGATCTGGGCGCTGAGGTCGTAGACGTCGTCGAGCCCGGCCGGGATCCGCAGACCGAGGATGCCGATCAGCTTGTCGATCGCGGCGGTGCTCCCGGAGCCGCAGAAGACCACGACCTCCTCGTCGCCACCGCCGACCTCGTCGAGGATGATCCGCCGCGCGTCCTCGCGCAGCCGCGTCGTCTGCAGGCCGGTGCCACTCGCCTCGGTGTGGGTGTTGGCGTAGGCCGGCAGCACCTCGGTGCGGATGAAGTCCTCGATGAAGCTCAGGCTGCGCCCCGACGCCGTGTAGTCGGCGTACGTCACCCGCCGCGGACCGTAGGGGCCCTGCATCACCTGGTCGTCGCCGATGACGGACGCGCGGATCCGCTCGAGGAGCGCTGCGGAGACGTCGGTCGTGGGCGCGGAGGTCGTCACGCCCTGAGGGTACGCCGGTGCTAGGGGCTGTGGCGCACGGCCGCCAGCGCCATCTCGGGGTGGTCGGTGATCACCCCGTCGACACCCGCCGCGAGCAGCGCGTGGACCTCGGCGGCCATGTCGCCCAGCTCGTCGGGCGCTTCGCCGTGGCGCAGGTTGGTCGGCAGGAACCGGTTCTCGCCCCGCACGGTCCACACGTGCACGGTCAGGCCGCGGCGGTGGGCGTCGCGGACCAGCGAGGAGGGAGAGTCGATCGCTCCCCGGCCGTCGCGCGGCAGAACCATGGAGGTGTGCGGACCGATGCCGTCGGCGTACTCGTCGATCCAGGCCAGCCCCTCGGGCGTGAGCAGGTCGCCGAAGGTGCGCGCGTCGCCGGCCGCGACCAGGTCGGCCGGGCGGCGGTGCGGCGTCTCGACGAGCTGGATCAGCGGCAGCCGGGTGCGCCCGGCCAGTCGGCGCAGGATGGTGGTCTCGAACGACATGAGGCCCACCCGCGCCCAGGGATGGTCGAGCCCCTGGCGCGCGAGCTCGCGCATCAGCGGCACGTCGAGCGGCAGGCCGATCGCGTCGTGATGGGTGGCGTGCTTGAGCTCGAGCAGCACGCCGACGGGGCGACCACGACGGGCCGACTCCGCACCGACCATCGCGAGCACCTCGGTCAGCGTCGGCACGCCCTCCGCACCGTCGTACGCCGTGTTGGCGGGGCGGGTGCCGGGCATCCGCTCGCGAGTGGCGAGGGTCTTGAGCTCGGGCAGGGTGAAGTCCTGCACGAACCAGCCACGCTGGGCCACCCCGTCGACGACGAGGGTGCGGCGCAGGTGGGCGAACTCAGCACGGCGCGCGACGTCGGTCGTCGTGCTGAGCTCGAGGTCGTGGCGGGCGACCAGCACCCCGTCGCGCGTGGCGACGAGGTCCAGCTCGATGTCGTCCACGCCCATCCGGATGGCTGTCCGGTAGGCGTCGAGCGTGTGCTCGGGACGGTGACCGCTGGCGCCGCGGTGCGCGACCACGGCAGGCGTGAGGACCAACGACGGGGCCGAGCTCAGCGCCTGTCGGGTCACCGTCATGCCCTCAGGTTGCCCGGCCCGGGGGACCGCCCGGTGACCTCCGGATGAATGGCGCATGATGGGCGCGTGACGCTCCCGAGCTTCCCGACCCTGACCTCCCTGCCGGCCGCCGATCATCCGGGCCTGGTCGCCGCTCCCGTGGCCGCGGCGCTGGCCGACTGGCCGGGCGCCGCCGAGGTCGCCGTGGTCGAGATCGACCCGGACCTGGCCGACACCGCGGCGATGAGCGAGGCGTACGGCATCGCGATGAGCGCCGGTGGCAACTGCGTCGTGGTCTCCGGGGTCCGCGCGGGCGACGAGCGGATCGCCGCCTGCGTGGTCCGCGCCGACACCCGTGCCGACGTCAACACACTGGTGCGCAAGATGATCGACGTCCGCAAGGCGTCGTTCCTGCCGATGGAGCGCGCGGTGGCCGAGACCGGGATGGAGTACGGCGGGATCACCCCCCTCGGGCTGCCCGACGGCTGGCGCGTCCTGGTGCACGACGCGCTCCTCGAGGAGCCCGTCGTGGTGATCGGCAGCGGCGTACGCCGCTCCAAGCTGCTGGTGCCGGGGCGGCTGCTCGCCGACCTGCCGGGCGCCGAGGTGGTGCCGGACCTCGGCCGTTAACCATTCGTGTCGAGGACGGCGTGATCGCGGAGTTCGGCTCGCACGACGAGCTCGTCGCCGCCGGCGGGTCCTACGCGGCGCTGTGGGAGTCGTGGCACGGCAAGGACTGATCGTTGCTGGGGAGCGGTGCCTGAGCCACATTCCGGACTCCGAAAAGGTGGCTCACGCACCGCACTGTCCCGTGCTCGGACCACCCACCAGCAGAATCCGCGTCGGCTTGTTTCGGGCTGGAGCCCGAGGGTGCGGCGGCGCTTCCCCTCATGGCCGGTGATCCTCCGCCGGTCGGCGAACGCGAGGACTCATGTCGTCTGCGGCACGGCCCACGCGGGTCGTGCACACGGGCTGCTCCCAGCCCCTGACGGTGTTCCAGTCGCGTCGGGCCAGGTAGCAGGGCCGTTCGACGACGGTGCCGGTGCCGACGTCGCCGACCCCGTTCGTGGGGGGTTCGTACAACGACCCGGTGCCCGTGGCGGGGACTACCAGGATGGCGGTGACGGCTGCGGCGCTGATCACTCCGGCGGTGGCCGGGAGCCACCACCAGCGGCGGGAGTCGGAGGTGATCGAGTAGTTGTTCATGACGATGCTCCTTGGTGACGGGCCGGACCGGGTGGCCCGACGAGTCGACGTTGCCGCCGGGCGGTATCCCCCTGGTCCAGTGCCGGTATCTCGCCGGTATCGCGATGCTTGACGACCCTCGGGGCGGAGCGGATCGTGGCGGGAGTGGGCATCGCCGTACTGGGCCCGCTGACCGTCGACGACTCGGGAGCGTTGGGCCGGCGCGACCGCATCATCCTGGAGGCGCTGGTGGTGCGCGCCGGGCGACCGGTGAGCACCGACCAGCTCGCGGACGCCGTGTGGGGCGACCGGCCCCCGGCGTCGGCTGCCAAGAACATCCAGGGCTGCGTCGTCCGGCTCCGCAAGCTGCTCGGCCAGGAGGCCATCCTCACGTCCTCCTCCGGATACCGGCTCGACCTGCCTGCCGACGAGGTGGACGTGCAACGCTTCGAGCGGAGCGTGGCCCGCAGCCGCGAGATGCTGCTGCTGGGTGAGCCCGATCGCGCGGCCTTCCAGCTGACGGAAGCCCTGTCGTGGTGGCGGGGCGAGCCATTCGACGACCTGGCGGGCTGGGCGGGCGCCGAGACCGAGGTACGGCGCCTCACGAGCTGCGCCTCGATGCCGAGGAGCTCCGCATCGAGGCGCACATCGCAGCCGGCCGGCACCCGGAGGTGCTGGCCCAGGCGCAGACGCTGGTCGGCGCAGCGCCGCTGCGCGAACGTCGGTGGGCGCTCCTGGCGCATGCCCAGTACCTGGCCGGCAGGCAGGGCGATGCGCTCCGCACCATCCATCAGCTCAAGGCGGTGCTGGCCGAGAACCTCGGCATCGATCCCGGGCCGGACGTCATCTCGCTGGAGACCGCCATCCTGCGCCAGGACGCCTCGCTCCTGGGCGTCGAAGCGCCCACCCAGGTGCGCGCCACCTGCCCCTACCAGGGGCTCCTCGCCTACGAGCTCGACGACGTCGACCGCTTCTTCGGCCGGGAGGCCGACGTCGAGTCGTGCCTGCGTGTGCTGCGCCGCAGCTCGCTGCTCGCGCTGGTCGGGCCGTCCGGCTCCGGGAAGTCCTCACTCCTGCGCGCCGGCCTGGCGGCTGCGCTGCGCGACCTCGGCCGGGCGAGCCAGGTGATCACCCCGGGCCGACACCCGCGCCAGGCGTGGACCGCGCTGGCCGGCGCACCGCCGAGCACCGTTCTCCTGGTCGACCAGTTCGAGGAGGTCTTCACCGTCTGTGAGGAGGTCGAGGAGCGGACCGAGTTCATCCGGACCCTGGTGGCCGAGCTCGACACCCGGACGGTGGTCATCGCCCTGCGCTCGGACCGGTTGGCCGACCTGGCGGCCCACCCGGACCTGGGCCGTCACGTCGAGGAAGGCCTGCACCTCGTCGCGGGGCTCGGCGAGGAGGGCCTGCGCCAGGCCGTGGAGGCGCCGGCCCGGCAGGCCGGACTCCACCTCGAACCCGGCCTCATCGACCTGCTTGTCCGCGAGGTCGAGGGGGACCCGGGTGCCCTGCCCCTGTTCTCGCACGCGCTGCTGGAGACCTGGAAGCGGCGCGAGGGCACCACGCTCACCGTCGACGGCTACCGCGCCACCGGCGGGATCCACGGCGCCGTCGCCCAGTCCGCCGAGCGGCTGTATGCGCAGACCGATCCCGAGCACCGACCGCTGTTGCGCGACCTGATGCTCCGACTTGTGTCGCCGGGACCGGACGGGGAGGCGGTTCGCTCCCGGGTGCCCCGCCGACTCATCGCAGCCGACACCGACCACGACCGGATGATCGACGCGCTCGTGGCTGCCCGCCTGGTCACCAGTGACGAGGGAGCCCTCGAGATCACCCACGAAGCCTTGGCGCGTGCCTGGCCGCGGCTGCGCTCCTGGCTCGACGACGACGTCGAGGGCCAGCGACTGCTGCACCACCTCTCCACCTCTGCCGACGCCTGGGACTTGATGGGCCGCCCCGACAGCGAGCTCTACCGTGGCGTCCGGCTGGTCCGGGCCCTGGACTGGCAGCACCGCACGACCTCCGCCCTGACCGACTCCGAGCGGGAGTTCCTCGGCCGGGCACGCACCGTCGCCGAGATCGAGGAGCGGAGTGCGGCCGAGCGAGCACGCGCGCAGGCCCGGTTGATCGGCCGCCTGCGGATCGTGCTCGGCGGAGCGACCGTCCTCCTCGTCCTCGCCCTCGTCGCAGGCGGGATGGCTGCCGTCCAGTCCGACCGCGCCAACGAGAACGCCGCCCGGGCGCAACAAGCGGCCGTCTCCGCCGACGCACGGCGGGTCGGCGTACGGGCCCAGCTCACCGACGACATCAGCCTCTCGCTCCTGCTCGCGGCCGCGGGAGCACGGCTGGACGACTCTCCGGAGATCCGGACCAACCTGCTGGCCGCGCTGGTCCAGCAGCCGCTCCTGGTCCGATCGGGAACCCCTGAGGGTGGTTTCATGGAGGCGCTGGCCGTCAGCCCCGACGGTCGTTGGGTCGCCTCCTCGGACGACCAGAACCGGATGCACCTCTACGACGCCGCAACCAGCCGGCTGTGGGACAGCTACGACGCCGGTAGGCCTCCGGAGGGCGAGCAAGGGTTCATGTTCGCGGCCTTCAGCCCCGACAGCCGCACCCTGGCGGTCGCCCTCGAGACGTCGGAGTCCACCGAGCCAGTGCGCCTCCTGGACCCCGTCACCATGGAGCCCACGACACCTCTCACGTTCCCGGCCGACGAACCGCTGAACGTCGGCGACGTCCAGTTCAGCGCGGACGGTCGCCACCTGGCCGCCACGGTGTTCCCGCCTGGGAAGACGTGCTGCCCCTCAGGGGCCTCGGACCGCAACGGGTACGCGCTGGTCTGGGACCTCCGTTCTCCAACGCACCCGCCAGAGCGGATCGCGACAGGTGTCGGCCTTCAAGGGGTGGCACTCAGTCCGGACGGCCGGACCGTCTACACCGCTTGGCCGCTGACGGCGTACGACGTGAGGTCGGGCGAGCGGATCTGGCGTCGCCCCGAGGTGAAGACCTTCTTCTCGGCGCCGGACGTGAACGAGACTGGAACGCTGTTGGCGCTGGGTGAGGACGGCACGCGCCAGGTGCTCCTTCTCGACGCCGAGACCGGAGCGACCGTCGAACGGCTGCGGGGACACCGCGACTGGGTGGGCGACGTCCGATTCTCCCCGGACGGCTCGCGCGCTGCCTCGGTCTCCTGGGGCGACGGCGAGCTCATCGTGTGGAACACGGCATCCGGCCTGCCGGTGGACCGCTGGGACACGACCGACCCCTACGGCATCGGCTTCGGCCCGGACAACGACCTGGTGCACGGCGGCGGCGCCGACTCGATGCTGCGCACCTGGGACCTGTCCTCCCGACAGACCTACCTCGAAAAGACCACCGAGGTCGCAGGCGGGCGCACGTACGCGTGGGCGCACCTGTCCCCCGACGGGCAGCGCGTGGCGTACCGCTGGGTCGACGAACAGGACGTGGGCTGGGTCCGGTTCGTCGAGATCGGTTCCGGGGAGACGACATCGCCCGAGCGCCTCCCGGCGTGGCGAGACTGGCCATGGCTACCAGGCGCGTGGCATCCCGAGGGCGGGCAGTACGCGGCGTTCTGCTGCTACCACCAGGCGCGCGCGGGGGATCCCGGCACGGTCCTCATCCTGGACTCGGTCACTGGTCGACGCCTCAAGGGCGAGGGAGACATCATCGAAGACGACGCCGACATCACGGCGATCGCCTTCGTCGAGGGCGGTGAGAGCCTGCTCGTGGGTGATTCCGAAGGCCTGACGACCATGATCGATGCCGACACCCTGAGATCGGCTGAGGCCTTCGAGGTGCAGGCTCACGTCGCCACGCCGATCGGCGACGGGAGCACCGCCATGCTGTTCGAGTCCTCCCCGGTCGTGGGCGGCGGCATGCCGTGGCGGTTGGTGGACCTCGACACCGGCGATGTGACGGCAGAGGGGCACCTCGACACCAGGGTGTACGCCTCGGTCGCGTCTCCGGATGGCTCGACCGTCGCGGCGGCAGGTGAGATCGGCGAGATCATCACTGTCGACGTGTCGACCGGAGCCCAACGGATATCCACGAGTCACGCGGTCGAAGTGTGGTCGCTCAACTACTCCGACGACGGAGAGCTTCTGGTCTCCGGCGCCGCGGACGGCGCGGTCAGCCTGTGGGACGCCTCGACACTGGACCTGCTCGGCACGGTGCACCCACCCCGCCACGGAAAGGTGGTGCCAGCTGCCGCACAGTTCATCGGCGACACCCACGACGTGGCGATCGCGTCGTACGACGGCGGCGTCTACCGCTGGGAGACAGACCTCGACCATGCTCTCGAGTTCGCCTGCCAGATGGCCGGCCGCGACCTGACCGAGGAGGAGTGGGCGCAGTTCCTGCCCGCCCAGCCCTACCGGTCGGTCTGTCCGCAGGAGTGACCGGATCAGTCCTTCTGCGGGATCCGCAGCCGCTGGCCGACCCGGATCACGTCGGGGTCGGTGATCTTCGGGTTGGCCGCGACGACCTGGGCGACCGTCGTGCGCGTGTAGTCGCGCAGCGTGCGCACGATCGAGGTGAGGGTGTCGCCCGCCTCGACGCGGTAGAGGAGGAAGCCGCGGAGGTCGGGAAACATGATGACCTCCACCTCGCGCAGGTTGAAGCCGGGACTCGGCCCCTCGTCGGGGAGTCCAGGGTTGTCACCGAAGACCTGCACCGTCAGCCGGGTGCCGTCGCGCGGCGGGTCGGGAACGCTCACCCGGGTCGAGAACTCGCCGACGCCGGCCATGCCGCCGACGGACTGGGCCGAGTCCTCCGCGAGCACGCGGCCGCGGCCGTCGAGCACCCGGATGCCGATGGTGCCCTCGAAGCCGTTGCCGACACCGGCGACGAGGAACTTGCGCCCGACGAGATCGTTCTTCGCGGGCTGACGCACCCGCACGTCCGTGATCAGTCCCATGAGGGAGTATCACCCTTGCCATCGTGACAGTTCCACTGTCACGATTGGAGCATGCGCCTCGCCACCCTCCTGATGTACGACGGCAACCCCCGCAGCGCGGCCGACCAGGTGGTCGCCCTGGAGAAGGCTGGCCTCGACAGCGTCTGGGTCGCGGAGGCCTACGGCTTCGACTCCCCCACGCTGATGGGCTACCTCGCGGCGAAGACCGAGACCGTGCAGATCGGCTCGGGCATCCTCAACATCTACTCCCGCACGCCCGGCGCGCTGCTGCAGACGGCGGCCGGCCTCGACAACGTCAGCGGCGGCCGCGCGATCCTCGGCATCGGGGTCAGCGGCCCGCAGGTCATCGAGGGCTTCCACGGCGTCCCCTACCGCAGGCCGATGGCCCGCACCGCCGAGGTCGTCGAGATCATCCGCAGCGGCCTCAAGCGCGAGCCGCTCACCGCGAGCGGCGAGTTCCACCTGCCGCTGACCAAGGACGACGGCGCGGTCACCGGGCTCGGCAAGCCGCTCAAGCTGCTGACCAAGCCCGAGCGCGACACCATCCCGATCTGGATCGCGGCGCTCGGGCCGAAGAACGTCGAACAGACCGCCGAGCTCGCCGACGGCTGGATCCCCCACCTCTTCCACCCCGAGCGTGCGCACCTGGTCTGGGGCGACGCGCTCGCGGCCGGCAACGCCAAACGGCAGGAGGGCCTGGCTCCCCTGCAGGTGATGGCCGGCGGCATGGTCGCGATCGGCGAGGGCCCCGACACCAAGGCGCTGCTCGACTTCGCGCGCCCGATCTTCGCGCTCTACGTCGGCGGCATGGGCGCCAAGGGCAAGAACTTCTACAACGACGTCGCGCGGTCCTACGGCTACGAGAAGGAGGCCGAGGAGATCCAGGACCTCTACCTCTCCGGCAAGAAGAAGGAGGCCGAGGCGCTCATCCCGGACGAGTGGCTCGAGGCCGCCAACCTCGTCGGCCCCGCGTCATACGTCAAGGAGCGGATCGCCGCGTTCGAGGAGGCCGGCGTCACCGACCTCAACATCACACCCGTGTCGGACGATCCAGCGGCGACGGTCGCGCAGGTCAAGGAATGGGTGTCCTGAGCCGCGTGCACTCCCCCGGTCGATACGCCAACCTCCGCCGGATCCGTTCGCTGGACCCGGAGGTCGACCACGACGAGATCCTCCGGCTGACGTCGCGCTTCGAGTTCCCCTGGGACTACACCCAGGGCACCGGCATCGCCTTCATGCGCGACTACGGCGTGCCTTCGATCGCGGCCCTGCTCGACCGGACGCGCGAGTTCGAGGACCACGGAGTCAAGCGCTACGACGACACCATCCTGATCGGCGACGAGGCGACCCTCGACGGCATCGACTCCGCGCGCTCGCACGCGGCGATCGGCCGGCTCAACCGGATCCACGCCCACTACGACATCTCGAACGCCGAGCTCGCCTACGTCCTCGCCACCACGATCGTCGGCCCGGTCCGCTGGATCTCCGCCTATGGTTGGCGCCCGCTCGACCCGCACGAGCTCATCGCGATCGCGAGGGTGACCACGCGCTTCGGCGAGCTGATGGGCATCAAGGGACTGCCCACGACGTACGACGGCTACCTCACGCTCCTGGTCGACCACGAGCGGCAGCACTTCGCCCACACCCCGGCCGCGACCCGGCTCGCCGAGGCGTCGATCCGCATCGCGAAGGAGGTTGCCCCTCCGCCGCTTCGACCGCTGCTGCGCCGGGTGCTGATCGCGGTGATGGACGAGCCGCTGCGCAGGGTGCTCGGCCTGCCGCGCCAACCCCGGTGGTTCGTCCGCGCCGTGCGCGGTGGCCTGCGGCTGCGCGGCCGGTTGCTGCGCCTCGCGCCCCCACGGCGTACGGCGTACGTGCACCGCCCCACGACCTACCCGGGCGGCTACAGCCTGGCCGACCTCGGCCCCCTCGCGATGCTCGACGACCTCAACGCACATGCCCCGGGAAAGAGACCACATGCCTGAGCGCCCCAGCATCCTCGAGCAGGAGCACGAGGACTTCCGCGCGATCGCCCGCGCCTTCTTCGCGAAGGAGGTCGTGCCGTTCCACGAGCAGTGGGAGCGCGACGGCATCGTCGACCGCGAGGTGTGGCGCAAGGCGGGCGAGCGCGGGCTGCTGTGCTTCGACGTGGACGAGGAGCACGGCGGCGCGGGGATCAGCGACTTCCGCTACAACATGGTGCTGGCGGAGGAGTCGGCGCGCGCCGGGGCCTCGGGCCCCGGATTCGCCGTGCACAGCGACATCATCGTCCCCTACATCTCCTCGCTCGGCACGCCGGAGCAGAAGCAGCGCTGGCTGCCCGGGTGCGTGTCCGGCGACCTCGTCACCGCGATCGCGATGACCGAGCCCGGGGCCGGCTCGGACCTGCAGGGGATCCGGACGACGGCCGTGGACGCCGGCGACCACTACGTCCTCAACGGCTCCAAGACCTTCATCTCCAACGGCATCCTGTCCGACCTGGTGGTCGTGGTCTGCCGGACCGACCCCGACGCCGGGCACCAGGGCATCTCGCTGCTGGTCGTCGAGCGCGGGATGGAGGGCTTCGAGCGCGGCCGCAACCTCGACAAGATGGGCCTGCACGCCCAGGACACCGCCGAGCTCTCGTTCACCGATGTGCGCGTGCCGAAGGAGAACCTGCTCGGCGCGGAGGGATCGGGCTTCGTCTCGCTGATGGAGAACCTGCCGCAGGAGCGGATCTCGATCGGTTGCATCGCGGTCGCCGCGGTCGAGCACGTCCTCGACCTCTGCCTGGCCTACGCCAAGGAGCGCGAGGCGTTCGGCAAGCCGATCGGGAAGTTCCAGCACAACCGCTTCGTGCTGGCCGAGATGGCCACCGAGGCCCACATCGCGCGGGTCTTCATCAACGACTGCGTGCTGCGGCTCAACGCAGGCTCGGTCGACACCGCGCTCGCCTCGATGGCGAAGTGGTGGACCACCGAGCTGCAGAAACGCGTCGTCGACGCGGGCGTGCAGCTGCACGGCGGCTACGGCTACATGAACGAGTACCCCATCTCCAAGGCCTACACCGACTCACGGGTCCAGACCATCTATGGCGGGACGACCGAGATCCAGAAGGAGATCATCGGGCGGATGCTGGGCTTGTAGGTGGTTCGTCAGCGAGGCTTGTCGATGCTGGCTAGGTTCGAGGCATGGACCTCTTCGAGATGGACGAGACCCGCACCATGACCCGCGAGGAGGCCGCGACCAGGCTGCGCGCCCTCGCCGACTCGCTCGCCAAGCACAACTCGGTCGAGTTCGCGCGCGACGGCGGCCGGATCACGGTCGCCGTGCCCGACAAGGTGCACCTCAAGGTCGAGGTCGAGCTGGGCGAGTCCAACGAGGTGGAGATCGAGCTCACCTGGTGAGCAGGACCTCGCGCAGCCTGGCTGCGAACTCCTGCGGCTCGCCGGTCTGACCGAACTCGCCGCCCAGGAAGCCCTGGTGCCCGCTCGGGAAGACCACCGGAGCCCGGCCGAGGGCCTCGGCCACGGCGTACGCCGCCCGTCCCGCGATCTCCCCGTCCCTCGGCCCGCCGGACTCCTCGCCGACGGCGATGACGACCCGCGTCGACGCGGCCCGTACGGCGTCGAGGTCGGGGACCCGCGAGACACCCCCACCGCGGATGTTGGACATCAGTGGGTCGCTGCGTGAGCCGTCGTCCTCGGTGGGCATGCCGAACACCGCCGGGTCGGGGCCGGGCCGGTCGACGTAGTCCGCGCCGAGCTCTCCGCGCTGCATCACCATCGCGATGAAGCCGGCCATGGCTGGGCCGACGCCCCGGGCGTCGTAGGTGGCGACGAGCTGCTCCGACGCCGCGATGACGTGGTCGGCGTCCGGGAGCAGGCCGGCCATCGGCGGCTCGTGCGCCACGAGGACGCGTACGTCGTCAGGGTGGGCCGCGACGAGGAAGAGCGCGTTGACGGCACCCCCGGACGAGGCGAACGCGTCGACGGGCCCACTGCCCAGCGCCGCGACGACGGCGTGCAGGTCGTCCGCGTGCTGCTCGGGGGTGACCGCCGCGGTCGGGTCCTCGCGCGTGCTCCGTCCGGTGTTGCGCGGGTCGACCAGCACCAGGACCCGGTCGTCGAGGAGGCCGGCCAGGGTGCCGAAGCCGGTGCTGTCCATCGGTGAGCCGAGGAGCAGCAGCGGAGGGTTCTCACCGGTCGCATCGGTGAGGTCGCCGACGACCGCGTAGGCGATCCGGGCGCCGGGGACGTCGAGGTGCGTGAAGGTGGGCTCGGCGTCGCTCATGGACTCAGGCTAGACCGCAGCGACGACGCGTCGGCGCTGAAGCGCTCCACCAGCGCACGCCCCAGTCGGGTCCCCGAGAGCCATGCGGTCTCGACCTTGGGCGTCGGCCCCCACCCGTCTCCGCACGTCCCGATCGGCCCGCCGGGCCCCTCGACGAGGGCGTACGACGCCTCCCGCTGACCGACCGGCCTCGCAAAGGTCCACCGGTGCACGTGCACGTCGGTCGGCTCGCCGAGGGACATCAGCCGGCGCACCGCCGTGACCAGCTCCGGCGCCGCCGCAGTCGGATCGGAGAGGTGTCGAGCAGCCAGCTCGGGCGTCGAGTGCACGACGAGGAC
Organism: uncultured Actinomycetota bacterium; assembly: GCA_963726515.1. Taxonomy (GTDB): domain Bacteria; phylum Actinomycetota; class Actinomycetes; order Propionibacteriales; family Nocardioidaceae; genus Nocardioides. The sequence continues at coordinate 668,824 of CAVSCW010000015.1, forward strand.
AGGGGCCCCGTCGCCACGGCGGCGACCGTCGTCGGCCACCCAGCCGATCGCCGGATCGTCGTTGACGAAGGCGCCGTCGAAACGGCCCGTCGGGCTGACGTCGTCCCAGGTGCGCCGATCCCAGCGGGCCGCCAGGGCGAGCACCGGCTCCCACTCGCGGGTGAGGTCGTCCACCACGGGGTGATCGCCGCAGAGGCGCCTCGCCTGCGGGTCCGGCATCGCCAGCACGATCGCCGACGCCACCCTCCGGACGTCGGCCAGGTCCGTCAGCTCCGCCTTCTCCACGTCCAGTCCGGCGGCCAGGTCCTCGACCAGCGAGCGCAGGCCACGGGCGGCACCCCAGCGCGTGGGGCCCGAGGTCGTCCTCGGCCCGTCCTCCCCGAGCACGCAGAACGTGTCGGTCCACGGCGCGGCCAGTCCGCGGGCGGACCAGTCGTCGACGACGGAGCCGAACTCGGGGTCCGTCACCGTGAGGTATGACGCGCCGAGGTCGGTCGGACGTTCCCACAGCCGGCGCGACGCCATCCGGCCACCCGGGCGGTGCCCACGGTCCAGCACACGGACGGTGAGTCCCGCCTTCCGCAGCTCCTGCGCGCAGGCGACACCGGCAAGGCCGGCGCCGACGACCACGACGTCCGGCGTCGTCACGCGATCGCCTCTGCTGCGCGTTGACCGCTGACCAGCGCGCCCTGGATGGAGCCGGTGTCGCGGTGGTCACCGCACACGACCAGGTCGCCGACCCGCACGGGCAGGCGGGCGACGTACGGAGCGGGTTGGGCCGGCAGGGCGTCGGGGACCTCGTGGCGGGCGACCACCTCCCAGCGCGTCACATCGGTGCCGAGCAGGTCGCCGGCGTGGCGGCGCATGGACTGCTCGTCGGTGTCGCGACCGGCTCCCATCAGCGCCGAGCCCTGCACGAGGTGTCGTCCCGGAGGTGCATAGGAGGGTGCGGCTCGGGAGACGACCGCGGCGTTGACGAGGGGGCCGGTGGGAGCGCGGCGGGCGTCGACGTGGAGCAGGTCGGTGTCGGGGGCCTCGGGCGCCGCCCACCACACGGTCACGACTCCCTTGGTCGGAGGGACCGGGAGCCCGGTGAGCTCCGCGGCTGGGGCCGCGCCTGTCGCGACCACCACGTGGCGTGCCGTCCAGGTGCCGCCGGCCGTGACGACGGTGGTGCCGGTCACCGAGTGCACCCGCTCACCGAGCCTCACCCGGTCACCGAGGGGTGCGGCCAGCTGGGCAGGGAGCGCAGCCATCCCCTCGGCCGGCAGGGCCGGCACTCCCCTGGCGAACGTGGCTGCCAGCAGCAGCGCGAACCGGTTGGCGGTGGTGCCGTCGTCCTCGAGGAGCACCCCGGCGTAGAACCGGTCGATGATCCGTCGGACCAAGCCGTCGACGCCGGCGGTGTCCAGCGCCGTACGACGATCGACGTCCGGCCGCGTTGCCAGCACGTCCTCCAGCGAGGTCCCGCGTCGCGGCCTCAGGAGCGGGGCCGCCCAGCGGGCCAACGCGACGACCTCCTTGGGGCGCCGGGCCACGGTGCGCACGGTGCCCGGGATGAGGCCGGGCTCGCGCAGCGGGTGGCCGAGCACCGCCAGCCTGTCCTCGGTCCGGGCGGCGACGCCCGCGCCGAACGGCTGCAGGTGGAGGGCGTCGACGTCCACCCAGCGGCCCACTGCCGGGTAGGCGGGATTGAGCAGCTGGAAGCCACGGTCCACCAGGAAGCCGTCGACGCGGTCGCTGCGGATGCGCCCGCCGACGACGTCCGCGGCCTCCAGCACCACGACGTCGCGTCCGGCCTCGGTGAGCGCCTGCGCACAGCGCAGCCCGGCCAGTCCCGCACCGACGACCACCACGTCCGCCTCACCACCTGCGCTCACGCCGTCGACACTAGTCAGGCGACCAACTCGGTGGAGGTTCGGTGGACAGCCCTAGGGCGACCCGAGAGTGCGCTCGAGGAACGGGTTCCAGAACTTCAGCTCCGGGTCGTAGCGCCTGCGCACCGCCATGAAGTCGGGGAGGCGAGGGAACCGTTCGCCGACGACGTCCGCACCGAAGTGGAACATCTTCCCCCAGTGCGGTCGCGGCGCGAACGGTGCGAGCGCCTCCTCGATCACGGGCAGCAGCCCCGCCACTTCCACCGGGTGCTTGGCCCAGGTGAACCCGATGCACAGGACGTCGCGCTCGTAGGCCGGGCTGAGCCACAGAGCATCGGCCGCTGCCGTGCGGATCTCGGCGATCAGCAGGTGTGGGGAGATCTGCGCGCCCAACGCGCGTAGCGCCTCCAGTGCCGGCACGCCGTGCTCGCGGGCGACGTAGTACTCGCTCTGCAGCTCGTCACCGCCGTGGGAGGGCTGCCCCTCGAGTCGGAAGTGCGGCATCCGGTCCGACCACGGACCTGGCACGCTCGCGCGCTGGTTGACGTTCTCCGGCGCGACCTCGTCGGAGTCGTCGTACCACGTCGCGCCGAAGAGCGTCGGCGCCACCTCGGGATGCTCACCGCTGCCGAGCCGGGTCTTGAGCCAGACCTGCATCACCGTGGGGCTGGCGAAGTCGGCGAGGAGGCTGACGCTGTAGGCGCTGGCGAAGACCTCGTCCAGCTGTCCGAGGACGGTCTCCCAGGGTGCATAGCGATAGACGTCCTGGCGCACGAGGTAGGTCGGTTGGATGTCGAGGGTGATGCGCGTGATGATCCCGAACGCTCCGAGGCCGACGGCCAGCGCGGACAGCTCGTCACCGGACCGATCGATCGTGGCCAGGGACCCGTCCGCCGTCACCAGCTCCACCGCCGAGATCGCGGTGGACAGGATTCCGCTGCCGTCACCGGACCCGTGCGTGCCCGTGGCGGTGGCGCCGGCCACCGAGATGTGCGGCAGTGACCCGGTGTTGTGCAGCGCGAACCCGTGCGCCTGCAGCTCGCGGATCAGCACCCCGAACCGGGTTCCCCCGGTGACGCTGGCGGTCATCGCGGTCGGGTCGATCCTGATGTCCGGATCCATGCCGGCCAGCGAGATCAGCGCACCTGAGGTGTCCGCGATGTCGGTGAACGAGTGTCGGGTGCCGAGCGCGTGCACGCGCGGCCAGCCAGCGACCATGGCCTGGAGCTCGTCGACGGTCGCCGGTTCCAAGATCGCCTCGGGGCCGTAGGTCACGTTGCCCGCCCAGTTCACCCGGTTGGTCGACACGACGATCCTCTCGGTTGGGCCCGAGGCTTGGCGAGCGAGCCACGACGGCTTGGAACGATCTGACTCTCGAGAGTAGCGACGTCGCGATCCCCGGGTAACCGGGGAAACTGAAGGTTCCAGTGCGAAGTTTCGGGGTCAAGGCTCCAGTTTCCCCGGGTACCCGGGGAAACTGCCGAGCAGGAAGCCCGAGAGACAAACCGGCTGGCAGACTGGCGGCCCAGCACCCCGGAAGGACTGAGGCGAGGCATGACGGCGGAGTGGCTCAGGGACGCGGTGCTCTATGAGATCTACCCGCAGTCGTTCGCCGACTCCGACGGCGACGGCATCGGGGACCTGCGCGGAGTGATCGAGCACCTCGACCACGTCGCCTCCCTCGGGGTCGACGCGATCTGGTTCAACCCGTGCTTCGAGTCGCCCTTCGTCGACGCCGGCTACGACGTGTCGGACTACCTGCGGATCGCACCGCGCTACGGCACCAACGACGACCTGGTCGAGCTGGTCGAGGCGGCACGAGGGCGCGGCATCCGGGTGATCCTCGACCTGGTCGCCGGGCACACCTCCGACCAGCACGCCTGGTTCCAGAGTGAGCTCGCCGCGGACGGCCCGCACCCGGATGGCGACCGGTATGTGTGGTGCGAGGAGCCGCCGCCACACGGCTGGGACGACGACATCCCGGGCACGCCGGCGTGGGTGCCGTCCCCCGGACCGCGCACGGGCTACTACCTGAAGAACTTCTTCGACGAGCAACCCGCGCTGAACTTCGGCTGGACCTCCTTGCGCGACGACGAGCCGTGGCGCGACCCGGTGGACGCGCCGGGGCCGCGCCGCAACCGCGAGGCGCTCCGCCAGATCATCGACTTCTGGCTCTCCAAGGGGGTGTCCGGCTTCCGGGTCGACATGGCGTTCTCCCTGGTGAAGAGCTACGACGTCGAGGAGGGCCAGGCCGCCTCGACCGAGGTGTGGCGCGACATCCGGGACTGGATGGAGCAGGCCCACCCCGACGCCGTGCTGATCCCGGAGGGCACCGAGCCGCGGACCGACGGGCGGCTGGCGTTCGACGCCGACTTCGCGCTGGTCATCCACGACGCGCACGGCAGCCTCTTCGACAACCGGGGTGCCGGCGTGCTGCCGTTCCACCCGCCGTACGAGCCGTTCTTCGAGGAGTCGGGCAGGGGCAGCACGCGCGTGTTCCTCGACGCCTGGCGAGAGGCCCGGGCGGCCGACCCGGACCGTCCCGTGCTGATGGCGACCGCGGACCACGACTACACCCGGCTGCGCAGCGGCACCCGCACCACCGACCAGCTCGGCGCCGCCCTGACCTTCCTGTTCACGTGGGGCAGCGTCCCGTGCCTCTACTACGGCGACGAGATCGCGATGCGCTACCTGCCCGGCATGCCCGACGTCGAGGGCGCGGTGTGCGACCCGGCCTACAACCGGGCCGGCTGTCGCACCCCGATGCAGTGGGACGACGGCCCGAACGCCGGCTTCTCCGTCGCGGCCCCCGACCGGCTCTACCTGCCGGTCGACCCCCACCCCGACCGGCCGAGCGTCGCGGCGCAGGAGGACGACCCGGGCTCGACCCTGCACCTGGTCCGCGAGCTGATCGCGCTGCGACGAAGGACGCCTGCGTTGCAGGGGCGGGCCTCGGTCCGGGTGCTCCACGCGGGCTATCCGTTCGCCTACGTGCGCGACGAGACCCACCTCGTCGTGGTCAACCCCCGGCGCGAGGCGGCAGACCTGGAGGCGGCCGAGGCGGTCGGGGCCGCGCCCGTCTGGGGCGCGGGGGTCACGGCCACGGACCGGGGGCTGGCGGTGGCCGGATTCGGGTACGGCGTGCTGGAGCTGCCGGGCGCTCCCCGTCGCGACCAGTCAGGCGGCCGATCCGAGGAGTGACGGAGAGCCCAGCCCTGGGGTAGACATGAGCCATGGCTTCCTCGACGCTCGTGCGCCCTCGTCAGGGCAGGATCATCGCCGGCGTCTGCGCCGGCCTCGCCGACCGGTTCGGCATCTCGCGGGGTCTCGTCCGCCTCGGCTTCGTGATCTTCGGCCTGGTCGGTGCTGGCGAGATCGCCTACATCATCGCGTGGATCGTCATGCCGAAGGAGGCCTGAGCCGAGGCATCACTCTGCCGCTCCTGCCTCGCGCCGCTCGTGCAACCGCTGCTGCGCCTCGGCCAGGAACGCCAGGCACGGCGCCTCCTCGCCCGGGTGCTTCTCGACGAGGTGGAAGGTCCAGCGGTCCATCGCGGCCATGAAGCCGTTGTCCCCACCGGCGCGGTGCGTCGACCACGCCCGGTGCCCACGGGCGACGCAGCTGGAGCAGCTGATCCGGTAGAGGAACTGCTGGTCGCCGTCGAGGTCGATCTTCACCCGCGCCAGCGGTCCCGCCTGCGCGGCGGCCTTCCTCTCGCGGGCCGAGCGGCTCGCCACCATGTCGCCTCCTGGGATGGGTCGGGGTCCCTCAGTGTGGCCCAGCCGTTCCAGCAACCGGGCGTCGACCTAGCCAGCCGCTGGCGCCGCGCACCATGATGTGACCCCCGCCACATCGAGGTCCACCAGGAGAGCCGATGCCCGACGAGATCCCTGCCGACGTCGCGGCCCTCCGCGAGGAGTACGAGGCCCGCATCCTCGGCCTGCACGTGCCGGCCACGGTGCGCCAGGCGGCGCAGAGGTACGGCGACCAGCCGGCGTTCTCCGACCGGTTCGACGTGCCCGAGGGCGAGACGTGGTCGACCATCAGCTGGGCCGAGACGTGGGCAGCCACGCAGCAGGTGGCCGCGGCGCTGATCGACCTCGGTGTCGGGACCGGCGAGCCGGTGGCCATCATGGCCGACAACCGCACGGCCCACACGCTGGCCGACTACGGCGCGATGACCGCGGCCGCGGTGCCGATGTCCATCTACAACACGCTCGCGCAGGACCAGGTCGCCTTCATCGCCGGCGAGGCCCGTCCCGTCGTGGTGATCCTGGAGAACCACGACCGCTACCAGCGGTGGGAGAAGGCCCTCGCCGACGTCGACTCGATCCGCCACGTGGTGATGTTCGCCGACGCCGACCGGGTCCCCGACGAGCGCGTGATGACGTGGGACGACCTCCTCGCCCGCGGCTCCGACACCAGCGGCGTCGAGGCGCGGATGGACCGGATCACACCCGACCTGCCGGCCACCTTCCTCTACACCTCCGGCACGACGGGCAACCCCAAGGGCGTCGTGCTGACCCACCACAACGTCATGTACGAAGCGGTCTCCACGCTCGACGCCGCCGGACTCCACGGCCGGCAACGGACCATCAGCTACCTGCCGCTCGCGCACATCGCCGAGCGGGTCCTGGCGACGTACGGTCCCCCGTTCCTGGGCAGTCACGTGCACGCGATCCCCGACCCCGCCGGGCTCCTCGGCGCGCTGGGCGAGGTCCACCCGACGGCGTTCTTCGGCGTCCCGCGGGTCTGGGAGAAGATCAAGACCGGGATCTCGGCCAAGCTCGCCGAGGATCCCGACCCCGACAACCAGACGATGGTCACCAACGCCATGGCAGCGGGCCTGGCGTGGACCCAGGCCCACGAGTACGGCAACGAGATGACGCCGGAGGTCGAGGCGGCGTTCGCCCGGGCCGACGAGGGCATCCTCGCCTTCCTCCGCCTGCTGCTCGGCCTCGACCAGGTGACGTGGGCGGCCAGCGCAGCTGCGCCGATGCCACTGGAGGTCGCGAAGTTCATGGGTGGCCTCGGCCTCAAGGTGTTCGACGTCTATGGCATGACCGAGACCACCGGGGCCTTCACCTCCAACGGTCCCGACCACTTCAAGCTCGGCACCGTCGGCGTCCCCAACCCCGGCATCGAGGTGCGTCTCGCCGAGGACGGCGAGATCCTGTGCCGCGGCCCGGTCAACACGCCCGGCTACCACCTCCAGGAGGCGGCCACCCGCAACCTCATCGACGGGGACGGCTGGATCCACACCGGCGACATCGGCACGGTCGACGAGGACGGCTTCTACGCGATCATCGACCGCAAGAAGGAGCTGATCATCACCTCCGCGGGCAAGAACATCGCACCGTCCAACATCGAGAACTACCTCAAGGAGTCACCGATCGTCGGGCACGCGATGGCTCTGGGCGACAACCGCTCCTACATCGTCGCGATCCTCACCCTCGACGGCGAGATCGCTCCTCTGGTCGCGGCCAAGCTGGGCGTCGAGTTCACCGACCTGGCCGACCTGTCGACCAAGCCGGAGATCCGCGCCATGGCGCAGGCCGCCGTCGACAAGGCCAACGAGAGGCTCTCGCGGCCCGAGCAGGTCAAGGCGTGGGAGCTGCTCCCCGACGAGTGGACCGCGGAGTCCGACGAGCTCACCCCGACGCTGAAGCTGAAGCGGCGTGTCGTCAACACCAAGTACGCGGACGTGGTGGACAAGCTGTACGAGTGAGGCCCTTCGACCTGCAGGCCCACCGCGGCGGTGCCGGGCTCTGGCCCGAGAACACCCTCGAGGCCTTCGGTCGCGCGCTCGCGCTCGGCGTCTCGACGCTCGAGCTCGACGTCCACCTGACGGCAGAGGACGACGTCGTGGTGGCGCACGACCCGGTCCTGGACGGCTCACCCGAGGTCGACGCCCAGCGGATCCGCCTGCTCACGCGTGCGGACCTGCCACCGACGATGCCGTTGCTCTGCCAGGTCGCCGCACTGCTCCGGGAGCGCGGGGCCGCACCGGTGCGGATCAATCTCGAGATCAAGTACGACGCCCTCGACGCCGCCCGGCTGACGACTCGCGAGGCCTTCGTCGCCAAGGTCGTCGACGCGCTGCGGATCGACGGACTCGTCGAGCGCACGAGCATCCAGTGCTTCGACTGGGGTGTGCTGGATCGCGTGGGCGCGGCGGAGCCGGCGCTGTCGCGCAACCTGCTGGTCTCACCGAAGTACCTCGCGGCGACCGACGTGCCCTCCCCCTGGTTCGACGGGCTCGCCGTCGACACCGACTTCATCCGTACGGCGGCAGCCGAGGGCTTCACGGCGATCTCCCCCGTCCACGGCTCTCCCTACACCTCGGGGGTCGAGGACCCGGGCTACCGGCCGTTCGCGACCGTCGAGCTGATCACCCGTGCGCACGCGGCGGGCCTCGCCGTCATCCCCTACGTCGTCGACGACCGGGCCACCATGCGCCACCTCGTCAGGATCGGTGCGGACGGGATCATCACCAACCGCCCTGACCTCTTGCGCGAGGTCCTGACGGAGGAGGACCGTGGGGTCCCACCTTCCTTCCCCCGGCCGACAACCGTCGGGGGACACGAGGAGTCCTAGAGACATGACCATCAGCTCTCGCGCCGCGCTTGTCACCACCGGATTCGCGCTCCTCGCCCTGGCCCTCCCGACCGCACCGGCGGGGGCAATGCCCTCGGCCCAGGACTCCGCGAGCAGTCGTTCGGCCCCCACCACGCGCTTCGACGTCTCCGACCTCGAGACCGGCGAGCCACCCGCGATCGCGTGGGCGGTGCGCCGCTCGGGCCGGACCGTCATCCACGGCGCCGCCGGCACGACCACCCCGGTGCCCAACCGCCTCGACGCCTTCGCCCCCATGGGCTCGGGCTTCGTCATCCAGACCACCGGCAACCGCCCCACCTCCACGCGTTGGGTGGGCGCCGACGGGAGCCCGGGGCGCCGCCAGTGGCGCACCGGCTACGGCCTCGCCGTCTCCGCCCGGGGCAACGCCATCGGCTTCACCGGCCGGGCGGGCAAGGTCTGGACGATCGACGAGGAGGGCGACCGGGTCCTCTCCTTCCGCCCCGTCCCGATCAGGGGCAAGGGCACCGCGGTCGCGCTCTCCGGCGAGGACTGCAAGGAGAGCGGGACCAGCACCGGCTGCACGGTCTACGTCAACCGCGGTCGCGGCTGGTTCACCTCCTCCCACGGCATCGTCGACCGGGCACCCCACGTCCGCCTGACCTCGACCGGGCGCGGTCGCTGGCTCGGCGGCATCACCTCCATCAGCGACACGGGCACGTGCAGCGCGATGCTGCGCAACGGGCGCGTGAAGTGGCGCACGTGCGACAACCGGTTCGCCGACATCGCCCCGCGGAACCGCCACGTCCTCGGCCTGCCGGCATACGGCGACGGGTTCGGCCCGATGGACCTGGACGTGCTGGCGACCGCCGACGGCTCCGTGGTCCGGTCGTTCACCTCCGCGCGCAACGGCAGGTCGGCGACGTACTTCGACGAGGTCTGGGAGGACAGGTCGCACGTGCTCGTCGTGACCTACCAGGGCGGGAAGTGGGCCATCGTGCGGCTCGGCGTCGACGGCTCGATGGAGTACGCCGTCGCCCCGCGTCGCGGCTCCTCCGACGTCCGCTCGCCCTTCCAGCTCCAGACGAGGTAGTCGGCTCCGGGCGAGGTGACCCCGGTCTAGACCTCGGGGGAATCACCGATGCACGAAGCGCGCCCGGCTGTTCGACTGGACGCATGCATCGACAGATCGCCGGGGCGCTGACCGGCCGCATCACCAAGTGGGCAGTGTTCGCGGCCGTCCTGGTCATCACCGGCATCATGGCCGGCTTCTCGACCCAGCTGGCCGACGTGCAGAACAACGAGGCGTCGTCCTGGCTGCCCGAGTCGGCCGAGTCGACCCGGGTACTCGAGGAGCTGTCGCAGTCCATCGACCCCGACGACATCCCGACCCTGGTCGTCTACCACCGCGTCGGCGGCCTGACCGACGACGACCTCGCGGCGATGGAGGCCCACGGTGCCGAGGTCGCCGAGATCGACGGGGTCACCGACACGGGCGTCCTGACCCCGGCGGCGGCCGAGGCCGCGGCCGCGCAGGGGGCTCCGGTCCCGACACTGCGCTCCGCTGACGGGGAGGTCGCCTACCTCTACCTCGTGCTCAACTTCGGCGCCGACGGCTGGACCGCCATCCCCGCCGCCGCTGACGAGATCCGCGACATCGCGACCATCGACGGTGGTGAGGTCCACCTCGCCGGCTTCGGCGGCCAGGCCGCAGACTCCGCGGAGGCCTTCGAGGGCATCGACACCACCCTCATCCTGGCCACCCTCAGCGTGGTCGTGGTGATCCTGCTCTTCACCTACCGCAGCCCGATCCTGTGGCTGCTGCCGATCATCTGCGCGGTGGTCGCCAACACCATCGCCACGGGCGTGGTCTACCTGCTGGCCAAGCACGCCGGGCTCACCGTCAACGGCCAGAGCCAGGCCATCCTGAGCATCCTGGTGATCGGCGCCGGCACCGACTACGCCCTGTTGCTGACCGCGCGCTACCGAGAAGAGCTCCGTCGCCACGAGGACCGGCACGAGGCGATGGCGTACGCCTTGCACCGTGCCGCCCCGGCGATCTTCGCGAGCGCCGCCACGGTCGCGGTCGGCATGCTGTGCCTCTCGTTCGCCGAGCTCAACTCGACCGCGGGGCTGGGGCCGGTGGCGGCGATCGGCGTCACCGTGACGATGCTCGTGATGACCATCCTGCTGCCGGCCCTGCTGGTGATCTGCGGTCGCTGGGTCTTCTGGCCCAAGCGGCCCACCTTCGGCAGCGCCGAGCCGACGGCCGACGGCATCTGGGCCCGCATGGGGCGCTCGATCAGCCACCGCCCGCGCCGGGTGTGGGTCATCACCACGGGGCTGCTGCTCTTCGCCTGCCTGGGCCTCTTCCGCCTCGACACCTCCGGCCTGGCGACCGACGAGACCTACACCAAGGAGTTCGACTCCATCAAGGGCCAGAAGCTGCTCACCGAGCACGGCCTGTCCGACAACTCCAACACCGTCCAGGTCATCACCGACACTGACCAGGCCGCTGACGTGGTGAGCTCGTTGTCGGGCGTCGACGGACTCGGCGAGCCCGGCGAGCCGCAGCCGCTGACCGAGGGGCGCTCCTGGTTCGAGGCGACGATCAACGCCGACATCTCCTCCAGCGAGGCGGCCGACATCGTCGAGGCGACCCGCGACGCGGTCGACGACGTCGGCGGCGCCAACGCGCTGGTCGGCGGCGGGTCGGCGTTCTACCTCGACACCAAGATCGCGTCCGTGCGCGACAGCTGGGTGATCATGCCGCTGGTGTTGCTCGTCGTGCTGCTGATCCTGATCGGTCTGCTGCGCGCCGTCCTGGCCCCGGTGCTCCTGATCGCGACCGTCGTGCTGTCCTTCGGCGCAGCGTTGGGCATCTCGGCCCTGCTCTTCGAGTACGTCTTCGGCTTCGCGGGCTCAGATCCGGGGTTCCCGCTGTTCGCCTTCGTGTTCCTGGTGGCGCTGGGCATCGACTACAACATCTTCCTCATGACCCGCGTGCGGGAGGAGACCGCGACATACGGCACCCGCAAGGGGTCGTTGATCGCCCTGGCGTCGACCGGCGGGGTGATCACCTCGGCCGGCGTCGTGCTGGCCGCGACCTTCCTGGTGCTCGGCTCGCTGCCGCTGGTGTTCCTCGCCGAGCTGGGAGTCGCGGTGGCGCTCGGCGTCATGCTGGACACCCTGGTCGTCCGCTCGGTCCTGGTCACGGCCCTCAACCTCGACCTGGGCGCCAAGATCTGGTGGCCGAGCAGGCTCGACCCCGCGGACGCCGCGCTCACCGAGGTCGAGGCGGACAGGCCGCTGGAGACCGTGCACTAGGACGGCAACGTCAGGATCTGCGCGCCGTCCTCGGTGATCGCGATGGTGTGCTCGCTGTGCGCGGTGAGGCAGCCGGTCGCGCTGCGCAGTGTCCACCCGTCGGCGTCGGTGACCAGCTCGTCGGTGTCGGACATGATCCACGGCTCGAGCGCCAGCAGCAGGCCCGGACGGAGCTGGTAGCCCCGGCCGGGGCGGCCGTCGTTGGAGACGTGCGGGTCCTGGTGCATCGTCGTCCCGATGCCGTGCCCGCCGAACTGCATGTTGATCGGATAGCCGGCCTCGTGCAGCACCGAGCCGATGGCGTGGGACAGGTCGCCGATGCGCGCCCCCGGGCCGGCCGCGGCGATGCCGGCCGCGAGCGCGCGCTCGGTCGTCCCGATCAGGGCAGCGCTCTCCGCGGACGGGCTCTCCCCCACCACGAAGCTGATCGCGGAGTCGGCCGCGATGCCGTCGAGGCGCACGGCGAGGTCGAGGGTGAGCAGGTCACCGTCGGCCAGCTCCTGGTCGCGCGGTCGACCGTGGAGCACGGCGTCGTTGACCGAGGTGCAGACGTAGTGGCCGAACGGACCCTCGCCGAACGCCGGCGCGTAGTCGACGTAGCAGGACTGGGCGCCCGCGTCGCGGATCAGCTCCGCGGTCCACTGGTCGAGGTCGAGCAGGTTGGTCCCGGCCCGGCTGCGGGCGCGCAGGGACCGGAGGATGTCGGCGACGAGGGTGCCGGTGGCACGGGCCTTGTCCACCTGGGCGGACGTGAGGATCTCGATCATCGGACTCCCAGCCTCGCACAGCGCTTCTCGGTGGCTCCGACGCAGAGCTCGTCGAGGGTGAGGACGCCCTGGCTGACCAGCACCGAGGTGAGGGTGTCGACGGTGACCTCCTGGTCCTGGAAGAGCCAGGACTCGACACCGTCGACCTCCTGGGCGTCCTCGACGGGGGCGTCGGCGAGGAAGGCCAGTGCGACGTCGGCCGCCTGCTCGCTCATCGCGCGCGTCGGGACGTAGGTCATCGACTCCTCGTCACCGAGGAGCACGTCCCGGGCGGCCTCGAGGTCCGACCCGGCCGCGATCGGCTCGGCGCCACCCTCGAGTCCCACGAAGCGGTCCGATCCGGGCACCAGGGTGCCGAGGGAGACCACCGGGAGGTCGCCGTCGATCACGGTCCCCAGGTCGTCGGGCTCGACGGGCACCACGACGAGCACGTCGGCCGCGTCGGCCTCGGCCTGGCGGACCTGGCGCTTCTGGGCCTCGGGGTCCCCCTCGGCGTCGTACACCGTGACCAGGCACTCGTCACAGGTCGCCTCGACCCGGTCGGTGAACGCCTCGATGTCGACCGCGCGGGACGCGGAGTCCGAGGCGTCGGCGACGAGCAGGACGACCGTCGGCTCGTCACCGACGCACCCGGAGAGCAGGGGTCCGAGGGCGACGAGCACGAGGGCGAGCAGGCGGGTGCGGAACATCGCGAGCAGGCTATCCGGTGGCTGTCCCCTGCCGCTGGGGCCCGGTGGGCACTAGCGTGCGGGCATGCCCGGTCTCGACGTCTCCGCCCCGCCCGTGCCGAGGTCCGAGGAGGTGCTCACCCCCGAGGCGCTCGACTTCGTCGCCGACCTCGATGCCCGGTTCCACGACCGTCGCGACGAGCTGCTCGCCGCCAGGCGTGAGCGGCGTGCGGAGATCGCCCGCACCGGGACCCTCGACTTCCTGCCCGGGACGGCGGACGTGCGTGCCGGCGACTGGACGGTGGCGCCGGTGCCGGCGGACCTCAGGGACCGGCGCGTCGAGATCACCGGTCCGACCGACCCCAAGATGGCGATCAACGCGCTCAACTCCGGTGCCCGCGTGTGGCTGGCCGACCTCGAGGACGCCAACACCCCCCACTGGCGCAACGTCGTGGGGGGCCAGCTCACGCTCCGCGACGCCGCGCGTGGACGACTCTCCTTCACCTCGGCGGAGGGCAGGGCGTACGCCGTCACGGATCCCGACCGCACCCCCGTCGTGGTGCCGCGACCTCGTGGCTGGCACTTCGACGAGGCCCACCTGACGCACGACGGGCGCCCGGTGGTGGCGGCGCTGGTCGACTTCGGCCTGCACTTCTTCCACAACGCCCGCGAGCTGCTCGCCGGCGGCAGCGGGCCGTACTACTACCTGCCCAAGATCGAGTCCCACCTCGAGGCGCGGCTCTGGAACGACGTCTTCACCCACGCCGAGGCGACGCTCGGGGTGCCGCACGGGTCGGTCCGCGCGACCGTGCTGATCGAGACGATCACCGCTGCCTTCGAGATGGACGAGATCCTGTTCGAGCTGCGCGAGCACGCCGCCGGCCTGAACGCCGGCCGGTGGGACTACTTGTTCAGCATCATCAAGAACTTCCGCGACGCCGGTCCCGCCTTCACCCTCCCCGACCGCAACGCGGTGACCATGGCGGCGCCGATGATGCGCGCCTACAGCGACCTGCTGGTCCGCACCTGCCACCGCCGCGGCGCGTTCGCGATCGGCGGCATGGCCGCTTTCATCCCCAGCCGCCGTGACCCCGAGGTCAACGAGCGGGCGTTCGCCAAGGTGCGTGAGGACAAATCCCGCGAGGCCGGTGCCGGGTTCGACGGCTCCTGGGTCGCCCACCCCGACCTCGTCCCGCTCTGCGCGGAGGTCTTCGACGAGGTCCTGGCCGGTCGTGACAACCAGCTCGACGTGCTCCGTGACGACGTCTCGGTCTCGGCCGCCGACCTGCTGGCCGTGGACCGCACTCCCGGCGAGCGCACCGAGGAGGGCCTGCGCGGCAACGTCCGCATCGGCATCCAGTACCTCCACGCCTGGCTCTCGGGCAACGGCGCCGCCGGCATCGACAACCTCATGGAGGACGCCGCCACCGCCGAGATCTCGCGGTCCCAGGTCTGGCAGTGGGTCCACAACCAGGTGCGCCTCGACACCGGCGAGGTCGTCACCCGAGACCTCGTGGAGCGCATCGTCGCCGAGGAGCACGCGGCGCTGGGCGGGACGGTCGACGACGACGCCCGCCGGCTCTTCGTCGAGGGCGCGCTCGGGACCGACTACGCGGACTTCCTCACCCTGCAGGCCTACGACGTCCTGCTCGCGCGCGGGGACTGACCGGGCGCACGAAGCCACCGGACGCGATCTGGTCGCCACCCACCCACACCTCGGCGACGTCCGCGTCGCCCGCGAGGGCGAAGACCTTGCCCAGTGCTCCCTCCGGCGAGTCCGCGTGCCGCAGGCCGATGTCGAGCGTCGTGCCCGCGGGCGGCCGGACCAGGATGGCGTCGAACTGCTTGCCCTCGGAGAGGTCCCCGACCGTGTCCGCGAGACCCAGCGCGGCGGCACCGGCGGCGGTGCTCAGGTGGAGCAGGTGGGCCGCCGTGAGTGGCAGGCCCTCAGTGCCGAGGAGGTGCTGCAGGAAGTAGGCCTGGAGGCCCTCCTTGAAGATCGAGAACCCGGTGCCCGCGCCGACGTCGCTGCCGAGCGCGACCCGGACCCCCGCCGCCACGTGCCGGCCCAGCGGGAAGGTGCCGGACCCCAGGGCCGAGTTGCTCGTGGGGCAGTACGCCACCGACGACGCTCGCGCGGCCATGACCGCCAGCTCCGAGTCGGTGGGGTGCACGTTGTGGGCGAGGACCGAGAGCGGACCGAGCAGCCCGTGGTGGTCGTAGGTGTCGACGTAGTGGTCCCGGTGCGGGAACTGGCCCGCCACGGTGGCCACCTCGGCGTGGTTCTCGTTGACGTGCGAGGTGAAGCAGGCACCCTCGACCTCGCCCAGCACCGCGGCGCAGGCGGCGAGCACCGGGTCGGAGGTCGAGAGCGAGAAGCGCGGGGTGACGGCGTAGCGGAGCCGTCCGCGACCGTGCCACCGCCTCGCCAGGTCGACGGCCTCGGCGTAGGCCCGCTCCGGCGTGGTGAGCAGCGGTGCCGGCAGCACGCGGTCGCTGACGACGAGCCCGCTCGTGACCCGCAGCCCGAAGCGCTCCGCCTCCGCGAAGAGCGCGTCGACGGCCGGCGCGAAGTGCGACCCGAACACCAGCGAGGTGGTGGTCCCGGCGGCGATCAGGCTCGCCACGAACTCGCCCGCGATGGTGGTGGCGTACGCCGGCACGGCCAGGTTGAGCTCCTCGGGCAGGGCGCAGCGGTCGAGCCACTCCAGCAACGGCATGCCGAGCGCGCCGATGACCCGGACCTGGGGGAAGTGGACGTGGGTGTCCACCAGCCCGGGCAGCAGGATCCCGGCGCGGAGATCGAGCACCGGCGCATGCGGGTGCGCGGCAGCGACCGACGCGTAGGACCCGCGGGCGACGATGATCCCGTCGGCGGACACGGCGAGGCCGAGGTCGTCGTCGTAGCGGAAGCCGGGCGCGGTGGCGTCGGCGGCGAAGGGGTCGTCCGGGGTGTCGTAGGCGCGGGCCCGGTAGAGGACCTCGGCCCTCATGCTCCAGCCCGCACGCGGTCGGCCGCGCACAGCTGCAGCAGCTCGGCGGCGACCGACACGGCGATGGCGGGTGGCTCCTTGCCCGGCAGGCCCGGCAGCCCGATCGGGCAGCGGATGCGGTCGACGCTCGCCTCGTCGTGCCCCTCCACGAGCAGGCCCGAGCGGAAGCGTGCCCACTTGGCGGCCGAGCCGATCAGGCCGACGGTGCCGAGGTGGGTGCAGCGCAGGGCGGCGTCGCAGAGGGCGAAGTCCTCGGCGTGGTCGTGGGTCATCACCAGCACGTGGGTGCCCTGCGGCACCGACCCGAGCGCGAGCTCGGGGACCGGCGACTGGTGGACCCTGGTCCGCGCCTGCCCGTCCGCGAGGACCGCCAGCCGTTCGTCCGAGAGCTGCTCGGACCTCGAGTCGACCAGGTGCAGGTCGAGGTCGTGGCGCACCAGGACCCGGGCCAGCTCCAGCCCGACGTGGCCCACACCGAAGACGGCGACCGAGGCGACCACGGGCAGCGGCTCCAGCACCAGGGTGACCTCGCCGCCGCAGCACTGCCGTCCGTGCTCGGTGCGCGCCTTGTCGCTCAGCTTGATCGTCAGCTGCTCGGGTGAGGAAACGCCGGTGGCGAGCATCTCCCGCGCCCTCGCCAGTGCGGTCTCCTCCAGGTTGCCGCCGCCGACGCTCCCCCAGCTGCGACTGCGGGCCACGACCAGCTTGGCGCCCGCGTCGCGGGGCGCGTGCCCGCGCACCTCGGTGACGGTGACGAGGACCCCGGCCTCCCGCTCGTCGCGGAGCCGCTCCACTGCTGCCAGCCAGTGCACGTCAGGCCTCCGCCAGCTCGGGGGACGGGGTCGTCGACGCGGCGGACGAGGCCGCAGTGCTGCGGGCCCGCTCGAGTGCCCAGAACACGGCCTCGGGTGTGGCCGGCGACCCGAGCTCGACGCTGGTCCCGGTCGGACCGAACGCGGCCGCGGCCTCGCGCAGCGCCTCGCGCACGGACAGGGCCAGCATCAGCGGCGGCTCGCCGACCGCCTTCGATCCGTAGACGGCACCGTCCTCGTGGGCGTGGTCGAGCAGGGAGACGTTGAGGACGTCGGGGAGCTCACCCAGGCTGGGCAGCTTGTAGGTGCTCGCGGACTGCGTCGTCAGCCGGCCCCGACCCGGCCCGTGCGACTCGTCCCAGCGGAGGTCCTCCAGGGTCAGCCAGCCCACCCCCTGCACGAAGCCGCCCTCGACCTGGCCCAGGTCGACCAGCGGGGACAGGCTGTCGCCCACGTCGTGCACGATGTCGACCCGGCGGGTGCGGTAGGCCCCGGTGAAGCCGTCGACCTCGACCTCGGAGGCAGCGACGCCGTAGGCGAAGTACTTGAACGGGTGTCCCTGCATCGCGACGGGATCCCAGTGCAGGCCCTCGGTGCGGTAGAAGCCCGCCGCCCACAGCTGGACCCGGGCGAGGTAGGCCTCGCGCACGAGGTCCGGCCAGGCCAGGCCGCGTCCCGCGTCGACCTCGCGCAGCCGCGCGGTGATCTGGTCGCACGCGTCCTTGACGGCGCCGCCGTTGAGGTCGGCGCTCGAGCTGGCGGCGGTCGCGGAGGTGTTGGGCACCTTGTCGGTGCGCGTCGGTGCGAGGCGTACGAGGGCCAGGGGGATGCCGAGGCTGGTCGCCGCCACCTGCAGCATCTTGGTGTGGAGCCCCTGCCCCATCTCGGTGCCACCGTGGTTGATGAGCACCGAGCCGTCCTTGTAGACGTGGACCAGCGCCCCACCCTGGTTGAACGAGGTGAAGTTGAACGCGATCCCGAACTTCACCGGCGTCAGCGCCAGCCCGCGCTTGACGTGGGGGTGGGCGGCGTTGAACGCCGACACCTCCTCGCGCCGGCGCACGACGTCGCCCGCGGACACGACCTGCTCCCAGGCGGCGACGACCCGGTCGGGATGGCGTACGGGCTGGCCGTACGGCGTGGCCTGCCCCTCGTCGTAGAAGTTGCGGCGGCGCAGGTCGGTCGCATCGATGCCCAGGAGCGGGGCGCAGCGGCCGAGCACGTCCTCGATGACGAGCATCCCCTGCGGACCACCGAAGCCGCGGAACGCGGTCTGGGAGGTCTTGTGGGTGCGGGCGACGCGTCCGTCGAGGCGGACGTGGGGGATCCAGTAGGCGTTGTCGACGTGGCACAGCGCCCGGGCGAGGACCGGTTCGCTGAGGTCGAGGCTCCAGCCGCCGTCGGAGGTCAGTGTCGCCTCCAGCCCCAGCAGCCGGCCCTCGTCGTCGAACCCGACGCGCCAGGTGGCGTGGAAGCCGTGCCGCTTGCCGGTCATCGTCATGTCGTGGGTGCGGTCCAGCCGGACCCGGACGGGCCGCCCGGTGAGGGTGGCGCCGAGCGCCGCGATCGCCGCGAACCCGTGCGGCTGCATCTCCTTGCCGCCGAACCCGCCCCCCATGCGCAGGCACTGCACCGTCACCGCGTGGGAGGGTCGGCCCAGCACGTGGGCGACGATCTCCTGCGTCTCGGTGGGGTGCTGGGTGCTGCTCTGCACGAACACCTGACCGCCCTCGTCGACGAGGGCGAGGGAGGCGTGGGTCTCGAGGTAGAAGTGCTCCTGCCCGGCCATCTCGGTGGTCCCGGTGAAGACGTGAGCGGCAGAGGCGAGCGCCGACTCGACGTCGCCGCGCGCCACGACCGGCCGCGCGCCCTGGAAGCTCTCCTGCGCGATCGCCTCGGTGAGCGAGACGACGGACGGCAGCGGCTCGTAGTCGGCCCGCACCGCGGCGGCGCCGAGGCGGGCGGCCTCGAGCGTCTCGCCGAGCACCCAGCACACGGCGTGGCCGACGAACATGACCTCGTCGGGGAAGAGCGGCTCGTCGTGCTTGATCCCGGCGTCGTTGAGGCCCGGCACGTCGGCGACGGTCAGCACGCGGACGACGCCCGCGACCCCGAGGGCCGGCGAGACGTCGAGGTGGGTGACCCGGGCGTGCGGGTGGGGCGAGCAGACCGGGTGCGCGTGCAGCACGCGTGGGGTGCGGTGCACCAGGTCGTCGGTGAAGAGGGCGTGGCCGGTGACGTGCAGTGCCGCGCTCTCGTGGGGCAGGGCCAGGCCGACGACCGCGTCGTCGGGGCGTCGGGACAGCTCGCTCATCCGGGCACCTCCGCCCACCAGGCCCGCAGGGCGTTGCCGAGCATGGCCGACCGGTAGGCCGCGCTCGCGCGCTGGTCGTCGATGGGCGTGCCCTCCCCGGCCAGCACCTCGGAGGCGGCCGCCACCGTCTCTGCGGACCACGGCCGGCCCTCGAGCGCCGCCTCGGTGGCCACCGCCCGCACGGGCGTCGCAGCCACCCCGCCCAGCCCGATGCGGGCCCGGACGACGGTGCCGTCGACGACGTCGAGGGCGACGGCGACGGCGACGCTGGAGATGTCGTCGTAGCGTCGCTTCGCGATCTTGCGGAAGGTGGTGTGCGCGGCGAGCGGGGTCGGGACCCGGACGGCCCGGATCAGCTCCCCCGGGCGCAGGACGCTCGTGCGGTAGCCGGTGAAGAAGTCGGCCAGCTCGACGTCACGCTCGCCGTCGAGGCCGGTGAGCACCAGGCTCGCGTCGAGGGCCAGCAGGGCGGGTGCGAGGTCCCCGATCGGGGACGCTGTCGCCAGGTTGCCGCCGATGGTGGCACCGTTGCGGATCAGCCGCGAGGCGAAGAGCGGCCAGACCTGCGCGAGCAGGGGGACGGAGGTGCCGAGGGCGGCCTCGACCTCGCTCAGGGTGAGTGCCGCGCCGATCTCCACCCCGCCGTCGGTGGAGAGGGCGCGCAGCTCGGGCAGCCGGTCGACCGCGACGACGTACGACGCGCGGCTGCCGCGCAGGTTGGCCTCCACGCCCCAGTCGGTGGCCCCGGCGACGACCGTGGCGTCGGGGTGCTCGGCCAGGAGCGCGAGGGCCTCGGCGAGGTCGGCGGGGCGGGCGAACCCGGCCACGCGGGTCGCCACGACGGCAGGCGCGGGGCTGTCCTGCCGCTCGGCCAGTGGGTCCGTGGACGCGGGCGCGCCGAGCGCCCGGGCGGCGTCGCGGATCGGGCGGTAGCCGGTGCAGCGACAGAGGTTGCCCGCGATCGCGTGCAGGTCGAACCCCTCGGGATCCTCGCCCCGGTCGGGGCGGTAGTACTCGGCCGCCATCGAGCAGGCGAACCCCGGCGTGCAGTAGCCGCACTGCGAGCCGCCGCGCTCGGCCAGCTCGGCCTGGACCGGGTGCAGGTCGTCGGGCTCACCGAGCCCCTCGGCGGTGCGGACCTCCTGGCCGTCGAGGGCGAGGGCCGGCACCAGGCAGGCGTTGACCGGGGTCCACCGGCTGCGGGAGCCGTCGGGCCGCGCGACGAGGACCGCGCAGGCGCCGCACTCGCCCTCGGCACAGCCCTCCTTGGCCCCGGTGAGCCCGAGGCCGCGCAGGAAGTCGAGCGTGTTGGTGTGCGCGGGCAGGGCGACCAGCGGGCGTGGTCGCCCGTTGACGGTGATCTGTGGCTCGGGCACGTCCCTCCCCTTCGTGCATGGTTGAGGAGTCACGGGTCGACGGTTTGCCATGCGGAACGACGACCAGCCATTTCCATGCTACGTGACCGCTGTCACATCGTGGGCGAGGACGGGCGCAGTCGCGGGTGCCGGTTGACGTCCTTGTAGAGCAGGTAGCGGAACCTCCCGGGGCCACCGGCGTAGCAGGCCTGCGGGCAGAAGGCCCGCAGCCACATGAAGTCGCCCTCCTGCACCTCGACCCAGTCCGTGTTGAGCAGGTAGACGGCCTTGCCCTCGAGGACGTAGAGGCCGTGCTCCATCACGTGGGTCTCGGGGAAGGGGATGGCGCCCCCCGGCTCGAAGCTGACGATGTTGACGTGCATGTCGTGGCGCACGTCGAGCGGGTCGACGAAGCGCTGGGTGCCCCAGGCCCCGTCGGTGCCGGGCATCGGCTCCACGGCGACGTCGTGCTCCTGGACCACGAACGCCTCGGGGACCTCGACGCCGTCCACCCGCTCGTAGGCCTTGCGGATCCAGTGCAGGGTGGCGGCCTCCGGCGCCCGGTTGTGCAGCGTCCAGGACGTGCCCGGCGGGACGAACGCATAGCCGCCCGGGCCGATCCGGTGGGCGATGCCGCCCAGGGTGAGCTCGATCGTGCCGCCGACGACGAACAGCACCGCCTCGGCGTCCGGGTCGTCGTCGGGTCGCTCCGAGCCGCCACCGGCCGACACCTCCACGACGTACCAGGAGAAGGTCTCCGCGAAACCGGACAACGGACGCGCGATGACCCACAACCGGGTGCCGTCCCAGTGCGGAAGCCGACTGGTCACGATGTCGCGCATGGTGCCGCGCGGCAGGACGGCGTACGCCTCGGTGAAGACGGCACGATCGGTCGTCAGGTCGGTCTGTGCCGGCAGGCCACCCTTCGGCACCCAGTAGCTCACTGGCGCATCCTCGTCATGGGGCATCCCTTCTCAGCAGCCGCCCGCGTGGGTCGGCGGCCAGGTCGACCGGCTGCCCGCGCAGCCAGGTCTTGCGGACGGTGCCGGTGAGCGTACGCCCGGCGTAGGCCGACACCGGGTTCTTGTGGTGGAGCCGCGCCGGGTCGACCACCCAGGTCTCGTCGGGGGCGAACACGCAGAGGTCGGCGTCGGCGCCCACCGCGATCTCCCCCTTGCCGCTGAGGCCCACGCGTCGGGCCGGGGCCGCCGCCATCCAGCCCACCACCTCGGCGAGCGGCACGCCGCGCTCGCGCGCCGAGGACCACACCACCGGCAGCCCGAGCTGCAGGGACGCGACCCCTCCCCACGCCTCGGCGAAGTCGCCGGTGTCGCGCCTCTTGAGGTCGGCGGTGCAGGGCGAGTGGTCGCTGACGACCATGTCGATGTCGCCGGTGCGGAGCGCGGCCCAGAGGGCGTCGCGGTTGGCGGCGTCACGGATCGGCGGGCAGCACTTGAGCTCGGTGGCGCCGTCGGGGATCGACCCGGACTCGAAGTGCAGGTAGTGCGGGCAGGTCTCGACCGACACGTCGACCCCCGCGGACCGCGCCGCGCGCAGGGCGGGCAGGGCACCGGCGGCGCTGAGGTGGACGATGTGGGCACGGGCGCCCGTGGCCCGGGCGGTGTCCACGACCAACGCGATCGCCTGCTCCTCGGCTGCGGCGGGGCGGCTCGCCAGGAACCCGTCGT
Organism: uncultured Actinomycetota bacterium; assembly: GCA_963726515.1. GTDB lineage: Bacteria > Actinomycetota > Actinomycetes > Propionibacteriales > Nocardioidaceae > Nocardioides. The sequence goes on from CAVSCW010000015.1 coordinate 691,201, forward strand.
ACGACACCCCGTGGGCGCACGCGCCGATGGCCTCCCCGTCCTCGGCGTGCACGATCATCAGTGCGCCGAGGCCGGCGGTGACGCCCATCGCGGCGGCGAGGTCGGCCGGCGCCAGTGGCGGGAACTCCTCGACGCCGGAGTCGAGCAGGAAGCACTTGAACCCGAAGACGCCTGCCTCGTGCAGCCCGCGCAGGTCGGCGAGGTTCCCCGGCACGGCGCCTCCCCAGAAGCCGACGTCGACGTAGGCCTGGCCCCGGGCGACCGCGCGCTTCTCCTCCAGCGCGGCCACCGTGGTGGTCGGGGGGATGCTGTTGAGCGGCATGTCGACGATCGTGGTGACGCCGCCGGCGGCGGCGGCCCGGGTCGCGCTGGCGAACCCCTCCCACTCGGTGCGGCCGGGCTCGTTGACGTGCACGTGGGTGTCGACGAGGCCGGGGAGCAGCACCTCGTCGGCGGCGAGCTCGACGACCTCGGCCGCGCCGGCCTCGACGTCGTACGCCGACACCTCGACGATGACGCCGTCACGGATCCGCACGGCGACCGGGACCTCGCGCGCGCCGACGACGCCACGGCGGGCGCGAAGAAGACGCTCAGCTGTCACTCTCAGCTTCCCCGGTAGGTCGAGTAGCCGTAGGGGCTGAGGAGCAGCGGCACGTGGGCATGCCCGTCGCCGGCGAGCTCGAAGGCGACGACCACCTCGGGGTAGAACCCCACGACGTCCTGGTCGGCGAACCAGGCGCCGGTGTCGAACCGCAGCCGGTAGGTGCCCGCGACCAGCTCCTTCGTCGCGAGGTCCGGGGCCCGGCCGTCGGCGTCGGTGACCACGTCGGCCAGCCGGTCGCCGATCGCGGACTCCAGCACGATCCGCACGCCCCCCGCGGGCCGTCCCCTGCTGGTGTCGAGGACGTGGGTGCTCACGGTGGCCATCAGCCCCACGCTCCCTGCATCCGGAGCTGGGCGATCTGGGTCAGCTCGTCGACGGTCTCGGCGCGCTCGACCTCGTCGCTGTTGTCCAGGCGCCTGCGGAGGTGGCGCAGGATCTCGGTCGCGTCGCGACCGGCAGCGCGGATGATGAAGACGCGGCCGAAGCGCTCCTCGTAGGCCCGGTTGCCGTCCGCCAGCCGTCGCGCGACGTCGGCGTCCTGGCCGTCGACCCCGGCCTGCTCGCGGGTCGAGTGGCCGGCGTCGTGCCTCGTCTCGTCGGCGCGCTCACCGATCCGCGGGTGCCGGGCCAGGGCTCGCTCCAGCTCGTCGTCGGTGATGGTCCGTGCGAGCGCCGACATCCGTGCCTCGACCTGGCCGATGTCGGCGTAGGGCCGCCCGGCCGCCACCTCCTCGGCCCAGCGCGGCACGTCGAGACAGGTGAGCAGCAGCTCGCGGGCCACGTCGTCGGCCATCTCGTTGAAACCCGGGGCAGGCTCTCGCCGCACCGTCGCCTCGATCAGTCCGTAGGGGCGGTCCGCGGCGACGAACACCTCGCCGGGGTTCTCCAGCCCGAAGGGCGCGAGGTCGACGAGGACGTGGTGCTTGTTGGGAGCGGCGAAGGAGATCTCGGCGATCTCCTCGTGCGCCTCGAGCACGGCGGTCCCCATCGCATAGAGGGTCTGCTGCAGGGCCCGGCTGTAGGTCGACGCGAACGTCGCGAGCAGCAGTGACCGCACGGCGTCGTAGGTCGCGTTCCAGTCGACGGGTCGCGCGACCGCCGCGGTCTCGTATCGCCACGAGGCGCGCAGCGCGGTCGCGAGGATCCGGTCGTCGGCGTCGAGCAGCGTCGTGTACTCGTCGCGGAGGAAGCCCCGGAACTCCGACCCGGTGGACTTGAGCACCACCAGGTCGTCGAGGCCCGAGACGACGACGATCGCGTCGGCGCTGACGTCGACCTCCGTGGTGCGCACCTCACCGCCACGTCGCACGAAGGCGTGGTCGTGCCCGGAGCCGCCGACCTGGATCCGGTCCCAGGCGTACTCCTCGACGGAGACCGTCGCGCCGGTGGCCGCGGGGGCCGCCTCCAGCAGCCGGGTGCCGAGCGCCAGCGCGTAGTCCTCGGGCGAGGCCACGCCGTGCCGCTTGGCGAAGGCGAAGGCCGTGTTCTTCTGGGTGTCGGTGGGCAGCACGTGCGCCTGGTCACCGACCGTGTGCGCCGCCGCGAAGTCGCCCCGCAGCGCCGTCGAGACGTTGAGGTCGCGGATCTCGTGGCGCGCAGTGTCGCGCACGATCCGCACGACCCGCGACTCCGCCTTGCCATAGCGGTTGGACCCCAGCACGATCGACATCGCCTCAGCCTCCTTCTCCGCCTGCGCGGTGTGCCAGCCCGGCCAGGGCGTCGGTCTCGAGCCCGGTCGCGGCGTGGGTCTCGGCGCTCGACAGGGCCCCGCAGTCCAGGCCGCGGAGCAGGAAGTCGGCCAGCGCCCGCGCCGTCGCGGGCTCGTCGAGGATGCCGGAGTCCTGGCGGGTGACGTAGGTGCGCAGCCGTGCGGCCGCGGCGTCGAAGCCGTCGCGGTAGAACGCGAAGGTGGCCGCGAACCGGGTCGGCAGCTGCGTGGGGTGCAGGTCCCAGCCCTGGTAGTAGCCGCGCTCCAGGGAGCGCCGCACGAGTCCCAGGTGGTTGGCCCACCCGGCCCGCACCTGCGCCGGCCCACCGACCGGGAGCACGTTGGTGGAGCCGTCGGAGAGGCGTACGCCGGTGCCCGCCGCCGCCGCCTGCATGACCGCCTTGGCGTGGTCGGCGACCGGGTGCGCCAGGCTCTGGTGCGCGGCCGCGATCCCGCAGAAGGCGGAGTAGTCGTAGGTGCCGTAGTGCAACCCCGTGCAGCGGCCGGCGGACGCGTGGACCATCCGGGCCACCAGCGCCGTGCCGTCGGGGCCGAGGATCGACTGCGGCGTCTCGATCTGCAGCTCGAAGCGCATCGCCCCGGCCGTCAGCCCGAGCGCGTCCTCCAGCCGTCCGGTCGTGTGCACGAGGGCCTCGACCTGCTCCACCGCGCTCACCTTCGGGAGGGTGAGCACGAAGCCCTCGGGGAGCGGGCCGCCCTCGACGAGCCGCTCGAGGAACAGGGCGAGGGTCCGCAGCCCGCGGCTGCGGGTCGGCGCCTCGAAGCCCTTGAACCGGATGCCGTTGAAGGGGGCCGCCGCGCCCGAGTCGACGGCCGAGCGCAGCTGCGTGGCGGCCCGCCGGGCGTCCGCGTCCTCCTCGTCGTCCGACCGGTTGCCATAGCCGTCCTCGAGGTCGATGCGCAGGTCCTCGACGGGCTCGCGCCCCAGCTTCTCGCGGACCAGGGCCACCAGGTCGTCGTCGCCCACCAGCTCCCTCAGCACCGCGTCGTGCTCCTCGGTGGCCGCCAGCGCGTCGGCGCCGTACTGGGCGAGGAGTCCGGCGTGGAAGCGGTCGGCGGGGACATAGACGGTGTGGACCGGTTGCCGACCCGGGCGCTCGCCCGGGTAGTGGGCCGCCAGCGCCGCATCGACTGCGCCGAGCCGCTCGGTGAGCTCGCCGTCGAGCTCGCCGACGAGTTCGCCCACGTCGACGCCGGGCACGGGGCTGTCCATGCGGAGACCCTAGACCCGCCTCAGCCGGCCGACGGTCGCTTCCGGGTCAGTCCCCCACGACGACCTCCACCTCGAAGCCCTCCGAGCTCTCCAGGTAGAGCGCAATGTGCTCGTCCCCGCCGGCGTGCGGGTAGCGGTCGGCGTACATCTCGTGCCACCCGTGCTCGGTGGACTCCGCGCGCATCCGGTCGAGCTCGTCGCGCGTCTCGACGACCATCGCGAGGTGGTTGACCCCGGGCCGCAGCCGGTCGTGGTCGTCGTGCTGGTCCGGGGAGTGCTCCATGAACACGTACGTCCCGTCACCGTGCAGCCACGACAGCCTGCCCTCCTCGCGCTGCCACCCGCACCAGGCGAGCAGCCACCCCCACTCCCCCTCGGCGGTCGCGACGTCGTCGACCCACAGGTCGAGGTGGTGCAGGGCGCGAGTCATGGGGTTCAACCTAGAGCCAAGTCGCGATCGGTGGCGGGGCCGCGCAGCGACTGTCACGAAACCACGCAGCGCATGGCGTCTCGCGGCAGGCGCCAGCAGGGCCAGCCACCGCCCCTTTTGTGCGATTGGGGTGTGATCGCGAAGCGCGCGAACCCGCAGGCAGATGCGGATGTTGTGATGGAACCGTTCGGACCGGGACGCGTCCTAGGGTGGGTAGAACGCACGACCCTTCGAGTGAATAGGGGACTGATGAAGCGGCAACTCGGCACAGCGGGTTTGCTGATCGCACTCGTGGCGGTGACGTCCTGCTCAAGCGCGACTTCCAGCGACGACGGAGGAGTCCGCATCGAGGCACAGCAGGACGTGATGTTGAGCGACAACCCGCTCGGAGATGTTCAGGTAGGCGGGTTGGAGCAGGGTGACGAGGCCACCGCCCTGTGCTTTGTCCGCCGCGCTCAGACCAATGCCGGGTTCTTCGGCAGCGCCGTCAAGGTCGCGACCGGGGACCTTGAGGCGTACGCCCCTGTCACAGACTTCCCCCACGACCCGTCGGACCGGCAGGAGATTTTCGACCTCGACGCGGAAACTCTGCGCGACCGCTTGCCTCCCTGCTCTCACTAAGAGCCGCTCAGTCAGGCAAGCCTCCTCGCCCGTATCTCGGCATAGCGGATGCACTGATCGCGGCAGGACCATCACACGGCAGTCGCACAGGGGGAACACCGCTGGTTGCCGCTGGTTGAGGTCGCGTAGCGACCGTCACGAAACCCCTCAGTCAAATGGCCAGATCTTGATCGTTTCTCAACCCTCCGTCGATGGACCACTGTCGGACCCACCACCTATACTCGAACACATGATCGACACACGCGAAGCAGAGCCAGGAGTGGGAGCAGGGGTCGACGACGACCTCGGCCCCACCGGCCTCCTCGCCTCGATCGCGCGAGCGCAAGGCCAGCCGAGGACCGTGCCGCCGCCGACGTGCTCACCCTCGCCGCCCGGTGGGCCGACCTCCACCCGCCCGAGTCGATCCACCTGGCCGCGACCTTCACCAGCGGCCGCGGCATCGGCCTCGAACACGACGAACCCATCGCCGGGCCCGGCTGCCCCACCGTGGCGGAGTTCTGCGTCGCCGAGCTCGGCACCACCCTGGGCATCTCCACGACCTCGGCGAAACGCCTCATCGGTCACGCCCTCGAGCTGCGCCACCGCCTCCCCCGACTCTGGGCCCAGGTCCAGTCCGGACGGGTCCCCGCCTGGCGGGCCCGGACGGTCGCCGAGGCCACCATCCACACCACCCCCGCCCTCACCCTTGAGGCAGCCGGGTGGGTCGACGCCCAGGTCGCCGCCGTCGCCGGCAAGATCGGACCCACCCAGCTGGACCGGCTCGTCGCGGAGACCATCAGACGCTTCGACCTCGCCGCCCCCGACCCGGCGGCGGACCCCGAGGACGGCTACCTCCACGTCGACCCCCGCCACGCCACGATCAACCGGGACGACGTCCACTACGCCGGCACCCTGCACCTCGAGGCCGACCTCGACCTCGCCGACGCCCTCGACCTCGACCGCGCCATCACCCACGGCGCCGCCACCCTCAAGGCCATCGGCTCCGACCTGATCCCTCAACGCCCGCCGCGCCGCCGCACTCGGCGACCTCGCCCGCACCCAGACCGCCCTCGACCTCTTCACCCACGGCCACACCCGGCACCCCGGCCCCAGCCCAGGACCCGGTGCGGGACGGGCTGCCGGTGGCACGCGAGGTCGTCCTCCACGCCCACTTCACCGCGCGCACAGAAGGTGACGCCACCGCGCCCGGACAGACCGTGTTCGGGCCCACCGGACGCCTCGAGGAAGGCCAACGCCTGATCCTCCTCGACCAGCTCCGCTCCTGGTGCGCCGACTCCCGGACCAAGATCACCATCAAGCCCGTCATCGACCTCAACACGCTGCTCGCCGCGGCCGGGTACGCCATCCCCGACCGGATCCGCGACCACATCATTCTCCGCGACCGCACCTGCGTCTTCCCCTGGTGCACCCGCCCCGCCCGGGCCTGCGACATCGACCACATCACCGCCTACGACCACCACGCCGACACCGACCGCAGACCCCAACCCGGACCCACCGACACCCGCAACCTGGCCGCGCTCTGCCGGTTCCACCACCGCCTCAAGACACATTCGGCCTGGACCTACCGCACGACGTCGCCCGGGGTCTTCGAGTGGACCAGCCCCCACGGCCACCACTACCGACGCGACACCACCGGGACCAGCGCGCTCGACCCACCCCAACGAGATTGACCCCGCCCCACACCCCGCCACCCAACCGTCGGCGGGGCCACAGGCACGTTCAGACCTCGCCGAGGGTGGTTGAAGCGCTCACTCCCACTCGATCGTGCCCGGCGGCTTCGACGTGATGTCGAGGGTGACCCGGTTGACCTCGGCGACCTCATTGGTGATGCGGGTGGAGATGCGCTCCATGACCTCGTAGGGCAGGCGGGCCCAGTCGGCGGTCATCGCGTCCTCGGAGGTGACCGGGCGGATCACGACGGGGTGGCCGTAGGTCCGCCCGTCACCCTGGACGCCGACGGAGCGGACGTCGGCGAGCAGCACGACCGGCATCTGCCAGATGTCGCGGTCGAGCCCCGCGCGGGTCAGCTCCTGGCGGGCGATCGCGTCGGCGCGGCGAAGGATGTCGAGCCGGTCTGCGGTCACCTCGCCGATGATCCGGATGCCGAGGCCGGGGCCCGGGAAGGGCTGGCGCCACACGATCTCGCCGGGCAGGCCCAGCTGCTCCCCGACCAGGCGGACCTCGTCCTTGAAGAGCGTGCGCAGCGGCTCGACCAGCGCGAACTCGAGGTCCTCCGGCAGGCCGCCCACGTTGTGGTGGGACTTGATGTTGGAGGTGCCGGCGCCGCCGCCGGACTCGACGACGTCGGGGTAGAGCGTGCCCTGGACGAGGAAGCCGACCTTCTCACCGTGCTCCGCGGCCTCGCCCAGCACGGCGGCCTCGGCCGCCTCGAAGGCACGGATGAACTCGCGGCCGATGATCTTGCGCTTCTCCTCGGGGTCGGTGACCCCGGCCAGTGCGTTGAGGAACGTCTCCTGGGCGTCGTAGACGTGCAGGTTGACGCCGGTCGCGGCGACGAAGTCGCGCTCCACCTGCTCGGCCTCGCCCTCGCGGAGCAGGCCGTGGTCGACGAAGACGCAGTGCAGCCGATCACCGATCGCCCGCTGCACGATGGCCGCGGCCACCGCCGAGTCGACGCCGCCGGACAGGCCGCAGATGGCCAGCCCGGTCTCGCCGATCTGCTCGCGGACCCGCTCGATCTGCTCCTCGGCGATGTTGAGCATCGTCCACGTCTGGCGACAGCCCGCGATGTGGTGCAGGAAGTGCTCGAGCACCTTCTGTCCGTGCTCGGAGTGCAGCACCTCGGGGTGCCACTGCACGCCGGCGAGGCGGCGGTCGAGGTCCTCGAAGGCCGCGACGGGCGTGTCGTCGGTGGAGGCCAGGACGGTGAAGCCCTCGGGCGCCTGCGCGACGGAGTCGCCGTGGGACATCCAGACCTTGTGCTCGGCGGGGATGCCCTCCAGCAGGGTGCCCGGCGCGGTGACGGTGACCGGCGTGCGCCCGTACTCCCGCGCGCCCGTGTGGGCGACCTCGCCGCCGAGGCCCTTGGCCATCAGCTGGAAGCCGTAGCACATGCCGAAGACCGGCACCCCGGACGTGAAGACGGCCGTGTCGATGCCGGGGGCGGCGTCGGCGTACACGCTGGACGGGCCTCCGGACAGGATGATCGCCTTGGGCCTGCGCGCCAGCATGTCGGCCACCGGCATCGTGTGCGGCACGATCTCGGAGTAGACCCGCGCCTCGCGGACGCGCCGCGCGATGAGCTGGGCGTACTGGGCGCCGAAGTCGACGACGAGGACCAGGTCGTGCTCTGCAGGCTGCGTCACGCCGGGAGTCTATCGGCGCGCCCGCCGGGCAAATCGCACCAGGGCCCGATCGGGGAGGGAGGGTGATCGGGCCCTGGTACTTGGCTCCCAGCCACTGCTGCGCAGCGCCGAGATAGAGAGTCCCGGCCCTTGGGAGGGAGCATTGCCGCCGGAGCCCTCATTCGACCCAACGAGCGCTTTCGGGGGTGGTTACGGCCCCGATCGGGTGATTTTCAGCTCACCTCGACGATCGGTAGCCGCAGCGCCCCCGGCGCAGCCTCCGGCACGACCGGGTTCTTCGGCGCCACGGGGGCCATCCGGACGTAGGTCGCACCCAGGGCTGGCCGCTCGTCGACCTCGCCCTTGTTGGGCCAGAACGCCATCGCGCGCTCGGCCTGGGCGGTGATCGTCAGCGACGGGTTCACCCCCAGGTTCGCCGAGACCGTGGACCCGTCCACGACATGCAGCCCGTCGTGGCCGTAGACGCGCTGGTAGGGGTCCACGACGCCGGTCGCGGCCGAGTCGCCGATCGCGCAGCCGCCGATGAAGTGCGCGGTCAGCGGCATCCCCAGCGGCTCGCCGACGGAACCGTAGGCCTGCCGGGCGCCCATGATCCGCGCGAGCCGGCGTACGGCGTCGTAGGCGGACGGGATGTAGGTCGGGTTGGGAGCCCCGTGACCCTGCACCGACGACATGTAGCCCACCCCGCGGCGCGTGCGCCACACGGTGGTGATCGAGTTGTCCAGGGTCTGCATGACCAGGGCGACGACGGTGCGCCGCGACCACGTGCTCAGCGAGTAGAGGTCGCGCAGGCCGTTGCGCTGGCGCCACAGCTCCTTGACCCAGGTCCGCCGGCGTGACTCGTCGGGCACCTCGTCGACCAGCACCGTCGCCATCAGCGGCATCACGTTGCGGCCCGGTCCGTAGCGCACGGGCTCGACGTGGGTGTGCTCGTCGGGGTGGAAGCTCGAGGTGATCGCCACCCCCTCCGACCAGTCGACGGAGTCGTCGTTGGCCGTGGCCCACAGGATCGCCTCGGAGTTGGTGCGGGTCAGCACCCCGAGCCGGTCGGAGATCCGCGGCAGCGAGCCCTGGGCCTTGAGCCGGTGCAGCAGCCGCTGGGTGCCGATCGCGGCGGCGGAGAAGACGACGTGGTCGGCCGTGAACGTCCTGACCGCGCCCGAGCGCTTCAGCTTCGCCTTGGTCCAGCGGGCCGTGACCTGATAGCCGCCCCCGTCGCGGGGGCGTACGTCGGTGACGGTCGTCAGCGGGTGCACGACGGCGCCGTTCTGCTCGGCGAGGTAGAGGTAGTTCTTGACCAGGGTGTTCTTGGCGTTGTGACGGCACCCCGTCATGCAGGAGCCGCAGTTGATGCAGGTGGCCCGGTCCGGCCCGGCGCCGCCGAAGAACGGGTCGGCCACCTGCTCGCCCTCGCCCTGGCCGGGCTCACCGAAGAAGACCCCCACCGGCGTCGGGTGGAAGGTGTCGCCGACGCCCATCTCCTCGGCGACCTTCTTCATCGCCACGTCGGCGGGCGTCGTCCGCGCGTACTCCGTGACGCCCAGCATCCGCTTGGCCTGGTCGTAGTAGGGCGCGAGCTCGGACTTCCAGTCCGTGATGTGGGCCCACTGCCGGTCCTGGTAGAACGGCTCCGGCGGCTCGTAGAGGGTGTTGGCGTAGTTGAGCGAACCGCCACCCACGCCGGCCCCGGCGAGGATGAAGCAGTCGCGCACGAGATCGATCCGCTGGATGCCGTAGAGCCCGACCTCGGGGCGGAAGAGGAACTTCTTCACGTCACCGCCGTGCTCGGGCAGCTCGTCGTCGGCGAAGCGGGCGCCGGCCTCGAGGACGCCGACCCGATAGCCCTTCTCGGTGAGACGCAGCGCGGTGACGGAGCCACCGAAGCCGGAGCCGACGACGATGACGTCGTAGTGCGTGCTCACGCCCGCCCCAGCTTGTTGAGCAGGCGCAGGGAGGCCGTCAGCACCCTGGCGTTGGTCTCCTCCGACATGCCGAACATCGGGGCGATGGGCACCAGCCGCTGGGTCGCGACGGACTGTGCCTCGGTGTAGCGGAGGATGCCCTCGGCTCCCTGACGGCGTCCCAAGCCCGACTCACGCATCCCGCCCATCGGCGCCCCCAGGGAGCCGAAGGTCGCACCGTAGGCCTCGTTGACGTTGACCGTGCCGCACGTGATGCGGCGCGCGAGCGCCCGCCCACGGGCCCCGTCGCGGGTGTAGATCGAGGCGTTGAGGCCGTACACCCCGTCGTTGGCGCGCTCGATCGCCTCGTCCTCGCTGTGGAAGCGGTAGAGCGCGACGACCGGCCCGAAGGTCTCGTGGCCGAAGCACCGCATGTCGGCCGAGACGCCCTCGAGGATCGTGGGCTCGTGGACGAACGGGCCCAGGTCGGGACGGGCCCTGCCGCCGGTGAGCACCCGGGCGCCCTTGGCGACGGCGTCCTCGACGTGCGCGGTGACCGTGTCGAGCTGGGCCTGCGAGATCAGCGACCCCATGTCGACGCTCCAGTCCTGGCTGGCACCGAGCGTCATCGCCTCCGTCCGTGCGACGAAGGCGTCCACGAACCGGTCGTAGACCTGGTCGGCGACGAAGAGCCGCTCCGTCGAGACGCAGAGCTGCCCGGCGTTGGAGAAGACACCGCGTACGGCGCCCTCCGCCGCGCGGTGCACGTCGGCATCGCGCAGCACGAGCATCGGGTTCTTGCCCCCGAGCTCCAGCGAGCAGCCGATCAGCCGATCGGCGCACTGGCGCGCGATCGACCGGCCGGTCGCGGTCGAGCCGGTGAAGCAGATGTAGTCGGCCGCGGCGATCATCGCGCCGCCGATCTCGGGGCCGGGACCGGCGACGACCTGCCACAGCTCGGCCGGGATGCCGGCCTCCTCGAGCAGCTGCGCGGCGAGCAGCGCCGTGAGCATGGTCTGGGCGTCAGGCTTGGCGACCACTGCGTTGCCCGCGAGCAGCGCAGGGATGCCGTCGCAGAGCGCCATGGTGAGCGGGTAGTTCCACGGCGAGATGATCCCGACGACGCCCTTGGGCACCCGGTTGACCTCGGCCCGGGTCAGCACCGGGAACATGCCGCCGACGCGACGGGAGTCCAGGTGCGCGTGCGCGGTGCGGGCGTAGTAGCGCGCGGTCAGGGCGAGGTGGGCGACCTCGAGGTAGGCGTCCTTGCGAGCCTTGCCCGACTCCCACACGACGAGGTCGATGAGCTCGTCCTGGCGCTCGAGCAGCAGGTCGTGCAGGCGCAGCAGCGCGGCGGCGCGGCGGTCGATCGACGTGCCCGCCCATGACGCCTGCGCCGCGCGCGCCCGGGCGAACGCCTCGGCCACGTCCGCCTGGGTGGACTGCGGGACGTGCGCCAGCGGGGTGCGGCCGATCGGCGAGGAGACGGCGTGCGTCTCACCGCTGGTGCTGAGCACCCGGCGGGTCAGGCTGGCGACGTACGTGCGGTCGAGGCCGTAGGCGGCGGTGGAGTCGTGCTCGGGGTCCGCCGGCCCGTCGACGATCGGACCGGACGCGGGGGTCTGCTCACTCATCCTGGCAGCGTAGGACGCGGGCCGGGACGTTGCTACTGGTCAGACGATGTCGGGCGCCTTGACCCGCGCCTCGTCGGCTTCCTGGTCGGTCGGCATCAGCTGGCTCTGCCGCTCGGCCTCGACCCGCCGCAGGTAGTGGTCGACCTCGTCCGCGACCTGCGCCTCGTCCCAGCCCAGCGCCTCGGCCATCAGCTCGGCCGCCGGCCGGGCGGCGGTGATGCCGCGGTCGAACGTCTCGATCGACACCCGCGTGCGCCGGGCCAGGACGTCGTCGAGGTGGCGCGCTCCCTCGTGCGTGACGGCGTAGAGCACCTCCGCGCGCAGGTAGTGCTCGGCACCCTCGAGCGGCTCACCGAGGTCGGGGCGCGCGTCGATCAGCGCGAGGACCTCGTCGACCAGGCCGCCGTAACGGCCCAGCAGGTGATCGACCACACCGACGTCGAGACCCGACGAGCGGCTGATCGACACCCGCTGGTTGGTCCGCGCCTCGAAGCCCCACGCGCCCATCAGCGGCACCCGGTCGGTGATGGAGGCGGGCGTGGCGCGGAAGTCGCGGATCGCGTGGTCGACCGCGTCCTTCGCCATGACCCGGTACGTCGTGAGCTTGCCGCCGGCGACCAGCACGAGGCCGGGCACGGGGTTGGTGACCGTGTGCTCGCGGGAGAGCTTGGTGGTCTCCCCCATCTCGCCCTCCTTGCGCATCGGCTTGAGCAGCGGTCGCAGCCCCGCCCACACGCCGATGACGTCGCGGTGGTCGAGCGGGTCCTTGAGGAGCCGGTTGACGTGACCGAGGAGGTAGTCGATGTCGGTCTTGCTGGCCGCGGGGTGGGCCAGGTCGAAGTCCCAGGCCGTGTCGGTGGTGCCGATGATCCAGAACTGGTCCCACGGGATCACGAAGAGGACCGACTTCTCGGTCTTGGTGATGAAGCCGCACTCGGAGCGGATCCGGTCCCGCGGCACGACGAGGTGGATGCCCTTGCTGGCGTCGACGTCGAGGTGCGCCTCGCCGCCGATGAGGTCCTGGACCTCGTCGGTCCACACCCCCGCGGCATTGATGACGACCTTGGCGCGGATCTCGAGGTCGCGCTGGCCCTCGAGGTCGCGGGCGCGCACCCCCACGACCCGCTCCCCGACCCGGAGGAACCCGGTCACCTTGGTGCGGGTGGCGACGTGGGCCCCGTTGTTGGCGGCCGTGCGGGCGATGGTCATCACCAGCCGCGCGTCGTCGACCTGGCAGTCGTAGTAGCGGATCGCGCCGTGGAGCTTGTCTGTCCTCACGTCCGGCGCCATCCGGGCCAGCTGCTTGCGGAAGATGTGCTTGTGCTTGGGCACCCCCATGTCGTACTTGCCCGCCATGGCCATGCCGTCGTAGAGCGCGACGCCGGCGCCGACGTAGGGGCGCTCCCACGCGTGCTCGAGCGGGTAGAGGAAGGCCACCGGACGTACGAGGTGGGGCGCGAGCCGCGTCAACAGCAGGCCACGCTCCTCCAGCGCCTCCTTGACCAGGGCGAAGTCGAGCATCTCGAGGTAGCGCAGGCCGCCGTGGACCAGCTTGGACGAGCGCGAGGAGGTCCCCGAGGCGAGGTCGCGTTGCTCGACGAGTCCGACCTTGAGGCCGCGGGTCACCGCGTCGAGCGCAGCCCCCACGCCGACGATGCCGCCGCCGACGACGAGTACGTCGAGCTCGCCCGCGCCGAGGTGCTCGAGGGCATCGGCCCGCTGGTGGGCGTCGAGGGCCCTGGCAAGCGTCATGACTGCACCACGACCTCGATGCGCTGGAACTCCTTGAGCTCGGTGTAGCCCGTGGTCGCCATCGCCCGCCGCAGGGCACCGACGAGGTTCATGGTGCCGTCGGCGGTGCGGGACGGTCCGAACATGATCTCCTCCAGCGAGCCCACAGGATCGAACTGCACCCGCTGGCCGCGCGGCAGCTCGGCGTGCGTCGCCTCGCTCCCCCAGTGGTAGCCGCGCCCGGGCGCCTCGCTGGCCCGCGCGAGGGGCGAGCCGATCATGACCGCGTCGGCACCGCACGCGATCGCCTTGGCGATGTCGCCCGAGCTGCCGATCGAGCCGTCGGCGATCACGTGGACGTAGCGGCCGCCGGACTCGTCGAGGTAGTCGCGACGGGCCGCGGCCACGTCGGCCACGGCACTCGCCATCGGCACCGCGACGCCGAGGACCGTCCGGGTGGTGTGGGCGGCACCGCCGCCGAAGCCCACCAGCACACCGGCAGCGCCGGTGCGCATCAGGTGCAGCGCGGCCTGGTAGGTCGCGCAGCCCCCGACGATGACGGGGACGTCGAGCTCGTAGATGAACTCCTTGAGGTTCAGCGGCTCGGCCTGGCTGCTGACGTGCTCCGCGCTCACCGTGGTGCCGCGGATGACGAACATGTCGACGCCACCGTCGACGACCGCCTTGACGTGGTCCCTGGTCCGCTGGGGCGACAGCGAGGCCGCGACGGTGACCCCGGCCGCCCGCATCTCCTTGAGCCGCGCCGTGATCAGCTCGGGCTGGATCGGCTCGGCGTAGATCTCCTGCATCCGGCGGGTGGCGTCAGCGCCCTCGAGGCCGGCGACCTCCTCGAGCAGTCCGGTCGGGTCGTCGTAGCGGGTCCAGAGTCCCTCGAGGTTGAGCACCCCGAGCCCACCCATCTGGCCCAGCGCGATCGCCGTCGAGGGCGACATCACCGAGTCCATGGGCGCGGCCAGGACCGGGATCTCGAAGCGGTAGGCGTCGATCTGCCAGGCGGTGCTGACCTCCTCGGGATCGCGGGTGCGCCGCGAGGGCACGATCGCGATGTCGTCGAAGGAGTAGGCGCGGCGACCGCGCTTGGCACGGCCGATCTCGATCTCGGTCACAGTGGCAGCCTATCGGCCGCCCACGCGGTGCCGGACCGCGCGCGAGGAGCTGCGTGCTCCACGTCTCGTGCACAGGTTTGCCAAAGCGCGTACGCGGACCTCCAACCGTCCCTACCGTCATGGCGTGGGGAACAGGGGACGGCGCCTCCGCAGGAAGCCGCAGAAGATCACTGCACGCGCACTCGTGGCCGTCTGCGTCGCGGGTGGCCTGTGGAGCGTCGCCCTCCCCGCACAGGCTGCGGACGACTACCCGTGGGCCTGGCAGGGCCAGTGCCCGATCGTGCCCCAGGAGCCGATCGAGGAGCCCAGCCCCACTCCCACCCCCGGCTCGACTCCCAGCCCGACACCCAGTCCGACTCCCGCGAAGCCCGGGGAGACCCCCGCTCCCGTCGTCGAGCCGCCGCCGCCCCCGCCGCCGGTCCTGGACCCTGTCTCCGGTCACCTCTACGACCCGCGCGGTCCCAAGCCGACCTGTGCTCGACGGGTGTGGTCGATCAACGGATCGATCGGCGACTCCTGGGACTTCGTGCTGCGCAACTGCACCAGCTTCGTCGCGTGGCGCCTCCAGGAGCGCAACCGCATGGCGGGCTTCTCCAACCACTTCGGTGGCAAGCACTGGGGCAACGCCGAGAACTGGGACGACGTGGCCCGCGAGCTGGGCTACCGCGTCGACTCCGTCCCGGCGATCGGTGCCGTCGCGCAGTCCGACGTCGGCCGCGTCGGCCACGTCGCCTGGGTGAGCGCCATCGGCCCCGGCACCGTCACCGTCGAGGAGTACAACCACGCGACACCCGGCGGCTACGGCAGCCGGACGGTTCCGGTCGGCGACTTCCGCTACCTCCACCTCGCCGACGTCGCCCCCTCCCCCCTGCTCGGCTCGGACCGTCCCGTCGTCTCGGTGCCCGACGGCCGAGGCGAGTCGTGGACCGCACGCGTCGACGACCGCGGCACCCTGTGGGTGGCCCGACCGGGCCGCCCGGCCAGGGTCGTCGGGCCCCGCGGCGTCTTCTCCTCCGTGGTGGCACCTGCGCTGGCCCTGGACCGGAGGGACCGCCCGTGGGTGGGCGCCACCACCCGGACGGGCCGCGTCCTCGCAGGCACCACGCGCGGGAACCGCTTCGTGCTGCGCGATGTCGGCGCCTCCGCCACCACCTCCAGCCCGGCCCTCACCACCTCCCGGACCCAGCGGCCCGTGCTGGCCGCCATCTCCCCCGTGGGCACCCTCGTGACGCGACGCTTCACCCAGCAGGGCCGGTGGAGCGCGCCGACGCGGATCGGGCTGCCCGGCTCGTGGGCCACCCACACCGCCCCCGTGCTCGGTGCGGACGGCGCCGGCCGGACGCTGCTGGTCGCCGTCGGCGCCCGCGGCGCCACCTACGCGCAGACCCTGGGTCACGGTCGTCCGGTGCGTCTGGCGGGAGACGCTGCCTCGCGCACGTCCACCCCGGCCCTCACCCTCGCCGACGACGGCACCACCTACCTGCACCAGGTCACGACCGCCGGAGCGCTGCGCGTGCGCACGCTGGTCGGCCGTCACTGGAGCCGCCCACGGGTCATCGACGGCGACTGGTCGCCCTACGCCTCTCCGGCCGTCGGCGCGATCGCCGGGCGGTTGCACGTCGCCGCCGTCAACCGGGTCGGTGCGCTGCTCGTGCGGGCCGCGGTGCCGGGCGAGCGCTCCCAGCTGCCAGCCAGGATCCGCTCGCAGGGCGACCCCACCCGGTCCCCGGGCCTGGTGACGCGCAGCAACGCGGGCCTGTTCGTGGTGGCCGACCGCGGGCGCACGGCTCGACCCCACCTGCTCAACCGGCCGACCTGGGCGGTCACCGGAGTCACCTCGCCCACGCGGGCCGGCTTCACGCCCTGAGTCAGGAACCCGAGTAGTTGGGCGCCTCGACGGTCATCTGCACCCCGTGCGGGTGGCTCTCCTTGAGCGAGGCGGAGGTGATCCGGACGAAGCGGCCCTTCTCCTGCAGCTCGGGGATGGTGCGCGCACCGACGTAGAACATCGACTGGTTGAGCCCGCCGACGAGCTGGTGGGCGACCGCGGACAACGGGCCGCGGTAGGCGACCTGGCCCTCGATGCCCTCGGGCACGATCTTGTCGTCGCTGGCGACCTCGGCCTGGAAGTAGCGGTCCTTGGAGTAGGACTTCTTGCCGCGGCTGCTCATCGCCCCGAGCGACCCCATCCCGCGGTAGGACTTGAACTGCTTGCCGTTGACGAAGACGACCTCACCGGGGGACTCCTCGCAGCCGGCCAGCATCGAGCCGACCATCACGGCGTCGGCGCCGGCGACCAGCGCCTTGGCGATCTCGCCGGAGTGCTTCATGCCGCCGTCGGCGATCAGCGGGACGCCTGCGGGCCTCGTCGCCAGCGACGCCTCGTAGACGGCCGTCACCTGGGGCACGCCCACACCGGTGACCACACGGGTGGTGCAGATCGAGCCCGGTCCGACGCCGACCTTGACCGCGTCGGCGCCCGCGTCGACGAACGCCTGGGCTCCCTCGCGGGTCGCGACGTTGCCGCCGATGACCTGGACGTGCCGGGTCGCCGGGTCGGTCTTGAGCCGGCGCACCATGTCGAGGAGGAGGTGCACGTGCCCGTGCGCGGTGTCGGCGACGAGCACGTCGACGCCCGCCTCGACCAGCGTGGTCGCCCGCTCCCAGGCATCGCCGAAGTAGCCGATGGCCGCGCCGACGAGCAGCCGACCGTCAGCGTCGTACGACGCGTGCGGGAACTGCTCGCTCTTGACGAAGTCCTTGACCGTGATGAGCCCGCCGAGGCGTCCCTGCTCGTCGATCAGCGGCAGCCGCTCGCGCTTGTGGGCCCGCAGCAGCGAGGTGGCCTCCTCCCGGGAGATGCCGATCGGGCCGGTGATCAGCCCCTCGCTCGTCATCACCTCGTCGACCTTGGTGGTCGCCCACTCGGCGACGGGGGTGAAGCGGAGGTCACGATTGGTGATGATGCCGAGCAGCCGGTCGTCGAGGTCGACGACGGGCAGTCCGGAGACCCGGTACTCGCCACAGATGCGGTCGAGCTCCTCCAGCGTCGCGTCGGGGCCGATCGTGACGGGGTTGGAGATGATTCCCGTCTGGGTGCGCTTGACCAGGTCGACCTGACGGGCCTGGTCCTCGATCGAGAGGTTGCGGTGCAGGACCCCGATGCCGCCCTCGCGGGCCATCGCGATCGCCATCCGGGACTCGGTGACCGTGTCCATCGCGGCACTGATGAGGGGCACGCGCACCGAGATCTCGCGCGTCAGGCGCGTCGTGGTGTCGATGTCGCTGGGCGCGAGGTCCGACTCCCCCGGCAGCAGCAGCACGTCGTCGTAGGTGAGGCCCAGCGCAGCGAACTTCTCGGGGATCTCCACCGGACCATTCTACGGGCGCCTCCCGTGTGCTCTGCGACAGTGGCCCCATGGGCCGGAACCCGAGGGAGCTGGGGCGCGTCGTCTGGTTCGCCGCCGCGGCCGCCTTCCTGGCCCGCTTCCCCGGGCTGCTGTGGCCGCTGCGGCCCGACGAGGCGGGCTTCCTCCTGGTCGCCCGCTCGTTCCAGCCCGAGCCCGACTCGCTCTACGGGCACTACTTCGTCGACCGCCCCCCTCCGATCATCTGGCTGATGCGGGCGACCGACGCGATCGGCGGTGCCTACACCCACCGGCTGCTCGGGGCTGTCGCGTGCGTGCTGCTGGTGCTGGCCTCGGCCGCGGCCACGAGAGAGGTGGCCCGCCGGGCCGGCGTGCTCGACCCCGACACGGTGCGCCGCCTCGCCGGGTGGGTCGCCGTCGCGACGGCGGCCCTGGTCGCCAACGCCCAGATCGACCCGGTCGCCGCCAAGGGTGAGCTGTTCGGCATCCCCCTGGTGCTCGGCTCGTGCGCACTGGCGCTGCGGGCCGTACGCCGGATGTCCGCGCGAGACGCCTTCTGGGCCGGTCTCCTGGCCGTGCTGGCGGTCGGCTTCAAGCAGAGCATCGTGGGCGGGCTGGTCTTCGGGGCCGTCCTGCTCGTGGGCTCGGCGATGGCCCGGCACCTGTCCCCCCGAGCGGCACTGGTCTGCGCAGCCGGCGCCCTGGCCGGCGCCGCCGTTCCGGTGGTGCTCATCGTGGCGTGGGCCCTCGCGGTCGGCGTACGGCTCCAGACGCTGTGGTACGCCTCGGTCTCGTTCCGCTCCGACGCCAACCGGGTCATCTCCACCCAGAACGCCGAGGGTGCGACCAGCCGGATCGGCGTGCTGCTGCTGATCTTCGCCGGGGTCGGCATGCTGCTCCTGCTGGTCTGCTTCCTGGCGCGGCTCCCGACGCTGCTGGCGCACGACGCGGTGCCCGTCGTCGCGATCACGGCCATGCTCGGCACGGACCTGCTGGGCGTCGCCGTCAGTGGCAGCTACTGGACGCCCTACCTCTTCGTGCTCATCCCGGGCCTCTCGCTGGCGCTGGCCTCGCTCGTGGTCCACGACCACCTCGGCCTCGCCCGGCACCGGGTGGCCCCGGCCGCGGTGGCGTTCGTGGTCGCCTCGAGCGTGATCGCGCTGGTCGGCTGGACCGGGGCGTGGGTGGTCGGGCGGGTGCCGGTCGAGGTGCGCACCGGCGAGGCGATCGCGGCCGTCGCGCGGCCGGGCGACCGGGTGCTCGTCTACGGCGGCCGCGCCGACATCCAGTGGGCCAGCCGCGCGCGGTCCCCCTACCCCCACCTGTGGTCCCTGCCGATGCGCACCCTCGACCCCGGCCTGGTCGACCTGGGCGCTGTGCTCACCGGCAACGACCCACCCACGTGGTTCATCGAGGCGAGCTTCATCAACACGTGGAGCGAGCTCGGCACCCGACCGATCGAGCGCTCCCTGATCCGCAAGTACCAGTTCATCGCCACGGCGTGCGGGCGCTACCGGATCTACCACCTCAACTCCGTCGAGCCGATCCGCGTCGACGTCGACTGCGACTCGCCCTACCGGACCATCTGGGGGGACTGACGGCAACAGGCCCGCACCGGCGAACCGGTGCGGGCCTGTCGTGGTGAAACGGGTGGATCAGTGACCGTGGCCGTGCCCGTGGCCGCCACCGGCAGCAGCCGGCTCCTCGTCCTCGGGCTTCTCGACGATCAGCGTCTCCGTGGTGAGCAGCATCGCGGCGATCGAGGTCGCGTTGACGAGCGCGGAGCGGGTGACCTTGACCGGGTCGAGGACACCCTGGGCGACCAGGTCGCCGTACTCCTCGGTCGCGGCGTTGTAGCCGTTGCCGACACCGAGCTCGCGGACCTTGGCGGTCACGACGTAGCCGTTGACGCCGCCGTTCTCGGCGATCCAGCGAAGCGGCTCGTCGGCCGCCTTGCGGACCACGCGCACACCGGCAGCCTCGTCGCCGGTGAGGCCGAGGTTGTCGTCGAGCACCGAGACGGCGTGGATGAGCGCGGAGCCACCGCCGGGGACGATGCCCTCCTCGATCGCGGCGCGCGTCGCGGAGACGGCGTCCTCGATGCGGTGCTTCTTCTCCTTGAGCTCCACCTCGGTGGCCGCGCCGACCTTGATCACGCAGACACCACCGGCCAGCTTGGCGAGGCGCTCCTGGAGCTTCTCGCGGTCCCAGTCGGAGTCGGTGTTCTCGATCTCGGCCTTGATCTGGTTGACGCGGCCCTCGACGCCCGCGCTGTCGCCCGCGCCGTCGACGATCGTGGTGTTGTCCTTGGTGATGACCACGCGACGAGCCTGGCCGAGGACCTCGAGGCCGACCTGGTCGAGCTTGAGGCCGACCTCGGGGGCAACGACCTGCGCACCGGTGAGGGTGGCGATGTCCTGCATCATCGCCTTGCGGCGGTCGCCGAAGGCGGGGGCCTTGACCGCGGCGACGTTGAAGGTGCCGCGGATCTTGTTGACGACCAGGGTCGAGAGCGCCTCGCCGTCGACGTCCTCGGCGAGGATGAAGAGCGGCTTGCCGGTCCCGATGACCTTCTCCAGCACCGGGAGCAGCTCCTGGATCGCGGAGATCTTCCCCTGGTGGAGAAGGATGTAGGGGTCGTCGAGGACGGCCTCCATCGACTCCGGGTCGGTGACGAAGTAGGCGGAGATGTAGCCCTTGTCGAACTGCATGCCCTCGGTGAACTCGAGCTCGGTGCCCATGGTGTTGGACTCCTCGACCGTGATCACGCCGTCCTTGCCGACCTTGTCGAAGGCCTCGGCGAGCAGGTCACCGATGTGGCTGTCGCGGCTGGAGATCGTGGCGACGGACGCCATGTCCTCGCGCGTCTCGACCTCGCGGGCGGCCTCGCGCAGCGCGTCGCCGACGGCCTCGGCCGCGGCGTCCATGCCCCGCTTGAGACCCATCGGGTTGGCGCCGGCAGCGACGGCGCGCAGGCCCTCGTGGACCATGGCCTGGGCCAGCACGGTGGCGGTGGTGGTGCCGTCACCCGCGACGTCGTTGGTCTTGGTGGCCACCTCCTTGGTGAGCTGGGCACCGAGGTTCTCGAAGGGGTCGTCGAGCTCGATCTCACGGGCGACGGTGACACCGTCGTTGGTGATGGTCGGTGCGCCCCACTTCTTGTCGAGGACGACGTAGCGGCCCTTGGGGCCGAGCGTCACCTTGACGGCGTTGGCGAGGGCGTCGACGCCGCGCTCGAGGGCGCGGCGGGCGTTCTCGTCGAACTCCAGGATCTTGGGCATTCAGATGCTCCTAGGAAGATTGATGGTCCTGACGTGCCTGGCGCCCGGCTGACGGTGCGTCAGCCGGGCTGCCAGGTGCGTCAGGAAACGACGGCGAGGATGTCGCGGGCCGACAGGATGAGGTACTCCTGGCCGGCGTACTTGACCTCGGTGCCGCCGTACTTGCTGTAGATGACCTTGTCGCCCACGGCGACGTCGAGCGGGACGCGGTTGCCGTTGTCGTCGACACGACCGGGACCGATCGCCATGACCTCGCCCTCCTGGGGCTTCTCCTTGGCGGTGTCCGGGATGACCAGGCCGGACGCCGTGGTCTGCTCGGCTTCGAGCGTCTGGACCACGATGCGGTCCTCGAGGGGCTTGATGTTGACCGACACTTCGGATCAACCTCCACTTTCTCTGCACGAGATTCTTCAGGAGCAGTGCGCTCCCAGGACGTGGGCTCGCGGGCCGGCGGCACGCCGTCGCGGGGGTCGTGCCAGGCTCACGAGCGCTGGCATTCTCAGGGTGAGAGTGCCAGAACAGACGCTAGCACTCTCCCCGAGCGAGTGCTAGCCGAGTGGGGGTCTCCGGTCGCCTGACAGGATGCCGGCGTGGAGATCGAGACGCTGGACTGGCTGCGCACGTCCGAGGGTGCGCGCCTGCTGGAGCAGGCGGTGCAGGCGTGGGCCGAGCACGGTGGCGACCCCGTGCGCGTCGCGGGCGCCGTACGTCGCATCGAGCCCGACGCCGAGAAGGCAGCCGCGGCCACCACGCAGGCGCAGCTGCGGCAGCGCGCCGTGGTCAAGTTCGGCGAGGCAGCGCACCACATGTTCTTCACCCCCGACGCGCTCGAGCAGGCCACCCGCTCCCGCGTGGCCGACCACCGCGCCGCACGGCTGGCCACGGCGATCCCCGGCGGCAGCGTCATCGACCTCGGCTGCGGCATCGGCGGCGACCTGCTCGCGTTCGCGCGCGCCGGCCTGGTCGCGGCGGGCATCGACCAGGATCCCGTGCGCGTGTCGATGGCCGAGGCCAACCTGGCCGCTCTCGGGCTCGCCGGCGCCGTCATGGTCGGCGACGCCACCACCCTCGACCCGGGCGGCTTCGACGCCGCGTTCGCCGATCCCGCGCGCCGGGGTGGGCGCGGACGGGTCTTCGACGTCGACGGGTGGGCCCCGCCGTGGACGTGGGTGCTCGACCTGCTGACCCGACGTGCCCTGGTGAAGGTCGCGCCGGGGATCGGCCACGAGCTCGTGCCGGCGGGCGTCGAGGCGGAGTGGGTCAGCGACGGCGGCGAGGTCAAGGAGGCCGTGCTGTGGTCGCCCGGCCTGTCCACCACCGATCGACGGGCGACCGTGATCGGTGAGCGCGGGCTGGCGACGCTCACCGACGAGGACGACCCGGGCGCGGAGGTCCGCGACGTCGGTGCCTTCCTCTACGAGCCCGACGGCGCGGTGATCAGGGCCGGCCTCGTCACAGCGGTGGCCGCAGGGGTGCAGGGCGGCCTCGTCGACGAGCACATCGCCTACGTGACCAGTGACGGCTCGTTCCGCACGCCGTTCGCTCGCGGCTACCGCGTCCTCGAGGAGGTGCCCTATCGCGAGAAGCCCCTCCGAGCCGCGCTCCACCAACGCGGGATCGGCCGCCTGACGATCAAGAAGCGGGGCGTGCAGGTGGTCCCGGAGGAGCTGCGCAAGCGCCTGTCCCTCAAGGGCGACAACGAGGCGACGCTCGTGATGACCCGGGTCGCCGGCCAGGGCACGGCCCTGCTCGTGGAACCCTTCTAGCTGGGCCGGGCTAGCACCCGCTGCGCGCGACGCCGGCGACCCGGACGGGAAGCCGGCCCGGAGCCGTCGCCTCGCCCAGGAGCACCTCGACCAGCACGTCCATCGCGCCTGGGGTGTCGCCGTACGTCGCGATCCGCGTGGGGGCACTCACCCGGCCGAGCACCCACGGGCTGTCGGTCGCGACGGCGATGTCGCCGTCGACCGGGGCGTCGTGGAAGCCGGAGAACCCGATCGGGGTGCCCGCCGCGAGCCTGGCGTCCTCGCGTGCGGACCACGCGTCGAGGCGCCGGACGCGCGCGGCCTCGGCCTTCTTCCACGCACGCCTGCGCTGCTGGTAGGCGCGCTTGCCCTCCTTCGGCCGACGCTGCGGGCGCGGTCGTGCGTCAGCGAGCTGGGACGGCGGCGATCGACGCAGGAGCACCGTGAGCCCGGCTCGTCCTGCGGCGGCCGCGAAGGCGCCGACCGCGCCGGGGTCGCCGTAGGCGTGGACGCTCGTCCCCACCAGCCGGCCCGAGCACTTGCCGTCGGTGACGGTCACCGCGGCCGCCGAGAGCCGCCGTGAGGCGGCGCGGGCGGAGCCGACGGGTGCGCCCCGGACCCCGGAGAGGTGGGTGAGCAGCGCGATCTGCCGGGCCGCCGACTGCTCCAGTCGGCGCCGGGACAGGGTGCCGGCCCTCACCGCGCGGACCAGCGCCGTGCGGGCGACGGCCGGCGAGGGGGGCATCAGCAGGACGTCGGAGCCGGCCCGGATCGCCTGGACGGCCGTGCGTCCCGGGTCGCGGCCACGGGTGACGGCGGCCATGGCGAGCGAGTCGGTCACGACGAGGCCCTCGAAACCGAGGTCGTCGCGCAGCAGGCCGGTCACGATCTTGCGGGAGAGGGACGAGGGGACGCGCGGGTCGATGGCCCGGACGTCGAGATGACCGACCATCACCGCGGGCAACCCCGCCTCGACCGCGCGGCGGAACGGAACCAGGTCGGACGCGTCGAGCTCCTCGCGCGACCTGGTCTGCACCGGCAGGGTGAGGTGACTGTCCGCAGGCACCGAGCCGTGGCCGGGAAAGTGCTTGATGACAGGCAGCACGCCGGACTCGGCGAACCCGGCGGCCGCGGCCACGACCTGCTCGGCCACGCTCGCGGGCCTCGACGACGGCGAGCGCGAGCCGATCGTCGGGTCGCCCGGCCCGGAGGTCACGTCGGCGTCCGGGGCGAAGTCGACGGTGAACCCGAGGCCGCGCAGCTCGGCCCCGCTGGCGGCGTACGCCCGTTGGGTGAGCGAGGGGTCGTCGGCCGCTCCGGTGCTCATGAAGGTCGGGAAGCGGGTGGCGACGCTGCGCATCCGCTCGACGACGCCGCCCTCCTGGTCGACGCCGAGGAAGAGCGGCCACCCGCGCCCCGCCCGGCGGGTGAGGGCGGTGTTCACCGCCGCGATCTGGGCGGCGGAGACGACGTTGGAGTCGAACGCGATGACGCCCCCGAGGTGGAGGTCACGGACCAGCTGCACCGGCGCCGTCGTGCCCCGCCACTCGGCGACGATGACCTGTCCGGCCAGGTCGGGCAGTCGCATCCGGCCGACGATGCGGGCGGCGCGGTCGAGCTCGGCCCGGTCCGGTCCCCAGCCCTCGTCGAGCCCCAGCTCCTCCGACGGCGTCGGCGGGACGGTGGGCGAGCTGCTGGCGACGCCTCCGTCGGCCGCACCCGTCTCGTCCGACGGCTCTCCCGTGCTGTCACAGGCGCTGAGCGAGGTGGCGAGCAGGAGCGTCGCCAGCAACGAGCTCGTCCTCGTCCTCGTCCTCGTCAGCATCGCGTCATCGTGGCACGGGTTCAGCGCCCGTGGCGGTCCGGGTTCTGCCATGGCCAGTCCGCGGCCAGCCACGTCGCGACGGCATCCGCGAGGGGTGCGTCGAGCTGGGCCACGTCCGCGCGCACCCACGACTGCACCTCCACGTCGTGCCCGGGCGAGGTCGTCGGATAGAGGTAGACGCAGCCGATGACACTCCCGTCGACGGGATCGAGCACGGTGAACGTGAAACCCTGGCGTGACGCGAAGTCGGCGGCGTGCCTGGTCAGGTCAGCGAGGTTCTCCGCGCTCGACATCCCTCGCTCCGGGGGCCAGCTGCCGTCCGGGTATCCCGGCGTCGACCGGATGTGGTCGATGCTCGACGACCATGCCGCCATGTCGGACTCGTTGTGTTGCGGACCCAGTGGCTCGAGCCGGAACCGCTCGGCCACCAGCCGGGTCGGCGGCACGAAGCCATCGGGAACGAAGGCGCCAGACGTCACTCGCCGACAGTAGCCCGGCAACCCGCCGGCGCTGTCGGCGTACGACCCGCCACGCTCCCTCTGCCGGCACTCGCCGCTGAGTCTCTGGGCGACTCAGGACCGAGTACGCCGGAGCAGCACCGCGCGCCGACGCGGCGGGCTGTGGACGGAGCCCCTCGGTTGTCGGTGCCCGGGGGTGCACTGGACCCACGACACTTCACCGAGGCAGGGGGCACGCGGATGGACACGGAGTTCGACTGGATGGCGATGGACGGGTGGACCGAGGAGGAGGTGGACCACTACCTGATGGGTCCGTTCGACGGAGGGATTCCTGGTCTCGTACGTCGGATCAGGCGGATCCTCGACGTCTCGCAGCGCGGCCTGGCCACCATCCTCGAGGTCTCGCAGTCGGTCGTCGCGCGCTGGGAGACCGGGCGGACGAGCCCGCGCGCCCACGTGCTCCATCACCTGCTGAAGCTCGCCGGACTACGCGCCAGGTTCGAGCGCAGCGAGACCGGCGAGGAGGTGGAGCCCATGCGCGACGACGGGGCGCGTGACCGAGCGGGGCGCCGCCATCCCGCCCACGTGGACCTGAGCGTCACCGGCTGGTGGTGTCCGCGGGCCGCGGGGTCCACGGCCGATGCGCTGCTGTGGCGCCAGCGCTCGCGCGCCCGGCGGGACCCGTCGGTCCGGTTCCACACGTCGCTCAAGCAGATCTACCGGATCCTCGACGGCACGCCCATCGACCATCCCTCGTTGCAGCAGCTCGTGGCCGAGGCCATGCACCTCGACGACGTCCGGGAGCAGCAGCGACGCCAGATACTGGCGGATCGCCCCTGGTTCCGCCCTCCGCCGCGCTGGCTGGCGGCCTGAGGTCCCCGTAGGCCGGGACGGCCCTCAGACGTTGGCCCGCTCGGCCCCGATCGTGGTGTCGGGTCCGTGGCCGGTGTGCACGACCGTGTCGTCGGGCAGCTCGAGGAGCTTCGAGCGGATCGAGCGCACGATCAGGTCGGAGTCGCTGTAGGACCGGCCCGTGGCACCGGGACCGCCCTGGAAGAGCGTGTCACCGGTGAAGACGCAGCCCAGGTCGTGGACGTAGAGACAGACCGCGCCGGGTGCGTGGCCCGGCGTGTGGATCACGGTGACTGCGGCTCCGCCGATGGTCAGCGTGAGCCCGTCGGAGAGGTCGACGTCCCACAGCTCGGCCCCCTCCTCGTCACCACCGTGCGTCAGCTCCCAGAGCGGCCGGTCGTCGGGATGCAGCAGGATCGGGGCCTTCACCCGGCGCCGCAGCTCGGGCGCCACGCGTACGTGGTCGTCGTGCGCGTGGGTGCACACGATCGCCTTGACCGCCCGGCCGGCGACGACATCGAGGATCGCGTCGACGTCGTGCGGCGCGTCGATGACCAGGCACTGCTCGTCGTCGCCGATCACCCACACGTTGTTGTCGACGTCGAACGTCTCGCCGTCGAGCGTGAAGGTGCCGGAGACGACCGCGTGGTCCACGCGCGCGCTCACAGGAGCACCACCGAGCGGAGGACGGTGCCATCGTGCATCTTGGCGAACGCCGCCTCCACGTCACCGAGCCCGATCTCCTCGCTCACGAAGGCGTCGAGGTCGAGTCGGCCCTGCTGGTAGAGATCCACGAGCATCGGGAAGTCACGCGAGGGCAGGCAGTCCCCGTACCAGGACGACTTGAGCGCGCCGCCGCGCCCGAACACGTCGATCAGGGGGATCTCGGGGATGGTCATGTCCGGGGTCGGCACGCCGACCAGGACGACCGTGCCAGCGAGGTCGCGGGCGTAGAACGCCTGCTTCCACGTCTCCGGGCGACCGACGGCGTCGATCACCACGTCGGCCCCGCCCTCGTGCCCGGTGCCGTCCTGCGGCGGGGTCAGCTCGCGGATCGCGGCGACCGGGTCGGTCTGGCTGGAGTTGATGGTGTGCGTGGCGCCCATCCCCCGGGCCATCTCGAGCTTCCGGTCGTCGATGTCGACAGCGATGATGGTCGACGCGCCGGCGAGAGCGGCACCGGCGATGGCCGCCGCACCGACGCCACCGCACCCGATGACCGCGACCGTGCTCCCCCGACCGACGTTGCCGGTGTTGATGGCGGCGCCGAGGCCGGCCATCACGCCGCACCCGAGCAGGCCGACGGCGGCGGCCCGCGCTGACGGGTCGACCTTCGTGCACTGCCCGGCCGCGACGAGCGTCTTCTCGGCGAAGGCACCGATGCCCAGAGCCGGCGACAGCTCGGTGCCGGCCAGGTCGCCCTCGGCGAGCGTCATCTTCTGGGTCGCGTTGTGCGTCGCGAAGCAGTACCACGGCTCGCCGCGGTTGCAGGCGCGGCACTCACCGCACACCGCGCGCCAGTTGAGGACGACGAAGTCGCCCGGCGTCACGCTGGTGACGTCCGATCCGACGGCCTCCACCACCCCAGCAGCCTCGTGACCGAGCAGGAAGGGGAACTCGTCGTTGATCCCACCCTCGCGGTAGTGCAGGTCGGTGTGGCACACCCCGCAGGCCTGCACCTGCACCAGCACCTCGCCGGCGCCGGGGTCGGGAACGTTGATGGTGGTGAGCTGCACCGGCTCACCCTGGGCGAGGGCGACCACGGCCTTGACCTGCTGCATCGATGTCTCCTGACGTCGGGGGTGCGCCGAGCCTTGCAACGCCCACCAAACGGATGCAACCCCGGGTGCGCTGGTCGCGTCCTCATCACGACACACCACGCACCAGATGCGCCAGAACGAACAGGAGGTCGCCGGTGACCGCGACACTCGTGGACATGGGTTCGCAGGACGGCTCGCCCCACGAGGGGGCAGACAAGGACGCCGACTTCTCGGCCTACATGTCCGCGCGCCAGCCCGCCCTCTACCGCACCGCCTACCTCCTCGCCGGCGACCACGCGGGCGCCGAGGACCTGCTCCAGAACGCCTTCGCCAAGCTCTACCTCTCCTGGGACAAGGTCCGCGACCACGGCGCCCTCGACGGCTACGTCCGCCGGATCATGGTCAACGAGCACAACTCGTTGTGGCGCCGGGCCTGGAAGCGCCGCGAGCACTCCACCGACACGATCCCCGAGACCGGCATGAACGACTCGTACGACGACGGGCTGGGCGGGGCGCTCTGGTCCTACGTCCAGACCCTGCCGCCCAAGCAGCGCTCGGTGGTGGTGCTGCGCTACTACGAGCAGCTCACCGAGGCCGAGACGGCCGACGTGCTCGGCATCTCGGTCGGCACCGTGAAGTCGCAGACCAGCCGTGCCCTGGCGGGCCTCCGCGCCCGCGCCCCACGCTCCCTCAACCCCCACGAGTCCGGAGACGACGCACGATGAACCCCACTCCCCTCGAGGACGAGGTCCACGCCGCCCTGCGGCGCCGGGTCGACCCGCTCCAGCTCGCGCCGCTCGGCCTCACCGACGTACGCCGTCGCGCCCGACGGATCCAGCGCCGGCGCACCATCGCTGCGAGCGCTGTGGTCGCTGCCGCCCTCGCTGTCGCCGTCCCGGTCGGACTGGCCATGAACTCCGGCGCCCAGCGCACCGTCGTCCCCCCGGCGACGCAGACCCCCGCGATCTCCGGACCGGTCCTCATCGACCCCCGCAGCGCCGACGTCGGCGACGCACCGGCCGTGCCGCTCGTCGACACGACCGGACCGACCCTGACCGCGGGCGGGGAGACCGTCGAGATCCCTCAGGCCTACGACCAGATCGCCGCGTATCGTGACGGCTGGATCGCCACCGTCCGGGACCAGGGGCTCACGACCGTGCAGATCCTCGACAGCACCTTCACGGTCCTCGACACCATCCCGGACGCCAGCCCGCTCACGGTCGCGGACGACGGCTCGAGCGTGGCTTACGCCTACTCCGACGGCACTCGCTGGATCGTCGTCGACATCGACCCCGCGGGCGAGCGGGCCGAGCAGACCACCCCACTGCCCGACGGTCCGGTCGAGGCCTCGGTGCGCACAGTCGGCTTCCTGTCCCCCTCCGAGGTCGTGATCGCTCAGATCGACCCCGGCGACGGGACGGAGACGACGTACGTCCTCACCGGGAAGGACGCCGCCGGGCTGCCCGGCTTCGTCCACGCGGACAGTGCTTCGCCGGTCACGGGCATGGTCGCCGGGACGACCCGCGTCGACGGCGCGGAGTCCTGCTCCGCGGTGGTCGACGGCCGGGCCGGGACCGCGCCGGTGTGGACGACCTGCGACCACCAGCTCGGCGCATTCAGCCCCGACGGCTCGCACCTCGTCGGGTTCGCAGACGTCCCCGACGGCCCGTCGCCCACGCTCTCGATCCTCGACGCGACGACCGGCAGCCCGGTCCTCGACTTCGAGGTGGCCGGTGCGCGCGACCGCGTCGTCGGGATCGCGCCCGAGGTGGCGTGGGAGGACGACCGGACGCTGCTGGCGACCTACATCGACGGCAACCAGCAGTACGTCGTCCGGCTGGGGCTCGACGGCACGGTCGAGCGGGTCGCCGGCCCGGTCACCGACGACGACTACGGGTTGTCGCTGCGCCTGACGCCGGGGCGGGTCGGCTGAGGCCTCAGTTCGGTGTCGGCTCGAAGGAGGCCAGGATGCTGTCCATGACCTGTTGCCGCTCGTCGGCGGTGAGGGGCGACACGTCGCCGGCCCTCTCCTCGTAGAAGTTGATCTTGATGATCCACGACCCGTTGAGGAACATCAGCCCGAAGACGTGGGCCTCCATCGCGGGGTTGCTGGTGTCGAGGAGGTGGAAGGCGTTGTACTCGCCGCCGACCACCACGTCCTCGACCCGCTCGAGCGCCTCGGGGTACCTCGAGACCCGGATCTCCTGCTTGGCGAAGGCATCGAGGGACGGCTTGTCGGTGAAGCCGGGCGAGAACGACATGTTGCTCTGGTCGTCGCGGTAGCCCTGGACGACGCCGAAGTCGGAGACGAGCTTGTAGCCCTTGAGGCCCCGGATCGTCGCGCCCTCGGTCCTGATCAGCGGCCCGTCGGCAGGCTCGACGGTGGGCGGGGGCGCGGGGACCGTCGCCGACGACGTGGGTGGGGTGGACGCAGACGTCTCGCCGCCGGCGGGCGAGGGATCCTGCTCCGTGTCGGTTCCGCACCCGCCGAGGAGCAGGAGAAGGGCCACACCGACGGCGACGACGGGGCCACGGCCCCACACCCGAGAAGTCATGGGGAAAGCCTAACGACCGTCCTGATTGCGATGTGCTCGCAGCGTGGCACCACCTACAGTGTGTTTCGAGTTTGCCTGTCGGGGGAAAGGACACCTCATGCTGCCGTTGGAAGACCGGGAACTGCTCAACCAGACCTTGGTGGGGCTCAACATCGACCCGGAGACGATCACCTCACTGATGACCTCGTTCGACCTCGCCGCCGAGGGCCTCGTCGCCGATCCGATCACGCCCGTGCCCACCACCACGTTCGGCGGTTCCTACACGGGCGGCTACCGCCTCGGCACCAACGTCGAGATGGCCCACCAGGCCGTGCACGACGAGCTGAAGAAGGTCGCCGTCGGGCTCCGGGGGATGGGCGACTCCGTCGCCGCCTTCGGCAAGGACATGCAGACCACGACAGAGCAGACCACCGCCTCGATGAACCTGCTGCAGGCATCGACCGACTGCGTGGCCGCCCCCACGTTCAGCTCCGACCAGTGCACGCTGCCGACCGAGGAGGACTGAGACGTGACCAAGGGACCACACCGACTCGTCCTCGACCACTACATCGACACTGCGTCGGAGGGTGCACTCACGGGGGCGGGCGACAACTGGACGCAGAAGGCCGTGGACCTCGACACCCTCGGCGCGGCACTCAAGAAGGCCGCCGAGCAGGCCGAGCTCCGCATCGGTGAGCAGACCCTCACCGGACCCGCGGTCCGCGCGAGCATGGAGGAGTCCGCAGCGTCCCTGGCCCTCAAGTCCCAGCAGCTGCAGGCGGCCGGCACAGCCCTCACGCACGTCGGGCAGCAGCTCGCCGACACCCGCGAGTCACGCGACTCCCTGGCGGACCTCGGCGCCAAGCCCTCGCCCTACCAGCCCCCGGCCGGCACGCCCGGGGTCGAGCCCACCTCGGAGGAGCTCCAGGCCCAGGCCGACGCCTCGCAGGCCCGCTCGAACGAGCGCAGCGCCTGGCAGACCCAGTACGACAAGCAGGAGGCCAAGTCCCTCGCCCTCACCAAGGAGATGGACGCGGCCTTCCTCGCAGCGATCCCGCCGATGAAGGAGATCCACGGCCAGGAGGACCCCACGGAGCCCCCGCCCAGCCTTCCGTCCGGTCCCTCCGGGCCCTACCTCCCCGGCACCCAGGCCCCGCCCGCGACGGGCGGTGGCGCAGGCGGTGGCGGCGGCACAGGCGGCGGCGGTGGCGGTGGCGGCAAGGACGCTTCCGTCTTCGTCGGAGCCCATCCCGCCGACAACGGCGGCGGCAACGGCAACGGCGTGAACCACCCGACTCCGACCACCACCGTCACCACGCAGCCGATCACGGGCGGGCCGTCCACTCACCCGCCGCTCGTCCACACCGAGGGCCCGACCTCGACGGTCACCGGCACCTCGCAGAACGGCATCACCCCGACCGGAGGGCAGGTGCCGACACCCGTCACAGGGGGCGGCGGCTCGACCCCGGGGTCGGTGTCGACGGCGGCGGCATTCGGCGCAGCGGGTGGCGCGGGCGCCATGTCCGGCGGTGCGATCCGACCGGGCGCCGCCCCCACGGCAACCACCCGTGGGACGGGTCCCGTGCGCGCCATCGGTTCCACGGGCAAGGCCGGCAGCCCGGGTGCGCTGTCGCGCTCGGCAGGCTCGGCAGGCAGCCCCGCCTCCCGCAGCGCAGCCGGTCGGGGTGCAGGGACCGGGAGCACCGCCGGTCGCGGTGCCACCGGTGGCGCCGGTGGCGCCGGCCGAGGCGCACCGGGCAGCAGCACTGCCACACGCGGCTCCGCGGGCGGACGCGGCGGGACAGGTGCCGGCAGCGCCAAGGGCGCAGCCAACGGATCCACCGGATCGCGCTCGGGTGGGCGCGGTGCCGGCGGGGCGCGCACCGGCGGAGCCGGCGCCGGCGCCGGGGCCGGCCGTGGCGGCCGCAAGGGCGAGCGCGAGCAGACCACGGATCGCGACAGCCTCGTCTACGACCAGGACTGGCTCGGCGACGACGACGTCGCGCCCGGCGTGCTCGACTGAGGTCCCCGTCGCAACCGCCCGCTCAGGCGACGACGGTGGTGATCGGCTGCGAGGAGTCCGCCGGCAGGTCGAGCAGGGAGGGCGTACGTCCGCGCGCGACCAGCTCGGCACCGAGCGCCGCGACCATGGCGCCGTTGTCGGTGCACAGGCCCGGACGCGGGACGCGGACCCGGATGCCCTGGGCGGCGGCGCGCTCGACGGCCATCGCCCGCAGCCGGCTGTTGGCGGCCACGCCGCCCCCGATCAGGATGTCCTCGATGCCGCGGCTCGTGGCGGCGTCGATCGCCTTGCGGGTCAGCACGTCGCACACCGCCTCCTGGAACGAGGCGGCCACGTCGGCGACGTCGATCGTCACCCCGGCGCGCTGCTGGGTCTCCACCCACCGCGCCACGGCGGTCTTGAGGCCGGAGAACGAGAAGTCGAAGCGGTGGCGCTCGAGGTCGCGCTTCTGGGAGAGCCCGCGCGGGAAGTCGATGGCCAGGCTGTTGCCGCTCCGGGCCGCCTTGTCGATGTGCGGTCCGCCCGGGAAGGGCAGTCCCAGCAGGCGGGCGACCTTGTCGAAGGCCTCGCCGGCGGCGTCGTCGATCGTGGACCCCATCGGCTCGACACCCACGGTCACGTCGGCCACCTCGAGCAGGCTCGAGTGGCCGCCGGAGACCAGCATGGCCAGGCAGGGCTCGGGCAGCGGGCCGTGCTCCAGCTGGTCGACCGCCACGTGGGCGGCGAGGTGGTTGACGCCGTAGATCGGCTTGCCGAGCCCGAGCGCGAGCGCCTTGGCACTGGCCACACCCACGAGCAGGGCACCCGCGAGACCGGGACCGCTGGTCACGGCGATCGCGTCGACGTCGTGCAGGGAGATCCCGGCCGTCTCGGCCGCCCGCTCGATGGTGGGGACCATCGCCTCCAGGTGTGCCCTGCTCGCGACCTCCGGGACCACGCCGCCGAAGCGGGCGTGCTCCTCGACACTGCTCGCCACGGCGTCGGCCAGCAAGGTGTGGCCGCGCACGATGCCGACCCCTGTCTCGTCGCAGGAGGTCTCGATCCCCAGGACGAGTGGCCCGTCAGTCATGGGCGGTCACCCCCGGTGTGCGGGCCGCACCGGGCAGCCACCGGCACATCACCAGTGCCTCGGACCCGTCCCGGTAGTAGTGGGGTCGCACGTCGATCACGCTGAAGTGCCGTGCGACGTAGAACCCGAGGGCGGCGGCGTTGGACACGCTCACCTCGAGCAGCATGCGCGACGCGCCGTCGGTGTCCACGAGCATCTCGTCCAGCAGGTGCGAGGCCAGGCCGGCGCGGCGCGCGTGCGGGCGTACGCCGATGCGCAGCAGGTCGACGATGTCCCCTGCCGTCATCGTGACGGCGTAGCCGGAGAGGTCGTCGGCCACGACGAAGCGTCGTCCGGGGCCCTCGATCTCCTGTCGGATCAGCGCCTCGTTCCACGCATCGCGGCCGAAGAGCTCCTGCTCGAGAGCGGTGAGGGCCGGGAGGTCGGCCAGGACGGCAGGACGGATCACGAGGTGGTTCCCGGGGAGTCGAGGGACGAGACGTCGCGCAGGGTGGGCTTGCGGGGGGTGCCGGCGACCGCGTCGGGACGCCGCAGGTAGAGCGGTTCGGGATCGCGCAGCTCGACGAGCTCCGCGCCCACACCCGTGGCCAGCCAGCCGGCGCTCGGCCGGTCCGGGGCGATCGCGTGAGGAAAGTCGTCGGGGTAGAGCGCCGGCCCCGCGCCGGCGACCGGCGAGGTGGTGGCGGCCTCGGCGGGTCGGGTCACCACCGGGCCCTCCAGACGGCGTCCGTCGCCGTCGTAGGAGGCGAGGTAGACCTCCTTGCGGCGGGCGTCGGTCGCGACGAGGAAGGCCTCCGGCGCCGCGGCGGCGCCGACCACCTCCAGCGCGATAGCGTCGAGCGAGCAGACGCCGTACACCGGGATGTCCAGGACGAACCCCAGCGTGCGAGCGGTGACGATGCCGACCCGCAGACCGGTGAAGGGGCCGGGTCCGACCCCGACAGCGATGGCGGTGAGGTCCTGCCGCACGATGCCCGCGTCCTCCATCGACCTGGCGATCAGCGGCGCCAGGTGCTCGCCGTGCTTCATCGGCACCTCGGAGGAGTGCTCCACCACGACCCGCTCGCCGTCGTGGAGGGCGACGGTCACCAGCGGGGTCGCGGTGTCGAAGGCGAGGAGCACGGCGACGAGGCTACTGTCCGACGACCCAGCGGAGTGAAACGCGACGCGGGTCGAGCCCGTCGTCGGCGTCGCCGTCGGCACCTCGCCCCACCGCGCGCTCGATGACGACCTCGAGGAGCGCGTCGGCCAGCACGTCCGCGAGGCCGGCACCCCACTCCACGACGGTCACGGCGGTGTCGAGGGAGGTGTCGAGGTCGAGGTCGTCGAGCTCGGCGAGGCCACCGAGGCGGTAGGCGTCGACGTGCACCAGGTCAGGACCGGCGACGAGGGAGGGGTGGACCCGAGCGATCACGAAGGTCGGTGACGTGACCCCGCCGCGCACCTGCAGTCCGGCACCGAGTCCCTGGGTGAAGGTGGTCTTGCCGGCACCGAGCTGCCCGGTGAGCACCACGAGGTCTCCGGCGACCAGGCTGCGCCCGACCCGCTCCCCCAGCTCGCGCATGCTCTCGGCGTCCGGGGCCTCGAAGGTGTCGTCCAGGGCGAGGGCGAGCTCGACGTAGGGACTGGAGCGCGACCTCTCCACGAAGCCGTGCCGCTCCCAGAAACCGATCGTGGCGGGCAGCTCCTCACGGGCCGACACCACCAGGCGTGCCCGTCCGAGGGCGGCCGCCCGGGCGGCGTCGACGAGCGCGGTCGCCACCCCGTTGCCCTGGGCGCCGGGGACCACGCCGAAGCGTCGCAGGAACAGGCCGTCGGCATGCACGTCGAGGATCGCGCACCCGACGGGTACGCCGTCGATCGTCGCCACCAGTCCCCCGCGGTCGGCCAGCAGGCGGACGAGCGAGTCGAGGTCCTCGCCCAGCGCGTCGGCGGGTGGCTCCAGGACGGGGCGGGCCCCGAACGCCTCATGCACCACGTGCAGGACGTCGGCGGCCGCCTCCGGTCCCACCCGGCGTACGACGACGCTCACCGAGGGTCCTGCCCCTGGGCCAGCGAGATCAGGTCGTCGAGCTCCGCGGTGACCTCCTTGTGCTGCTCCAGCAGCACCATGTGCCCGGCGCCCACGCCCTCCAGCAGGCTGGATCCGGTGATCCGGCTGTGCAGCTTGCGGCTGTGCTGGATCGGGGTGATCCGGTCGTCGGTGCCGCAGATGATCGCGGTGGGGACTCGGCCGAGGGCCTCGAGCTGCTCGAACTTGTCGAGCGTCGCGAAGGCCGGGTAGAAGTCGGCGACCACGGCGAACGGCGTGTCGTTGAGCATCGAGTAGACGAACTCGACATAGCTGGCAGGCACGGGGTGGTCGCCGAAGGCATAGCGGTCGGTGACCACGTCGGCCACCGCATGGCCCCACGCGCGAGCGAGGTCCACCACCTTGTGACCACGATCCAGGGTGCGCACGGCGCGCCCGACGAACCGTCCCCCGAGGCCCAGCGGCAGCATCGGGAAGAGGATGCGTCCCGCGTCGAGACCGCCGGCGGTCGTGGAGATCAGCGCGGCGCCGACGACCTTGTCGCCGAAGAGCTCGGGATGGAGCTCGGCGAGCGAGATCACGGTCATGCCGCCCATCGAGTGGCCCACGACGACACAGCGGCCCGGGACCGTGTCGTCGATGACGCGCTTCAGGTCGTGGCCCAGCTGGTCGATGGTGCTGTGCTCCTCGCTGGAGCGTGCCGAGCGCCCGTGGCTGCGCTGGTCGTAGAAGACGGTGCGCACCTGGCCGCGGTAGGCGGCGCGCTGGAAGTGCCAGCTGTGGAGGTTCAGCGAGTAGCCGTGGACGAACACGACGGTGAGGTCGTCGTCGGTGGCCGCCACGCCGCCGAAGTCGCCGGGCTCGTCGATCTCCACGTGCAGGTCCACCGCGTCGTCCGCGACGACCACCCGTGGCGCGCTGTGCAGCTCACCGAACGCGACCCGCTCGCCCGCGGCCCGGTTGCCGATGACCCGGTTCTGGCGGGCGATGCCGACCGCACCGGCAGCGGCGGCCAGTCCGGCCGCGCCGACGACGGTGCTGAAGATGCGTCCCTTGATGCTCACCGGGTGGCCCTCTCGGTGTCGACGTGGCGGCGCGACAGCCGGCCGCCGACACGGGTGACGATCTCGTAGCTGATGGTGCCGACCGCCTGCGCCCAGTCCTGCGCGGTGGGCTCGCCGAGGTCGCCGCTGCCGAACAGGATCACCTCGGTGCCCGGTGGCGGGAGCTCCCCCTGGAGATCGACGACGAACTGGTCCATGCAGACGCGACCGCGGATGGGTCGCAGCGAGTCACCGACCCACACCGATGCGGTGTTGCCGGCGGCACGCGGGATGCCCTCGCCGTAGCCAGCCGGCACCAGACCCACCGTGGTGTCGTCCCCCGCGACCCAGGTGTGGCCGTAGGAGACTCCGTCGCCCGCCGCGACCGGCTTGCTCAACACCAGCCGGGCGCGCACGGTCATCGCCGGACGCAGGCCCAGCCGCGGGCTGACGCCCGGCGCCGGATCCAACCCGTAGGAGGCGATGCCGCAGCGGACCAGGTCGAAGTGGGACGACGGGCGCAGGATCGCGGCCGCCGAGTTGGCCAGGTGGGCCACCTCGGGGTCGATGCCGGCCTCCTCGGCGAGGCGCAGCGCGTCACGGAAGGCCGCCTCCTGCCGGTCGTTGGCCGGGTGCGCCGGCTCGTCGCTGGCGGCGAAGTGGGACCACAGACCGGTGATCCGCACCCGTCCGGCGGCCTCGTGCGCCGCCGCGGCTGCGAAGAGTGCCTCCCACTGTGCGCGCGGGGCACCCCCGCGGGAGAGACCGGTGTCGACCTTGAGCTGCACCCGGGCGCCACCGACCGCAGCGATCTCGTCCAGCTCCGCGACCGTGTAGGCCGTGACCTCGACTCCCGCCGCGACGGCGGCCGCGAAGTCGTCCCCCGGCGCACTGAGCCAGCACAGCAGCGGCCCCCGGTCGCCGGCGGCACGCAGGGCCAGCGCCTCCTCGATGGTGGCGACGCCGAGCCAGTCGGCGCCGCCCTCGCGCGCCGCCGCGGCCGAGGCGACCATGCCGTGCCCGTAGCCGTCCGCCTTCACGACCGTCATCACCTGCACCGGACCGTCGACCGACACGAGGTCCTTGAGGATCCGGACGTTGTGCCGGATCGCCGCGACGTCGACCACGATCTCGGCGCGATGCGGCACGGGATCGGTCATGGCTGCGATCATTCCAAAGGTCCTGGGGTGAGCGGCGACAGGGTCTCGCGCACCAGCCGTGGGATCTGGGCTGCGACCCGGCTCGCGGTCACCGGCCCGCCCGCCGCCGCCTCGGTCGCGGCGGCGCCGTGCAGCCACGACCCGACGGACGCGGCGTCGTAGGCACCGAGGCCGGCTGCGAGGAGCGCACCGACCAGGCCGGCGAGCACGTCACCGGCTCCGGCGGTCGCCAGCCAGGGGACGCCCGTGGTCGTGACCCGCACCCGGCCCGCGGGGTCGGCGACGAGCGTGTGGTGGCCCTTGAGCAGGACCACGCAGGACCAGCGCCCGGCTGCCTCACGTGCGAAGCGCAACGGGTCGGCCTCGACCGCGGGTCGCTCCACGCCGAGCATCGCGGCGAGCTCGCCGGCATGCGGGGTGAGGACCCAGTCCGGCGAGGCGTCGGTGACGTGGCCGAGTGAGTCGGCGTCCACCACGACAGGTACGCCGTCGGCGCGGGCGTCAGCGAGCATCCGGCCGGCGTCGTCGCCCCCGCCCGGTCCGACCACCCAAGCCTGGACGCGGCCGGCGCCCACGACCTCGGGGTGCGCGGCCCGCACGGTGTCGGCGATCGCCTCCGGGCCGACGTAGCGGACCATGCCGACCAGGCCGCAGTTGGCGCCGGCCACGGCCAGCAGCGCCGCGCCCGGATAGGTGCCGGAGCCGGCCCGCACGCCGACCACGCCGCGGGTGTACTTGTGCGCGACCTGTCCGGGGCGCGGCAGCAACGCTCGTACGTCGTCGGGCTGGAGCGCCTCGACGGCCGGCGGGCCCAGCACGTCGGGGTCGAGCCCGAGGTCGACCAGGTGCACGGCACCGCTGGCCGTCGAGGCGGGGTCGACGAGGTGCGCGACCTTGTGGGTGCCGAAGGTGAGGGTCAGGTCGGCGGTGACGTGCGCTCCGTCGAGCGTCCCGGTGTCGACGTCGACCCCGGACGGGACGTCGACCGCCACCACCGGCACGTCGGCGAACCGGACCAGGACCTCCATCGCCTCGGGACCCAGCCCGGGGCGGGCGCCGATCCCGACGATCCCGTCCACGAGCACGTCCGGCGCGGCGGCCAGGTCCTCCGGGTCCCGGGTGGCCAGGCCACCAGCAGCGCGCAGCGCGTCCAGCCCGGCCCCGTGGCAGCGGTCGGCGAGCAGCAGCGCCTCCACGTGCGCGCCCCTACCGGCGAGGCGGGCACCGGCCCACAGTGCGTCGCCGCCGTTGTCACCGGGCCCCACCAGCAGCACCACGCGGCGTCCGTAGGCGCCGCCGAGGAGGTCGACCACGGCTGCTGCGAGGCCGGCGGCCGCGCGCTGCATCAGGGCACCACTGGGCAGATCCGCCATCGCGGCCTGCTCGGCACGGCGTACGGCCTCGACCGTGTGGGCCCGCAGCACGTCAGCCCTCCAGCACCACGACGGCCGAGGCGATCCCCGCGTCGTGGGAGAGCGAGACGTGGACGTGGGCCACGCCCAGGGCCGCCGCCTGTGCGGCGACGGTGCCGCGGATCTGCAGCCGCGGCCGGCCGGTCTCCTCCGAGACGATCTCCGCGTCGTGCCACGCCATCCCCACCGGAGCACCCAAGGCCTTGGCCATGGCCTCCTTGGCGGCGAACCGGGCCGCGAGCGAGGCCATCGGACGCGACGCCTCGGTCTCGGTGAAGAGCCGGTCCCGCAGGGCGGGAGTGCGATCGAGGGACTGCACGAAGCGGTCGATGTCGACCACGTCGATGCCGACGCCGATGATCGGCATCTCTACTCGACCGTGACGGACTTGGCGAGGTTGCGCGGCTGGTCGACGTCGTGGCCGAGCTGGGTGGCCAGCTCGCACGCGAAGAGCTGCAGCGGCACGACCGCGACCAGGGGCTGGAGCAGCACCGGCACCTGGGGCAGGGTGATCAGCACGTCGGCGTACGGCTCGATGGCGGTGTCGCCCTCCTCGGCCAGGCAGAGCGTCCGGGCGCCGCGGGCGCGGACCTCCTGGATGCCGCTGATCATCTTGTCGTGCAGCTGGTCGCGTCCGCGCGGGGGCACCACGCACAGGATCGGCAGGCCCTCCTCGACCAGCGCGATCGGGCCGTGCTTGAGCTCACCGGCGGCGAAGCCCTCGGCGTGGAGGTAGGCGATCTCCTTGAGCTTGAGCGCGCCCTCCAGGGCCACCGGGTAGCCCGCGTGGCGACCGAGGAACAGCACCGACCGGCTGCCGACGTGGTCGCGCGCGAGGGCGTAGACCTCCTCGGACTTGGCGAGCACGGTCTCGATGTGGGCCGGCATCTGCTCGAGCTGGTCCATGACCTGGGAGATCTCGTCGCCGTAGCGGGTGCCCTTGACCTGCGCGAGGTAGAGCGCGAGGAGGTAGCAGGCGACCAGCTGGGTGAGGAAGCCCTTGGTCGACGCGACGCCGATCTCCGGGCCGGCGTGGGTGTAGATCACACCGTCGGACTCGCGCGGGATGGTCGATCCGTTGGTGTTGCAGATCGACAGGACCTTGGCCCGCTGCTCGCGGGCGTGGCGGATCGCCTGCAGGGTGTCGGCGGTCTCGCCGGACTGGCTGATCGCGACGACCAGGGTGGCGTTGGTCAGGATCGGGTCGCGGTAGCGGAACTCGCTGGCCAGCTCGACCTCGACCGCGATCCGACACCAGTGCTCGATGGCGTACTTCGCGACCATGCCGGCGTAGAACGACGTGCCCGCCGCGATGATGATGATCCTGTCGACGTCGCGCAGGTCCTGGTCGGACAGCCGCATCTCGTCGAGCTGGAGCAGTCCGTCCTCACCGCGACGTCCGAGCAGCGAGTCGGCGACGGCGCGCGGCTGCTCGAAGATCTCCTTGCGCATGAACCAGTCGTGGCCGTCCTTCTCCGCCGCGGAGAGGTCCCAGTCGACGTGGTAGCGACGGCCCTCGGCCGGGGTGCCGTCGAAGCTGGACACGGCGACGCCCTCACGGGTGATGGTGACGACCTGGTCCTGGTCGAGCTCCATCGCCTCGCGCGTGTGCTCGATGAAGGCGGCCACGTCGGAGCCGAGGAAGTTCTCGCCCTCGCCGATGCCGACCACGAGCGGACTGTTGCGGCGGGCCGCGACCACCCGGTCGGGGTCGTGCGCGTCGACGGCGACCAGGGTGAAGGCGCCCTGCAGGTCGCGGCAGACGTTCTGCATGGCGACGGTCAGGTCGATGCCGGTCTCCAGCTGCTCCTCGAGGAGGTGGGCCGCGACCTCGGTGTCGGTGTCGGAGGCCATCTCGACTCCCTCGGACTCCAGGCGGGCGCGCAGGGCCGCGAAGTTCTCGATGATGCCGTTGTGCACCAGCGCCACCCGGCGCGTGCGCCCCAGGTGGGGGTGGGCGTTGCGGTCGGTCGGCGGCCCGTGGGTCGCCCACCGGGTGTGGCCGATGCCGGTCGTGACCGGCGGGAGCGGCGACTCCGCGATCGCCTTCTCGAGGTTGGCGAGCTTGCCCGCACGCTTGTCGGTGACGATCGCTCCGGCCTCGATCAGCGCGATCCCCGCGGAGTCGTAGCCCCGGTACTCCAGTCGCCTGAGACCCTCGATGACCACGCCTTCGGCTGGTCTGCCACCCACGTACCCGACGATTCCGCACATGGCCGGGGAGTCTATCGGCAGGCCGCTGCACGGTTGTGCCCCGGAGCGGTGCCACAATCGCACCCATGTCCGATGCCCCGGCACCGCACCACCCTGCCGCGGAGGCATCCCCCTACGTCGAGCTCGAGCGCGCCGCCTGGGCGCAGCTGGCCGGCACGTCCGAGACCGTCCTGACGCCCGAGGAGGTCATTCGCCTGCGGGGCCTCGGCGACCAGCTCGACCTCCGCGAGATCGAGCAGGTCTACCTCCCGCTCTCGCGCCTGCTGAGCCTCTACGTGGCATCGAACTCCCGGCTCCACCGCGAGCAGGAGGAGTTCCTGCATCGCGTCACCCCACCGCGTACGCCGTTCGTGATCGGCCTCGCCGGGTCGGTGGCCGTCGGCAAGTCCACCACGGCTCGCGTGCTCCAGCAGATGCTCGCGCACTGGCCCGAGCACCCGCACGTGGCGCTCGTGACCACCGACGGCTTCCTGCTGCCCAATGCCGAGCTCGAGCGCCGCGGCATCATGCACCGCAAGGGCTTCCCGGAGTCCTATGACCGCAAGGCGCTGCTGAAGTTCGTCATCGACATCAAGTCCGGGCGCGACGAGGTCGAGGCA
Source organism: uncultured Actinomycetota bacterium (assembly GCA_963726515.1). Classification (GTDB taxonomy): domain Bacteria; phylum Actinomycetota; class Actinomycetes; order Propionibacteriales; family Nocardioidaceae; genus Nocardioides. The sequence continues at coordinate 732,892 of CAVSCW010000015.1, forward strand.
CCGATCTACTCCCACCTGGTCTACGACGTGCTCGCCGACGACCGCGTGGTGGTCAAGCGGCCCGACATCGTGATCGTCGAGGGCCTCAACGTCCTCCAGCCGGCGCGGGTGCGCGACGACGGGCGCACCGGCCTCGCCGTGAGCGACTTCTTCGACTTCTCCGTCTACGTCGACGCCGCGCTGGCCGACATCAAGCGGTGGTACGTCGACCGCTTCCTGCGGCTGCGCGAGACCGCCTTCCAGGACCCGGCGTCGTACTTCCGCAAGTACGCCGCGCTCTCGCACGACGAGGCCGTCGACCAGGCCACCCGGATCTGGGACTCGACCAACGAGCCCAACCTGGTCCAGAACGTCGCACCGACCCGCGCGCGGGCCAACCTCGTGCTGCGCAAGGACGCCGACCACTCGGTCCGCTACGTCCGGCTCCGCAAGCTCTGAGGGCTTCGTCCGGGGACGTCATGAGAATCTCCGGTTCGGACCGGGCAATCTCATGACGCAACGCCGAGGGGACAGCCGCGGCCGGCCAGCGCCGCGGTGATCTGCGCGAAGAACTCGTCCGGCACCACCCGTAGGCCGAGGAGGGGAAGTCGGAGGACCACCGCTCGATCGAGGGTGATCGCGTTGTGGCGCAAGGCGTCGGACACGACGTTGGTCGCCCACTCGTGCTGGATCCCGTCGATCTCCACCACGACTCCCCAGCGCTCCCAGCACACATCCAGGTACCAGCGACCGCCCGGGCCGCGCCTGACCACCTGGCGACTGGGCTCGGGCAGACCCCTCGCCCGGCACATCCGGGCGAACTCGTGCTCGCCGAGCGAGCGCACACCTCCCAGGAGGTCGGTGATGACGGAGGTCAGGAGGAGCCTGCGCCGGTCCCGCTCGACCCGCATCACCTCCTCGCCCAGGCGTTCGGGCGGCGCCAGTCCCTGCTGCACCGTCATCGTCACGACGAGCGCGGCCTGCTTGTCCGAGCGCGCCCACAGGCCAGCGCGTACGGCGGCCACCTGAGGTCGGGTCCTGGGGATGCCGCTCGGCATGACGTCCGTCGCACGCAGACGCCTCGTCTGCCGGATCTCGATCCCCGACGCCCGCCTCACCAGCACGCCGCGAGGGACCGAGACCCGGACCGTTTCCTCCGTGAAGTGCTCGAGGCCGCCGGCGACGAGCGCCGAGGCGCCGTCGAGGCACCCGCGCGGACCGGCCTCGAAGACGGCCGCCCAGTGGTCTCCGAGCCGCGGCAGGGGGCCGGTGTGCACCGCGATGCTCTGGCTGTGGACCGGACGCCAGCGTCCGGCATGCACGTGCGCGAGCACCTCGTGGTCGGAGATCCCCGCGCCGCGCAGCTGGTCGCGCGACACGACTCCTCCTTGGGACTCCGCGATGCCACGGACGAGGGCCAGCCGGGCATCGCGTTGCGCCCGGCTGCGGGGTGCGTGTCCCTTCGACGGCATGCATCGACCCTCGCGGCACCGGAGGACCTGCGCACCGAGGTGGTGCCGAGGCTGTGGATGACGCACTCACCGCCGCGCCTGTGCAGGACTGGTGGTCACCGCCTCCTGCGGGACGTCATGAGGACGCCCGGTGCGGACCGAGCATCCTCATGACGTCAGCGCGCGGGGCGGTCACAGCTTCTTCTGCAGCTCCAGCAGGGTCTCGATCGTGCGGTAGCCGAGCGCCTCGTTGACCGCGTTCATGTGGGTGTTGGCATCGGCGTTGGAGGTGTCCAGCGAGACCAGTGCGGGGTACGTCGCGACCGCGAGGTCGTGGGTGGCGAGCTTGAGCGCGAGACCGAGGCGGTGCCCCCGATGCGCCGGGTCGACGAGCGTGATGCCGACCTCCCCGTGCTCGTGGTCGGTGTCGTCGATCCGCACGTCCGAGGCGCCGGCCACCTCCCCTTCGGCGGTGACGGCCAGCGCAGTGTGCACGTGCCGCCCGGTGTCGGCCTGGCGGCGCTCGGCCGCCCGGATGCGCTCGGGCGTCCACGCGGAGTCCTCGAGGTCGAGCTCGCCCAGGGGGACCTCGGACAACAGCATCCCGAGGAGCCGGCCGAAGGACTCGACGTGCTCCTCGGGGCAGACCGTGTCGAAGGTGACGATGCGGTAGTCGTCGGCGGCCGACCCGAGCGTGGCGACCACCTCGTCGCGGCGGGTGGCGTAGTCGAGGAGGGCCAGCTCCTTGAGTGACTCGCGATTGGCGATCGCATAGCCGAGGCCGGCCGCGAACGTGAGCGGCCCGCCGGTGCCACCGGGGGGCAGGTAGACCTCGGTCTGCAACGACGTACGGCCGTCGCCGGCGGCGACCAGCTCGAGCTCGGCGACCAGCGCGGTGCCGATCCCCTCACGCGTGCGCTCCGGGGTGACGAAGGCGTAGGCGTTCGCCGCGTGCAGGTTCTCCTGCAGCGAGCGGACCAGCAGGCCCGCGCCGACCATCTCGCGCCCGTCGATGGCGCCGAGCAGGGTGACGCCACGCTCGGGGTTGTCCGCCGGCAGGGCCAGTCGAGTCTGCTCCCACAACGGCCACGGCTTGCCCGGACGCTCGGCGTTGGCCGCGTGGCCGACCTCCCACCAGGCGCGCAGGGCCGCCTCGTTGCGCGGGTTGATCTGCTCGATGTCCACCACGCCGGCGACCGTAGCCGCGCGGTGGGCCACAGTCACGTGGATATCGCGGGCCTACAGGGTCAGCTGGCTCTTCACGACGTCGGCGAGGCGGGACGCGACGCCCTGGGCCTCGTCGTGGGTGGGCGCCTCGACCATCACCCGCACGATCGGCTCGGTGCCGGAGGGACGCAGCAGGATCCGGCCGCGCTCACCGAGCACCGCCTCCTCCTCGGCCACGGCGGCGGCCAGCACGGCGTCCTCGTCGGCGCGCGACTTGTCGACATCGGCGACGTTGAGCAGCACCTGCGGGAGCCGGGTCATCACCGAGGCGAGCTCGGCGAGGGACTTGCCGGTCGTGGCCATCCGCTCCATCACGTGGAGGGTGGTGAGGATGCCGTCGCCGGTGGTGGCGTGGTCGCTGAGGATGACGTGGCCCGACTGCTCGCCGCCGAGGGAGTAGCCGGAGACCTTCATCGCCTCGAGGACGTAGCGGTCGCCCACCTTCGTCTGGCGGACCCCGACGTCGTGGGCGCGCATCGCCTGGACGAAGCCGAGGTTGCTCATCACCGTCGCGACGACGGTGTCCTTGGCCAGCACCCCCTTGTCGCGCAGCGAGAGGGCGAGGATCGCGAGGAGCTGGTCGCCGTCGACGACATTGCCGTCGGCGTCGACCGCCAGGCACCGGTCGGCGTCGCCGTCGAGGGCGAAGCCGGCGTGGGCGCCGTGCTGGAGGACCGCGGCCTGCAGGGAGCCCAGGTGGGTCGATCCGCAGTTGTCGTTGATGTTGAGGCCGTCGGGGTCGGCGTGGATCGCGACGACCGTCGCCCCGGCGTCCTCGAGGGCGCGCGGTCCGGCGGCGTGGGCCGCGCCCTCGGCGCAGTCGAGGACGACCTTGAGCCCCACGAGCGGGTGCGTGATCGTGCTCTCGAGGTGGGCGGCGTACTGCTCCACCGCGGAGTCGTAGACGCTCACCCGACCGACGTCACCGCCGGTGGGCCGTTCCCACGGCTCGCCCATGCGGCGCTCGATCGCGATCTCGATCGCGTCGTCGAGCTTGTGGCCGCCGCGGGCCAGGAACTTGATGCCGTTGTCGGGCATCGGGTTGTGCGAGGCCGACAGCATCACGCCGAGGTCGGCGCCGAGCCGCTCGGTCATGTAGGCCACGCCCGGAGTGGGCAGCACGCCCAGCAGCAGTACGTCGACTCCCGCCGACGCGAGCCCGGCCACGACTGCCGCCTCGAGGAACTGTCCGGAGATGCGCGTGTCCCGTCCCACCACGGCGAGGGGACGATGCCCCGCGAACTCGCCGCGGTCGGCCAGGACATGAGCCGCACACACGGACAGGTCCAGGGCCAGCTCCGCCGTCAAGGAGGCGTTCGCCAGGCCCCGGACCCCGTCCGTGCCGAAGAGTCGCGTCATCGGACGAGACCCCTGGTGATCAGCGCTTGGAGAACTGCGAGGCCTTGCGGGCCTTCTTGAGACCAGCCTTCTTGCGCTCCACGACACGGGCGTCGCGGGTCAGCAGGCCGGCCTTCTTCAGCGTGGCGCGGTTGGCCTCGACGTCGATGGCGTTGAGCGAGCGGGCCACACCGAGGCGCAGGGCGCCGGCCTGGCCGGCGGTGCCGCCGCCGTGGACGCGTGCGAGCACGTCGAAACGACCCTCGAGCTGCAGCTCGACGAACGGCTCGTTCGCGATCTGCTGGTGCAGCTTGTTGGGGAAGTAGTTCTCGAGCGTGCGACCGTTGATCCGCCACTCGCCGGTGCCGGGAACGATGCGGACGCGGGCGACGGCCTCCTTGCGACGGCCGGTGGCCGCGCCGGGGGCGATGGTGGCCGGGCGGGCCGGGGTGTCGGCCGACGCGTCGCTCTCGGAGGTGTAGACGCCGTCGGCGCCGGTCTCGAAGGTCTCCTCGACCTCGCCGGAATCCAGGGTGGTGTTCTCAGTCATCTGTGAGTCCTCGGTCACTGGGAGATCTGCGCGATCTCGAACGGGGTGGCCTGCTGGGCCAGGTGCGGGTGGTCGGGGCCGGCGTAGACCTTGAGCTTCTTCAGCATCTGGCGACCGAGCTTGTTCTTCGGGAGCATGCCCCACACGGCGTTCTCGATGGCCTTGCGGGCGTCCTTCTCGAGGAGCTCACCGAAGGGGGTGGCCGAGAGGCCGCCCGGGTAGCCCGAGTGGCGGTAGGCCATCTTGGTCGTCTTCTTGGTCCCCGACAGCGACACCTTCGAGGCGTTGACGATGATCACGAAGTCGCCCATGTCCATGTGCGGAGCAAAGGTCGGCTTGTGCTTGCCGCGGATGAGGTTGGCGGCCTGGACGGCGAGGCGTCCGAGGACCACGTCGGTGGCGTCGATGACGAGCCACTCGCGCTGGATGTCAGCGGGCTTGGGGCTGTACGTGCGCACGGCGGTATCCCGTTCTGGTTCGTTGGACCCGCTCCCCGATCGGGGAACGGCTGGTGCCCCCCAGGTCTCGAGGGGCGTGCGACTTCTGACGAACACGGCCCGGATCGCTCCCTCGCACCGCTGGGCGGAGACGGGGGATGACGTCCGGATCTGCACCCGCACCCGGAGGGGCGGACGCGGCAGGAGTCGCGACCAGCAAGAGTACGGCGCTGCACGCGCGAGGGTCAAAACGGCGTCGCACGCGTGGGCGGGCCCACAATGGGCCGGTGCGCAACGGTGGCATCTCCTTCTGGTGGCAGCAACTCGGCCTGCCCACCCCCACCGACCGCCTGTCCGGCGACGTCAGCTGTGACGTGGCCATCGTCGGCGGCGGCCTCACCGGGCTCTGGACCGCCCACTACCTGCGCGAGGCCGACCCCACCCTCGACATCCGGGTCGTCGAGGCGGAGTTCGCGGGGTTCGGTGCGTCGGGGCGCAACGGCGGCTGGCTCTCGAGCGAGCTGCCCGGCAGCGCGACGGCGTACGCCGACGTGGCCGGCGAGGAGGGCGTCGAGCGGCTCCGGGCAGCGGTGCGCGCCACGGTGGACGAGGTGATCGGCGTGGCGGCCCGGGAGGGCATCGCGGCCGACATCGTGCGCAGCGGGGTGCTCCACGTGGCCCGCTCCCGGGCGCAGGCCGAGCGGCTGGGCGGCGAGCTCAGCGCGGCCCAGGTCGCCGACCGGATCAAGGTGTCCGGTGCCGTGTCGGGGCACTACGACCCCGACTGTGCCCGGGTGCACCCGGCACGGCTCGTCAGCGGCGTCGCGCGGATGGTGCGGGAGCGCGGCGTGCGGATCCACGAGGGCACCCGTGCGCTCGGCGTGGAGCCGGGCGCGGTGCTCACCGAGCACGGCACCGTCCGCGCACCTGTCGTGCTGCGGTGCCTGGAGGGGTTCACCGCGGGGCTCGCCGGGCACCGGCGCGAGTGGCTGCCGATGAACTCGGCGATCGTCGCGACCGAGCCGCTCACGGCGACACAGTGGGACGAGATCGGGTGGAGCGGTCAGGAGCTCCTCGGCGACGAGGCGCACGCCTACTGCTATGCGCAGCGCACCGCCGACGGCCGGATCGCGCTGGGCGGGCGCGGCGTCCCCTACCGCTTCGCCTCACGCACCGACGACCACGGCCACACCCAGGACTGGACCGTGACGTCGCTCCGCTCGACCCTCACGGCCCTGTTCCCGTCGCTGGCCGGGATCGGGATCGACCACGCGTGGTGCGGGGTGCTCGGCGTGCCGCGGGACTGGAGCGCGAGCGTGTCCTTCGACCCCACCACCGGCCTCGGCCACGCCGGCGGCTACGTCGGATCCGGGCTCACCGCGACCAATCTCGCCGGACGCACCCTGCGCGACCTGGTGCTCGGCCACGACACGGACCTGACGCGACTCCCCTGGACCAACCACCGCGTCCGCACCTGGGAACCGGAGCCCCTGCGATGGGCCGGCGTGCACGCGCTCTACCGGCTCTACCGTGCCGCCGACCGGCGTGAGGACGCCGGCCTGGCACGCACCAGCCGCATCGCCCGCGCGGCCAACCGCGTGGCCGGACGCTGACGCGGTGGTGGACACCGGTTCGCGCTCGCGCGCGGACCGCGGCTAAGTTGGACGGACACCCCACGACGTACAAAGACGTATGAACAGGAGCCGACGTGACCGACGTAGCGGCCAAGGATTCTCTGACCGTCCGTGACAATCGGACCGGCCAGAGCTATGACATCGCGATCAGTGACAACACGATTGCTGCCAAGGACCTGGGACAGATCCGACTCACCGATGACGAGCCCGGGCTGGCGACCTACGACCCCGGCTTCGTCAACACCGCGTCGTGCCGATCGGCCGTGACGTTCATCGATGGCGACAAGGGCATCCTCGAGTACCGCGGCTATCCGATCGAGCAGCTGGCCGAGAAGTCCGACTTCCTCGAGGTGGCCTACCTCCTCATCCACGGTTCGCTGCCCACCAAGGAGCAGTACGACACCTGGGTGCACGAGATCACCTACCACACCTTCGTGCACGAGAACGTCAAGGGATTCATGCACGGATTCCGCTACGACGCCCACCCGATGGGCATGCTGATGGCCTCGGTCGGCGCGCTGTCGACGTTCTACCCCGACGCCCGCAACATCAGCGACGCGGACAACCGTCACATGCAGATCGTGCGCATGATCGCGAAGATGCCGACCCTCGGCGCGTGGTCGTTCCGCCACGCCCAGGGCAAGCCGTTCGTCTACCCCGACAACGACCTCGGCTACACCGCCAACTTCCTCTCCATGCTCTTCAAGATGAGCGAGCAGAGGTTCGAGGCCGACCCGCGCCTGGTCAAGGCCCTCGACGTGCTCTTCATCCTGCACGCCGACCACGAGCAGAACTGCTCGACCAACGCGGTCCGCTCCGTCGGCTCGTCGCAGGTCGACCCCTACTCGGCCGTCGCGGCCGGCGTCGGCGCGCTCTACGGCCCGCTGCACGGCGGTGCCAACGAGGCGGTGCTGCGGATGCTCAAGCGCATCGGCAGCAAGGAGAACATCCCCGCCTTCATCGAGGGCGTGAAGAACGGCAACGAGCGCCTGATGGGCTTCGGCCACCGGGTCTACAAGAACTTCGACCCGCGCGCCACGATCATCAAGAAGGCCTGCGACGACGTCTTCGAGGTCACCGGGGTCAACCCGCTCCTCGAGATCGCCAAGGAGCTCGAGAAGATCGCTCTCGAGGACGAGTACTTCGTCAAGCGCAAGCTCTACCCCAACGTGGACTTCTACTCGGGCCTCATCTATGAGGCCTTCCAGTTCCCGCCGGAGATGTTCACCGTGCTGTTCGCCATCGGCCGTACGCCGGGGTGGCTGGCGCAGTGGTCCGAGCTGGTGCAGGACAAGGACCAGAAGATCGCCCGCCCCAAGCAGATCTACACCGGGGACCGCGAGCTCACCTTCACCGCATCCTCCGAGCGCTGGGCCTGACCCCCACCTCACCGACGTACGACGAACGCCCCCGGCTGCTGCAGCCGGGGGCGTTCGTGCGCGCGGTGCGGAGCACTTTGCACGTTGCGTGATGTGGGACGAACCGGCGCCGCGAGCCAGTCATTCCTTGACCACATGATCATGGATTCTTGATCGAACATGTGTTTGTTAAGTGCTTACGACCGGGTAGGGTGGGTGTCACGTTTCAATGATCGTCGGGCCACCAGGACAAGTCACCAGTGCGCTATCCCGAGATCGGCGGATCGAGTTGCGAGGGTGACGTAATAGTCCGGCTGGCCGGGCCTCCAGGAGCGACGACCGTTGAGCCTCACGCGTGCGCGTGAGGTGAGAGCCGTCGTCGGAAGGAGGCCCAGAATGACCCAGACTCAGCACCCGATCGTGGTCGTGGCCTCCGAGGTCCGGGCGCTGCTGAAGGGGGTGGCGGGGGCGAACCCGACGTTCCTGACCACCGCAGGAGAAGGCGACCGCCCTATGTGAGCTGGTCCGTGCCGAAGGCCCAGCTGGCGGAGCTGCGGTTGCGGATCCTGGCCGATGCCGGCGACCTGGCCGACGCCACGGCCGCGAAGGACGCGGCCGGGTGGTTGGCGCACGAGACCCGGACCCGGTTCACCGACGCCCGCGCCGACCTCGCCCTCGCCGCGGCGCTGGATCACGAGCGTCCGGTGCTGGCGGCGGGGATGCGCGAGGGGGACGTGACGCTCGCGCAGGCGCACGTCATCCGCCGGGCGTTGGACGCCCTGCCCGCGCGGGTCGCCCCCTCGACGGTCGCGCTGGCCGAGGCGCACCTGGTGGCGTATGCCGGGGAGTTCGGGCCCAAGGAGCTCGGCCGCCTCGGCCGCCGGATCCTCGACGTGGTCGCCCCCGAGATCGCCGAGCAGGCCGAGGCCGACCGCCTCGCGGACCTCGAGAAGAACGCCGCCGAGCGGACCCGGCTCACGATGCGCCGCCAGGGCGACGGCACCACCCGGATCTCCGGCCTCGTGCCCGACGCCATCGGCACCCGGTTCGCGACGTACCTCGAAGCGTTCGCCAACCCCCGTGCACAGCGCGCACGAGCCGGCGTGCAGCATCCGGCGAACGCCGCCGACCCGCTCACCCGGCTGCCCTACCCCCGACGCCTCGGCCAGGCGTTCGCCAGTTCCTCGAAGCCATCGACCCCACCCGGCTCCCCGTCCACGGCGGGGATGCCACCACCGTCATCGTCACCATCCCCCTCGCGTCGCTGAAGGCCCAGCTCGGTGCCGCGGACCTCCTCGGCGCCGGCCTCGTGCCCGGCGACGACCTCACCGGCGACCGGATCACCGCCGCCCAAGCACGCAGGCTCGCGTGCACCGCGAAGATCCTCCCCGCCGTCCTCGGCGGCGACAGCCTCCCCCTCGACCTCGGCCGCGCCAAGCGGCTCTTCACCCCCGCCCAGCGCAAGGCCCTCCTGATCCGCGACCAGACCTGTCGCGCCGAGGGCTGCGACACCCCCGGCACCTGGTGCGACGCCCACCACACCGACCCCTGGCACACCGGCGGACCCACCGACCTCGCCAACGCCGTCCTGCTCTGCCAGCACCACCACCACCGCGTCCACGACACCGGCTACCGCACCGACCGACTCCCCAACGGCGACCTCAGGTTCCACCGACGCAGATAGGCCGGCGGTCACGGCCAGATGCTTGGCTTGGAATCACCATGACGGTCGCCGAGGTAGGGGTGTCCGCGACGCAACTCTCATCTGGGTGTGTCCCTACTGGCGACCACGTTTACCGGATCTGACACCGATCCTGGGGGAGGTCTCCTCATAGCCGATGTGCGCGAGCGCGACTCACGAGAGGGAGTTCAGCCAATCCGCGACCGTGGGGACGCGTCGGACCGAGGAGTGGTAGTAGAAGACGCTCTCGTGCTGGATGGGGCCGACCACGACTACATGCTCCAAGTCGCCTCGACTCGCGCGTGACAGAGCAGCGCCGAGTTCGACGAACATCCCCCTGCCCTCATGCTCTGAGGCCACCACCAAGACTGCGTCGGCGTCGAGCACAGCGTCGAGGTCGTCGGCTGCGATCTTGGCCGACAGTGGGAGGTCTGATGCGTAGTTGCTCACGAAGGTGACGTCAGATTCTCGCGTCCAGTCCAGGCTGAGTTGATGCCCTGCAGCGACCACCGCTGCCTGAACCGCTCGAACTCCATCTGCGTCGTTGAGCGCTCCCGCTACGTAGACCTTCATGTGCGTCAGGCTTCCACGGCTGGCTGGGCCTCATCGCCCCGATCTGCCACAACCCGCGCGCCCGCTCATGTCGAGGTCATGACGACTCTGGCCGGCTAGCCCTGGACCGCGAGGTAGCGCACGTCGACGGTGAAGGTGGCGACGTCGACCGAGTCGGTGCCCACGGTGGAGAAGGACCAGGCCGCGGCCGGATCGCGTCGGGGGACGTAGCTGTCGGGATAGCCCTGGTCTCCCTCGCCCCACGAGGGGTCGATCCAGGTGGACTGACCTGTGGTGCCGACAATGAACCCGGCGCCCTCGATGCCGTCCCTGCTCCAGACATGCAGGCGGCCCGTGTCGGACTCCCCGGCCGTCGTGGGTGTTCCCGCGAAGGCCACCCGCACGGCGGACAACCCGCGCACGCCGGTCGCCTCGGGCACCTCGAGCAGGTGTGAGGAGCTGGCATAGGACTTGTCGTACCCCGGGTCCTCGCACGGCTTGGAGCGATAGCTCAGCCCGCCGGCGTAGAGGGTGCTGGCGACCACCTCACCGCAGCTGGGGTAGTCGCCGCACCCGTTGGCCATGGAGTAGGTGCACGGGCCGAAGTCCGACTCGTCCGGCGTCACCGTCGTCGTGGTCTCGCGCCACTCGAGCCTGTCGTCGGACACCCAGATCTTCACCGTGCGTGACCGACCGGTGTTGCCTGCCTTGTCGCGCCCGGCGACGACGGCGGTGTAGCGACCGCGGGGCAGCGGCTTGCCGCCGCGTACGGCCGTCCACGGCACGGTGCGGCCATAGCCGTACAGCTCGCCGTTGGTGGTCGTGAGCGGTCTGGCCACGTCGGCGCGACGGACGACTCGACCCTTGCGGTTGCGGATGATGAGCTCGAGCGCGGTGGTCTGCCTCTCTGCGCTCGCATCCAGGTCCAGGGTGTCGGTGACGGCGGTGGTGCGCGGGTAGACCCGGGCGGGGGCACCGGGCCTGGCGCCGTACGTCGGGGTTGTCAGCCCGGCCCAGAAGACGGTGTCGACCTGCACCCACTTCGACGCCCGCTCGCGCTGCCGGGTCGTCGGCCCGACGTCGTAGAGGCGGATGACGTAGGACTTGTCGACGAGCTGCTTGCCGGACTGGGTGCGGCCGTTCCACGTCCACGTGTGCGTGCCGGCCGGCTGCTCGCCCAGGTCGACACGGCGCACAGGCACAGGCCTCCGCCTCTTGGCCGTGGGGCTGATGGTGAGGCGGACGTGCGCACCCACCGGCAGCCGGTAGCGGATGCTCAGGGTGTCCTTCACGCCGTCACCGTTGGGCGAGAACCGGCTTGCCGCGGCGACGTTCCAACCGTTGCCCGCGGCGTTCGCCGAGGGAACCACTGCCAGCGCTGGAGACACGAGGAGGGCGAGGCCCATGATGGCCAGAGCGAGGCGACGTACCACTGAGAGTTCCTGACGTTGACGTGCAGCGCGGACCGCGCCGACGAGGAGACGCGCGCCCACCGGGAAAGGTTGCCGATCCTTGTCCAGCCCGAGGCGCCTTCTCGTTGCTGTTCGCGGACGTCCGCGGCTCAGCGCTCGAACACCGCCGTCGTGCGGCCCGGCACCGTCACCGAGTTCCCGGCCACCGTGCTGGTCTTCACGACCTCGTCAGTGCCGGAGGCCTGGACCTCGTGCAGCGCCCAGCCGGCGCCGGCGCCGCCGACGGTGGTGGCACCCGGAGTCGCGTTGAAGACGACGAGGATGCCGTCGCGCTCGGCGTCGGCGTCGGCACCGGCCGTGTCATCGATGAGCATCGCGATCACGCCGGGCTCGGTCTCGAGGAACGACACCTTGGCCTGGATCGCGTCCAGGCCGCCGAGGCGGAACAGCTTTGACGACATCCGGATCCGCAGCAGGTCCTGGGCGCGCGCGTGCGAGGTGTCCATCGCCGCCGGCCCGGGGTCGAGCGCCGGGTCGGCGAGCAGCGGTCGCATGAAGTCCCACTTCTCCTCGTTGTCCGCACTCAGCGGCAGTCCGGAGCCGAACGTGTTGTCGCGCCGCTGCCAGTCCACCCGGTTGAACCAGTCGCCGCTGTCGTAGGAGTTGCGGTCCAGGCTCTTGGAGCGGAGCAGGTCGGTGCCGGCGTGCCAGAAGACGACGCCCTGGGAGAGGGCGACCGTCGACAGGGAGACGGTGTTCATCCGCACCCGGTCCGCCATCGACGTCTGCGTGGGGAGCTTGAAGGCCAGCGAGTCGAAGAGCGTCTCGTTGTCGTGGGCGTCGACGTAGGTCACGGTCTCGGCCGGGTCGGCGGCATAGCCGGCCGGGTGCCCGTTGTAGTCGACCTCGTATCCCGCAACGTCCGTCCCCGAGGAGGAGCGGAAGCGGTAGTCGGCCAGGTTGCCGGCCAACCCGAGCTTCACCAGGTCCTGCAGGTGCATCAGGGTGTCGCGCTGCTCATCGGCGGTGCCGTTGATCTCGGCGCCGTTGGGGTCGGTGAAGAGACCGGACCCGAACCCCTGCACGCGCGGGTCCTCGTCGAAGGGGCCTCCCCCGCGCACGGCGTCCCGCAGCCGGTCGCTGAAGGAGCCGATTCCGGTGCCGGCGAGGTTGCGCTGGGTGGCCTGCTCGAAGCGGGCGTCGTCGGCGACCTCGCCGAAGTTCCAGCCCTCTCCGTAGAGGTAGATGGCCCTGCCGTCGACGCCGTCGCGCTTCACCGTGAGCCGGTCGAGCGCGGCCCGCAGCCGAGTCATGTTCTCGAGGGAGTGGTGGCCCATCAGGTCGAAGCGGAAGCCGTTGACCTTGTAGTCCCGGGCCCAGGTGAGCACCGAGTCGATCATCAGCTTCTCCATCATGCGGTGCTCGGTCGCGGTGTTGGCGCAGCACGTGGAGGTCTCGACGGCACCCAGGGCGTCGAGGCGGTGGTAGTAGCCGGGCACGATCCGGTCGAGGACCGACTTCGGGTCCTGCCCGCTCGCCGCGGTGTGGTTGTAGACCACGTCCATCACGACCTGCATCCCCGCGGTGTTGAGCCCCTGCACCATCCGGCGGAACTCGACCGTGCGTCGGGTGCCGTCGGGATCGGTGCTGTAGGAGCCCTCGGGGGTCGTGTAGTGCAGCGGGTCGTAACCCCAGTTGAAGCCGTCACCGGTGCGCACCGCCTCGATGCACTCCTGCTGCCGCGGGGAGTCGGGCGGGAGCGAGGCGAGGTCGCACTCGGGAACGAGCTGGGCCGAGCGGCGCTCCTCGATGGTGGCGATGTCGAAGGCCGGCAGCAGGTGGACGGTGTTGAGCCCGGCGTCGGCGAGCCGGCGCAGGTGCCGCATGCCGGCGGTGTCGTCGTGGGTGAAGGCGACATAGGTGCCCCGCTCGGCCGCGGGAACGGTCTCGTCGCCGATGGAGAAGTCCCGCACGTGGAGCTCGTAGACGTTGCGGTCCTCGGGCTGGGCGATAGCCGGGGGCGTCGTACGCCGCCAGCCGGCGGGCGCCAGGGCCGGGTCGGCCAGGTCGACCAGCAGCGACTGCTGGGAGTTCGCGGTCAGTGCCAGCGAGTAGGGGTCGGTGACCCGGTTCGTGACGACCTCACCGGCCGACGGCGACCAGACGCGCACCTCGAAGGTGTAGGCGGCGCCGCGCCACGACCGTGGCCCGGAGACGCGCCAGGTGCCGTCGTCGCGTCGCTTCATGGCCACACGCTGTCCGGCGACGACCGCGGTCACGTCCTGCGCGGTCGGCGCCCAGAGCGTCAGCGTGGGCCGGGATCCACGCCACGTCGGGCCGAGGTCGGCCCGGGCGGCGTCGGCGTAGACGTCGTCGAGGACACCGGGCACCTGCACCCCGGTCGCGTCGTGCAGCGCGCCCCCGGAGTCGTACGACGCCACCGCCAGCTGGCCGGTGAGCATCTCCGGCACCCGCTTGGCCGCCTTGCGCCCGAGGCGGAACACCTCGTAGCCGGCCAGGTGGGGGAAGTCGGCCAGCACGTCGGCCGGCAGCCCGGCCGGGTCGAGGGTCAGCGCCGTGCTCGACCCGCCCGTGACCGCCTCGGCGTCGATGGCGAGGTCGCCCTCGTCCGACCAGTGCAGGCGGAAGCGACGCGACTCGGGGTCGGTCACGTCCCAGGCGACCAGGTCGCGGCGCAGCCACTGCGCACGCGCCTTCTCCAGGTCCGGCGCGGAGCCGGCGCTGCGGGTCGAGATCTGCAGCCTGTGGGTGCTCAGCTCGTAGGTGAAGACCACCTGCACGCCTCCTGCGGGGACGTCGAAGTCGATGTTGGGCCCGTCGGGGACGCCACCGGCACCGTAGTTCTCCGCCCAGGAGAGCCCGTGCGCGACCTTGGTCTGGTAGCTGCCCGCGGGAAGCGTGGCGGAGTAGGTGTAGGTGCCGTCGCCGTCGAGGTCCTTGAGCCAGCTGCGCATGCAGTCCGGCGCCCAGTCGCCGGGGCAGCCCAGCTCGGACTGCATGCTGCCCGCCAGCGTGAGGACCGGACCGTTGGCGTCACTGGTGATCCAGTGTGAGCCGTGCTCGTAGTAGAACGTCACGTCGCGGGGAGCCGCGAGGTCCAGCACCACGTTGGCGCCCCCGCGGGCACCGCCGGCGCCGTAGTTCTCGTCCCACGTGCCGTCGATGGCGGCCTTGTACTCATAGCCCCCGGCCGGCAACGAGACCGTGCGCTTCCACACCAGGTCGTCGGCGTCGAGGGACATCTGGGCCTGCGCGCAGTCGGGCTGCCAGTCGCCCGGACAGCCGATCTCGGAGTTGTGGCTCCCGGGCACCGAGACTGCTGCCGGCTGCGTGACCGGTCCGCCATCGCCGCCCCCACCGGGCGTCGGCGCGCCCTCGGGCTCCCCGACGGTGGCCCACGACGAGGCGACGGACAGGTTGCCGCTGCTGTCGCGGAGAACGGCGCGATACTCCACGAGGGTGCCGTGGGGCAGCGCGGCCACGTCGTGGAAGACGCGGTAGGGCGCGTTGTCATCGGTGCCCAGCGGAGTCCACGACGTGGCGCCGGCGGGTCGCCAGGCCACCGTCACCTGGTTGAAGCCGCCGTCCGGCACGCCGACGGTGATCGGTGCCCGCCCGCCGACGACGCCGCCGGCCGAGGGCTTCTCGAGGTGGATCGCCGGGGCCACCTTCCGCTTCGCCAGCTTTCCCGCCGCCCGCCAGACCCGCGCCGACAGCGGCGGCACCGTGATCGTCGTACGCGCCTCGTCGTCGGTGCGCATCGAGGACTTCGCGACCGGCCAGACCTGTCGGAAGGTGGCACGCCGCATCTCGGTCGGGACGGTCACGGTCTTCGCCGTGGTCGAGTTGTTGAGGGCGACGAGGAACTCGCGGTCCTCCTGCGCGTCGATGCGGCTGAAGGCATAGACCCCGGCTCCGTTGGAGGAGTAGCGGTGGAGCTGGGCTCCGTCTGCCAGCGCCGGGTAGGTCCGGCGCAGGCGGGCCAGGTCACGGATCGTCGTGTAGAGCGGGTGCTTGGTGTCGAAGTTGGCGGCCGCGGTGGTGGCGTCGGTGCCGATCAGGTCGTTGTCGTTGTAGGACGCGACGCGGCTCGCGAACATGTCCTCGCGGGCGTCCTTGTCGCCACCGTCTCCCACGAAGCCCTGCTCGTCCCCGTAGTAGACGACCGGTTGGCCGCGGGTGAGGTACATCAGCGCATGCGCCAGCCGGTCCCGCTCGATGACGGAGTCGGTGCCCTGGAGGAAGGTGCCGATGCGGCCCATGTCGTGGTTGCCGAGGAAGGTCGGCGAGGCGTAGGCGTTGGAGTCGGTGTCGGTGTAGAGGTCGTCGGCGGCATAGAAGTCGCGCAGGCGCGTGGTTGCGTCGCCCTTGGCGAAGCCGGTGCCCACGCTCTGGAAACCGAAGTCGAGGGTGGCGTCGAGCCGGCCGGTGGTGCTGAAGCGGGAGAGGTTCGCCGGGTCGGCGTCGTAGACCTCGCCGAAGGCGAAGAAGTCGTCGTTGCCGATCGAGGTGGCGTGGTCGCGGATGGCGGGTGCGAACTGCTGCCAGAACTCCATGTTGACGTGCTTGGCGGTGTCGATCCTGAACCCGTCGATGCCGAGGTCGACCCAGGCCTCGTAGATGTCGGTCATCCCTGCCACGACGTCGGGCTGCTCGGTGAACAGGTCGTCGAGCCCGACGAAGTCGCCGTACGTCGAGGACTCGCCGGCGAAGGTGGAGTCGCCGCGGTTGTGGTAGTTCGTCGGGTCGTTGAGCCAGGCCGGCACCTTCACCGTGCGGTCGGCCTCGTTGCGGAAGACAGGCGTGTAGGGGAACGACGTGGCCGCGTCGAGCTCGGGGAAGTCCTCCCCTCCTGCGAAGTCGCGGTCGTCGAAGACGTTGCCCGAGGCGTCGCGGTAGGGCTCGGCCTCCTTGCTGACGTAGCCGTACTGCTGCTCCTCGTAGTCGATGACGTCGGCGGTGTGGTTGGTGATGATGTCGAAGAAGACCTTGATGCCCCGCCCGTGCGCATCGTCGATGAACGACTCGAGCTCGGCGTTGGTGCCGAAGTGCGGGTCGATCTGGGTGAAGTCGGTGACCCAGTAGCCGTGGTAGCCGGCGCTGGCGTTGGCACCGGTGCCCTGCACGGGGCGGTTCGTGAAGCTCGGCGTCAGCCAGATCGCGGTCGTGCCCAGCCCGGCGATGTAGTCGAGCTTGTCGGCGAGGCCCTGGATGTCCCCGCCGTGGAAGAAGCCCTTGTCGCCTGCGTCCAGCCCGGTCGCCAGCCTGTCGCCGGCGAGGCCGCCGGCGTCGTTGGACGGGTCGCCGTTGGCGAACCGGTCGGCCATCACGAAGTAGAACTGCTCACGCGTCAGCGGGCCGCGCAACGAGTCACCCGCCAACCCACGATCGGCAGCCGTCGGCCTGCCGGAGGGAAGGTCCGCGGGCGCCACGGCGATGCGGTGGGTGGTGTCGTCGTAGGTGAACCGGAGCCGGGCGGGGTTCTCCAGGACCAGCGGGAGGTTGTCCCCACCGGCCTCGCCGCCGGCTCCGTAGTTCTCGTCCCAGCTGCCGTTGATCGCGACCTTGAACGCGTAGGTCCCCGGCCCGACCTCGGCGGTCAGTGCCCATGCGCCGTCGTCCTGCAGCGCCAGGGCGGACTCCGCGCAGTCGGGCGTCCAGTCGGCCTCGCACCCCACCTCGTCCTGCAGGTCGCCGACGAGCGTCACGCTGGTCGGCGGGCCCTCGCGGTGCTCGGCCGCGGCCGGGGAGAGCGGAGCGAGCGGGGCGAGCAGGACGGCCAGGGTGAGGACGGCCAGGGATGGACGGTGCACAGGAACTCCCGAGAGGTGAGCAAGCAGCGTGGCGCAGGTCACACTAGGGGCGTCGTGACGGCCCGTGCAAACGGGTTCGCGTGGGTGTGATCGCCGCCGCACGGGCGAGTCCCGGGTCACTACACTTCGCGGGAGCGGCAGGGAGGTGTGTCGTGGCGGACGCTCGTTCGAGCACCCTCGGCACAGTCCTGCGCGGGATGCGCGAGCGCGCCGGGCTGTCGCAGGAGGAGCTGGCGGAGCTGGCCGGCCTCAGCCCGCACGCCATCAGCGCACTGGAGCGCGGCACCCGCACCCGGCCCTACCCCCACACGCTCCGGTCCCTGGCACAGGCCCTCGGCCTGTCCGAGGCCGAACGCGCGCGCCTGCTCGCGGCCGTGGCCCCGCGGGCGGCGCGCCGTTCGGCCGACGCCGTGGGCGCCCGCCCGCGCGACCTGCCGGTGCCGACCACGCCCCTCATCGGTCGCGAGCACGACATCGACCGCATCGCCGCGCTCCTGAGGGTCGAGCGACTGGTGACGCTGTGCGGGACCGGAGGCGTCGGCAAGACCCGGCTCGCGATCGCCGTCGCCACCACGGTCCGTGCCGGGTACATCGACGGCGTGAGGATGGTGGAGCTGGCGCCACTGCTCGACGCGGGCGCCGTGCTGCCGGCGATCGCGGACGCGGTCGAGGCGGCCCGCGAGCCCGGCCGCACCGTGTCCGAGGACGTCGCCGCACGCCTGCAGGGCCGACACCTGCTGCTCGTGCTCGACAACGTCGAGCACCTGCTGGATGCGGCGCCGGACGTGGCCGCGCTGGTCGAGGCCGCGCCCGACCTCACCGTGCTCGCCACCAGCCGGGCGCCGCTGCGGGTGCGGGGCGAGGTCGAGGTGGACGTCGAGCCGCTCTCGCTGCAGCCTCCCGCCGAGACGGTGCCCTCCCCCGCCGCGCGCCTGCTCCTCGACCGGGCCCGTCGGGTGAGCCCGGGTTGGGGCAGCGACCCCGCCGATGCCCCGGCCGTGGCCGCGACCTGCGAGCGGCTCGCGGGGCTGCCGCTCGCCCTGGAGCTCGCCGCGGCCCGAGCCAGGCTCCTCGACCCCGGCACGCTGCTCGAGCGGCTCGACACCGCCCTCCTCGCCGGTCCACGTGACCTGCCGCCGCGCCAGCAGACCATGCGCGCCACGCTCGACTGGAGCCACGGCCTGCTGGACGAGGGCGGTCGGTGGCTGCTGCGCCTGATGGGCGTCTTCGTCGGCGGCGCCACGCTCGCGGACCTCGAGTCCGTGGCCGATCGTGCGGGTGGCTGCCCGGTGCCGGTGGTCGAGAGCCTGGCGTCACTGGCCGAGCACTCGCTGGTCGTCTCGGACGCGACCGGCCGACTCTCCCTCCTGGAGCCCGTCGCACAGTACGCGCGGGGGCTCCTGGCTGAGTCCGGGGACCTCGCCCGAGCGACCCGGGCGCACGCCGCGCACTACCTCGACCTGGCCGAGGCCACCCGGCCGAGCTACCTCGACGGGAGACAGGTGGCGGCCCTCACCCGGATCGACCTCGAGCACGCCAACCTCACCGCCGCCGCAGAGAGGTCGCTCGCCGCCGGCGATGTCCAGACGGCGGCGCGGATGGCCTGGGCGCTGTGGCTCTACTGGTGGTTGCGCGGTCACCACGAGCACGGCCGCCACCTGGCCGAGACGATCCTGCAGCGCAGCGAGGGACTGTCCGTCGAGGTGCACGGCCGTGCGGCCCTGGCCGCTGCCACCATGTCGTTCGCGATGGACGACGTCGCTGATGCCGCCGTGTGGTGGGAGAGGGCTCTCGCCCACACGGGGGACGTCGCGGAGATCGCGGCCAACTCGGTGGCCGGGACGGGGTTGGTGGCGTTGGTGACCGGCGACCTGCCCGCCGCGCGAGACCGCTTCCGCGCCGCCATCCACCACGCCGAGTCCGGGGCCGGTGAGGTGGAGTGGACCTGGGCGCTCGCGCACATCTGGCTCGGCACGGTCGCACTGCTCGAGGGAGATGCCGACGAGGCCGTGCGCCTCGTCGAGGCCGGGCTCGGCTCGGCCCGCCGCCGCGGTGACCGGCTCACGTCCTACATCGCCCTCTTCAACCTCTTCCAGGTCGAGCTCGGTCGCGGGGACCACGCTGCCGCGCGAGGCCACCTCGAGGAGAGCACCCGGCTGTCCCTCGAGACCGGCGACCAGGCCAACCTCGCCTACCTCCTCGACGCGGGCGCCGTCCTCGCGGCTGCGGCGGGCCAGCACGCTCGCGTGCCGCTCCTGCTCGGCGCGGCCCAGGCGATCCGGGAGGCCCTGGGCGCCCACGGCTACGGCTACTACCGGCCGGATCCCGCCTCCATCGACGCCGCCGCGGGGGACGCGCGCACCCACCTCGGTCCTGACCGCTACGACGACGCGCTCGACACCGGGCGCGGACTGTCCCCCGACAGCGCGGTCACGATGCTGGTCGACGACCCCACGAGCCTCTGAGCGACCCGCACACCGTTCGTACACCTGCGACTGTCCGTGGTGTGCGGCCGCGTCCACGGCGAGGGTGTCGACACAGCCAGACCCGGTGCCGACACGACCCACCCGAGGAGCCGCCATGAGTGCCACGCTCGACCCCTCCGACACGACCCGGCCCCTCGGTCCGAGCCCGACCGCGGCTCGCGCCGGGCACGGCTGGGTCCTCGCCGGCATCGGCGCGGGAGTCGCCGCCATCGCGGGCGGGGTCGCCAGCGCCACGGTCGACGCCGCCTACGACCCCGCCCTCGCCGCCGACGCGACCGCCATCACCGAGCAGCTCTCCGGGCAGGTGCCCCAGATCCTCGCCTTCCACACCGCCACCATGGTCTCCTGCGTGCTGCTGGTCGTCTTCGCCGTCGGCCTCCACCACCAGCTGGTGCAGCTCGTCGGTCGCGACAGCCTGGCGCCCGGCGTCGCGGCCGCAGGACTCGGCCTGGTCGCGGTCGCCCAGCTGATGGGTGCCGGGCTCACGACCGAGTTCGTGTTCGCCCTGGTCGAGGACCCGGGCCTGGTGCTGCCCGAGAGCGCCGTGTTCTTCAACCACTGGATCGCCACGATCCCGTGGCTGTGGGGCGGTGCCGGCCTCAGCGGTCTCGCCGTGGCGAGCGCCGCGCTGCGCCGGGGGGCGTACGCCCGCTGGCTCGGCTGGACGAGCCTCGTCCTTGGCGCGATCACCGCGTTGTTCCTGATCAGCCCGCTGCAGTACATGGCTGCGATGACCGGGCCGGTGTGGCTCCTGGTCGTCGCGTCCGGGCTGCTCCGGTCTGGCCGAGGAGCCTGACGTGTCCCCGGGGACCCAGCCGGGGCTGCGGGTCGTCGCGGGGACCGATCTCGACTTCGCGTCGTACGTTGCCGCGCGCCGGCCCGCGCTCCTCCGGTGGGCGTGGTCCGTCTGCGGCGACGCCCACACGGCGGAGGATCTCCTGCAGGTCTCGCTCGTCCGGGTCCTCGCGCAGTGGGACAGCCTGCGGGACCATGGCGCCGCCGACGCCTACGTGCGGCGCACCATCACCCGGCAGAACGTCAGCCGGCACCGTCAGCGGTGGGTGCACGACGAGATCAGCACGTCCGCGTTGCCGGAGCGCACCACCGCGCCCGCAACAGAATCCGACACCGGCGGCCTGTGGCCGTTGGTCCAAGCGCTCCCGGCCCAGCAGCGCGCAGCTGTTGCACTGCGCTACTACGAGGAGCTGAGCATCGCCGAGACCGCGGCGGTGCTCGGGTGCTCCCCCGGCACCGTCAAGTCCAACACCAGCCGCGGCCTCGCCGCACTCCGCCGCCTCGCCGCCGAGACGGAACTGGCCGGCTGAACCGAGAAGGAGACCCATGTCCCGCCCCTGGCTGCCCGCCGACTTCGTCCACCCGACACGTGTGGAGGTTCCGTTCGGACATCACCTGCGCCCGATCCGCGCCGAGGACACAGACCTCGACATGCTCGCCGTCATGGGCTCGCGCGAACGGTTGTGGGCGATCTACGGCGACGCGTGGGGGTGGCCACCGGCCGACATGACGCACGAGGAGGACCGTGCCGACCTGGCAAGGCACGCCACCGAGATGGAGACGCACAGGTCCTTCAACTACGCACTCCTCGACGCCGACGAGACGGCCCTGCTCGGGTGCGTCTACATCGACCCTCCCGAGAAGCAGGGCGCCGACGCCGAGATCTCCTGGTGGGTGGTCGACGAGTGCGTCGGCACCGAGCTCGAGCAGGCCCTCGACGACCTGGTCCCGCGGTGGATCGCCCGGGCGTGGCCGCTGGCGCACCCGCGCTACGTCGGACGGGACCTGTCGTGGACCCAGTGGCTGGCGCTGCCGGACCTGGCTCGCTGAGATCTCTGGCGCTTTCCCAGCCGGCTCTCAGGCCATCCACAGGGTGTCGACGCAGGCTCGAGGTCATGAGCAACGACTTCACTTCCCCCGAGGGCGTCGGCCGGCCGGTCGACGACGACGACCCGTTCCGCCAAGCCCCCTCCGACTGGACGGGCGGCACGTCGGGAGGATCGTCGAGCGGCTTCGGAGCCCCCCAGCCTCCCGAGCCCCACCAGCCCCAGCCGCGACCGCGGCGCAAGGGGCTGGCTGCGGCGGTCGTGGCCACCTCCCTCCTCGTCGGAGGCGGCGCCGGCCTCGGGGGCGCGGCCGTCTGGGACCTCACCCACGACGAGCCCGTGACCACGGCGCAGGCCGACAGCTCGACCACCTCCACGGTGGCCGACCAGGCCCCCGCACCGGCCGCTGACGGCTCAGTGGAGTCCGTCGCGCAGAACGTCCTGCCCAGCGTCGTCAAGATCGACGTCACCGGCCAGCAGGGAAGCGCCTCCGGCTCCGGGATCATCCTCACCGCCGACGGCACGATCCTGACCAACAACCACGTCGTCGAGATGGCCGAGAGCGGCGGCTCGCTGACGGTCTCCTTCGACGACGGCACCACGGCCGACGCCGAGATCCTGGGCACCGACCCGCTCACCGACACCGCGGTGATCCAGGCCGCCGACGTCTCGGGACTGACCGCCGCGGCGATCGGCAAGTCCGCCAACCTGGGCGTCGGCGAGGGTGTGGTGGCGATCGGCTCGCCCTTCGGCCTCGACGCCACCGTCACCAGCGGCATCGTCAGCGCGCTCGACCGCCCGGTCAATGTCGGCTCCGACGACCAGGGCAACTCCACGACGTACCCAGCGATCCAGACCGATGCGGCCATCAACCCCGGCAACTCCGGTGGACCGCTGGTCGACATGACCGGCGCCGTCGTCGGGATCAACTCCTCCATCCGCACCGCCGCCTCGCAGTCGCCGTACGGCTCCTCGGCCCAGTCGGGCTCGATCGGCCTCGGCTTCGCCATCCCGATCGACGAGGTGATGCCGATCGTCGACCAGATGGCCGCGGGTGAGACCCCGACCCACGCCCGGCTCGGCATCCGGATCTCCGACGACGAGGCCGGCGCCAAGGTCGTCGAGGTCACCGACGGCTCGACCGCCGCCCAGGCCGGTCTCGAGGCCGGTGACGTGATCACCTCCATCGACGGCCAGCGGATCGCCGGCGGGGACTCCCTCGTGG
The DNA here is from genome assembly GCA_963726515.1 of uncultured Actinomycetota bacterium. Taxonomy (GTDB): domain Bacteria; phylum Actinomycetota; class Actinomycetes; order Propionibacteriales; family Nocardioidaceae; genus Nocardioides. The sequence continues at coordinate 755,897 of CAVSCW010000015.1, forward strand.
CGACCATCCGGTCCTACCGGCCCGGCGACACCGTCTCCGTGACCTGGGAGCGCGGCGGCCAGTCGCAGGACGCCTCCGTGACGCTGGACAGCGACGCCACCACGGGCTGATCCCGGGCAGGCTTGGGCCGGCCGCGCCATGATGGTGCGGCCGGCCCTTTTTGGTCCGCCGAGCCCGCCGCGACCAGAGGAGTCATATGCAGCTCGAGCTCACGCCCGCCGACGCGGAGTTCCAGATGAAGATGCGCGAGGTCTTCACCACGAAGATCCCCCAGGAGATCCGGGACACCGTCCTCGAGGGGCGCCACCTCACACGCGAGCAGATCGTGGAGAGCCAGCGCCTGCTCAACGCGGAGGGACTGGCCGTGCCGCACTGGCCCACCGAGTGGGGCGGGCAGGACTGGACCGACCTCCAGCGCCACCTGTGGCACGAGGAGATGCAGCGTGCGGGCGTGCCGATCCCGCTCGCCTTCAACGCCTCGATGATCGGCCCGGTGATCGCGCAGTTCGGCACCGAGGAGCAGAAGGCGCGCTTCCTGCCCGACACGGCCAGCCTCGACATCTGGTGGTCGCAGGGCTTCTCCGAGCCCGACGCGGGCTCCGACCTGGCCAGCCTCCGCACGACCGCGGTCCGCGACGGCGACGACTGGGTCGTCAACGGCCAGAAGACCTGGACGACGCTCGGCCAGCACGGCGACTGGATCTTCACCCTCGTGCGCACCGATCCCGAGGTGAAGAAGCAGGCGGGCATATCGATGCTGCTCATCGACATGACCACGCCGGGCGTGGAGGTTCGCCCGATCGAGCTGATCGACGGCGGCCACGAGGTCAACGAGGTCTGGTTCTCCGACGTCCGTGTCCCCGGCGACCTGCTCGTCGGTGAGCCCGGCGGCGGCTGGACGATCGCGAAGTTCCTGCTCGGCAACGAGCGCGTCGGCGTGGCTCCCGTGGGGGCCACCAAGCGGGCCCTCGCGACACTCAAGGCCAACGCCGGAGACCTGCTCGACGACCCGCTGGTCCGTGCCCGGGTCGCCGAGCTCGAGAACGACCTGCTCGCCCTCGAGCTCACCGCCCTGCGCGTGGTGGCGCACTCCTCCGGCGGCGAGCCGCACCCGGCGTCGTCGGTGCTCAAGCTCAGGGGCACCGAGCTCCAGCAGGCGGTCAGCGAGCTCGCGCTCGACCTCGCCGGACCTGCCTCGCTGGCGTCCCGCGCGGACGACGACTCCCCGCAGGCCGGCTGGGCCCGCCGCTCCGCACCGACCTACCTCAACCTCCGCAAGGCGTCGATCTACGGCGGGTCCAACGAGATCCAGCGCCAGATCATCAGCCGCACGATCCTGGGACTCTGATCATGGACTTCACCTACGACGACGAGCAGCAGGCACTGCGCGAGGCCGTCCGCGGCCTGCTCGCCACGACGTACGCCGACCACGAGACGCGGCGACGCACCGTGGCCGAGGCGCCGGGCTTCGACCGCACCCTGTGGAGCCGGTTGGCCGACATGGGCATCCTCGGGCTGCCCTTCAGCGAGGACGACGGGGGCGTCGGTGCCGGTCCCGTCGAGATCGCCATCGTGTGCCAGGAGCTGGGTCGGGTGCTCGCGCCCGAGCCCTACCTCGCGAGCGTGGTGCACGCCGGCGGGCTGGTCGCGGCCGTCGGCTCGGCGGAGCAGAAGGCCGACCTGCTGGGCCGGCTGAGTGCCGGTGAGCTCGTGCTGGCCGCGGCCGACAGCTCCCCGGGAGGACGCTGGACCTCCGGCACGGACGGCGTACGGGCCTCCGTCTCCGGCGACACCTGGACGCTCGACGGGGTCGCCGACCCCGTGGTCGGTGGCGAGTCCGCGGACGTGCTCATCGTGACCGCCGCGCTGCCCGACGACAGCGGGACCGGCATCTTCGTGGTGGCTGCCGACACGGTCGAGCGCACGGGCTACGCCGCTCCCGACCTCAGCCGCGCGGCAAGTGTGCGCTTCGACGCGAGCGCCGCGACACCGCTCGGGGAGCCGGGGCGCGACCTCGCCCCCAGCATCGCCACGATCAGCGACCTGACCCGGATCATGGGCGCCAACCAGGCACTCGGGGTGATGCAGAGCCAGGTGCGGGCGACGACCGACTACCTCACGAGCCGCACCCAGTTCGGGGTCACGCTCAACACCTTCCAGGCGCTCACCTTCCGCGCTGCCGACATGTATGTCTCGCTCGAGCTGGCGCACAGCATGGTCGACTGGGCCACCATGACGATCGCCACCAGGAACCGCGACCTGGTGGCCGACGCGGCCGACCGGGTCGGCCTCCAGATCGCCCGCGCCGGGCGCCACATCGGCCAGGAGGCGATCCAGCTGCACGGCGGCATCGGCATGACCGCGGAGTACGCCGTCGGCGTCGGCACCGCGCACCTCGAGGTGCTCGACCAGTGGCTCGGCAACGCTCCGCACCACCTCGGGCGGCTTGCGAAGCGGGTCACCGACCACGACCTCGTCGAGGCACTCTGATGGACCTCTCCCTCTCCGAGGACCAGCAGGCCTTCCGCGACCTCGCGCGCGACTTCCTCGAGCGCGAGGCGGTCCCGCACCGGATGCAGTGGGACCACGACGAGTCCGTCGACCTGGCGATCGTGCCCAAGATGGCGGAACTGGGGTTCTTCGGCCTCACCATCCCCGAGGAGTACGGCGGCGTCGGCGGCGACTACCTCACCTACGCCCTGGCGATGGAGGAGCTCGGCCGCGCCGACTCCGCCCTGCGCGGGATCGTCTCGGTCAGCAGCGGGCTGGTCGGCAAGTCGATCCTCTTCCACGGCAGCGAGGACCAGAAGCAGGAGTGGCTGCCGGAGCTCGCTGCCGCGACGAAGCTGGGCTGCTTCGGCCTGACCGAGCCGGGCACCGGGTCCGACGCCGGCAACCTCACCTCACGCGCGACCCGCGACGGGTCCGACTGGGTCATCAACGGACAGAAGCTCTTCATCACCAACGGCACCTGGGCCGACGTGGCCCTGGTCTTCGCCCGCACCAGCGACGAGGGCCCGCGCGGCGTGACGGCCTTCCTGGTCCCGACCGACTCGGACGGCTTCGAGGCGCGCGAGATCACCGGCAAGCTGGGCCTGCGCGGCCAGGCGACCGCCGAGCTGTTCCTCCACGACGTACGGGTCCCGGACTCGACCCGGCTCGGCGAGGTCGGGCAGGGCTTCAAGATCGCGATGGGCACCCTCGACAAGGGTCGCCTGGCAGTCGCCTCCGGGTGCGTCGGCATCGTGCAGGGCTGCCTCGAGGCGTCGGTGGCCTACGCCACCCAGCGCCAGCAGTTCGGCAGGCCGATCGCCTCCTTCCAGCTCGTGCAGGACCTGATCGCCGACATCTCGGTCGACGCCGACGCGGCGCGGCTGCTGGTCTGGCGCTGCGCCGACCTGATCGACCGCGGCGAGCCCTTCGGCACCGCCGCCTCCAAGGCCAAGCTCTTCGCCTCCGAGGCGGCGGTCCGCGCGGCCAACAACGCGATCCAGGTCCACGGCGGCGCGGGGTACGTCGATGACTTCCCGGTCGCGAAGTATCTCCGCGACGCGCGCGTGATGACGCTCTATGAAGGCACGTCGCAGATCCAGAAGCTGCTGATCGGGCGGGCCGAGACCGGGATCAGCGCGTTCGTGTGATGACGGCGGGTCCCGCCCGCCCTAGAGTCTGCGACATGCGCATGGTCGGGGGACTGTCCGGGGTGATCGGCCTCTGCTCGGCTGGGCTCGTCCTCGCGCTGAGCGGGCACCACGACAGTGACAGGTCCGACCCTGGCGAGGTGGCCGTCCCCCGGGAGCTGGCGGCCTATTCCCACCTCACCGGCAACGTCTCGAGCTCCGCACCCGGTCCCGTCGTGGCGCTGTTCCAGCACGGCTACGGCGTGGAGTTCCTCGACTTCCCCCAGGCCGTGGTGCTGGGGTCGGGTGGTGACCTCTACCGCCGGGTGGACGCGGCGGAGCGCCGGGCCGGGGGCGAGACGCAGGGCGACCCCGCCCCCATGCTGCTGTCCCCCGACGGCACGAAGGTGGCCGTCGGCGACCACGACACCGCGGATCCGGACGTCGTGGTGGTCGACCTCCTCACGGGCGGGACCACGACGCACCCGCTCCCGACCGGTCGCAGCGTCCTGCCGGTGGCCTGGTCCCGCGACGGCAGGACGCTGGCCCACGTCCTGTCCGCGGCCCCCACCGACCCCTACACCGGTGAGCGGATCTCCGGGGAGGTCGGGCTCCTCGACCTCACCGACGACACCACGGACGTGCTCGCCGACGACGACGTCACCGCGGTGGCCTTCTCCCCCGACGGCACTGAGCTGGCGGTCGAGCAGGCCGACACGGCCGGGACCGCCGCCCGGCTCAGGGTCGTGGACCTGGCGAGCGGCGCTGAGCGGGACATCGATGCCGACGGCGTGCTGGCCGGCCCGGCGGCGTGGTCCCCGGACGGGCGCCTGCTGGCCATCACCGGCTTGGAGCCCTCTGGCGCACCGGTCGGCGTCCCCGACACCGGGATGCCTTCGGGCCTGGCCTTCGTCGATCCGTCGGGTCAGGGCCGCGAGGTGCCCGCGCCACTGGAGCTGGCGCTGGCCGGTCCGGGGCGGGTCCTGGGCTGGACCACCTCCGACGAGGTGGTGGCGGTGCTCAACATCGAGGGGTACGACCCGTGCTGCGGGTCGACCGCCTACACGCTGTCGGCCGTCCCGTTCGACGGGTCCGAGCCCCGCACCCTCATGCGTATCGCCGACCTGCAGAGCTACGGCGTCGGCCGCTTCCAGCTGGCCTCGGCCACTGTCGGCGACCTCCGGGTGGCGGACCCCACCGACATCGACCGCGGCCCGTGGCCCCTGCCGTTCCGCGGCGGGCTCGCTCTCCTGGTCGGCCTCCTCGCCTGGCTCGTGGCACGGGCGATCGTGCGCCGGCGGCACGGATCCGGCGCACGCGCGGCGGATGTGGCCGTCGCGGCCGACTCCGCGGGGGCCGGATCCGCCGCAGGTGCGGACCAGTGATCATTCTCGAGCGACCGCTCAGGCGCTCTCCCAGAGTCCGAGCAGGTTGCCCTCCGTGTCGGTGAAGTAGCCGGTGAAGCCCATGTCCCCGACGGCCATCTTCTCGGTGACCGTCTTGCCGCCCGCGGCCTCGACGTCGCGCAACGCCTGCTCGACGCTCGGCACGTCGATCACGAGGTTCGGCGCCTTGCCCGGGAACTCCGGGCTGCGCTGGAACATGCCGCCATTGATGAAGCCGGGCTCCGCGGGACCCGTCTCGGGGTCGCTCGGCCCCGTCATCACCATCGTGTAGTCCATCTCCGGCATGGACATCACCTGCCATCCGAAGGCCGTCTGGTAGAAGTTCCCCGCCCGGTCCGGGTCGTCGAACGGGATCTCGAAGTGCACCACCTTGCCGCTCATGCTTCCTCCTTGGTCGGGTGCGATCCCTCCAGCAAACTCCTGCCCGCGACGCGGGTCAACGGGTCGCGCCGCATGCGAACGCCTGAGGCGTGCGAGGCTGCTCGTGTGGACCCCAGCGACGCCCTCGCGCAGCACTGGGGCCTCGTCGACGCCCGCGTGACGCCGCTGGGCGGCGGGATGAACTCCGAGACCTGGCTGATCGAGCACGAGGGATCGACGTACGTCGCCAAGGCTGTGGCGAGCGACGCGGTCGCGGCCCTGCTCGCGGGCGCGGAGGTCGCCACCGCCCTCGCCGAGGCCGGCGTGGTCACCGGGCGTCCCGTCCCCACCCGAGAGGGCAGCGTCATCGCAGCAGGGATCGGTCTGGCGCTGCTGGAGCACGTGCCGGGTCGCGAGCTGGACGGTGACTCCGACGAGGAGCAGGACCAGATCGCCACCACCCTCGCCGGGGTGCACACCGCAGGGCGGCCTTCACGAGGCCACGACGTCGCCACCTTCGCCCCGGACTGGTTGTCACCGGGGATGCCGGGTGTGGCGGACCACCCGTGGCTCCCGGACGCGATCGGGCGGGTCCGGCGGGAGACCGGCGCGCTGGAGCTCACGTGGTCGGTGCTCCACACCGACCCGTTCCCGGGCGCCTTCATCCACGACGACCTCAGCGGCGTGACCGGCCTCATCGACTGGGCCGGCGCCCGGCGCGGCCCGGTGCTCTACGACGTGGCGTCGGCGGTGATGTATCTCGGCGGAACCCGGCACGCAGGGGCGTTCCTGACGACGTACGCCGCCCACGGGCCGCTCGGGCCCGACGAGCTGCGGCACCTCGACACGTTCCGTCGCTTCCGCGAAGCCGTCCAGGGCGTCTACTTCGCGGGGCGGCTCGCCACCGACGACCTCACCGGCCTCGCGGACCGGACCGACAACGTCAAGGGCCTCACCGATGCCCGACGACGGTTCAGCGCACTCGGCTGACCCGACCCTCGTCCCACACCGGCCCGTCGGACTCATAGACCTCGCCGTCGGCGCCGTAGACCAGGAACCGGTCGAAGCCGCGCGCGAACCAGCGGTCGTGGGTCACCGCAAGGACCGTGCCGTCGAAGGCCTCGAGCCCGGCCTCCAGCGCCTCGGCGGACTGCACGTCGAGGTTGTCGGTGGGCTCGTCGAGCAGCAGCAGGGTCGCGCCGGACAGCTCGAGCATCAGGATCTGGAACCGCGCCTGCTGCCCGCCGCTGAGCGACTCGAACCTCTGCTCACCCGCGTGCGCCAGCTCATAGCGGTCGAGCACCCGGCTGGCGGCCTCACGACCCATCCCGTCGCGGTGCTCGTCGCCGCGGTGCAGGATCTCCAGCAGGGTCCGCCCCAGCAGCTCCGGGTGCTCGTGGGTCTGCACGAACCAGCCCGGACGCACGCGCGCTCCGAGCTTCGCCTGGCCGGTGTGCGGCACCCGGGCGGGAGGTACGCCGACGGGCTGGTGCTCGATGTCGGGGTCGCTGCCACCGGCGGCGAGGAGCCGCAGGAAGTGCGACTTGCCGGACCCGTTGGAGCCGAGCACGGCCACCCGCTCGCCGTACCAGACCTCGAGGTCGAAGGGCCGCATCAGCCCGGAGAGCTCGAGGTCGGTGCAGACCACGGCCCGCTTGCCGGTGCGACCGCCCTTGAGCCGCATCGTCACCTGCTGCTCGCGCGGCTGCTCCATCGGCGGACCGGCGTCCTCGAACTTCTTGAGCCGGGTCTGCGCGGCTCGGTACTGCGAGGACATGCCGTCGTTGTACTCGGACTTGATCTTGAGCCGCAGCACGAGCGCCTTGATCTTGGCGTGCTCCTCGTCCCAGCGCCGCCGCATCTCCTCGAAGCGCTCGAAGCGGTCGCTGCGCGCCTCGTGGTAGCTCGCGAACCCGCCCGGGTGGGTCCACACGAGATTGCCGGCGCTGCCGAGCTCGACGGTGACGATGCGCGTCGCGGTGTTGTCGAGCAGCTCGCGGTCGTGGCTGATGAAGAGGATCGTCTTGGCCGACTCCCGGATCCGGCCCTCGAGCCAGATCTTGCCCGGCACGTCGAGATAGTTGTCCGGCTCGTCGAGCAGCAGGACCTGGTCGGGTCCGCGCAGGAGGTATTCGAGGACCAGCCGCTTCTGCTCGCCGCCTGACAGCGTCGAGAGGAGCCGGTGCCGGGCCCGGTCGAACGGCAGCCCCATCGAGGAGGTGGTGCAGACGTCCCACGTCACCTCGACGTCGTAGCCGCCGGCGTCGGCGTAGTCCGAGAGCGCCGTGGCGTACGCCATCTGGGTGCGCTCGTCGTCGGTGTCCATCAGGGCCAGCTCGACGGCGTCGACCGCCGCGGCGGCACTGCGTACGGCAGGGGGAGCCACCGACAGCAGCAGGTCGTGCACGGTCTCGTCGCCACCGCCGTGGCCGACGAACTGGCGCATGACGCCGAGGCCGCCCGATCGGGTGACGACTCCTGCGTGGGGGGTCAGGTCGCCGGTGACGATCCGCAGCAGGGTGGTCTTGCCGGCACCGTTGGCGCCGACGAGCGCGACCTTCTGCCCGTCGCCGACCCGGAAGCTGACGTCGTCGAGCAGCACCCGACCGTCCGGCAGCTCATAGCGCACTCCAGCAACATCCACGTGACCCACGAGAAGCGATTGTCCACTGTCGATGGCTGTGCCGTCTCCTCGATATCCAGCCACCGGGGGGAGGACGCCTGGACTGGACCAGTTCTAGGGTGGCGGCCATGGCGACCTCCTCCTCGGTAGAGCAGACCACCGTCCCCCGCTGGCGCATCATCGGGCCCGGCCTCGTCGTGGCCGCGACCGGGGTGGGCGCAGCCGACCTGGTCGCCACCTTGATCGCCGGGCAGAAGTTCGCCTACACGCTCCTGTGGTGCGTGGTGGTGGGAAGCGTGATGAAGATCGTGCTCGTCGAGGGGGCGGGCCGCTACTCGCTCTCCACCGGCCGGACGATCTTCGAGGGCTGGCGCTCGCTGGGCATCTGGACGACGTGGTACTTCGCGCCCTACATCGTGATCTGGGGCTTCGTCTACGGCGCCGCGGCGATGGCGGGCACCGGCCTCGCGCTCGCCGGCCTCACCGGGGCGCTGTCGGTCACGTGGTGGGGCATCCTCTCGGGCCTGATCGGCCTGGCACTGGTGTGGACCGGGCGCTACAGCACCTTCGAGAAGGTGCTGGCGGCCCTCGTCGGACTGATGTTCGTGACCATGGTGGGCGCCGCGCTCCTGGCCACGCCCAACATCCCCGACCTGCTCACCGGTCTCGCCCCCCGCATCCCCGAGGACGGCCTGGTCAACACCCTCGCACTGGCCGGCGGGGTGGGCGGCACGATCACGCTCGCGGCGTACGGCTACTGGCTGCGCGAGAAGGGCTGGTCCACGCCGGCGTACATGCGGGTCATGCGCATCGACAACAGCGTCGCCTACGTCGTCACCGGCGTCTTCGTGCTCGCCACCCTCGTGGTCGGCGCCGAGCTCCTCTACTCCACCAGCGTCGCCATCGAGCAGGGGGACGCCGGGCTCGTCGACCTCGCCGGCGTGCTGCAGGACCGCTACGGGCAATGGGCCGGGAAGGTCTTCCTCGTCGGCTTCTGGGCCGCCGCCATGTCGTCGCTGGTGGGCGTCTGGAACGGCGTCAGCCTGATGTTCGCCGACTTCATGACCCACGTGACGGGCGGCAGCAGCAACGACCCCGGCGCCCGCTCCGGCGGACTCTGGTACCGGGTCTACATCCTGTGGTTGACCTTCCCGCCGATGGCGATGCTCTTCCTCGGCAAGCCGGTCTGGCTGATCCTCGCCTACGGCGTCCTCGGCGCGTTCTTCATGCCGTTCCTCGCAGTCACGCTGCTGTGGCTGCTCAACACCGACCGCACGCCGGCCGAGTGGCGCAACAAGCTGCACTCCAACGTGCTGATGGTGATCATCGCGCTGGCGTTCGTCGCGTTGTGCGTCAATGAGGTGCGCAAGGCGGTCGCGGGCGTCTGAGCGCCGACTACAGCCGCTCGGCCACCCGGCGTGCGGCGACCTGCAGGACCTCCCAGGCGGTGGCGAAGGGCGGGGCGTAGGCCAGGTCCATCCACGCCAGGTCGTCGACGGAGCCCTCCGCCCAGAGGACGGCGGCGGCCGCGTCGATCCGCTTGCCGGCGCCGCGGCCGCCGACGACCTGCACGCCCAGCAGCCGGCGCGTCGTCCGGTCCGCCATCACCCACAGCGCGATCGGCTCGGCCTCCGGCATGTAGCCACTGGCGGTCGTGCCCTCGGTGACCAGCGCGACCGGGTCGTGGCCGGCCGCCAGCGCGTCCGTGCGGCTCAGCCCGGTGCGGGCGACCTCGACGTGCACCTCTCCGAAGGAGAAGCGGGTGATCGAGGTGTCGACCATGCCGTCGAAGGTGAGCGAGCCACCCGCGAGGCTGTCGCCGAGCGCCCGGCCGAGCTTGTTGGCATAGGTCCCCAGCGGCCGGAAGACCCACGCGTCGTCGATCCGGCGGCGCACCTCGCAGCAGTCGCCGGCAGCCCAGACGTGGTCGCTCACCCGGCCGTGCGGGTCCGGCCGGAGGGCGCCGCCCTCGGTGAGCTCGACCCCGGTGCCCTGCAGGAACGCGGTGGCCGGGCGCACGCCGACGGCGACCACGACGAGGTCCGCCTCCCGGCTGCCGCCGTCCCAGTGCACCCCGGTGACCCGGTCGCCGTCGGTGTCGAGCCCGGTCACCTCGGCGCCGAGCACCAGCTCGACTCCGGCAGCGCACACGGCGGCGTTGACCCGCTCCGACATCTCGTCCTCGAGCATCGCCATGCCCCGACCCCGCGTCAGGACGGTGACCCCGAAACCGCGGCGCAGCGCCGCCTCGGCGACCTCGAGGCCGATGTAGCCCGCGCCCACGACGACCACGTGCGCGCCCGCGCCGGCCGAGGCGAAGCGGTCCAACCAGGCCGCTCCGTCGTCCAAGGTCTTGACCACGCCCACACCGTCGTACGTCGTCTCGTCCGGTCGCAGCGCCCAGTCGGGCACCACCGCCGGCGAGCCGGTCGCCACGACCAGCTCGTCGAAGGCCACGACCTCGCCGGAGTCCGTGGTGACGGTGCGCTCGTCGAGGTCGGCCGCGACCACCAAGGTGCCCATCCGCAGGTCGATCCCCGCCTCACGGTGCTGCTCCGCGGTCCGCGCGACGAGGTCGTCGCCCGACTCGACGTCGCCGGCCATCCAGTAGGGGACACCGCACGCGCTGTAGGACGTGTGGGTGCTCCGCTCGAACACGGTGACCGCGAGCTCCCGGCCGGTGCGCCCGGCGGTGCGCAGCGCCTGGTGGGCCGCGGACATCCCGGCGGCGTCCGCGCCGACGACGACGACGCGGGTGGGAGGAGCGCTCATTCCTCGGTCTGCTTCGCCCACAGGTTGATGCCCGACTCGACGGCGTAGCGGTCGATCTCGACCAGCTCCTCCTCGCTCAGCGCCGGCGCCTCGAGGGCGTCGAGGTTGGTGTCGAGCTGCTCGACGCTGGACGCGCCGATGACCGCGCTGGTGACGCGGGAGTCGCGCAGCACCCACTGCAGCGCCAGCTGGGCGAGCTTCTGTCCGCGGCGCTCGGCGAGGTCGTTCAGGCCGCGGACCCGGCCGAGGACGTCGTCGTCGAGGCCGGTCATCGTCGAGTCCTCGCGCGCCGCGCGCGAGTCGGCGGGCACCCCGTCGAGGTAGCGGTCGGTGAGCAGCCCCTGGGCGAGGGCGCTGAAGACGATGCAGCCCATCCCCTGCTGCTCGAGCTCGTCGAGCAGGCCGCCCTCGATCCAGCGGTTGAGCATCGAGTACGACGGCTGGTGGATGAGCAGCGGCGTGCCGAGGTCGCGGGCGATCGTCGCCGCCTCCCGCGTCTTCACCGGGGAGTACGACGAGATGCCGGCGTAGAGCGCTCGACCCGAGCGGACCGCCGTGTCGAGCGCCATCATCGTCTCCTCGACCGGCGTCTCCGGGTCGAAGCGGTGGCTGTAGAAGATGTCGACGTAGTCGAGGCCCATCCGGGCCAGCGACTGGTCCAGCGAGGCGAGGACGTACTTCCGCGAGCCGCCGCCCTGGCCGTAGGGCCCGGGCCACATGTCCCAGCCGGCCTTGGTGGAGATGATGAGCTCGTCGCGGTAGGGCCTGAAGTCGTCGGCGAGGTAGCGGCCGAAGTTCTCCTCCGCGCGGCCGTAGGGCGGGCCATAGTTGTTGGCGAGGTCGAAGTGCGTGACTCCGCGGTCGAAGGCGCGACGCAGGATGGCCCGCTGGGTCTCCTCCGGACGGTCGGTGCCGAAGTTCTGCCACAGGCCGAGCGAGAGGGCCGGCAGCCTGAGCCCGCTGCGTCCGGTCGGCCGGTAGGGAATGCCGGCGGCGTCGTCGTACCTGTCCCGGGCTGCTTCGTAGGCCATGGCCCCATCCTGCCTGCCACCACCCACCTCAGGGAGATCCCCGGTCCGGACCGGGGGCGATCCCGATGGCGCAACCGGGGTGAGACGCGCTCCAATGGGACCATGACCGCACTGCTGATCATCCCGTCCCGGGTCGGGGGACGGATGCGCCACACGGCCGTGCGGTTGGCGATCCGGTCGGCTCGACGGCTGCCGTCCCGCGGCCGCGCGCTGTTCGAGCGCGACGAGCTCGCCCCGGTGCCCACCCTCGAGCGGTTCCGCAGCCGCGGCGACGTCGTGCCGCTGCTCCGGCTGCTCGGCACCCGGGTCTGGCTGGTGACCGGGTACGACGCCGCGCGCACCGTGCTGGCCGACTCGGACTCCTTCGCCAACGACGTGCGGCACCTCGTCGGCCGCCAGGACCGCGTCCCGGCCGAGCGGATCGGCGGACTCGGCATGACCGATCGCCCCGACCACGACCGGCTCCGCGGCCTGCTGACCCCCCATTTCACCCGACGCCGCCTGGCCGAGCTGCAGGTCGACATCGATCGCGTCGTCGAGGCGGCCCTCGACGACCTCGCCCGCCAGGGCCCGGAGGTCGACCTGGTCGCCCGCTTCGGCTTCGCGGTGCCCTTCGGCGTCATCTGCGACCTGCTCGGCCTCCCCGACATGGACCGTCAGGAGTTCCGCCGCCGGGGTGCGGCGCGCTTCGACCTGCGCGATGCGGGGTCCAGCATCCTCGACACCGCGACCGGCACCCGGCAGTTCCTCATCGACCTGGTCGCGTCCGAGCGGCGCTCGCCGCACCTCCCGGACGGGTTGATCGCCCGCCTGGTGGCCGAGCACGGCGACGACTTCGACGACGTCGAGATCGGCGGGCTCGCGGACGGCGTCTTCCTCGGCGGCTACGAGACGAGCGCGAGCATGCTCTCCCTCGGCACCTACGTGCTGTCGCGTTCCCCCGAGGCGTGGGCGGTGCTGCGAAGCGGAGAGGCCGGCGAGGTGGACCGCGTCGTCGAGGAGCTGCTCCGCTACGTCTGCCCGGTGCAGATCGCCTTCCCCCGGATCGCGCGCGTCGACGTCGCGATCGGCACCGCCGTCGTCCGGGCCGGGGACATCGTCGTGGTCTCGCTCACGGCCGCGGGTCGCGACCCCGCGCACCACGTCGACCCGCAGCGCTTCGACCCGACCACTGCGAGCGCCGGCACCCTGGCCTTCGGTCACGGGCTGCACCGCTGCGTGGGCGCCGAGCTGGCCCGGATGGAGCTGCGCACCGCGCTGGTCGGGCTGGCCAGGAGGTTCCCGGACCTTCAGGTCGCCTGCGACCCGGCCGACCTGCGCTTCACCGAGCTGGCCATCGTCTACGGCGTGGCGGAGCTGCCGGTGCGGCTGGGGGCGTTCCGTACGGTGGAGGGATGCCCGGCAGGTCCCGCCTCCTGATCGTGACTGTCACGGTCGCCGTCACGTCGGCCTGCTCCGGCCCGGTGGCCCAGCCGGTCGCGCAGCCTCCGGCCGAGCGTCGTACGACGTCTGCGACGACGCCGAGCGCCGCCCCGACCGCCGCCCCGACGCCCACGTCCGCGCCCGAGGCGACGGTGGAGCCTGAGCCTCGGCGACCCGAGCCTCGCCGCTCGTTGATGTCCGTGCCGGAGCTCGGAATGCGCGACTTCCCGGTCGTGCGCTATCGCGGATCTCCCGACGACGCCCCCGGCACCGTGCTGCAGGACGCCGGAGAGATGGCCTCACCACGGGGTGCGCGGGGAGGGGTCGGACCGGGCGAGGTGGGCAACTACATCGTCACCGGCCACCGCCTCACCGGCACCGCGCCCCTGCGCGACGCGCCCTCGCTGCGCCGCGGCGACCGGATCCGGGTCCGCAGCGGCGACATCGTGTTCGTCTACGAGGTACGACGCACCCGCTGGACCTCCTTCCGGCAGCCGGAGTCGTTGCGCGCCCAGCGGGCACCGGTCCCCGGCCGACCGGGTGCGACCGCGACCCGCGCGATGATCACCCTCTCGACGTGCGCGACCCTCGAGGACCACGCCGTCGGCAACTACTGGTCCGACGAGTTCGACAACCCCGAGCACCGCATCGACACGATCGGCGTGCTGGTCGCGACCCGCCCGGCCTGAAACCCGTTGCTCGATGCTCGCGCCAAGCGGTTGGATACGCGGCATGCCTGAGCCGAGCGACCGCTGGCGCGACCCCGACTTCGTGTCCGCCGCCCATGCCTGGATCCACGATCAGCTGGACGCAACGGTGTCACCCGTGATCGAGATCGAGCAGACACACGTCACCGACTGGTCGACGGTCATGCGCGTCACGAGCCGCTTCGCCACGATGTGGTTCAAGGCCAACGACGAGTCGATGGCGCACGAGGCGGCGGTCACCGCCTTCATCGCCCCGCGCTCCGGCGAAAGGGTGCCCCGGCCCAGTGCCTTCGACCCGGAGACCGGCTGGATGCTGACGGTCGACATGTCGCCACGCCTGCGCGAGGTGATCGCCGAGGAGCGCAGCCTCGCTCGCTGGCACGAGGCGCTGGAGGCCTACGCCCGCATCCAGATCGACTGCGAGGACGAGGTCGACACCCTGCTCGACCTCGGGCTGCCCGACCGCCGCCTGTCCGCGCTGCCCGGGGCGTACGCCGACCTCCTGGCCGGGCTCGCCGACGTGGACCCGCGCCTCCCGGGGGCCGACGAGGTCGCCACGCTCTGCGACCGGTTGGCGGCCTACGGCATCCGCGAGACCGTGCAGCACGACGACCTGCACGACGGACAGGTCTTCCTCCCTCACGACCGGGCCCACATCCTCGACTGGGGCGACGCCTGCGTGTCCCACCCGTTCTTCACGCTCGCCGTGACGCTGGAGGGCGTCATCGCCTGGGGCGTCGACGACAAGGAGGGCTCGGAGGACCTCGAGCCCCACCTCTCGGCCTACCTCCGGCCCTACGAGGAGCACTACGGGGAGCCCGCAGGCGACCTGCGCGAGGCGGCGCGGATCGCGATGAGGTTGGGCTGGGTCTGCCGGGCGGTCAACGGTGACCTGCCGCAGGACCCGGCCGCCACCCACACCCGGCTCAGGATGTTCCTCGACGCCAATCCCTAGCCGCGGCGCGTCTCCAGCACCCGGAAGCCCTTGCTGCTCGCCAGCCGCTCGGTGGGCCAGCCCTGCTCGGTCAGCCACCGCTGCATGGAGTCACCACCGAGGTTCTTGCCGATCACCATCACCATCCGGCCCTGCGGCGCGAGACGCGGCAGCCAGGTGAGCAGCAGCTCGCGGAGGGCTTCCTTGCCGATCCGGATCGGCGGGTTGGACCAGATCTCGTCGAAGACCTGGTTGGTGGGCACCTGCTCGGGCGTGCACGCCACGAAGCGGGAGTCCAGCCCGGCGGCCCGGGCGTTGTCGTTGGCGAGCAGCAGCGCGCGCTCGTTGACGTCGACCGCCGTCACGTTGGACAACGGCACGGCCCGCGCGATCGCGAGGCCGATGACGCCGTAGCCGCACCCGAGGTCGAGGAACTGCCCCTGCACCGGCGGCTCGAGCTCACGGAAGAGCACCGCCGTCGCGTGGTCGAGGTGGCCGCGGCTGAAGACGCCGGACCCGGAGTCGAAGGTGATCCGGTTGCCCCACAGCTCGGCGGTGAAGCGCTCGCGCTCGAAGGGGACGCTCGGGTCGGCGGAGAAGTAGTGCTCAGGCATCGATCGCCTCTCGTCGGGCGCGGGCTCGGGTGGACTGGCGGCCCAGCTGGTCGTCGTCGGGGTAGCCGACCTCCTCGAGCGTGAGGCCGTGGGGATGGACGACGTGCACGCCCGCGTCGCGGCGCCGACCGGCCATCACCTGCGCCGGCCAGGTGCTCGGCCGCCGTCCCTCCCCCACCGAGATGAGGCTGCCGACGAGGGCTCGGACCATGTGGTGGCAGAACGCATCGGCACGCACCGCCGCGACGGCGAGGCCGGCGTCGTCACGCGTCCAACCCAGCTCGAGCAGGGTGCGCACCGTGGTGGCGCCCTCGCGCTGCTTGCAGAAGGCGGCGAAGTCCTGGAGCCCGACCAGCGATGCCGACGCCTCGTTCATCGCCTCGAGGTCGAGCCGGCGTCCCCACGTGAGGACGTGGCCGCGCACCAGCGGGTCGCCCAGCTCCTGGGCGTCGGCGATCCGGTAGGCGTATCGGCGCCAGATCGCGGAGAAGCGGGCGTCGAACCCGGCCGGGGCCGGTGACACCCGGCGTACGCGCACGTCCGGCGGCAGGATGCCGTCGACCCGGCGTGCCAACGCCTCGAACGGTGCCTCGCTCGCCCGACCGGCCGACGCGGTCACCGCCTCCGGATCCACGTCGAGGTGGGCCACCTGGCCGCGCGCATGCACTCCCGCGTCGGTGCGCCCGGCCACCGTCACCCGTGCGTGCGGCACCCGCAGCGCCGTGGCCAGGGCCTCCTCGAGCGTGGCCTGGACGGTCCGCAGTCCCGGCTGGACGGCCCACCCCGAGAAGTCGCTGCCGTCGTAGGCACAGTCGATCCGCAGGCGCACGCAGCGATCCTAGGTCGTGGCCCGCACATGGCCCCCGAGGGGTTCAGTGCCTAGGCTGACCCCCTCATGGTCGGCTTCCGCATGCTCGCCCGCGTGGCGGCGCTGCTCCTCGTCGCGTCGCTCACGACGGCGACGACGGGGGCGCTGCCGGTGCCCCGCGCCGTGGCCGCTGTCGGCGTCGACGCCGACAGCGACGGGGACGGCCTCTCCGACACCCGCGACGGCTGCCCCACCATCTCGTCGGCGAACCCGACCGGCTGCCCCTCGGCCGGGCGCCGGGCCTCCCTGGTGTGGGTGAAGGCCAAGCAGCGCCTCGAGGGACGGGTCGCCTCGCCCGTGACCGCCTGCTCCGCCAGGGCCCGCATCGTCCTGTGGCGGGTGCGTGCGAACCGCGACGACAAGCTGGTGGGTGCCAACGCCACCGCCCGCGGGCGCTACCGCTTCACGGTCCGGCGAGGGTCCCGCTACTACGTGAGCGTGTCCCCGTCGTACGCCTCGGGGCAGGCCGAGTGCACCCGGGCCACGTCCCGGACGGTCCTCGCCCGCCGGCGTTGACGGTCGACGCACCGCAGGTTGTTCAACCAATGGGTTGACAACGCCTGATCCCTCGACCTACCTTCTATTCAACCCATCAGTTGAAGAAGGTGAGCCATGACCGACCAGCTCTCCCGCGTCCTCGCCGCGCTCGCCGACCCCACCCGACGCGACATGGTGGCCCGCCTCACCGAGGCGGACCACACGGTGAACGACCTGGCGGCGCCCTACGACGTCAGCCTGCAGGCCGTCTCCAAGCACCTCAAGGTGCTCGAGGAGGCAGGCCTGGTCACCCGGACCCGGGAGGCGCAGCGCCGTCCCGTGCACCTGGAAGCCGAGGTGTTCGACCTGATGACGAAGTGGATCGAGCGCTACCGCCGACAGGCCGAGGAGCGCTTCTCGCGCCTCGACGCCGTGCTCGCGCGGATGCAGGACGACACCCGGATCGACGGAGCCGAGAACGACCCCCTCACGCAGGAAGGAACCGCATCATGACCACCACGCACAGCCCGGACGCCGCCACCCGCTACCCCGAGGCCGCCATCGTCGCCGACGAGCAGGTGCCGGCCGTCCACATCTGGCGGGACTTCGACGCCACCCCCGAGCAGCTGATGCGCGCCCACACCGACGCCGACCTGTTCGCCCGGTGGATCGGCCCCGACTCGCTCACCACGCACATCGACGAGTGGTCGTGCCGCACCAACGGCGCCTACCGCTACGTGTCCCGGCGCGGTGAGGAGGAGTACGCCTTCCGCGGCACCTTCCCCTTCGTCGGCGAGGACAAGATCGTCCAGACGTTCACGTGGGAGGGCATGCCGGAGGCGATCGCGCTGGAGACACTGACCTTCGAGACCCTCGGTGAGGGACGTACGCGCCTGCACGCCTTCTCCCTGTGCGACTCCTTCGAGGGCCGCGACCAGATGCTCGCGAGCGGCATGGAGACCGGCATCCACGAGGGTTACGCCAAGCTGGACCGGATGCTGGCGGAGGACTCGCACTGATGGCGCTCCCCGACGATCCTGCGGCGCGCCACGCGCTGGTGGCTGCTGAGTTCTCGCGGCTCGTGGCCGGCACCACCGACTGGTCGGCCGCCGCACCCGTCGACGGGTGGACGGCCCGCGACGTGGTCGACCACCTGGTGACCTGGCTCCCCGGCTTCCTCGTCTCCGGCGGGGTCACCCTCCCCGCAGGTCCGCCCACCGCCGACGACCCGGCCGCCGCGTGGGAGCACCACACCCACGCCGTGCAGGCCCTGCTCACCGAGCGTGGCGAGGAGGACTTCACCCACCCGTTCGTCGGCACCCACCCGATCGCGCAGGCCGTCGACCGGTTCTACGTCTCCGACGTCTTCATGCACTCCTGGGACCTGGCCCGCGCCGGTGGTCAGGACGCCCGCCTCGACGCCGACTTCGCCGGCCGGCTGCTGGGTGGGATGGCACAGATGGAGGACGTGCTGCGCAGCTCCGGGCAGTACGGCGCCCCGGTGGCCGTGGCCGACGACGCCCCCGTCGTGGACCGGTTGATGGGGTTCGTCGGTCGCGACCCCTCCTGGCGACCGCCTTCCTGAGCCCGACCCTGCCCTCGTAGCATCGCCGGATGCACTACGTCGTGTACGGCGCCGGAGCCGTGGGTGGAGTCATCGGCGGCCGGCTCCACCGTGCAGGACTGACGGTGACGCTGGTGGCTCGCGGTGCGCACCTCGCCGCGATTCGCGCGACGGGGGGCCTGATCCTCGACGCCGGCGACGGCCGGCACCTCGTCGAGGCTCGGGTGGCCGCCATCGCCGCCGACCTGCGAGCCGCGGGCATCGCCTCGCAGGAGCGCGGCGACATCCTCGCGTGGAAGCGCCGCAAGCTCCTGCTCAACCTCGGCAACGGTGTCGACGCGTCCTTCGCGAAGGGCGAGGCCGCCGATGAGCTCGCGGACCGGGCGCTCGCGGAGGGTGAGCGGGTGCTGGGCGCGGCCGGGGCGACCCTGGTGAGCGCCGACCAGGACCGGGCCCGTCGCGGGACGACCCTCCAGCGACGTCCGGACCTCGAGCGGCGTGGTGGCTCGACGTGGCAGAGCCTGCGACGTGGCACCGGCGACTCCGAGATCGACTACCTCTCCGGCGAGATCGTGCTGCAGGGTCGCCTCCACGGCGTTCCCACCCCGGTCAACGAGGCCATCGTCGCCGCCACCCGGCGTCTGTCGTACGCAGGTGGAGCGCCGCGCAGCCTGGACGCGGCCGAGGTGCTCGCTGTCCTCGCCCGACACGCACGAAGGCCCGCCACCCCGAGGGGGTGACGGGCCGTGCGAGTGGCCTGGATCAGGCCTTGGGCTCGTCCTCGGAGTCGACCTCCGCGGCGTCGCCCTGGGCCTGTGCCTCGGCAGTCTCCACGTCGGCGGCCTCGGTCTCGACGACCTCGGTCTCACCGTCGACACCCTCGGCCTCGACCTCGGCCGGAGCCGACTCGGCAGCAGGTGCGGGAGCCGCAGCGGCCTCGGTCTTCTTGGTCGAGGGAGCCTTGGGGCTGTAGGCCTCGGTCACCAGCTCGATGACCGCCATGGGGGCGTTGTCGCCCTTGCGGGGACCGACCTTGGTGATGCGGGTGTAGCCACCGGGACGCTCGGAGAAGGTCGGCGCGATCTCGGTGAACAGCGTGTGCACGACCGACTTGTCACGGACGGTCTTGAGGACCTCGCGCCGGTTGTGCAGGTCGCCTCGCTTGGCCTTGGTGATCAGCTTCTCCGCGACCGGCCGCAGCAGCCGCGCCCGGGTTTCGGTGGTGGTGATCCGGCCGTGCTCGAACAGGGCGGTCGCCAGGTTCGAGAGCATCAGGCGCTGGTGGGCCGGGCTACCGCCGAGGCGGGCACCCTTCTTGGGCTTGGGCATTGGTCTTCTCGATTCTCACGAGCCGTATCAGGTACTCGAGTAGATGGTTTCAGTGGTTCTGGGTGGTGATGGTGGGTGCATCGCACGTGCCAGCACCGCTCAGATCAGAGCTGCTCGTCCTCGATGAACGCATCGTCGTCGTCGTCGCCGTAGGCGGCGAGGGCGGCGTGCGGGTCGAAGCCGGGCGCGCTGTCCTTGAGGGAGAGACCCATCTCGACGAGCTTGGCCTTCACCTCGTCGATCGACTTCGCGCCGAAGTTGCGGATGTCGAGCAGGTCCTGCTCCGAGCGCGAGATGAGCTCACCCACGGTGTGGATGCCCTCGCGCTTGAGGCAGTTGTAGCTGCGGACCGTGAGCTGCAGGTCCTCGACCGGGAGGGCCAGGTCGGCGGCGAGCTGCTCGTCGACGGGCGAGGGACCGATGTCGATGCCCTCGGCCTCGACGTTGAGCTCACGGGCCAGGCCGAAGAGCTCGACGAGCGTCTTGCCGGCCGAGGCGATCGCGTCGCGGGGACGGATCGACGGCTTGGTCTCGACGTCGATGACGAGCTTGTCGAAGTCGGTGCGCTGCTCGACACGGGTGGCCTCGACCTTGTAGGTCACCTTCAGCACGGGGCTGTAGATCGAGTCGACCGGCATCCGGCCGATCTCGTTGTCGGCACCCTTGTTCTGGACCGAGGAGACGTAGCCGCGGCCACGCTCGACGACCAGCTCCATCTCCAGCTTGCCCTTGTCGGACAGCGTGGCGATCTTGAGCTCGGGGTTGTGGACCTCGACACCGGCAGGCGGCGTGATGTCGGCAGCGGTGACGTCACCGGCACCGGACTTGCGCAGGTACATCACGACCGGCTCGTCGTGCTCCGAGGAGACGACGATGCCCTTGAGGTTGAGGATGATCTCGGTCATGTCCTCGGTGACGCCCTCGATGGTCGAGAACTCGTGGAGGACGGAGTCGACCTTGATGCTGGTGACCGAGGCACCCGGGATCGAGCTGAGGAGCGTACGACGCAGCGAGTTGCCGAGCGTGTAGCCGAAGCCGGGCTCGAGGGGCTCGATGACGAACCGCGAACGGAACTCGTCGACGGTCTCTTCCGTGAGGGTCGGGCGCTGAGCGATGAGCACGGAGTTTTTCCTTTCCGGATCCACCCACTATTTGACGGATCCGAACATGAGGTGTGGAGGAAGTTGAAATGATCTCCCCTGCCGGGGTCCGGGGCGGAGCCCCGGCGGGGGAACACGGGGGCGGAGCCCCCGTGCGGTTACTTCTTGGAGTAGTACTCGACGATGAGCTGTTCCTGGACCGGGACGTCGATCTGCGCCCGGATCGGGACCTGGTGCACGAGGATGCGCATCCGCGTCGGGATGGCCTCGAGCCAGGCAGGAACGACGCGCTCGCCGTGGGTCTCGCGAGCCACGATGAGCGGGGTCAGCTCGAGCGACTTCTCGCGCACGTCGACGATGTCGTGGTCGCTGACCTGGAAGGACGGGATGTCGACCTTCTTGCCGTTGACCAGGAAGTGGCCGTGCACGACGAGCTGGCGGGCCTGGCGACGCGTACGCGCGAAGCCGGCGCGGTAGACCACGTTGTCGAGGCGGCACTCGAGGAGCTGCAGCAGGTTGTCGCCGGTCTTGCCCTGGCGACGGCTGGCTTCCTTGTAGTAGCGGACGAACTGCTTCTCCATCACGCCGTAGGTGAAACGAGCCTTCTGCTTCTCACGGAGCTGCAGCAGGTACTCGGACTCCTTGATGCGACCGCGGCCGTGCTGGCCGGGAGCGTAGGGACGCTTCTCGAAGGCGGCGTCGCCGCCGACGAGGTCGACACCGAGACGGCGCGACTTGCGGGTCATGGGGCCGGTGTAGCGGGCCATGTCAGTCTCTCTTTCTCAGTCTCGGGTCAGACGCGGCGGCGCTTGGGAGGCCGGCATCCGTTGTGGGGGGTGGGCGTGACGTCCTGGATGGTGCCGACCTCGAGGCCGATGGCACCCAGCGAACGGATCGCGGTCTCGCGGCCCGACCCCGGACCCTTGACGAAGACGTCGATCTTCTTCATGCCGTGGTCCATGGCGCGACGGCCTGCGGCCTCCGCAGCCATCTGCGCGGCGAAGGGGGTGGACTTGCGCGAGCCCTTGAAGCCGACGGTGCCGGCAGAGGCCCACGAGATCACCGCACCGGTCGGGTCGGTGATCGTGACGATGGTGTTGTTGAACGTGCTCTTGATGTGGGCTTCGCCCTGAGCGACGTTCTTCTTCTCCTTGCGGCGGACCTTGGTCGCGCGGCTCTTGGGAGGCATTCACTAACTCCTGATGAGGTCTGGTCTGGAAGCTTGCGTAGGGACTGAAGTGATCAGCGCTGCACCCGATGAGGGGCGCAGATCACTTCGCCTTCTTCTTGCCGGCGACGGTGCGCTTGGGGCCCTTGCGGGTGCGCGCGTTGGTCTTGGTGCGCTGGCCGCGGACCGGGAGGCCCATGCGGTGGCGGCGACCCTGGTAGCTGCCGATCTCGATCTTGCGGCGGATGTCCGCCTGGACCTCACGCCGGAGGTCACCCTCGATCTTGAAGTTGGCTTCGATCTCGTCGCGAAGCTTGACCAGCTCCTCGTCACCGAGCGTGTGGACCCTGGCGTTCGGGTCGACGCCGGTCGCGGCCAGGAGCTGCTGGGAGCGGGTACGGCCGATGCCGTAGATGTAGGTGAGCGCGATCTCGATGCGCTTGTCGCGCGGGAGGTCGACACCAACGAGGCGTGCCATGTGGCGGTTTCCTTGTCTGTTCTCGCAATGGTTTCTGGTCGTGTCGCGTCCCATCCCGCCTCGGGTGGGCTCCGGCCAGTGCTCCGGAGGTGATTTCGGTCAGGGAGTCCGGGGACTCACTGCCTAGCGATCACGTTGTGTAGTTGTGTTGCTGGGGTCCAGGCCCGCTTGCCGCAAGCGGCTGCGCGGCTCGCGATGGGCATTCAGCTCCGGCTGCGCCGGATCTGGACGCCCATGCTCACCCTTGCCGCTGCTTGTGGCGCGGGTTCTCGCAGATGACCATGACCCGGCCGTGACGGCGGATGACCTTGCACTTGTCACAGATGGGCTTGACGCTGGGGTTGACCTTCATGTCAACGCAATCCTTTTCGTTCGGCTGGGCGACCCTCGGGGTCTGGGGCGTAGCCCCAGCGGGGGCCCACGGGGGCGGAGCCCCCGTGTGATTACTTGTAGCGGTAGACGATCCGACCTCGCGTGAGGTCGTACGGCGAGAGCTCCACCACGACCCGGTCCTCGGGGAGGATCCGGATGTAGTGCTGGCGCATCTTGCCGCTGATGTGGGCGAGCACCTTGTGCCCGTTGGCCAGCTCCACGCGGAACATGGCGTTGGGAAGGGCCTCCGTGATGGTGCCCTCGATCTCGATCACGCCTTCTTTCTTCGGCATGTCCTCCACAATCTGTTGCAGTGCTGTCTGATGATCGTGCCTACCGTGGCCCGGGAACCGCCCGGCGCCCGCACGCGGGTGAGCCGGTGGACCTCGTGAGCGGTCCCGAGGAGCCTCTTCCCGGGCACGCGCGCGAACCGTCTTCGACGGGATCTCACGAGGTCCGGGCAGCCGCGAGGCACCACGAAACACAGCCCACGTTGGGCCGACGCACCAGTTTAGTCAGGCGTCCTGCGAGAACGCCAATCAGCGAGGGTGCGCAGGCGCCCCACCGGCCCGGCCGGCTCCCCCGGGTCCACGGCCCCGCCGGGCGGGGCGTGCCCGGGTGCTCCCCACGAGCGTCCGGAGCCCGGCCCCAGCGATCTGAGGCTGATCGCGGCCCGCACCCGCTGCCACTGCCCCGCCTGCTGCGACATGGCCCGGCGCTCGGCATCGACCGACTCCCAGTACGTCGTCGCGGCAGTCGTCTCGGGTGCGCTCGGGCCGAAGACGGAGCTGTCGGCTCGACGCGCCAGTGTGCCGGCCTCGCCGGACACCATCCCTCGCGACTGCTCGCGCCGGGTGAGGGTCGGTCCGAGCGGCACGACCTGGCCGAGGTCGCGGGCGTGGTCGACCAGCTCGCGCCACGCCCCGACGAACCGTGCCGACGCTGACGCGGCACTGCGGCGTCGGTGACGGCGCCACGCCTTGAGCCCGATGACCGCGCCGAGCAGCAGCGCGACGAGCAGCAGCGGCCCCCCGACGTAGGCCAGCACGACGCCCACCCAGGCGGGGAGGCCGGCGATGATGCCCTGCTCGTCCTTCTCGGCCTTCTTGCGGGTGGCCTTGCGCTCCTTGAGGTCGGCGTCGCTCTGCTCCCCCGCGTCGGACGGCGGCGGGATCGGGTTGGGTGGGGGGATGACGGTGCCGGACATCGGCGTGTTGGTCTCGGGGACCTGATCTGCCGGCGGCGTGGTGGACATGAACGACTCGGTGGGCAGCGTGCGCCACGACCCGTCGGCCGCGCGCAGCTCCACCCATGCCGAGACGTCCTTGCCGGTGACGCGACCTCCCTCGGGCACGACGGCGCCGAGGACGACGCGCGCCGGGACGCCGATGTCGTTGGCGATCAGCGCCATGGTCGCGGCGTACTGCTCGTCGTTGCCGACGATCTGCGGGGCGTTGACGAACTCGTCGGAGAGCCGCCAGACGCTGTGCCCGCCGACGTAGATGCGCTCGGTGCGACCGACGCCGTCGGAGTACCTGCCCTCGGAGCGCAGGTGCTCGGCGGCGGCGAGGACGCGGTCCATCGGGTCGGGGCCGGCGCCCTGGGTCCACTTCTCGGTGGGGCCCTGGATGAAGGCCGCGCCCAGCGGGAGGGCCGTCGGGTCGACCGACGCCACCGTCTCGTCGGTCAGCGCGTCGTCGGGCTCGACCGCAGTGAAGGAGTAGCGGTCCCCCGGCACCATGCCGCTGGGGACGACGCCGGTCGAGGTCGCGAGGTTGTAGCGGAAGACCTCCGCCTTGGCGCGGGGGTCTCCCGTCTCGAACGACATCGACTGCAGCGCACCGACCGTCGGCAACCAGACGCCTGTCCAGGCCTCGCCGAGGGTGACCGTGACGTCGACCTCCGTGCCGTCGACCGGGTTGTCGATCGTGGCCGACACCCGCTGGAACGAGTCGTCCGCCGGGCCGGGAAGCGCATCGTCGCTCGCGCCCCAGACCGAGCCGTCGTAACGGTCCATGGTGGCGAAGCGCACCCGCGTGCCGGCGTCGACGCCAGCCACGTCGAGGAGCGTCTTGTCGTAGACGTTGCCGGGAACGTTGCGACCCTTGAGGTCGACGTACGTGCGGAAACCGGCGAGCGGCGAGGCGTAGCGGCCGATGTCGAACGGTGGCTCGACCCAGTTGCGGGCCACGGCCCGCGCGGCGTCGTCGTCGGCGAGGACGGCGCTCGCGGGGAGGGCGATGCCCGCAGCGAGCGCGAGCATGGCGACGGAGCCGGCGCCACGGACGTACGACGTGCTGCCGCCGCGGACCGTGGCGCTCGCCCGCCCGGCCCGGATCGCCAGCCAGGCCAGGGCGAGGGCGGCGAACACCGATCCCTGGAGCAGCAGGGACTGCGGGTGCCGGACCCCGAGCAGGATCGCCCCGGAGAGCACCCCGGTCATGCCGAGGACGGGAAGCACGGCTGCGAGCCAGGGGCGGCGTACGGGCAGGTGCGCCAGCCCCAGGCCGACGAGCCCGGCGAGCATGCCGGCGAGCCAGGGCAGGACCAGCAGCGGTCCGTCGCCGTCGACCGGCGGCAGGGTGGTGAGCAGGTCCTTCCAGCCGAAGACCGCCTGGTCGGCCACGCGCGCCAGCGTCGAAGCGCCCGGCAGGACCGACGTGTTCCCGAGCGAGCGCAGGCAGAGCGGACCGCCCAGGAGGAAGAACACGACCAGGCAGATCACGACGGCCGAGACGATCGGCCAGCCCGCAGCACGGGTCAGGTGGGTCACGACCACCGCGACCACGGCGCCCAGCAGGCCGACCACGAGATAGCTCGACCCGGTGAACGAGGTGCCGAAGGCGCTCAGCGCGATCCCGGCCAGGACGAGGGTGAAGCCGATGTCGATCCACGAGTGCCGATCCGGCAGGAGCAGGTGGCGGCGGACGCGGGTGCGGGTGCCGGTCGCGGAGAGGCGGGTGGAACCTCGCGAGCCCTCGGAGGAGACGCTCACCGGACGCTCCAGCGCAGCAGGCCGCCCAGGTCTTCCTTGGCGGCCAGGTGCAGCACCGCCAGGCCGCCCGTCTCGGTGACGCGACTGGTGCCCTCCGGGTCGACGACGATGCCGAAGCGCTTGACCTCGGGAGGGAACGCAGCGGCCGAGCGCAGGATGTCGGTGAACTCGCTCCGGTTGCCGCCGACGAAGAAGGCGAGGCTGGTGTCGAGGGCCAGGGTGCTGGCCTGCCGACCGGACTCGATCAGCCCTCTGTCGCCGAAGTCGGCGCGGCACACCGCATCGAGGGCCAGGTGGCCGTCGGAGCCCGTCGAGGCGTGCGATCCGCACACGAACGAGACGTCGAACTCGTCGAGGACGGCGCGCACGGCGATGGAGGCCGCCACCGCCATCGCGGTCTCGAAGTCCTCCGGGTCACCCCAGGACGCCACCCGGTCGTCGACCACGATCGTCGCGTGGCTGCGACGGGTGTCGAGGTACTGGCGCACGAGCAACGCCGATTCGCCGGTGGAGGCCATCACCTTGGCCGAGGAGCGCCAGTGGATGTGGCGCAGGTCGTCACCGGGGACGTACTCGCGCAGCGCGTGGAAGGCCAGGTCGCTCTGGCTGACGGCATCGGTGGAGACCCCCTCCAGGTCGCGCATCAGGCCCGCGCCCAGGGACTCCATCGGCACGAGGTGCGGACGGACCAGCACCTCGCGCACCGGGGTCCAGACCACGTCGCGGGAGAAGATGCCGACCGGGTCCCCTCGGCGGGTCATCGCCGGGCCGACCGAGATCACCCCGCGACGCTCGGTGCGGATGGTGAAGGACTCCTCGTGCGCCGCTCCGGGAGCCAGCGAGCTGATGCCATAGCGGTGGACGGCGGAGCCGACCGGCACCTCGAGGGTGGTCGGGACCAGCCGGGTGGAGGCACGGTTGACGACGAGCACACCGGCCGCCACCGACTCCCCCGCCTCGACCCGCTCGGGCTGGAGGCCCAGGTCGACCGAGACAGAGGTGCGGCCCAGGAGGAACGGCAGCGCCAGGGCGATCAGCGCCAGGCACGCCACCCCCAGCACGGCGAGCTCACGCCACAGGGTGAACGTCGCCACCAGGAGCGCGCCCAGGCCGAGCATGAGGATCAACCAGCCGATCGGCTTGATCACCCCGAGCGCATCGTTCAACCGCTGCCTCATCGACGCGTCAGACTCCCACCCGGTCGGTCGGTGGCGCGACCGAGTCGAGCAGGCGCGAGATCACGGTCTGCACGTCGACGCCACTGAACTGTGCCTCGGCGTCGAGGAGCAGGCGGTGCGAGAGCACCGGCTCGGCGAGGTCCTTGATGTCGTCGGGGACCACGTGGTCGCGACCGTCGGCAGCCGCCCAGGTCTTGGCGACCCGGACGAACGCCAGGCAACCGCGCGGCGACAGGCCGAGCTTCACGTGGGGCTGGCGGCGCGACTCCTCGGCGAGCTCGGCCACATAGCCGATCACCGCCGGGTCGACGTAGACCTGGTCGGCCAGGCCGCTCATCTGCGCGATGGTGGCGGCCGTGATCACCGGGGTGACCAGGGCGGCCCGGTCACGGACGGCGGCGTTGTTGAGCAGCTCGACGGTGGCCTGGCGATCGGGATAGCCGACCGAGGTCTTCATCAGGAAGCGGTCGAGCTGCGCCTCGGGGAGACGGTAGGTGCCGGCCTGCTCGATCGGGTTCTGCGTGGCGATGACGAGGAACGGCCTGCCCACCGGGTGCGCGACGCCGTCGACGGTGACCCGCCCCTCCTCCATCACCTCGAGGAGCGCGGACTGGGTCTTGGGCGAGGCGCGGTTGATCTCGTCGGCCAGCACGATGGTGTGGAAGATCGGGCCGGGGTGGAACTCGAAGGTGCCCTTGTGCTGGTCGTAGACCGTCACGCCGGTGACGTCGGAGGGCAGCAGGTCGGGGGTGAACTGGATGCGCGCATGGCTGCCCTGCACGGTGTTCGCCAGCGCGCGGGCCAGCATCGTCTTGCCGGTCCCGGGGAAGTCCTCGATCAGGACGTGCCCCTCGGAGAGCAGGCAGGTGAGCGCCAGCCGTACGACGTGGCGCTTGCCGAGGACGGCCTTCTCCATGTTGTCGGTGAGCTGGTCGAAGGTCGACTTGAACCACTCGGCCTGTTCGTGGCTGATCGTCATGCTTCTCCTCGGATGGTGGCGCGGGTCAGGGAGCGATGCGTCATCTCCACTCCCACGTGGTGGTGCCGGGTGCTCGACTGCCGCCGTTCTCGTCACACGTGGCGGTGACGAAGCCCCGTGCATAGACGATGTCAGTGGTCTGTGCGCCGTTGGAGTTGAACCGGCGGCTGTAGCTCCCCGACTCCAGCGAGTTGGTGACCTGGCAATCGTAGGAGCGGGTCATGTCGGTCGTGGTGATCACCAGGAAGCCGCACGTGTCCAGCGTGCACCCGACCGGGTTGAGCTTGAACGTGCAGGCCGGGGCCGACGAGGATCCGTCGTCGCTGCAGGCGCTCCGGCTCAGCGATATCTGCGGGGGCGGTGGTGGACCACTGGTGTCGCGGCGCGAGGTGCTGTCGGACCCCCGGTTGGCCGGCGAGGGGTCGCGCAGCGTCACGGTGATCGAGATGTCCTCCTCGAAGTCCTCCGTCGAGGCGGTGTACTGATGGCTGAAGCCACCCACGCCCGCCAGGGTGACCACCTGCGCCACGGCGCCGTCGATCCTGATCTCCAGCTCGGCCGGGTCGCCGTTGCTGCTGCCGGTGATCGTCCACGTCAGGCTCTTGCCGTTGACCACGGGATCGCCCAGGTCGTCGAGCATCCCGTCGAGGCGTCCGTAGGCCTGCACGTTCTGCAGTGCGCTGAGCGTGCACCCGGCGGGAGCCCGCTCGTTGCACACGCGCAGCTGGACGGGGTAGGGCTGGTCGTTCCCCGGCACCTGGATGCGGGTGGTGGCGGAGCCCGTCTGCTGGCTGAACGACTTGACCACCAGGCCGGCCACGAGGATCTCGACCTTGCTCGTCGTGCCCCGGGAGTCCGGGACCGTGTACTGGAGCTGCGCCTCCTGGCTGTTGCCGGTGGCGGCCGCGGAGAAGGCACCCCAGGCGGCGGGGCGACCCACGGCCTCGATGGAGGTGCCACCGCTGGCCTGCGACCGGTTGCCGGGCGCGTTGGCGGCCACCACCCGGTAGGTGTAGGTCAATCCGTCGTAGGGCACGTTGGTGTGCGTGCAGGTCAGCGAGGCCAGCTTCTGGCACCCGGGCACGGCGCCCGACGTGCTGCCGTTGGTGTAGGTCACCGTGTAGACGGTGGGGCCTGGGCCCTCGGGCAGCACGGCCTGCCAGGCCACGCGCAGGTCGGTCTGGTTGGCACCCGCCTCGAGGTCGGTGACCGTCGGCGCGGCCGGTGGGGGCGGGGTGCCGAGGGGTTGCATCTCGGGTGAGGACCGGGGCAGGGAGTAGTCGACGCGGTTCTGCGCCTTGATGGTGAAGACGTACTTCTCGTTGTTGTCGAGGCCCACGGCGGGGTAGCGCGTGACGTCGCCCGGCACCACGGCCTGGCCGCCGACCCACGTGATCGTGTAGTCGAGGATCTTGGACGTGTTGGTCGACGGCTTGTCCCAGGCGACGGTGATCGTGCCGTCGCCGCGATCGATCATCCGGACGTTCTGCACGCGACCGGGCGCCGTGTCGGCCTGCGCCGACTGCGACAACCCGCTCCACTCGCTCTCGCCGACCCGGTTCACCGCCCGCACCCGGAACTTGTAGTTGCCCGACTCGAGCTTGCGGAAGACGCACTCGTTGGTGTCGCACCGCTGGGTGACGCCCTTGCGCTCCTCGCGCACGACGTAGTGGAGGATCGGAGCCCCGCCGTCGTCGTCCGGCGGCTTCCACGACATCTTGATCGTGCCGACCTCGTCGGAGACCGGGTAGGGACGCGGTTCGCCCGGCTGGGACGGGGCGCCGACGACCTGGAACTGGATGTCCCCCTCCGCGCGACGCGATGCCGGTGGATCGTCGGACGAGACGTCGCTGACGACCAGCCGGAAGCCGGCCTGCACGCCACGTGTGTCCCGGTCGGCGGTGAGGGTGAGCCTGCTGCCGTCGGTGGTGGCCCGGACGCCGGGGTTGCGGGTGTTCTGCACCGAGACGATCGTGGGCGAGGGGTCCGCGACGCCGGCCTTCAGGTAGGCGGCGATGTCGTAGGTGCGACTCTGGCCCGCCTCCAGCGTCTCGACCTTGATCGGCAGCAGCGTCGGTGCCGGAGCCTGCGCGAGCCGGAACCGGACCTGCTCGGCATTGCTGTTGCCCGCACGCACGCTGAGCACGGCCTCGCCACCCTGGGTGGCGGTGTCCGCTGCGGTGATCGCGACCACCGAGCCGTCGGGGCTCCCCACGTCGAGGCCGTCGACGCCGTCCACCCACGTCGCCTCGAAGGCCAGTCCGGCCGCCGCACGCGGGTCGAGGGTGAACACCTTGCAGAAGGTCGCGATGTCGAGGTCGAAGCGCTGGCCCGCGGAGATCGGCACGACCGTCGAGGGACACTCCAGCGTCGGGGTGTCGTCACCGACCTGGACGGGGATGGAGAGCAGCACGGTCGCGCCGTCATCGGTCGTCGAGGTGTCCTCGTTGCCGCTGGCGTCCGTGGCGGTGGTGACCTCCACGAGCAGCGCTCCCGGACCCCGGAACCCCTCGGCCGCGGACAACGCGAAGCGGTTCTCGCCGTCCGGCCCCACCGCGAGCGCCGAGGGCGAGGCGGAGTAGGAGCGCCGGCCCGAGGCGAGGCGTACGTCGGCGCCTTCGGGCGCGGCGATGTGGTCGGAGACCTTGCCGGTCACGGTGGCACCGGGGTCGAGCTCGATCAGCGCGTCGGGCAGGACGTAGGGCAACCCGGTGCCCGTGGGCGGGACGTAGACGGAGGCAGCGGCCACCGCGCCGTCCGCGTCGCGCACCTCGAAGGGCAGCACCCGGGGGGCCGGTCCGCGCTCGGCACGGACCCGTGAGCCGTCGACCACCTTCGCGGAGGGGTCCCCGCCGACCGTGGTGACCTCGAGGTCGTCGATGGATCCGTCGGGGTCGTAGGCGCCCTCGAGGACGTCGATGACGACGCTGCCGCTCTCGTCGGCGCGCCCGAAGGCGTCGAAGACGACCGGCGGGTTGTCGAAGTCCCTGGCGGTCTCCAGGGTCATGGTCGCCCGCGACTCGCTGAGGCCGTTGGTGACGCCGTAGACGATCACCACGGCGGGCTCGGCGAGGGTGGCCGGGGCCGGCACCGTGACCAGGTTGGTGTCCGGGTCCAGGCGCGCACCCTCCGGCGCGTCGAGGAGCCTGACCTCGACCGCGTCACCCGCGGCGACGAAGTCGTTGGCAAGGGGGTCGAAGGTGGCCGTGCGCCCCGGCTCGACAGTGAGCCGGTCCTCGACCGCGAGGGGCGGCTGGGGCTGCGTGGGCTCGACCACGGCGACGCGCACGGTGCCCGTCGCGAACGCTCCCTGGGAGTCGACGACGGAGTAGGTGAACTCATCGGTGCCGATGGTGCGGGGGTAGGCCTGGTACTCGAGGAAGTTGCCCCCGTAGGTGACGATCCGGCCCAGCCGGGGCGCGGAGGTGATGCCGGTGACGGTGACGGGGTCGCCGTTGCGGTCCACGCCCACCCCCGGGATCCGGACCTTGAGGGAGTCGCCGGACACGACCCGTCCCTCCAGGGTCGGCGGCTCGGGCGGGTCATTGGGGTCGTCGGCGGGCACCACCGTGACCCGCAGCAGTCCGTTGGCACGCTTGCCGGCAAGGTTCTGCGCCACGTAGGTGACGTCGAAGGTGTCGCGTTCGAGGACCTCGTCCGGAGCGACGTAGCGCACCACCCGTCCCGACACGTAGGCCCGGCCCACGTCGCCGGTGACGTCGACAGGTGCCACGACCTCGAGCTGCCCGGGCGTCTCGCTGTCGACCAGGTCGCTGAGCAGGGTCAGCCGGTCACCCGCCGGGGAGACGTCGTTGTCGAGCACCGGGACGGCGACCGCCGCGCCCGCGCGGACCACGACCTTGTCGGCGACCGTGATCGGCGTGTTGTCCGCGGGGGCGGAGCGCTGGGTGACCACGACCTCCCCCTGCACGCCGGCGTTGGCGCCGTTGCTGATCGTGTAGGAGATCGTCTGGGTGCTGGGCGTCAGCGTGGGCTGCACCGAGGAGAGCCGCAGCCACCGCCCATCGATGATCGCCACGTCGACCTCGCCCTCCCGATCGGCCACCGCGCGCTGGACGACGAGCAGTCCTCCCGCCGGGTCCAGGTCGTTGGCGAGCACGTCGACGATGCCCGGTGCCTGGCCGTAGACGGTGAGGGTGTCGGGCATGGCGATCGGGTCGGCGGCGCGCTTGGGTCGAGGCTTGACGTCCACCCGGATGGTGCCCTGGTCCAGCGGGGCGTTGCCGTAGCCGGCGTCGTAGGTGAGGAAGTAGGTGCCTGCGGTGTCTCCGGTGAAGGTGAGCTGGCCGGAGTCGAGGTCCGAGACGACCTTGGCTCCGGGCTGCTGCGGCACCTTGCCGCCCAGGGTGAGCTCGGCGTTGAGGGTGTTGGGGTCCGAGCCGGGCAGGTCGTTGAGCAGCGGACGGATCTTGATCGGCTTGCCGACCTCGCCGCGGACCACGTCCGGCTCGGCGCTCGGCGCGAACGCCTTCTGGTCCTTGGGTGCCTGGACCTGGAAGTTCATCGACTTCCTGACCGGGCTCGAGCGGCCGTCGGTCACCGCGAACTCGACGCGGACCAGCTGCTGGCCGTCGGCGCGGGTCGTCGGCGCGGTGAACCGGATCCGCCCGTCGGCGGTGGTCCGCGCGGTGGCTCCGGACTCGTCGCCGCCGACGGCCTGGGCTGAGTCGAGCAGCAGGGTGTCGCCGTCGCTGTCGTCACGCCAGTCGGCGAGCACCGGCACCGCGAGCGACCCGCCGTGCGGCACCCGGTAGGTGGGCTTGCGGTAGCCCACCCGCAGCTCCGGTGTCTGGTTGTCCAGCGGCCGCCGCACATCGACCCGGACGGCGGCGTGGGCCGAGAGCCCGTTGCGCCCGTCGTCGATGAAGTAGTCGAAGGTCGCCGGGCGGGCCTTCTCGGGCATCTGCAGGATGAGCGTCTGCCCGTCAGGGCTGATCTCGACGCGGACACCGCCACCGGGCTGGTCGACGTCGACGATGCTCAGCAGCCGGCCCTCGGGGGCCGAGTCGTTGTCGAGCGGGTGCAGGACGGTCGTCCGACCGGCGCGGACACCGTAGGAGTCGGGCTTGGCCCGCGGAGGTCGCCGGTCGGCGTCACTCTGGTTCTCGTTCTCGTCCTCGTCGTCGTTGCTCTTCTTCTTCGACGTGAACGCGTCCCAGTTGTCGATCCTGACGGGTTTGTCCTGCTCGACGTCCCACACGGTGCCGCTGTTGGCGTCGTTGAGGACGATCTCGCCGCGGTTGACCCGGAAGGCCAGGCTCGTGGCGTCGCCCCCGAGGTCCTTGACGTTGACCTCCCCCGACCCGCACTGGACGGCCACGGCACCGACGCCGCCCGACCAGGCGCCGAACACGCACGCCCCCAGGCGGACGGGCTCGACCGCGATGCCGGAGCGCGACGCGATGGTGGCGACGTCGCCGGAGTCGAGGTCGACGCCCAACAAGGCGTCGGGCGCCCCCACCAGCACGACGTCGTCGTCGGGTCCGGCCTGCTGGAGCTCGCTGCCGGGGGGGACCCGGGTGGTGGCGCCGCCGACGACGCCGAGCACACCGGCATCCGCGTCGAGGGTGACGATGCGCTCGCCGACCAGGGTGATCGCGGAGACCTGACCGGCGTCGGCGGGCAGGTCCCGGGTCAGCGGCTCGCTGAAGGACCCGTCCTCGGGGGCGAGCGTGGTCACGGTGCCGTCAGCGGAGGAGGTGGCGACGATGGTGCCGCGCTGGCTGACGGCGAGGGCCGCGCCCTCACCGGCCTCGGCGAGGGGCTCCGACTGCCGGTCGACCGAGCTCATCACGGGTTTGCCCAGCGCGGCGTCGTAGCGCACGCCCCACACCTCGCCGGTCTCCGCGTCGGCAGTGGCCAGGGTGCCGCCGGCCATCCGCACGTCACCGGCCGCCGGGATCGCCGCCGCGCCGCCGTCCTGCGACTCGAGGCGGCTGGTCTCGATGGCCTGGCCGCGACTGGCGAAGATGTCGAGGGTGACGACCGCCGCGCCGTCCTGGACGACGTCGAGCCGGGTCTTGCCGCCCTCGGTGGGCACGACACCGTCGAGCTGGTTGATCGGCTTGTTCAGGCGGCCGGACCAGCCCAGCTTGCCGTTGACGACCCAGACCCCGCCGTCGTTGAGGTCGGCCTCGTGGGCCTTGTAGCCGTTGGCGGTGACCGCATAGGTCACGACCGCGGCGGCAGCGATCGTCAGGGCGACACCGGACGCGATCCCCGCCCGGTGCCGACGCACGAACGTCGCACGCGCCACGCCTGTCCCCCTCGGCCCCACGAATGACGTGCGCCCGCCGCACGCACCCAGAGGGAGAGTATGTATGAGTCGGGGCCCGGACAAGTTGGGGTTGGGACAAGTCGAGGTTGGGACAGGTCGAGGTTGCGACAAGTCGCGACTGCATGCGCGGGACGGGTGTGATGGGTGATGATGGCCGGGTGGGCGCGTACGAGGGGAGCCGACGTTGATCGTGGAGGCCAGGTACGCCAGTGGGGCTGGTGTGCTCGTGGGCAGCGGAGCCCACTGGGTGCTGCTGACCGACCCTGCCGATGAGCAGGTGGTCCAGCAGATCTGGGACGTGCTGTCGGTGACCGCGCCCTCGGGCACCACCATGGCGGAGCAGGTGATGGCGATCGTGGAGAAGGCCTTCGACGGTGACCCGCCCGGGTTGGCGCTGGTCGACTTCACCTCTGGCGCCTCCACCACGCTCTCGCGCGGCGCGGGGCACGTGCGCCTCGCCGGTCCCGGCCGGGTGCTCAGCCTCGACGGTGGCACCGACCCCGGAGAGCTCGCCCCCACGCGCCGCCTCGTCGGGGGCGTCGTCGCCGCTGACCGCGTCGACCTCAGGCCGATCTCGGCCCAGGTGGCCCCGACCCCGCACGCCCGAGAGGCAGCAGCGCCCACCGCCTCGGCGGTGATGATCGACGGCATCCCTGACTCCATCCTCGCCGCCAAGGGGCCCGACGGACCTCCTCCCCGAACCCGCATCCGCCGACCGGTGGAGGACACCGGGTCGTCGAGCGACACCTCCGAGCCCGACCCGCTGCTCATGGAGCGGATCGAGGAGGGCGCCCGCACCACGATCCGGGCGACGTCCGCGCGGCGCGCCACACCGGACCCGGGGGTCGACGACCACGACGGGTCGACGACGGCCCGGCCTTCCCACCTCTCGCACACCGCCACCTCGACGGTCCTCGCCGTCAGCTGTCCGCTGGGACACCTCACGCCGCCCGTCGCACCGCAGTGCCGGGTGTGCCACCAGCGGGTCGCACCGCAGGAGCCGCGCCGGGTGGACCGCCCCTCGCTCGGCGGGCTGCGCCTGCCCACGGGCGAGGTCGTGCCACTCGACCGCGGCGTGATCCTGGGTCGCAAGCCCGCTCCCGCAGCGGACAGCACGGACTGGCCGCACCTGGTGCACCTGCCCGCCGACCAGTCCTTCGTCTCCCGTCGGCACCTCCAGGTCGAGCTCGACGGTTGGGACGTGGTGGCGCGCGACCTCGACAGCCGCGGCGGCACCACCATCACCTTCCCGGGCCGTGAGCCGCAGCGGATGCGGCCCGACGAGGCCTACGTCCTCGAACCGGGAACGGTCCTCGACATGGCCCAGGTCTACGCCGTGCGATTCGAGACGGGAGCGCTTGCCCGGTGAGCGCCCCGGCCATTCCCGGGTTCGCGTTCGTCGAGCACCTGGGCAGCGGCGGGTTCGCCGACGTCTTCCTCTACGAGCAGCAGTGGCCGCGGCAGCGGGTCGCGGTGAAGGTCGTGCGACCGGACGTGCCGCTCACCGACCGCGAGAAGTACCTCTTCACGGCCGAGGCCAACTCGATGGCGCGGCTCGCCGACCACCCCTACATCGTCTCGGTCATCACCGCCGGGGTGACCGCGGAGGGCGGGCGTCCGTTCCTCGTCATGCGTTACTGCCCCCCGCCGGACCTGGGCATCCGGGTGCGTTCGAACCCGATGACCCCCGTCGACGCCGTCTCGACCGGGATCAAGCTGGCCAGCGCCATCGAGACCGCGCACCGCTCCGGGATCCTCCATCGCGACATCAAGCCCAGCAACGTGCTGGTCACCAGCTACCACGAGCCGGCGCTGACCGACTTCGGCATCGCCGGGCACATGTCCGAGGTCGAGGGCGACCACGACGTCCGCATCTCCTACCCCTGGTCGCCGCCCGAGCTGCTCGACGGTCGGTCCAACGGCTCCGTGGCGTCCGACGTCTACTCCCTCGGCGCCACGATCTGGCACCTGCTGGTGGGTCGCTCCCCCTTCTCGATCCCCTCCGGTGACAACTCCACCCGCGCCATCAGCGCACGCATCCTGCACGCGGCTCCCCCGGCCACGCAGCGCCCCGATGTCCCGCCGGCCCTCGACCGCCTCCTCCAGCAGTGCCTGGCCAAGCGGCCCGAGCACCGGCCGGGGAGCGCCCTCGAGCTGGCACGGGCACTGCAGCGCATCGAGTCCGCGGCAGGCTGGCCGCGCACCTCGGTGGCGGTCGAGGGGGACCGGCCCGACGCCTCCGTGTCGGCCCCCGAAGCAGCCGCGGTCCGCGAGCCCACCGAGGACGCCACCGCGATGAAGCCGGTGACCGTCATCTCGGCCAGCGGCCCGCGTCGCATCGCGGCGCAGGACCCGGTGCCGCCGTCCGCTGACGACGACGGGGCCAGCGGGACCTCCGGTCTGGTCTGGGCCGGCATCGGCGTCGCGGTGCTGGCCCTGCTGATCGGCTTCCTCGTCTTCCGCGGGGACGGGCGCGAGGAGGACCCGGGCGTGGTCGTCCCGACCGGGTCGCAGACACCGAGCGACGTCGTTCCCGACGTGCTGACCCGCGCACCCACCCTCGTGGGGCGACGTACGGCGCGCGGAGTGCTCTTCGAGTGGAACCCCCCGGTCCCCGTCGAGCCCGGCGACACCTTCAGCTACCACCGCGACGACACCGACGCCTACGGCCGCACCACCGAGCAGCAGCTCCTCGTCCGGACCGACGCACCCGTCTGCCTCGACCTGCGCATGACGCGCGGTGCCGACAACTCTCCGAGCGTCAGCCAGTGCGTGAGCTGATCACGGCCGGCTGACGCACCTCCATGACGACTCTCAGTCGTCGTCCCAGTCGCGGCGCGGACCGGTGGCTGCGTCCTGCTCCCGGGCCGTCATCCGGCTCGAGGCCCACAGCGAGAGCACCGCGGTGACCACCAGGGTGGCCAGGATGACCACCAGCGAGAGCCAGATCGGGATCTCGAGCCAGTCGTAGTCGAGGTGCTGGCCACCGTTGATGAAGGACAGCTCGTTCTCGTGGAGGGCGTGGAAGAACAGCTTCACGCCGATGAAGGCCAGCAGGAACGCCAACCCGTAGGAGAGGTAGATCAGGCGCTGGAGCAGGCCACCGATGAGGAAGTAGAGCTGGCGCAGGCCCATCAGCGCGAAGATGTTGGCGGTGAGCACCAGGTAGGGCTCCTTGGTGATGCCGAAGATCGCCGGGATCGAGTCGAGCGCGAACAGCAGGTCGGTCGTGCCCAGCGTGATGATCACGATGAACATCGGGGTGATCATCCGCTTCGCGCCGTCCTTGGTGAGCAGCGCCTTGCCGTGCCACTCCGAGGTGGCGGGGAAGCGACGCTCGATGAACGCGACGAGCTTGTTCTCCTCGAACTCGTCGTCCTCGTCCTCGGTCCCCTCCCTGGCCAGCTTGACGGCCGTGTAGACCAGGAACAGGCCGAACAGGTAGAAGATCCAGCTGAAGTTGCTGATCGCGGCCGCGCCGACGGCGATGAAGATCGCGCGCATGACCAGCGCCATCACGATGCCGATCATCAAGGCGTACTGCTGGAGCTCCCGCGGCACGGCGAACTTGGCCATGATGATGATGAAGATGAACAGGTTGTCGATGGAGAGGGAGTACTCCACCAGCCAACCGGAGTAGAACTCGAGCGCGTAGGTGCCGCCGGAGGCGTACCAGACCCCGAGGCCGAAGAGCACCGCCAGACCGACGTAGATCGAGAGGTAGGTCGTGCACTCCTTCATGCTCGGCTCGTGCGGTCGGCGACCGACCACGGCGAGGTCGAAGGTGAAGATGGCGATCGTGACCACGGCGGTGGCCAGCCAGACCCAGGTGGGGACGTCCACGCTGATGCTCCTTGGGGGGTGGGGGCGAGATCGGTGTCCGCGCAACGCATGGACGCCGGAGGTCTCTTCCGCTCGCCTGTCATGGCCGAACCAGTGGCACCGGGCCCCGCGCGTGCGGGCACCGTGATGACGACACCACTACGGGGGAATACTCCCCTCCTGCGCCCACAGTGTCCCACGAGCGCACCCGCGCACGTGAAATCGCTGGCTCAGTGTCCGCCGAACGCGACGCCCAGCTCGGCCAGGCGAGCCGCACCACCGTCGACGGCGGTGAGCACCCACGCGCCCGTGGGGGTGACGGTGAAGGTGTGCTCGAAGTGCGCCGCCATCGACTTGTCGACGGTGGCCACGGTCCACTCGTCCTCGAGCAGGTCGGTGTGCTTGCTGCCCAGTGTCACCATCGGCTCCACGGCCAGCGCGAGCCCCTGGACGATGGCGGGGCCGCGGCCCCGCCGACCGAAGTTGGGCACGTTGGGAGCCATGTGCATCTCGGTGCCGATGCCGTGACCGGTGTAGTCCTCGAGGATGCCGTAGCGGCCCTCGGAGCGGACGTAGGACTCGATGGCGTGGCTGATGTCAGTGACCCGACCACCCAGCCGCGCGGCGGCCATGCCTCGCCACAGCGACTCCTCGGTGACCCGCAGGAGCTCACGTACGTCGTCGGCGACCTCCCCGATCGGCACCGTGATGGCCGCATCGCCGTGCCAGCCCTCGACGATCGCGCCGCAGTCGATGGAGATCACGTCCCCCTCGGCCAGCGTGCGCGGCCCGGGGATCCCGTGCACGACCTCGTCGTTCACGGAGGCGCAGATCGTCGCGGGGAACGGAGGTACGCCGTAGCCGAGGAAGGACGGCACGCCACCGTGGTCGCGGATGTTCGTCTCCGCCAGGGTGTCGAGGGCCTGCGTCGTCACGCCCGGACGGGCGGCGTCGCGCAGCAGCTCGAGCGTCTCGCCCACCAGCCGACCCGCGACACGCATCTTCGCGATCTGCTCGGGGGTCTTGATCTCGAGCCCCCGGTCGCGCAACCCCATGGGTCCGCTCAGCTCTGGGGGATCACGTCGAGCGCTGCGAAGATCCGCGACGTCACGTCGTCCACCTCGCCCATCCCGTCGACCTCGACCAGGATGCCGCGCTCACGGTAGACCTCGATGAGCGGCTCGGTCTGCTCGACGTAGATCTCCTGCCGGCGCCGGATGACGTCCTCGGTGTCGTCGGCGCGGCCGTCGGTCTCGGCCCGCTGGATCAGGCGCTGGACGAGCTCCTCGGAGTCGACGGTCAGCACGACCACGGCGTCGAGCCGGTGTCCGGTGAACTCGATCATCCCGTCGAGCTCGGTGACCTGGGCGAGCGTCCGCGGATAGCCGTCGAGCAGGAACCCCGGGTCGGCGTCGTCCTCGTCGATGCGGTTGCGCACCATCAGGTTGGTGACCTCGTCCGGGACGTACTCCCCCGCGTCCATGTAGCGCTTCGCCTCCACGCCGAGCGGTGTGCCCTGGGTGACGTTGGACCGGAAGATGTCGCCGGTGGAGATGGCGGGGATGCCGAAGTGGTCGGCCACGAAACGGGCCTGCGTGCCTTTGCCGGCCCCGGGCGGGCCCATGAGGATGAGTCTCATTACTTGAGGAATCCTTCGTAGTTGCGCTGCTGGAGCTGGCTCTCGATCTGCTTCACCGTATCGAGTGCGACGCCGACCATGATGAGGATCGACGTGCCACCGAACGGGAAGTTCTGGCTCGCCTCGATCATCGCGAAGGCGATGAGCGGGACCAGCGAGATCAGTCCGAGGTAGAGGGCTCCAGGGAACGTGATGCGGGACAGGACGTAGGACAGGTAGTCCTCGGTCGGCTTGCCCGCCCGGATCCCGGGGATGAAGCCGCCGTACTTCTTCATGTTGTCCGCCACCTCGACAGGGTTGAAGGTGATCGAGACGTAGAAGTACGTGAAGAAGATGATGAGCAGGAAGTAGGTGATCATGTAGAGCGGGTGGTCGCCACCGACGAGGTAGGTGCCGATGAAGTCCAGCACCGGATTGCTGCTCTCCGGGTTGAACTGCACCGCCATGGCCGGCAGGTAGAGCAGCGACGAGGCGAAGATGACCGGGATGATGCCGGCCTGGTTGACCTTGAGCGGGATGTAGGTGGAGTTGCCGCCGAACATCTTGCGCCCGACCATGCGGCGGGCGTACTGCACCGGGACGCGGCGCTGCGCCTGCTCGATGAAGATCACGCCTGCGACCAGGATCAGGCCGATGACCATCACGATGCCGAAGACGACCCAACCCTTGGAGGTCTGCACGCTCCACAGGGACGCCGGGAAGGTCGCGACGACCTGCGTGAAGATGAGGATCGACATGCCGTTGCCGATGCCACGGTCGGTGATGAGCTCGCCGAGCCACATGATGACCGCGGTGCCGGCGGTCATGGTGATGACCATGACGAGGAACGTCGAGGTGCTGTTGTCGTGCAGCAGGTCGAGGGTGCAGCCCTGCAGCAGCGCCTTGTTGCGCGCCAGCGCGACGATGCCGGTGGCCTGCAGGACCGCGAGGCCGAGCGTGAGGTAGCGCGTGTACTGCGTGATCTTCGCCTGCCCGGCCTGGCCCTCCTTCTTCAGCGCCTCGAGCCGTGGGATCACCACGACGAGCAGCTGCAGGATGATGGAGGCCGTGATGTAGGGCATGATCCCGAGCGCGAAGATGGTCAGCTGCAGCAGCGCGCCACCGGAGAAGAGGTTGATCAGGCTGTAGAGCCCGCCCTCCTCGAGCTGGGCGATGCAGGACTGGACGTTGGCCACGTTGACGCCCGGAGTGGGCACCTGGGACCCGAGCCGGAAGATCGTGATGATCAGCAGCACGAACAGCAGCTTGCGCCGCAGGTCCGGCGTGCGGAAAGCGTTGGCGAACGCGCCTAGCACTGGTTCCTCTTTCGTAAGGGTGCCCAGCCAGGATCGGCGGGCGGACGAGAGACCCTCACCATCGTGCGGCGAAGAGCCCGGGGAAGCCTAACAGTCGGGGGCTGACCTGCTTTCCCCCCACGATCAAGGGGAGAACGACGAAGGCCCGGCCGACAGTTCCCACTGTGCGGCCAGGCCTTCACCGGATGAGCGATGGTGGCCTCAGGCCACGGTCGCGGTGCCACCCGCGGCTTCGATCTTCTCCTTGGCGGAGGTCGAGAACGCGTCGACGCTGACCTGCACGGCGACCGAGATGTCGCCCTGGCCCAGGACCTTGACGGGCTGGCCCTTGCGGACGGCCCCCTTGGCCACGAGGTCGGACACGGTCACGGCGCCACCATCGGGGAAGAGCTCCCCGAGGCGGTCGAGGTTGACGACCTGGAACTCCACGCGGAAGGGGTTCTTGAAGCCCTTCAGCTTGGGCAGGCGCATGTGGATCGGCATCTGGCCACCCTCGAAGGCGACCGGAACCTGGTAGCGCGCCTTGGTGCCCTTGGTGCCACGGCCGGCGGTCTTGCCCTTGGAGCCCTCACCGCGACCCACACGGGTCTTGGCGGTCTTGGCGCCCGGAGCGGGACGCAAGTGGTGCAGCTTGAGCGTCATGTCACTCCACCTCCTCGAACGTCACCAGGTGACGGACAGTGTTGATCATGCCCCGGATCTCCGGGCGGTCTTCCTTCACGACGACGTCGCCGATCCGCTTGAGACCGAGCGAGCGCAGCGTGTCGCGCTGGTTGGCCTTGAGGCCGACGAGGCCACGCTTCTGCTGGACCTTGAGCTGAGCCATTACTGCTGCCCTCCCGCCGTCGCCTCGAGCAGACCCTCGGCGCGCGCCCTGAGCAGCGCAGCCGGGGTCACGT
Organism: uncultured Actinomycetota bacterium; assembly: GCA_963726515.1. Taxonomy (GTDB): domain Bacteria; phylum Actinomycetota; class Actinomycetes; order Propionibacteriales; family Nocardioidaceae; genus Nocardioides. Next base: position 797,847 of record CAVSCW010000015.1, read on the forward strand.
CCTCGACGCGCATGCCGCGGCGAGCCGCGACCTGCTCCGGCTCCTCGAGCATGCGAAGCGCCTCGACCGTCGCGTGGACGATGTTGATCTGGTTGGACGAGCCGAGCGACTTGCTCAGCACGTCGTGGATGCCGGCGCACTCGAGGACCGCGCGCACCGGGCCACCGGCGATCACACCGGTACCGGGGGCAGCCGGACGCAGCAGGACGACGCCTGCGGCCTTCTCGCCCTGGACCGGGTGCGGGATGGTGCCCTGGATGCGGGGGACCTTGAAGAAGTGCTTCTTGGCCTCCTCGACACCCTTGGCGATCGCCGCGGGAACTTCCTTGGCCTTGCCGTAGCCGACGCCGACCAGGCCGTCGCCGTCACCGACGATCACGAGGGCGGTGAAGCTGAAGCGTCGGCCACCCTTCACGACCTTCGCGACACGGTTGATCGCCACGACTCGCTCGATGTAGACAGACTTTTCGGCGCCGCCGCCACGACGGTCGTCACGCTGACGTCGGTCGCCCGAGCCACCGCTGCGCTGTCCGCGCTGGGCTCCGCTCATGAGATGTGCTCCATATCTAAGTTCTCTCTCTGGTCGCGATGAGCGATCAGAAGGACAATCCGCCCTCCCGGGCGGCATCGGCGAGGGCCGCGATGCGGCCGTGGTACTTGTTGCCGGCGCGGTCGAAGACGACGCCCTCGATCCCCGCGGCCTTGGCGCGCGTGGCCACCAGCTCGCCGACCTTCTTGGCCTGCGTGGTCTTGTCGCCACCTGCGGTGCGGACGTCGGTCTCCATCGAGGAGGCGTACGCCAAGGTGGTGCCGGCCAGGTCGTCGACGACCTGGACGGTGATGTGGCGGGCCGACCGGGTCACGACCAGGCGCGGACGCTCGGTGGTGCCGTTGATCCGCTTGCGGCCACGCGCCTGACGGCGCAGCCGTGCCCGCACGCGGGTGGCGGTGTGCTTGTTGTTGGACAGCGAGATCGCCATGTCACTTACCAGCCTTTCCGACCTTGCGGCGGATGTGCTCGCCGGAGTAACGCACGCCCTTGCCCTTGTAGGGCTCAGGCTTGCGCAGCTTGCGGATCTTGGCCGCAACCTCGCCGACAAGCTGCTTGTCGATGCCGACGACACCGAGCTTGGTCGGGCCCTCGACGGTGAAGGTGATGCCCTCGGGGGCGTCGAAGGTGATGGGGTGCGAGTAGCCGAGCTGGAACTCCAGCTGCGTCGGCCCCTTGGGGAGGACGCGGTAACCCACGCCCACGATCTCGAGCTTCTTCTCGTAGCCCTCGGTGACGCCCACCACCATGTTGTGGATGAGCGTGCGGGTCAGGCCGTGGAGCGAGCGACTGTTGCGCTCGTCGTCGGGACGCTGAACCTCGAGGATGCCGTCCTCGCCCTTGGCGACCGTGATCGGCGCGGCGATGGTGTGCGACAGGGTGCCCTTGGGGCCCTTGACGGTCACCAGCGACTGGTCGATCGCGACGTCGACACCGGACGGGACCGCGATGGGGAGCTTGCCAATACGCGACATGCTTCTCTCTCTTCCTGGTCTCAGTTGGTCCGGGTCACCAGACGTAGGCGAGGACTTCGCCGCCCACGCCCTTCTGGTTCGCCTGGCGGTCGGTCAGCAGGCCCTGCGACGTCGAGATGATCGCGACGCCGAGGCCACCGAGGACCTTGGGCAGGTTGGTGCTCTTGGCGTAGACGCGCAGGCCGGGCTTGCTGATGCGGCGGACACCGGCGATCGAGCGCTCCCGGTTGCGGCCGTACTTCAGCGTGACGGTCAGGGTCTTGCCGACGGCGGGCTCGCCCTCGGAGGAGAAGTTGTCCGCGACGTCGTAGGAGGTGATGTAGCCCTCCTGCTTGAGGATCTCCGCGAGGCCGGCCTTCATCTTGCTGAAGGGCATCGACACCACGTCGTGGTACGCCTGGTTGGCGTTGCGCAGACGCGTGAGCATGTCTGCGATCGGGTCAGTCATCGTCATGATGTGGTTCTTTCTCGTCGTGGTTTCGAGCGGCGCACGGCCGGTTCGACCTTCAACGTGTTGAGGTGGTTACCAGGAGACTGTGGTCACCAGGAGGACTTGGTGACGCCGGGAAGCTCGCCGCGGTGGGCCATCTCCCGCAGGCAGATCCGGCACAGGCCGAACTTGCGGTAGACGGACTTCGGGCGGCCGCAGCGCTGGCAGCGGGTGTATCCGCGGACAGCGAACTTCGGCTTGCGTGCGGCCTTGACCTTGAGCGCAGTCTTCGCCATGTTCAGTTCTCCTTGAACGGGAAGCCGAGCTGCTTCAGCAGCGCCCGGCCCTCGTCGTCGTTGGTGGCGGTGGTCACGATGGTGATGTCCATACCGCGCGACCGGTCGATCTTGTCCTGGTTGATCTCGTGGAACATGACCTGCTCGGTGAGACCGAAGGTGTAGTTGCCGCGCCCGTCGAACTGCTTGGGCGAGAGGCCCCGGAAGTCGCGGATGCGGGGCAGGGCCAGCGAGAGCAGCCGGTCCAGGAACTCCCACATGCGGTCGCCGCGCAGTGTGACGTGCGCGCCGATCGGCATGCCCTCGCGCAGCTTGAACTGGGCGATGGACTTGCGGGCCTTCGTGACGGCCGGCTTCTGGCCGGTGATCGCGGTGAGGTCGCGGATGGCGCCCTCGATCAGCTTGGAGTCGCGAGCAGCCTCGCCGACACCCATGTTGACCACGATCTTGGTGAGGCCGGGGACCTGCATGACGTTGGCGATGTCGAACTCGGTGCGCAGCGCGGGGAGGATCTCCTCGCGGTAGCGCGCCTTGAGACGCGGGATCTCAGTGTTCGCGGAGGTGGTCTCCGAGGTGGACTGGGTCATCTCAGATCTCCTTGCCGGTCTTGCGGGACACGCGGACCGAGCGGCTGGCGGCGTAGGTCGAGCCGTCGGGACGGCGCTTGGTGACCTCGTCGCGACGGAAGCTGACGCGGGTGACGGTGTCGCCCTCGACCAGCATCACGTTGGAGACGTGGATCGGAGCCTCCCGCGTGATGATGCCGCCGGTGGTGCCGGTCTGCTGCACGGACTTGGTGTGGCGCTTGACGAGGTTCACTCCCTCGACGATCACCCGGTCCTCCTCGCGGAGCACCGAGATGACCTTGCCCTGGGCACCCTTGTCCTTGCCAGCGATCACCTTGACGGTGTCGCCCTTCTTGATGTTCATGTGCTTACCCATCTCTCACAACACCTCCGGGGCGAGCGAGATGATCTTCATGAAGCGCTTCTCGCGCAGTTCGCGGCCGACGGGGCCGAAGATGCGCGTGCCACGGGGCTCACCGTCGTTCTTGAGGATGACGGCGGCGTTCTCGTCGAAGCGGATGTAGGAACCGTCGGCGCGGCGACGCTCCTTGACGGTGCGTACGACCACGGCCTTGACGACGTCGCCCTTCTTGACGTTGCCACCGGGGATCGCGTCCTTGACGGTGGCGACGATGACGTCACCGATGCCGGCGTAGCGACGCCCAGAGCCACCGAGAACACGGATGCAGAGGATTTCCTTCGCACCGGTGTTGTCGGCGACCTTGAGTCGCGACTCCTGCTGGATCATTGGTTTCTCCTGGTTGTCGAGCTGGTTCTCACGCCCTCGCGGGGCGCGAGCCTGGCCGAACTTGTGGGTTCTGTGTCGTGCGGGGCCGGGTGGGGCGAGCGGTGCTCACCTCACCCATGGCTCACTTGGCCTTTTCGAGGACCTCGACGAGGCGCCAGCGCTTGGTGGCCGACAGCGGACGGGTCTCCATGATGATGACCCGGTCGCCGATGCCGCACTGGTTGGTCTCGTCGTGCGCCTTCAGGCGGGACGTCTTGCGCAGCACCTTGCCGTAGAGCGCGTGCTTCACGCGGTCCTCGACAGCGACGACGATGGTCTTGTCCATCTTGTCGCTCACGACAAGGCCCTCACGGGTCTTGCGCTGGTTGCGCTCGGTTGCGTTCTCGGTCATGCCTTCGCCTCTTCGTTCTCTGCAGCATCGGACTCGGCGCCCGGGGTGGAGCGGATGCCGAGCTCACGCTCGCGCACCACGGTGTAGATGCGGGCGATGTCCTTCTTGACCACGCGGAGTCGGCCGTGGCTGTCCAGCTGGCCGGTGGCCGCCTGGAACCGGAGGTTGAAGAGCTCCTCCTTGGCCTCGCGCAGCTTCGCCTCCAGGTCGGGGGCGTTGAGCTCGTCGAGCTCGTGGGCATTGAGCTTGGTAGCCATCAGAATTCACCGGCCTCACGGGAGATGAACCGGCACTTCATCGGAAGCTTGTGCATCGCGCGGCGCATGGCCTCACGAGCAGTCACCTCGTCGACACCGGAGAGTTCGAACATGACGCGGCCGGGCTTGACGTTGGCAACCCACCACTCGGGGGAACCCTTGCCCGAACCCATGCGGGTCTCGGCAGGCTTCTTGGTCAGCGGGCGGTCGGGGTAGATGTTGATCCACACCTTTCCGCCGCGCTTGATGTGACGGGTCATGGCGATACGGGCCGACTCGATCTGTCGGTTGGTCACGTAGTGACCCTCGACCGCCTGGATGCCGAACTCGCCGAAGGCCAGCGAGGTGCCGCCCTTGGCAGCGCCACGGCGCTTGGGGTGGTGCTGCTTGCGGTGCTTGACGCGACGGGGCATCAACATGAGGTCAGGCCTCCTGTCCGGCGCTCGGTGCCGCCTCGGCAGCCGGGGCCGCTGAAGTCTCAGCAGGGGCCTCGGTGCGAGGGGCGCGGTCGCCGCGCGAGCCACGGCTCGGGCGGTCGGCGCCACGGGTGGTGGGACGGCCACCGCGACCGGGGGCACCGGCGCGGGCAGCCTGCTGGGCCTGGCGCTCGGCACGGGTGCCGGCGACCTCGCCCTTGTAGATCCAGACCTTCACGCCGATGCGGCCGAAGGTCGTCTTGGCCTCGTAGAAGCCGTAGTCGATGTCGGCACGCAGCGTGTGCAGGGGCACGCGGCCCTCGCGGTAGAACTCCGTGCGCGACATCTCGGCGCCGTTGAGTCGACCCGAGCACTGGATCCGGATGCCCTTGGCACCCGACCGCATGGAGGTCTGCATGGCCTTGCGCATGGCGCGGCGGAACTGCACCCGACCGGAGAGCTGCTCAGCAACTCCCTGGGCGACCAGCTGCGCGTCGATCTCGGGGTTCTTGACCTCGAGGATGTTCAGCTGGACCTGCTTGCCGGTGAGCTTCTCGAGCTCGCCGCGGATGCGGTCGGCCTCGGCGCCACGACGGCCGATGACGATGCCGGGACGCGCGGTGTGGATGTCCACACGGACGCGGTCACGGGTGCGCTCGATCTCGACCTTGGAGATGCCGGCCCGCTCCATGCCCTTGGAGAGCAGCCTGCGGATCGCGACGTCCTCGCCGACGTAGGACTTGTAGAGCTTGTCGGCGTACCAGCGACTCTTGTGGTCGGTGGAGATGCCCAGGCGGAAGCCGTTGGGGTTGATCTTCTGGCCCATCAGGCACCCCTTCCGTTCGAGTTGGTGCGGCCGAACTTGCTCGTCTTGGCGACGAACTCGGCCGGCTGCACCGCGAGGGTGATGTGGCTGGTGCGCTTGTTGATGCGGGTGGCCCGACCCTGGGCACGCGGACGCCAACGCTTCATCGTCGGGCCCTCGTCGACCATCGCGACGGAGAGGACCAGGTCGGCCCGGTTGAGGCCCTCGGTCGTCTCGGCGTTGGCGACGGCGCTCTCCAGCACCTTGTAGACGGTCTCGGAGGCGGCCTGCGGCGCGAACTGCAGCAGGGTCAGTGCCTCGTCGACCTGGAGGCCGCGGACCATGTCGACGACACGGCGGGCCTTCATCGGGGTGATCCGCACGTAGCGTGCGCTGGCGTACGCGCCCGGCTGGTCGCCGAGCAGCGTGCTGCGGCGCGCACTCGTGCGGCTGCGCTCGGTGGTGCTCATCGACGGCGTCCCTTCCGGTCTTCCTTGACGTGCCCGCGGTAGGTGCGGGTGGGGGCGAACTCCCCGAGCTTGTGGCCGACCATGGAGTCGGTCACGAAGACGGGGACGTGCTTGCGACCGTCGTGCACGGCGATGGTGTGACCGATCATGTCGGGCACGATCATCGACCGGCGCGACCAGGTCTTGATGACGTTGTGGCTGCCCTTCGCGTTCTCGGCGTCCACCTTCTTCTGAAGGTGGTCATCGATGAAGGGGCCCTTCTTCAGGCTGCGAGGCATGTCGGTTACTTCCTACCCTTGCCGGACTTGCGACGACGGATGATCTGGGAGTCGCTGGCCTTGCGCTTGCGCGTACGGCCCTCGGGCTTGCCCCAGGGGGAGACGGGGTGGCGGCCACCGGACGTCTTGCCCTCACCACCACCGTGCGGGTGGTCGACCGGGTTCATGACGACACCGCGGACGGTCGGGCGAACGCCCTTCCACCGCATGCGGCCGGCCTTGCCCCAGTTGATGTTGGACTGCTCGGCGTTGCCGACCTCACCGATGGTCGCGCGGCAGCGCACGTCGACGAAGCGCATCTCGCCCGAAGGCATGCGGAGCGTCGCGCGGCTTCCCTCGCGGGCCACCAGCTGGGCCGAGTTGCCGGCCGAGCGGGCGATCTTGGCGCCGCCACCCGGACGCAGCTCCACGCAGTGGATGGTCGAACCGACCGGGATGTTGCGCAGCGGGAGGTTGTTGCCGGGCTTGATGTCGGCGTTGGGGCCGGACTCCACCGCGGTGCCCTGCTCGAGGCCCTTGGGGGCCACGATGTAGCGCTTCTCGCCGTCGGCGTAGTGCAGCAGCGCGATGCGGGCGGTGCGGTTGGGGTCGTACTCGATGTGAGCGACCTTCGCCGGCACGCCGTCCTTGTCGTAGCGACGGAAGTCGATGATGCGGTAGGCGCGCTTGTGACCGCCACCCTTGTGCCGGGTGGTGATGCGGCCCTGGTTGTTGCGGCCACCGTTCTTCGGCAGCGGACGCGTCAGCGACTTCTCGGGCGTGGTCCGAGTGATCTCGACGAAGTCGGCCACCGACGAGCCACGACGGCCCGGGGTGGTCGGCTTGTACTTGCGGATAGCCATAATCAGTTCCTAGTCAGGAGCCCGGTCAGGAGACCGGACCTCCGAAGATGTCGATGCGGTGGCCCTCGGCGAGGCTGACGATCGCGCGCTTGGTGTTGGGACGCTTGCCCAAGCCGTACTTGGTGCGACGCGTCTTGCCCTGGCGGTTGATCGTGTTGACCGAGGTGACCTTGACGTCGAAGACCTTCTCGACCGCGATCTTGATCTCGGTCTTGTTGGCGTCCGGGTGGACGATGAAGGTGTACTTGTTGGCGTCGAGCAGGCCGTAGCTCTTCTCCGACACGACCGGGGCGATCAGGACGTCGCGGTGGTCCTTGTGCAGCGTGCTCACTTGTCGTCCTCCTTGGCGGTCCCGCCGCCGGCGCGCGTGAAGCCAGCGGCCTCCGCGTCCTCGGCGCTCTTGAACCAGAACTCCGGCTCGGTGGCGTCGTACCACTGACCGTCGGGCTCGTGGTAGAGCCCGGAGTCGGCGTTGCCCTTGACCTCGTAGCCCTTGGGCGCGTTGCCGCTCTTCAGCGGAGCCTTCGCACCCTTCGGCAGGGCCGCAGCCTCGTCGGCGGCGGGGACGTCGGCGAGCGCCTTGACCTCGGTCGTCTCGGCCGTGGCGGGCGTGGCGGTCCTCGCGGCCGGAGCCGAGGTGGCGGTGCCACCCACGAAGACGTCGTAGGCGCCCTTGGTGAACACCACGTCGTCGGAGTTGAGGACGTCGTAGGTGTTGAGCTGGTCGACGGCGACGATGTGGACCTCGGGTGCGTTGCGCAGCGAGAGCCAGGTGATCGCGTCGGTCCGCTCGAGCACCACGAGGTAGCCCACGCGGTCGGTCAGCGAGACCAGCGCGGACAGCGCCAGCTTGGTGGAGGGCTTGTCGCCCGACACCAGCGAGTCGACCACGTGCACGCGGCCGTTGCGGGCCCGGTCGGAGAGGGCACCGCGCAGGGCGGCGGCCTTCATCTTCTTGGGGGTGCGCTGGTCGTAGTTGCGCGGCTGCGGGCCGTGGACGACGCCACCGCCGGCGAACTGCGGCGCGCGGGTCGAGCCCTGGCGGGCGCGGCCGGTGCCCTTCTGCTTGTAGGGCTTGCGACCACCGCCGCGCACGTCGGCGCGGGTCTTGGTGGCGTGCGTGCCCTGGCGGGCTGCGGCCTGCTGCGCGACGACGACCTGGTGGATCAACGGGATGTTGACCTCCACGTCGAAGATCTCGGCGGGGAGATCCACCTTCACGGTCTTGACAGCCATGCTCAGGCCTCCTTGCCGGAAACGACGGTGCTCTTGGCAGCCGAGCGGAGCATCACGAGGCCACCTCGGGGGCCGGGAACGGCGCCCTTGAGGAGGATGAGGCCCTTCTCGGCATCGACGGCGTGCACCGTCAGGTTCTGGGTGGTCACCGTGTCGTTACCCATGCGACCAGCCATGCGCGTGCCCTTGAACACGCGACCCGGCGTGGCGCAGGCGCCGATCGAACCGGGCTTGCGGTGGTTGCGGTGGGCACCGTGGGAGGCACCGACGCCGTGGAAGCCGTGGCGCTTCATGACACCGGCGAACCCCTTGCCCTTGCTGGTGCCGGTGACGTCGATCTCCTCGCCTGCGGCGAAGGTGTCGACACCGAGCTCCTGGCCCACGGTGTAGGTGGCAGCGTCCGCGGTGCGGATCTCGGCCACGTGACGGCGGGGGGTGACCCCGGCCTTGGTGAAGTGTCCGGTCTCGGGCGAGTTCACCTTGCGGGCCTCGATCTCGCCGAAGCCGACCTGGATGGCGTTGTAGCCGTCCACCTCGGGCTGGCGGACCTGGGTCACCACGTTGGTGCTCGCGGAGATCACGGTCACGGGGACGACGAGGTTGTTCTCGTCCCAGAGCTGGGTCATGCCGAGCTTGGTGCCCAGCAGGCCCTTCACGTTGCGCTCAAAAGTGTTGGTCATGTCAGGCCCTCAGAGCTTGATCTCGATGTCGACACCTGCGGGCAGGTCGAGACGCATCAGCGAGTCGACGGTCTTCGGCGTCGGGTCGATGATGTCGATCAGGCGCTTGTGGGTGCGCATCTCGAAGTGCTCGCGGGAGTCCTTGTACTTGTGGGGCGAGCGGATCACGCAGTACACGTTCTTCTCGGTCGGCAGCGGCACAGGGCCGGCGACCTTCGCACCCGTACGGGTGACGGTGTCCACGATCTTGCGCGCCGAGGTGTCGATCACCTCGTGGTCATAGGCCTTGAGCCTGATGCGGATCTTCTGTCCCGCCATAGGTCCGTGTCCTCTTCGATCTCGTACGCCTGGTCTGTTTCGGCACTCGCGCCCCTGCTGGGCCGGCACCGCCTGTCTCTCGTCCATCCTCCGACCCCCGCGGTCGGGCGTGTCGCGCTGGTTACTCGCAATACGCCCCGGTTGGGAGGTGGTGTTTCTCTGGATGGCACCCGACGGTTCGTCGGATCTGGTCGGGTCTCCGATCAAGATTTCTGATCCGGCGCGGTGCACACGAACGACTGTTTCGATCAAGGAGACGCGATTCAGAAGTCAAGGTGTGCCGCGCCCCGGCGACCCGCCGGAGCAACCGGAACATCTTGACAGACTCGGCACGCCCACGCCAAATCGCAGTGGTGGAGCGCTCGCAGACCTCCCAGCCGGGGCTCCGGTCCTAGGCTTGCGCACCATGGAGAACGACCTGCGCAGCCTGTGGGACTTCGACGATCCGGCCGGCAGCGAGCAGCGCTTCCGCGCGCTCGCGGTCTCGTCGGCCGAGCCGCTGGCGACGTACGCGCGGACCCAGGTCGCCCGGGCCCTGGGCCTGCAGGAGAGGTACGACGCGGCACACGCCCTGCTCGACGGGCTGGACCCGTCCGACGCCGAGGCCCGTGTCCGGCTCGGCCTGGAGAGGGGCCGGCTGCTCCGCTCGGCGGGCGAGCCGGAGACATCTGCCCCGCACTTCCGCGCAGCCGCCGAGGAGGCGCGGACGGCTGCGCTCGAGGAGCTCGAGGTGGACGCGCTGCACATGGTCGCGCTGGTGGCGGCTCCTGCGGAACGGCTCGCGGCGCACCACGCCGCGCTGGAGCGCGCGCGAACGGCGCTCGCGCCGGCGGCGCGCGACTGGGACGCCTCGCTGCTCACCAACATCGGGATGCACCATGCCGACGCCGGAGACCACCGGGCAGCCCTCGCCGTGTTCGAGGAGGCCCTGACGGCCCGCGAGCGGATCGGCGACGACGCCCGGACCCGGGTGGCCCGCTGGATGGTCGCGTGGTCGCTGCGCCACCTCGGCGAGGTGGACCGCGCCCGGGAGCTGCAGCTCGCGCTCAAGGCCGAGCTCGATGCCCTCGACGAGCACGACCCCTACGTCGAGGAGGAGCTCGAGCTGTTGGGTCAGGCGCCCGAGCGGCGGTAGCGGAGGTCGGCGATGTCTCGTCCGACCTCGAGCCCCTTGCGCTCGAAGCGGGTGACCGGGCGATCGGCCCAGCGCTCGACCGGGCCCCCCTCGAGCGTGGGTTCGGCGTCGAGGACCTCGCGCATCTGCTCGGCGTAGTCGGCCCAGTCCGTGGCCAGCCGCCAGGTGCCGCCCGGCACCAGCCGGGAGGCGGCGAGGGCCGCGTTCGCCCGGTTGACCAGGCGTCGCTTGTGGTGCTTGGTCTTGCGCCAGGGGTCGGGGAAGAAGGTCCAGAGCTCGGCGAGACTGGCCGGAGCCAGCAGGTGCTCGAGCGACCAGACGGCGTCGACCGAGCAGAAGCGCACGTTGTCGGCGCCGGCCTCGGCCACCCGCCACAGCGAGTCGGCCACCCCGGGCAGCCAGACCTCGAGAGCCAGGACGTTGTGGTCCGGACGCCCAGCGGCCAGGACCGCGGTCGCCTCCCCGATGCCGGACCCGATCTCGACGATCAGGGGCGCCACCCGGCCGAAGCGCTCGGTGACCGAGAAGTCGGGCCGGTCCACGGCCTCGTCGGGGATCACCCAGTCCCGCTGGTGGGCGGCCCACGCCTCGGCCTGCCGCGGGGTGAACCGGCTGCCGCGGCGCGAGTAGGAGAGGACCTCGCGCATGCGCCGTCCGTCGTCGGTGAGCTTGTGGTGCGGGCGGGCAGGGCGTGCGACGTCGTTCACGCCGCACATCCTCCCCGCTCACCCCGGCCGCACGCACATCTGCAGCCGACGTCCGGCACGCCCCTAGAGGTGCTCGAGCGCCCCGGTCAGCACGGAGCGCAACCGCTGCTCGATGTCGTCGAACTCGGGTTGACCGATGATCAGCGGGGGCGCGAGCTGGATGACCGGGTCGCCCCGGTCGTCGGCACGGCAGTACAGCCCGGCCTCCCACAGCGCTCCGGACAGGTAGCCACGCAGCAGCCGCTCGGACTCGGCGTCGTCGAAGGTCTCCTTGGTCTCGCGGTCCTTCACCAGCTCGATGCCGTAGAAGTAGCCGTGACCGCGCACGTCGCCCACGATGGGGATGTCGAGCAGCTTCTCCAGCGTCGAGCGGAAGGCGGGGGCGTTCTGCTGGACGTGGTCCACGAGTCCCTCGCGCTCGAAGATGTCGAGGTTGGCCATCGCGACCGCCGAGGAGACCGGGTGGCCACCGAAGGTGTAGCCGTGGGCGAAGGCGGTGGTGCCACTCTTGAACGGCTCGAACAGCCGGTCGCTGGTGATCATCGCGCCGATGGGCGAGTAGCCGGACGTCATGCCCTTGGCGCAGGTGATGATGTCGGGCTGGTAGCCGAACTCCGTGGCGCCGAACATCTCCCCCACCCGGCCGAAGGCGCAGATGACCTCGTCGGAGACGAGCAGGACGTCGTACTCGTCGCAGATCTCGCGGACCCGCTCGAAGTAGCCGGGCGGGGGCGGGAAGCACCCACCGGCGTTCTGCACCGGCTCGAGGAACACCGCGGCGACCGTGTCGGGGCCCTCGAACTCGATCGCCTCCGCGATCCGGTCCGCCGCCCACCGGCCGAACGCCTTCTCGTCGTCGCCGAGGTAGTCGGGACGGCGGTAGAAGTTGGTGTTCGGCACCTTGTGCGCTCCCGGCACGAGGGGCTCGAACATCTCCTTCAGCGGCGGGATGCCCGTGATGGACAGTGCGCCCTGCGGGGTGCCGTGGTAGGCCACGGCGCGGGAGATGACCTTGTGCTTGTTCGGCTTGCCGGTGAGCTTGAAGTACTGCTTGGCGAGCTTCCAGGCCGACTCCACGGCCTCGCCGCCGCCGGTCGTGAAGAAGACGCGGTTGAGGTCGCCGGGCGCCATCGCGGCGATCCGGTCGGCGAGCTCGACGGCGCGCGGGTGGGCGAAGGACCAGAGCGGGAAGAACGCCAGCTCCTTGGCCTGCTTGGCAGCCGCCTCGGCCAGCTCCTCTCGGCCGTGACCGACCTGGACCACGAACAGTCCGGCGAGCCCGTCGATGTACTCGCGCCCGTGGCTGTCCCAGATCTTGTGCCCCTCGCCCTTGACGATCAGCGGCATGGCGCCGCCGTTCTCGTAGGTCGAGTGCCGGGTGAAGTGCAACCACAGGTGGTCGCGGCCCGCGGCCTGGTAGTCGAAGGACTCACCCGCGATGGAAGGAATGCTCATCGTGTTCCCCAGTTGTAGTGCTGCTTGTTGAGCTTGAGGTAGACGAAGGTCTCCGAGGAGACCACCCCCTCGAGCTCCCGGATCTGACGGATGACGTCGAGCAGGTGCGGGTCGTCCTCGCACACCACCTCGACGAGGAGGTCGAAGCTGCCGGCTGTCGTCACCACGTAGTCGACCTCGGGGACCTGCGCGACCCGGTCCCCCACCTGGGTGAGGTCACCCTCGGTGCGCACCCCGATCATCGCCTGACGGGTGAACCCGACCTGCGTGGGGTCGGTGACGGCGACGATCTGCATGACCTCGGAGTCGAGCAGCTTCTGGACGCGCGCCCGGGCGGCGGCCTCCGACAGGCCGACCGACTTGGCGATCGCGGCATAGGAGATCCGGCCGTCCTCCTGCAGGAGCTCGATGATCCGCTTCGCGGTGGCGTCGAGGCGCGCGGGTCCGTCACTCATGGATCACATGGTGCTGTGCCGAGCCACCGGTTCGCAAGCCGTCGAACGCGGAATCCACGTTTCAACACGATTAATTCTGCGCTTCCCGCACTTTCTTTGCCTCTGACTATGGAGATTGGCCCTTCTTCCGTCCTACTCTCGCTGCACCCGCACCCGAACCGGAGGACTGACGTGACCAGCCCACGCACGCTGCGCAACTTCATCGGCGGCACCTACGTCGAGGCCACTGCAGCCATGAGCGACGTCGTCAACCCCGCGACCGGCCAGGTCGTGGCCCACGCACCGGTCAGCGGCGCGGAGGAGGTCGACGCGGCCTACCGGGCGGCGGAGGGCGCCTTCGGCGAGTGGGGTCGTACGACGCCCAGCGAGCGCCAGCAGGCGCTGTTGAAGTTCGCGGACAGCATCGAGGCACATGCCGAGGAGCTCATCGACCTCGAGTCGGAGAACACGGGAAAGATCAAGGCGCTCACCGCGAGCGAGGAGATCCCGCCCATGGTCGACCAGCTCCGCTTCTTCGCCGGCGCCGCGCGGGTGCTCGAGGGCCGAGCGGCCGGGGAGTACCTGGCCGGTCACACCTCCTGGATCCGGCGCGAGCCGATCGGTGTCGTCGGCCAGGTCACGCCGTGGAACTACCCGCTGCTCATGGCCGTGTGGAAGATCGGACCCGCGCTGGCGGCCGGCAACACGGTCGTCCTCAAGCCGAGCGACACCACGCCGGAGAGCACCCTGCGCCTGGCCGAGCTGGCATCGGAGTTCCTCCCCGCCGGCACGCTCAACGTCGTCACCGGCGACCGCGAGACCGGTCGCCTCCTCGTCGAGCACCCCACCCCCAGCCTGGTCGCGATCACGGGGTCGGTCCGTGCGGGCGCGGAGGTCGCGGCCAGCGCCGCCCCGCACCTCAAGCGGGTCCACCTCGAGCTCGGCGGCAAGGCGCCTGTCGTGGTCTTCGACGACGCCGACATCGAGGCCGCGGTCGAGGGCATCGCCATCGCCGGCTACTTCAACGCCGGACAGGACTGCACCGCCGCCACCCGGGTGCTCGCCGCGCCCGGCATCCACGACGACTTCGTCGCGGCCCTCGCCGAGTACGCCAGGACGTCCGCGCCCGTCGGGCTGCCCGACGACGAGGACGCGCTCTTCGGCCCGGTCAACAACGCCAGTCAGCTGGCCCGCGTCAACGGATTCATCGACCGCCTCCCCGCGCACGCGACCGTGTCGGCCGGCGGCAACCGTCGTACCGACCTCGGCGACGGCTTCTACCTCGAGCCCACCGTCTTGTCGGGGCTCCTGCAGGACGACGACGCGATCCAGAACGAGATCTTCGGTCCCGTCATCACCGTCCAGCGCTTCACCGACGAGGACGAGGCGATCCGCTGGGCCAACGGCGTCGACTACGGGCTCGCGTCGTCGGTGTGGACCAAGGACTTCGGCCGGGCGATGCGCATGTCGAGGGCCCTCGACTTCGGCTGCGTGTGGATCAACACCCACATCCCGCTCGTCGCCGAGATGCCGCACGGCGGCTACAAGAAGTCGGGCTACGGCAAGGACCTGTCGATGTACGGCTTCGAGGACTACACCCGGATCAAGCACGTCATGGCCAACATCGAGAGCTGAGCGCCAGAGCACCACACCAGAGCACACTCGGGGCCGACCGGAGGACCTCCACTGATGACACCCATCCCACGCCGTTCGCGGCCCCTGTCTCCCCCCGCCGCTGCCCTCGTCGGCGCCGCCTCCGGTGGCCTGAGCCGCCGCGCGCTGCTGGGCACGGGCATGGCGGCCAGCGCCGGGCTCGCCCTCGCCGGGTGCGCCCCGCCCACGCCACCCTCTGGTGGCGCCGCGAGCCTGAAGCTGCCGACGGACGTCTCCGACACGGAGAAGATCCTCAAGTGGGCGAACTGGACGGCCTACCTCGACGTGAACAACAAGGAGACGAGGTCGCCGACCCTCGAGGCGTTCATGAAGAGGACCGGGATCGAGGTCAGCTACAGCGAGGACGTCGACGACAACGACTCCTACTACGCCAAGGTCGGCCCCCAGCTGCGGGCCGGGCAGAGCATCGACCGCGACATCTTCACGCTGACCGACTGGATGGCGGCCCGGGTCATCCGCGACCAGCTCTGCCAGCCCCTCGAGCTGATCCAGATGCCCAACGTCGTCAACAACCTCCTGCAACCGCTCAAGGACGTGTCCTTCGACCCCGGTCGGATGAACTCGATCACGTGGCAGAGCGGTTTCGCCGGGATCGGCTACAACAAGCAGAAGATCGGCCGTGAGCTGAAGTCCCTCGACGACCTCTGGGTCGACGACCTGAAGGGCCGGATCGTGGTGCTCTCGGAGTTCCGTGACACCGCCGGGCTGGTCATGCAGGCGCAGGGCGTCGACCTCACGAGCGACTGGGGCAAGGCCGAGTTCGAGAAGGCGCTCGACTTCATCGAGCAGAAGATCGAGGAGGGCTACATCCGCAAGGTGAAGGGCAACTCCTACATGGAGGACCTCACCAGCGGCAACGCCGTGGCCGGCATCACCTGGAGCGGCGACATCTTCGTCCTGGCCGCCGACACCGGCGACCCCAACTGGATCTTCACCATCCCCGAGTCGGGCGGCACCCTCTGGTCGGACAACATGATGGTGCCGATCACCTCCACCCACCGCAGCAACGCCCAGAAGCTGATGGACTACTACTACGAGCCGAAGGTGGCGGCCCAGGTCGCCGCCTGGGTCAACTACGTCTGCCCCGTCGACGGGGCCCAGCGTGAGATGGAGAGGATCGACCCCGACCTGGCCGAGAGCCCCTTCATCTTCCCGACGGCCGACTACATCGCCGACAACAACATCCAGTCCTTCCGGGTGCTCACCCCGGACGAGGACATCGAATTCGCCGATCTCTGGTCCACGAAGGTGATGGGGAACTGACATGGCCGGCTTCCGCGAGGCGCGCGGCGACCTCCAGCTCGAGAACGTCACCAAGTCCTTCGGCGACTTCGTCGCGGTCGACGGCATCGACCTGCACGTGCCCCGAGGCTCCTTCTTCGCCCTGCTCGGCCCATCGGGCTGCGGCAAGACGACCACCCTGCGGATGGTCGCGGGGCTCGAGCAGCCCACCTCCGGCCGGGTGATGATCGGGGACACCGACCTCACCGGGTCGCGAGCCTACGAGCGCCCGGTCAACACGGTCTTCCAGTCCTATGCGCTCTTCCCGCACCTCAGCATCCGCGACAACGTCGCCTTCGGGCCCAAGCGGCGCAAGGAGAAGGACGCGGCCAAGCGCGCCGATGACGCGATGGAGCTGGTGCAGATGACCCAGTTCGCCGGTCGCAAGCCGGCCCAGCTCTCCGGTGGCCAGCAGCAGCGCGTGGCGCTGGCCCGGGCCCTGGTCAACCACCCCGAGGTGCTGCTGCTCGACGAGCCCCTCGGCGCGCTCGACCTCAAGCTGCGCCGGGAGATGCAGGTCGAGCTCAAGCGCATCCAGACCGAGGTCGGGCTCACCTTCATCCACGTCACCCACGACCAGGAGGAGGCCATGACCATGGCCGACACCGTCGCGGTGATGAACAAGGGCCAGATCGAGCAGCTCGGCGCCCCGGCCGCGCTCTACGACCTGCCGCGCACGCGGTTCGTCGCCAACTTCCTCGGCCAGGCCAACACCGGCGTCGGCACGATCAAGGACACCGACGGGGACCACCTCGTCGCCGACGTCCTCGGCACCATGGTGAAGATCCTCAGGTCCCGCTCGCAGGTGCAGGAGGGCGAGGTGACGTTCGGCGTGCGTCCGGAGAAGGTGACGGTGTCGCGCAAGCAACCCGACGGCGCCGGCGACGACGTGCGCGGGGTGGTGCGCGACGTGTCCTTCCTCGGCGTCGCCACCAGCTACCTCGTCGACATGCCGAGCGGCACCACGTGGAGCTGCTACGAGCAGAACCTCGACGTCGAGCCCCTCGACCTGCGCCCCGGTGACCCCGTCTGGCTGACCTGGAACCCCGGGCACGCCTTCGGTGTGCCCGCGGACGCGTCATGACGGCCCTCGCCCACGTCGCGGGCGACCCGGCGGTGCACCCGGTACCGCCCGCCCCCGAGACGACCAAGCGGAGCTGGACGGCGTACCTGCTGCTGCTCCCCGGCGTGCTGTGGCTGGGCGTCTTCTTCATCCTGCCACTGGTGCAGCTGGCCGCGGTCAGCCTGCAGAGCCGCTACCCGGGCTTCCCCGGCTACTACTACCGCGACCTCAACTTCGAGAACTACGTCAGCGCCCTGACGGACTACGCGCCGCACTTCGCGCGGTCGTTCCTCTACGCCGGCCTCGCCACGCTCCTGGCGTTCGCCGTGGCCTACCCGCTGGCCTATGCGATGGCGTTCAAGGCCGGTCGGTGGCGCAACCTGATGATGATCTGCGTCATCGCTCCCTTCTTCACCTCCTTCATCCTGCGCACCTTCGCGTGGTCGCAGATCCTGTCCGACGACGGCTGGGTGGCCGGGATCCTGGGCTTCCTGCACCTGCTGCCCGGCGGCCACATCATCAACACCCCGGTCGCGGTGATCGCCGGCCTGACCTACAACTTCCTGCCGTTCATGGTGCTGCCGATCTATGCCTCGCTCGAGCGCGCCGACCCGCGGGTGATCGAGGCCGGCGGCGACCTCTACGCCAACGGGTTCACCACCTTCCGCACGGTGACGCTGCCGATGTCGATGCCCGGCGTGCTGGCCGGGACGCTGCTGACCTTCATCCCGGCGGCCGGCGACTTCGTCAACATGGAGCTGCTCGGCCCACAACGCGGGAAGATGGTCGGCAACGTCATCAACGACCAGTTCCTCGCCGTCCCCGGCGGCTATCCGGTCGCGGCCGCGCTGTCGTTCACGCTCATGGCCCTGATCCTGGTGATGGTCTTCGCCTACGTACGCCGCTTCGGCACCGACGAGCTGGTGTGAGGAGCCTGCGATGACGACCTCGACCCGGAACCCGACCCCCGCCTCGCCCGCCTACCGGCCCTCGGCCGCCAAGCGCGCCCAGCTGTGGCTGGCCAGCCACTTCGCCATCCTGGCCGCCATCGCGGTCCTGCTCTACCTGTTCCTGCCCGTCGCGTACACGTTCGCCTTCTCCTTCAACGACCACGGCAAGACCAACATCGTGTGGCAGGGCTTCACCTGGCGACACTGGCAGGACCCCTGCGGCGTCCCGGGTGTCTGCGAGTCCCTCGTCACCTCGCTGCAGGTCGGCGTGATCTCGACGGTGGTGGCCACGGTCCTCGGCACGCTCATGGCCCTGGCGATGGTCCGCTACCGCTTCCGCGGCAAGGCGGCCAGCAACGTGCTGATCTTCGTGCCGATGGCGACGCCCGAGATCGTCATGGGTGCGGCGTTGCTGACGATCTTCGTGCAGGGCTTCTCCGACCTCGGCCTCAACCTCGGCTTCACCACGATCGTCTTCGCCCACATCATGTTCGCCCTGAGCTTCGTGGTGGTGACCGTCCGGGCCCGCATCCAGTCCCTCGACCCACGGATCGAGGAGGCGGCCCAGGATCTCTACGCGAGTCCGATGCAGACCTTCTGGAAGGTGACCTTCCCGTTGATCCTGCCCGGCATCGCGGGTGCCGCGATGCTCGCCTTCTCGCTGTCCTTCGACGACTTCATCATCACCAACTTCGTCTCCGGCAACGAGTCCACCTTCCCCAAGTTCGTCTACGTCGCCTCGCGCCGCGGCATCCCTGCCGAGGCCAACGTCATCGGCTTCTCGATGTTCGTGATCGCCGTCCTGCTCGTGGTGGGCGCGCAGGTCGTGAGCTCGGTCCGGGCGTCCAGGGTCAAGGAATGAGTGCAAGGAGTGACATGGCAGAGTCGAGCCGGGCGCCGATGCGCGTCCTGATGGTGGGGGCCGGCGGCGTCGGTGACGCCGCGGCCCGGATCGCCGTCGATCGCGACTTCTTCGAGGCGTGGGTGGTGGCCGACTACGACCCCGCTCGCGCCGCCCAGACGGTCGCAGCAGCGACCGGACGCAGGAGCGGTGAGGAGAGGTTCAGCGCGGCGCAGGTCGACGCCTCCGACGCCGACGCCGTGAGCGCCCTCGCACGTGAGGTGCGGGCCACGCACGTCTTCAATGCGGTCGACCCCCGGTTCGTGATGCCGATCTTCACCGGTGCGCTGGCCGCCGGGGCCCACTACCTCGACATGGCGATGAGCCTCTCGGTGCGCCACCCCGAGGCGCCCTACGAGCAGGTCGGCGTCAAGCTCGGCGACGAGCAGTTCGCCCTGGCTGGCGAGTGGGAGGCAGCAGGACAGCTGGCCCTGCTCGGCATCGGCGTCGAGCCCGGGCTCTCCGACGTGTTCGCGCGCTACGCCGCCGACGAGCTGTTCGACCACATCGACGAGCTCGGCACGCGCGACGGCGCCAACCTGGTGATCCGCGACGACGACGGCAACGAGGTGTTCGCGCCCGGCTTCTCGATGTGGACGATCATCGAGGAGTGCCTCAACCCGCCCGTGGTGTGGGAGCGGAACAAGGGCGGGGGCGACCTGGAGTCGGGGTTCTTCACGCTCCCGCCCTTCTCCGAGCCTGAGGTCTTCGAGTTCCCCGAGGGCATCGGTCCGGTCGAGTGCGTGCACGTCGAGCACGAGGAGGTGCTGCTGATGCCGCGGTGGGTCGATGCCGACCGGGTGACGTTCAAGTACGGCCTCGGTGAGGAGATGATCGGCATCCTCCGCACGCTCCACACCCTGGGCCTCGACTCCACGGAGCCGGTCACGGTGAAGGGCGTGCAGGTCTCGCCCCGCGACGTGGTCGCGGCCTGCCTGCCGGACCCCGCGACGATCGGACCGCGGATGGAGGGCAAGACGTGTGCCGGGCTGTGGGTCACGGGCACGGGCAAGGACGGTGCGCCGCGCTCGACGTACCTCTACCACGTGGTCGACAACGCCGACTCGATGCGCGACTACGGCGCCCAGTGCGTGGTGTGGCAGACCGCCATCAACCCCGTGGTCGCGCTCGAGCTGCTCGCCAACGGCAGCTGGTCGGGCACGGGCGTGCTCGGCCCCGAGGCGTTCGCGCCCCAACCGTTCCTCGACCTGCTGGCGGCTCCCCAGCCCGCGGGATACGGATCAGCGTGGGGCATGGAGGACCGATCACCCCACGACGTTCCTCTCCCCCGCTCCGCTCCTCCGAACAACGCCGCAGGGACCCCGGAAGGACGGTCATGACACTCTCGCAGGAACGGATCCTCGTCACCGAGATCCCCGGACCGCGCTCGCAGGCCCTCCAGGCCCGCAAGGTCGCGGCCGTGTCCGCCGGTGTCGGGACGACGCTGCCGGTGTACGTCGAGCAGGCGGGCGGCGGCATCCTGCGCGACGTCGACGGCAACCAGCTCATCGACTTCGGCTCGGGCATCGCGGTCACCACGGTGGGCAACGCCTCTCCGCGCGTGGTCGAGGCGGTGCAGCGCCAGGTCGCCGACTTCACCCACACCTGCTTCATGGTGACGCCCTACGAGGAGTACATCGACGTCTGCGAGAAGCTCGCCGAGCTCACCCCCGGTGAGCACGAGAAGCGCTCCGCGCTCTTCAACTCCGGCGCGGAGGCCGTGGAGAACGCGGTCAAGGTGGCCCGCCACCACACGGGCCGCGACGCGATCGTGGTCTTCGACCACGCCTACCACGGGCGCACGAACCTCACGATGGCGCTGACCGCGAAGAACATGCCCTACAAGCACGGGTTCGGGCCGTTCGCCGGGGAGGTCTACCGCGCCCCCATGGCGTACCCCTATCGCTGGCCGGGGGGCGCCGAGGCGTGTGCCGACGAGGCCTTCGACGCCTTCGTCGCCACCGTCCACGGCCAGGTGGGCGAGGACAACTGCGCCGCCGTCCTCATCGAGCCGATCCAGGGCGAGGGAGGTTTCATCGTGCCGCCACCGGGCTGGTTGCCGCGGGTGGCCGACTGGTGCCGCGAGCAGGGGATCCTCTTCATCGCCGACGAGATCCAGACCGGCTTCGCGCGCACGGGCGACTGGTTCGCCTGCGACCACGAAGGCGTCGTGCCCGACCTGGTGACCACCGCGAAGGGCATGGCCGGCGGCCTCCCGCTCGCCGCGGTCACCGGCCGCGCCGAGGTGATGGACTCCGTGCACGTCGGCGGGCTGGGCGGCACCTACGGCGGCAACCCGGTCGCCTGCGCCGCGGCCCTCGCCGCGATCGGGACGATGGAGGACCTGGACCTCCCCGGGCGAGCCCGGGAGATCGAGGCGCTCTTCGTGCCCCGGCTCCGGGCACTCGCCGATCGCCACCCGGACCGGGTGGGCGACATCCGCGGGCGGGGCGCGATGGTGGCCGTCGAGCTGGTCAGCGACGGGCCGGGACGTACGCCGGACCCGGCGCTCGCCGGCGCCGTCCACCGGGCCTGCTCGGCGGAGGGCCTGGTGACGCTGACCTGCGGCACCTTCGGCAACGTCTTCCGGTTCCTGCCGCCACTCTCCATCGACGACCACCTCCTGTCGGAGGGACTGGACATCTTCGAGGCTGCCTTCGACCTGGCAGCGGCCAGAAGCCAGTGAAAGGCTGCAGACATGGCTGACGTGATCGAGACCGTGCCCCGACAGCTCCTCATCGCGGGAGAGTGGGTGGACGCCTCCGGTGGTGCCACCTTCGAGGTGACCAACCCGGCCGACGAGCGGGTGCTCACCCGCATCGCCGACGGCACACCTGCCGACGGCGAGCGCGCGCTGGCGGCCGCTTCCGCCGCCCAGCGGGACTGGGCGGCCACCGAACCCCGCACACGTGGTGAGATCCTGCGCCGCGCCTTCGAGCTGCTCACCCAGCGGGCCGACGACTTCGCCCGGCTGATGACGCTCGAGATGGGCAAGACTCTCGCCGAGGCGAAGGGCGAGGTGACCTACGGCGCCGAGTTCTTCCGGTGGTTCTCCGAGGAGGCCGTGCGGATCCACGGTCGCTACTCCCCCGCGCCCGCCGGCAACACGCGGCTGATCACCATGAAGGCCCCGGTCGGTCCCACGCTGATGATCACGCCGTGGAACTTCCCGCTGGCCATGGGCACCCGCAAGATCGGGCCGGCCGTGGCCGCCGGGTGCACGATGGTCCTCAAGCCGGCCCACGAGACCCCCTTGACCATGCTCGCCCTGGCGGCGCTCATGGAGGAGGCCGGTCTGCCGCCCGGTGTGCTCAACGTCGTCACGACGACCGACTCCGGAGGCGTCTGCGAGCCGATCATCCGCGACCCCCGGCTGCGCAAGCTGACCTTCACGGGTTCCACGGCCGTGGGCAAGAAGCTGGTGTCGCAGGCCTCCGAGCAGCTGCTGCGGGTCTCCATGGAGCTCGGCGGCAACGCCCCCTTCATCGTCTTCGGGGACGCCGACCTCGACGCGGCCGTCGACGGGGCGATGCTCGCCAAGATGCGCAACATCGGTGAGGCCTGCACCTCGGCCAACCGGTTCCTCGTCCACTCCTCCGTCGCCGAGGAGTTCGCGACGCGGCT
The DNA here is from genome assembly GCA_963726515.1 of uncultured Actinomycetota bacterium. Classification (GTDB taxonomy): domain Bacteria; phylum Actinomycetota; class Actinomycetes; order Propionibacteriales; family Nocardioidaceae; genus Nocardioides. The sequence continues at coordinate 820,328 of CAVSCW010000015.1, forward strand.
GGCCGAGCGGATGGGCGCCCTCACCGTCGGCGACGGCACCCAGGACGGCGTCGACGTCGGCCCGCTCATCACCGAGAAGGCGCGCGCCGGCGTGCACGCGCTGGTCGACGACGCGGTCTCGGCCGGCGCGAAGGCGCTCGTCGGCGGGACGGTCCCCGACGGTCCCGGCCACTTCTACCCGCCCACGGTGCTGGTCGACGTACCTGCCTCGGCGCGGGTGTTCCGCGAGGAGATCTTCGGCCCGGTCGCCCCGATCGCCACGTTCGACAACGAGGCCGAGGCGATCGAGCGCGCCAACGACACCGAGTACGGTCTGGTCGCCTACATCTTCACCCGCGGCCACGCCCGGGTGCTGCGGGTCAGCGAAGCCCTGGAGTTCGGCATGGTCGGGGTCAACACCGGCATCGTCTCCAACCCCGCCGCGCCCTTCGGCGGCGTCAAGCACTCGGGCTTCGGCCGCGAGGGTGGCTTCGAGGGCATCGAGGAGTACCTCGAGACCAAGTACGTCGGCAGCGCGCTGTGAGCCGGTCGTGACCGGCATCGACCGGGCACGCCTCGCGGCCCTCCGGGCCGTCGAGGAGCAACGGTTCATCGACCTGCACCCCACCTCGGCCCGGCTCGCCGCCGAGGCCGGTGAGCACCTGCTGGCCGGGGTCCCGATGCCCTGGATGACGCGCTGGCCGGGTTCGTTCCCGCTCTTCGTGGAGTCGGCGGGTGGCGGGCGGTTCACCGACGTCGACGGCATCGACCACGTCGACCTCTGCCTGGGCGACACCGGATCGATGACCGGCCACTGCCTGCCGGCGGTGGCAGGGGCCGTGCGCGAGCGCACCGAACGTGGCATCACCACGATGCTGCCCTCGACCGATGCGACGTGGGTCGCCGGAGAGCTCAGCCGTCGCTTCGGCCTGCCCCGGTGGCAGATGGCGATGACGGCGACCGACGCCAACCGGTTCGTGCTGCGCTTCGCGCGCCACCTCACCGGCCGACCGAGGATCGCGGTCATGGACTGGTGCTACCACGGCACGGTCGACGAGACGCTGGGCGTGCTCGAGCACGGCCGGGCCGGCGATCGGGTCGTGGCCCGTCCCGGAGCCCTCGGGCCGCAGGTCGACGTCGCGGTGACCACCGCGGTGGTGCCCTTCAACGACCTCGACGCGCTCGAGGCCCGGCTGGCGGAGGGTGACGTCGCGTGCCTGCTCATGGAGCCGGCCCTGACCAACATCGGCATCGTGCTCCCCGAGGAGGGCTACCTCGCCGGCGTCCGGGAGATCACCCGGCGCCACGGGGTGCTGCTGGTCAACGACGAGACGCACACCATCTGCGCCGGACCGGGCGGTGCGAGCGCCGCGTGGGACCTCGACCCCGACTTCGTCGTGATCGGCAAGCCCATCGGGGGTGGCGTCCCCGTCGCCGCCTACGGCATGACCGCGGAGGTGGCCGCACGACTCGAGGGGCCGATGCTGGGCCACGACATCGACGTCGCGGGCGTCGGTGGGACGCTGTCGGGCTCCGCGTTGGCGATGGCAGCGGTGCGCGCCACGTTGTCGACGGCCCTGCGACAGGAGGACTTCGACGTCGCGATCCCGCTGGCCGAGCTGTTCACCGACGGGATCCAGGGGGTCATCGACGACCACGAGCTCCCGTGGCACGTGCAGCGCCTCGGGTGCCGGGCGGAGTACTGGTTCTGCCCGCCGCCGAGGACCGGCGCCGAGGCGGCCGCCGCCGTCGACGAGGAGCTGGACGCGTTCTTCCACCTGTGGACGGTCAACCGCGGTGTGCTGCTGGCGCCCTTCCACAACATGTCGCTCTTCTCGCCCTTCCACACCGAGGCCGACGTCGACGCCCACACGTCGGCGTTCCGGGGTGCGGTGGAGGCGCTGCTGGGGTGAGCTCCAGGACGCTCGCCGCGGAGCGCGCCTCGGCGTACCGTTGAGGCATGTGGAGCTGGCTCCCGGACGTCGGTGCGCTGCTGCTGATCCTCTTCGGCACGCAGCTGGTGCTCGGCGCGATGCTGGGCAGCCTCTGGGAGTGGGAAGCGCGCCTCGGGCGTGCTCTGGTGCGCCAGGTGGGACGCGGACGCCGGGTTCCTGATGCCGCGGCGCCTCCCCTGCGCCGACCCATCGAGAAGATCGGCGACGACGTCCGTCGACTCCACGACGCGTTCCACCGCGAGGGGATGCGATTCGCCAAGTACGAGGGCTGCCGTCGGGCCTACGACGGGGTCCTCGCCGAGGCCGCCGAGACCCTCGAGCTCGACCACCTGGTGGGCGTGCTGCCTGCCGGCGCGGAGCTCGACCAGGAGCGGAAGCGACTCGAGCGCCTGCTGGGCGAGGCCGGGATGCTGGCACGGCCCTTCGCCGCCTGACCCGGGCACGCGCGAGACCCCGCCTCCCTGACGGGAGACGGGGTCTCGGGTGCTGCGGTGCCGGTCAGTGACCGGCGGTGATCACTTGGTGATCTTGACGACGCGACCGGCGCCGACGGTGCGACCACCCTCGCGGATGGCGAAGCGCAGGCCCTCGTCCATCGCGATGGGCTGGATGAGCTCCACCGACATCTCGGTGTTGTCGCCCGGCATGACCATCTCGGTGCCCTCGGGCAGGGTCACAACACCGGTCACGTCAGTCGTACGGAAGTAGAACTGGGGACGGTAGTTGTTGAAGAACGGCGTGTGACGGCCGCCCTCGTCCTTGCTGAGGATGTAGACCGAGGCCTCGAAGTTGGTGTGAGGCGTCGTGGTGCCCGGCTTGATGACGACCATGCCGCGCTCGATGTCCTCGCGCTTGGTGCCACGGAGGAGCAGACCGACGTTCTCGCCCGCCTGGCCCTCGTCGAGCAGCTTGCGGAACATCTCGACACCGGTGACGGTCGACTTCTGGGCGACCTCGCGGATGCCGATGATCTCGACCTCCTCGTTGACCTTGACGATGCCGCGCTCGATGCGACCGGTGATGACGGTGCCACGACCGGTGATCGTGAAGACGTCCTCGACGGGCATGAGGAACGGCTTGTCGGTCTCGCGCTCGGGGGTCGGGATGGACTCGTCCACCGCAGCCATCAGCTCGACGATCGACTCGCCCCACTTCTCGTCACCCTGCAGGGCGGGGAAGGCGGCCACGCGGACCACGGGGATGTCGTCGCCCGGGAACTCGTACTCGGAGAGGAGCTCGCGCACCTCCATCTCGACGAGCTCGATGAGCTCCTCGTCGTCGACCATGTCGCACTTGTTGAGCGCCACGACCAGGGCCGGCACGCCGACCTGGCGGGCGAGCAGCACGTGCTCACGCGTCTGGGGCATCGGGCCGTCGGTGGCGGCGACCACGAGGATCGCGCCGTCCATCTGAGCGGCACCGGTGATCATGTTCTTGATGTAGTCCGCGTGACCCGGGCAGTCGACGTGCGCGTAGTGGCGCGCCTCGGTCTGGTACTCGACGTGCGCGATCGAGATCGTGATGCCGCGCTGGCGCTCCTCGGGAGCCTTGTCGATCTGGTCGAAGGCCGAGGCCTCGTTCAGGTTCGGGTACTTGTCGTGCAACACCTTGGTGATCGCCGCGGTCAGCGTCGTCTTGCCGTGGTCGATGTGACCGATCGTGCCGATGTTGACGTGCGGCTTGGTCCGCTCGAACTTCGCCTTAGCCACTGGGGCTCCTCCTGGTTGGGTTGGTACTTGAACTCATGGGTGTGGAACGGGTGGTGCTGGACCGAGGGTCCGGGTCGAGCTACTCGCCGCGGACCTTCTTGACGATCTCTTCGGCGATGTTCGAGGGAACCTCGGCGTACGAGTCGAACTCCATCGAGTACGACGCCTGACCGGAAGTCTTGGACCTCAGGTCGCCAACGTACCCGAACATCTCGGACAGGGGCACAAGGGCGTTCACGACCATGTCGCCGTGACGCTCCTCCTGCGCCTGGATCTGGCCGCGGCGCGAGTTGATGTCGCCGATGACCGTGCCGAGGAAGCTCTCGGGCGTGATCACCTCAACCGCGAACATCGGCTCGAGCAGCACGGGCTTGGCCCTGCGTGCGGCCTCCTTGAAGGCCTGGTTGCCGGCGATCTTGAACGCGAGCTCGGACGAGTCGACGTCGTGGTAGGCGCCGTCCTCGAGCGAGAACTTCACGTCGACCATGGGGTAGCCGGCGAGCACGCCGAACTCCATGGCGTCCTGGCCGCCCTGGTCGACCGAAGGGATGTACTCCTTCGGCACCCGGCCACCGGACACGTTGTTGACGAACTCGTAGCCCGCGCCGTGGCCGGTCTCCGGGTCGATGTTCGGACCGAGGTTGACGACAACCTTGGCGAACTGACCCGAACCACCGGTCTGCTTCTTGTGGGTGTAGGAGTGCTTCTCCACCAGGTTGCGCACGGTCTCGCGGTAGGCCACCTGCGGCTTGCCGACGGTGGCCTCGACGCGGAACTCGCGCTTCATCCGGTCGACGAGGATCTCCAGGTGGAGCTCGCCCATGCCGGCGATGATGGTCTGGCCGGTCTCTTCGTCGGCCTTGACCGTGAAGGTCGGGTCCTCGTCGGACAGCCGCTGGATCGCGGTGCCGAGCTTCTCCTGGTCGCTCTTGGTCTTGGGCTCGATCGCGACCTCGATCACCGGGGCCGGGAACGTCATCGACTCGAGGACGACCTGGTTGGTCGGGTCGCAGAGCGTGTGACCGGTCTTGGTGTCCTTGAGGCCCATCACGGCCACGATCTGGCCGGCGCCGACGGACGCGATCTCCTCACGCTTGTTGGCGTGCATCTGGTAGACCTTGCCGATGCGCTCCTTGCGGCCGTTCACCGAGTTGACCACGGTGGAGCCGGCCTCGAGCTTGCCGGAGTAGACGCGGACGTAGATCAGCTTGCCGAGGTGCGGGTCGGAGGCGATCTTGTAGGCGAGGCCGGAGAACGGCTCGTCGTCGGAGGGCTGGCGGACGATGACCTCGTCCTCGTCCTTGACCGAGTGGCCCTGGATGCCGTCGATGTCGAGCGGCGAGGGCAGGAACTTCACGACCGCGTCGAGCAGGGGCTGGACGCCCTTGTTCTTGAACGCGGTGCCGCACAGGACCGGGTTGAGCTTGTCGGCGAGCGTGGCGCGACGGATCGCGTCCTCGAGCTCGGGAACGGTGAACTCGCCCTCCTCGAGGAACTTCTCCATGATCGCGTCGTCGGCCTCGGCCAGCGTCTCGAGGAGCTTCTCGCGGTACTCGGCAGCCTGCTCGGCGAGCTCGGCCGGGATCTCCTCGACCTCGTAGTCCTCACCGATCGTGGTCTCGCCACGCCAGGTCAGGGCACGCATGCCGACGAGGTCCACGACACCGATGAAGTCCGACTCCGCGCCGATGGGCAGCTGGAGGACGAGGGGGGTGGAGTTGAGGCGCTCGACCATCATGTCGACGCAGCGGAAGAAGTCCGCTCCGGTGCGGTCGAGCTTGTTGACGAAGCACATGCGGGGGACGGAGTACTTGTTGGCCTGGCGCCACACCGTCATGGTCTGGGGCTCGACACCGGCGACACCGTCGAAGACGGCCACGGCGCCGTCGAGGACGCGCAGCGAGCGCTCGACCTCGGCGGTGAAGTCCACGTGGCCGGGGGTGTCGATGATGTTGATCTGGTGGTCCTTCCACCAGCAGGTCGTCGCGGCGGACGTGATGGTGATGCCGCGCTCCTGCTCCTGCTCCATCCAGTCCATCGTGGCGCCACCCTCGTGGACCTCACCGATCTTGTAGGTGATGCCGGTGTAGAAGAGGATGCGCTCGGTGGTGGTGGTCTTGCCGGCGTCGATGTGCGCCATGATGCCGATGTTGCGGACCTTGTTGAGGTCGGTGGTGATGTCGACGGCCACGTCTGTGTCTCAGTCCCTCGAAGTAGTGGGGGTGTGGGGGTGAGGGGACGTACGACGCGCAGCGCGCGCCGTACGGCCCCTCGGCCTCACCAGCGGTAGTGGGCGAAGGCCTTGTTGGACTCGGCCATCTTGTGGGTGTCCTCGCGCTTCTTCACAGCGGCACCGAGGCCGTTGCTGGCGTCGAGGATCTCGTTCATGAGGCGCTCGGACATCGTCTTCTCACGACGGTCGGCCGCGTAGCCGACGAGCCAGCGCAGGGCCAGCGTCGTGCTGCGGTTGGCCTTGACCTCGATCGGCACCTGGTAGGTCGCACCGCCGACGCGGCGGGACTTGACCTCGATGGCGGGCTTGACGTTGTCGAGCGCGCGCTTGAGCGTGACGACCGGGTCGGTGCCGGTCTTCTCGCGGCAGCCCTCGAGGGCGGTGTAGACGATGCGCTGGGCAACCGCCTTCTTGCCGTCCTGGAGGACCTTGCTGACGAGCTGGGTGACCAGCTGCGAGCCGTAGACCGGGTCGGAGACGAGAGGGCGCTTGGGAGCGGGACCCTTGCGAGGCATTACTTCTCCTTCTTCGCGCCGTAGCGGCTGCGGGCCTGCTTGCGGTTCTTGACACCCTGGGTGTCGAGCGTGCCGCGGATGATCTTGTAGCGGACACCGGGAAGGTCCTTCACACGGCCGCCGCGCACGAGCACGATCGAGTGCTCCTGCAGGTTGTGACCGACACCCGGGATGTAGGCGGTGACCTCGACGCCACTGCTCAGGCGCACGCGGGCGACCTTGCGGAGGGCGGAGTTCGGCTTCTTCGGGGTGGTCGTGTAGACGCGGGTGCAGACGCCACGGCGCTGCGGAGATCCCTTCAGGGCGGGCGTCTTGGACTTCGACACCTTGTCCTGGCGGCCCTTGCGGACCAGCTGGTTGATGGTGGGCACCTGGTGGTTCCCTCTCTCTGTCTTCTCGTCACGGCCCGGCGCTGTGCCGGACTCGGGTGTGTTGCCTTCGTGCTGTGCCTGTCGCCGGCTGGGCCTGGCCCAGGGACTGGGCAGCGGCTTCCGCGCATGCGCATGGGTCTGGTCGTGCCAGACACAAGGAATGAGGCTACTCGGGCGCTACGACCGGGTCAAAATGCCGCGGGAGCCGCATGCACGGCCGATTCACCGCTCGGCACGACCAGGCGTTGCCGGGCTCGCGCGAGGCGCAGGTAGACCGCGGCCGAGAGCGCCACCCCGGCGATCGTGAGCAGGCCGCCGCCCAGCAGCGTCCAGCGGGCGCCGTACTCCTGGCCGATCCACCCGATGATCGGCGCCCCGATCGGGGTGCCACCCATGAAGATCATCAGGTAGAGCGCCATCACGCGCCCCCGCACGCCGGCATCGGTGTGCAGCTGCATGTAGGTGTTGGCGCTGGTGATGAAGGTCAGCGCCGTCAGGCCCGTGACGGGAGCGAGCAGGGCGAAGGTGAGGTAGGTCGGCATCAGCCCGGCCAGCACCACCGTGGCACCGAAGGCGAGCGCGGAGCCGACGACGAGGCGATGCCGCACGTGGGGTCGTCGGGCAGCGAGGAGGGCGCCGGTGAGCGAGCCGACGGCCAGGAAGGTGCCGAGCAGCCCGAACTCCTGCGGACCCTTGCCGAAGACCTCGGTGGCCATCAGCGCGGAGGTGATCTGGAAGTTGAGGCCGAAGGTGCCCGCGAAGAAGACCAGGCTCAGCACGAGCAGCAGGTCGGGACGGGCGCGGACGTAGGCGACGCCCTCGCGGAGGGCGCCCGGGCCGCGGTCGGCCGGGACGGCGGCGTCGATCCGGCTGGCGTCGAGGTGGCGCAGGGACCAGATCGGAGCGGCGTACGACATCGCGTTGAGCACGATCACCCACCCGGTGGCGACCGCGCCCCCGCCGAGGGCGGCGATGAGCACGCCGGCCAGGCCCGGACCGACGAGCCGGGCGGCGTTGAAGCTCGCGGAGTTGAGACCGACGGCGTTGGTCAGGTCGACCGGGTCGACGATCTCGGACACGAAGGACTGGCGGGCCGGGGCGTCGAAGGCCGAGGCAGAGCCGAGCAGGAACGCCAGGACGTAGACGTGCCAGACCTGTGCCGCGCCGGTGACGGCGAGGACGCCGAGCACGGCCGCGGGCAGGGCCATGCCCAGGTTGGTCAGCTGGAGCAGTCGCTGCTTGGGCATCCGGTCGGCGACCAGGCCGGCGAACGGGGTCACGAGCAGGAAGGGAAGGAACTGCAGGCCGGTCGTGATCCCCAGCGCAGTGGCGCCCGAGCCCACGGTGAGCTCGAGGACGAGCCAGTCCTGCGCGACCCGCTGCATCCAGGTGCCCGTGTTCGACACGACGCCGCCGAGGGCGTAGCGGCGGTAGTTCGGGTTGGCGAGGGAACGGAACGTGGGACTCGTGGTGACTCCTCGGTCGGGTCAGTCGGTCAGGGCAAGTCGGGCGAGGATCGGCGCGGCCTCGCGGAGGGTGTCGCGCTCGGCGGGGGTGAGACCGGCGAGCTGCTGGGAGAGCCAGGCGTCGCGGCGCTGGCGGTCGGCCAGGACCGCGGCGCGGCCGGATTCGGTGAGCGAGACGACGACCTGGCGGCCGTCGCTCTCGTGGGGGCGACGCTCGACGTAGCCGTCGGTCTCGAGGCAGTTGACGGTGCGGGTCATCGACGGCGGCTGGACGCGCTCGGCGCGGGCCAGGTCGCCGACGGTCTGCTCACCCAGGCGAACGAGCAGCCCCAGGACGACCATCTGGCCGATGCTCAGGTCGTTGTCGGGGTGGCGCTCGGAGACCAGGCGGCGGCGCATGCGCATCACGGAGGCGCGGAGCTCGGAGGCGAGCCCGGCGTCGGTGCGGAGGTCGGCGGTCGGCATGGTAGTTAGCATAGCTCATTACCTGTGCTAACTATTCCGCGACCGGGCACTTCGTTCCCGTCTCCGACGCCGACCGGGCACTTCGTTCCCGTCTCCGACGCCGACCGGGCACTTCGTTCCCGTGTAGGGGGAGGAAGTGCCCGGTCGATGTGCCGGACGGGGAGGAAGTGCCCGGTCGATGTGCCGGACGGGGAGGAAGTGCCCGGTCAGGTCAGCCAGGACGTGATCGGGTCGATGGCGAAGTAGACGACGAAGAGGGCGGCCACCACCCACATCAGCGGGTGCACCTCCCGACCCTTGCCGACGACGACCTTGATGAGGACGTAGGTGAGGAAGCCGGCCCCGATCCCGACGCTGATCGAGTACGTGAACGGCATCAGCACGATGGTCAAGAAGGCGGGGATCGCGATCTCGAGGTCGTCCCAGTCGATGCCCTTGACCTGCTGCATCATCAAGAAGCCCACCAGCACGAGTGCCGGTACCGCGGCCTCCGACGGGATCGCCTCGACGATCGGCGCGAAGAAGGTGGTCAGCAAGAAGAGCAGTCCGGTGACCACGGAGGCCAGGCCAGTGCGGGCACCCTCGCCGACGCCGGAGGCGGACTCGATGTAGGAGGTGTTGGACGAGACCCCGGCGGCACCGCCGGCCATCGCGGCGACCGAGTCGACGATGAGGATGCGTTGCGAGTGGGGCGGGATCCCCTGCTCGTCGTTGAGGCCCGCCTCGGCGCCGATGGCCGTCATCGTGCCCATGGTGTCGAAGAAGTCCGCGAGGAGCAGCGTGAACGTCAGGAGCAGCGCGGCCAGCACGCCGACGGAGGAGAAGGCGCCGAAGAGGGAGAACTCGCCGAGCGTGCCGAAGTCGGGCACGTCGACCAGTCCGTTGAACTCGGGCACGTTGAGCGACCAGTTGCCGGGGCCGTCCTGGCTGACCGACCCGAGGTCGAGCACGGCCTGGAGGACGAACGCCAGAGCCGTCGTGGCCACGATGGAGATGAGGATCGCGCCCCGCACGCGGCGTACCCACAGGGCGACGATCAGGACCACACCGATGGCGAACACGAGCACCGGCCAGCCGGCCAGGGTGCCGCCGTTGCCGAGCTGGACCGGGACGGTCGTCAAGAAGGCGTCGGGGATGCGCGTCACGAACCCGGCGTCGACGAACCCGATGAGGGCGATGAAGAGGCCGATGCCCACCGAGATCGCGATCTTCAGCTGTTGCGGCACGGCGTGGAAGACCGCCTTGCGGAACCCCGTCAGCACGAGGGCGAGGATGATCAGGCCCTCGAGGACGACCAGCCCCATCGCATCGGCCCAGGTCGACCGGGTGGCGATGGCGTTGGCCACGAAGGCGTTCAGGCCCAGGCCCGTCGCGAGCGCGAGGGGGAAGTTGGCGACAGAGCCCATCAGGATGGTCAGCAGTCCGGCGACGAGCGCGGTGCCGGCTGCGATGACCGGGAGGTTGGACCCGTCACCCGGGCCACCACCGAGGAACGCCCCGGTCGAGTCCGGCACGAAGCCGAGGATCAACGGGTTGAGGACCACGATGTAGGCCATCGTCAGGAACGTCACGACGCCGCCGCGGACCTCCCGCCCGATCGTCGATCCTCGCTGGCTGATCTTGAAGAATCCGTCGAGGCCGGTGGCCCTCTGCGGGGTGCGCGCGATGGCGGTGTCGTCAGTCACGAAACCGCAGTGTGGCAGAACCCGGCGGCGTCCGTCTCCCGTCCCCCGCTCCGCGTGTAGCGTGCTCAGCGTGGACCTGGGCGACGAGCAGCCGACGCAGCACGCGATCGGCAACCGCACCTACATCGTGGCGCAGGTCGCGCCCCTCGACGTGGACGGCGTGCGCACCACCGAGGTCGGCACGGCGCTGTGGCTGCTCGGCTTCCTCGGGCTCCTCCCGTTCTGGGGCGCGTTGCAGGAGAGCGGACGCACGTGGTGGCTGTGGACCTGCCTGGCCGGCTTCGGCCTCGGCCTCTGCGGCCTGGAGTACTGCCGCCGCCGGCGCAAGGAGCGCGCCGCGCAGCGGGCGGACGGGTGACGCACGCGCCGACCCGCTGGGAGCTGGCGGGCGAGGGCAACCGCGGGTACGGCGCGAAGTTCGCGCAGCTGGTCGAGGAGGGTGCCGACATCGACGGCGAGGCTCGCCTCGCAGACGTGCTGGTGCGTCGCGAGGCCCGCATCCTCGACATCGGCTCGGGGATGGGCCGGGTGTCTTCCGCGCTGCGCGCGCGGGGGCACGCTGTCACCGCCGTCGAGCCGGACCCCGCCCTGCTCGATCAGTCCCGCCGCACCTACCCCGAGCTGACAGTGATCCACGCCGACATCCTCGACGTCGACACCGCCGACCTGGGACCGCCCTTCGACCTGGTCGTCCTCGTCGGCAACGTCATGGTCTTCCTCGCCCCCGACACCGAGCGCGAGGTGCTGCGACGGGTGCGCGCCCTGCTCGCGCCGGGCGGACGCGTCCTCGTCGGGTTCCACCCCGTCGACGGGCCTGCCACGGCGCGCGACTACAGCCCGGAGGACTTCACGACCGATGTCGCCGCCTGCGGACTGCGCGTCGACCTGCGCGCGGGCTCCTACGAGCTCCACCCGCCGGCGCCGGACTATGCGGTGTGGGTGCTGTCGCGGGCCTGAGCCTGCTCAGATCCGCTCGTACTCGTCGTCGGTGAGGGTGTCGAACGCGTGCTCGGGCATGGGCAGCGGCTGCTGCTTGCGCGCCAGCTTGACCTCCGAGTGGGCACCACAGCCGTGGTCGAGCGAGACGACCTTGCCGTCGTCGTTGGCGTTGCCGTTGGCGCACACGCCGAAGGTCTCGGCGAGCGAGCCGTTGATCCGCATCAGGAAGCCGCACGTGGTGCAGCTGTCCGGCGCGCTCTTGGCCAGCGGCCCCTCCGGACCGCCGTCACCGGCGTACCAGCGCTCCGCGGCCATGTCGATGCCCTCCCTGCTGAGCGTGCGCACCCGCCCCAGGCCGAGGTCCTCGGCCACGCGACGGACCTGCGCGCGGGCGTCACCGTCCGACGGCCCGTCGATCGGGTCGTCGCCGACGAGGTAGGTCGGGACGAGCCGCACGTCCTCGTCCTCGACGGGCAGCAGGTCGCCGGGCGAGAGGTCGCCGGGCTGGAGCCGCTCCTTGTAGGGCACCCATGCGGGCGCCACGATGGCCTCGTCTCCGGGCAGCAGCACGACCTCGTTGACCGTGAGGTCCTTGCCGCGCTTGGCCCGCGTCAGCGTGACCGACCAGTACCACCCCGGGTAGCCCGGGCGCTCACATGCGAACTGGTGCGTGACCACCCGCTCCCCCTCCGGCTGTGCTCCGAGGTGGTCGCCCACCTCGGACGGCTCGGCGACCTCGAGGACGATGCCTCGGGCGACGTCGACGGCCTTGACGAGGGTCGCGTCCGGCTTGCCGGCACGGGTCGGGAGAGAGATCACCTGCGCATCATCGCAAATGGCCGGTGGTCCTGTCCCGCCGGGACCGCAGCCGGGACGGCGTACGCCCGGAGTCGGGTCGCTGGGCCACAATGGCGCTCATGACCGCTGACCGCCCTGACCCGACGCCGGGGCAGCGGCCGAGGCCACGCGGTCGGGCCCCGTCCGGGGCCGCACGGCGATCGCTCTCGGGTGCCGCCAAGGGTGTCCGGGCCGCCGGGCGCGGGGCCAGGGTCGCCGGGCGTGGCGCCGGGACCGCGGGGCACTACGCCGTGTCGCAGGCGCGACGTGCGGCGCGGGCCGAGGGTGCCGGCGACTCCGGCCTGTCCCGCCTCATCGAGCTGCACGCCTTCAACGCCGCCGGCGACGCCGCCGTGGCGATCTCGCTCGCCGGCACGCTGTTCTTCCAGGTCCCCACCGGCGAGGCGCGCGGACAGGTGGCACTGTTCCTCGGCCTGACGATGCTCCCGTTCGCGATCGTCGCGCCGCTCATCGGCCCGTTCCTCGACCGCTTCAGCCACGGGCGCCGCTGGGCGGTCGGGGCGACCATGGCCATCCGTTGCTTCCTCTGCTGGGTCCTCGCCACCGCGGTCATCACCGAGTCGCGATGGCTCTTCCCCGCGGCTCTGGGCTGCCTCGTGGCGTCCAAGGCGTACGGCGTCACCCGCGCCGCCGCCGTGCCCCGGCTGCTCCCGCCCGACCTGACCCTGGTCAAGGCCAACGCCCGGGTCTCCCTCGCCGGCATCGTCGGCGCCGGCATCTCGGCCCCGCTCGCCATCGTGGCCTCGACGTTCGGGTCCGAGTGGTCGCTGCGCTACGGGTTCGTGGTCTTCGTGCTCGCCACCATCTGGGCGATCCGACTGCCCGTCAAGGTCGACGCCAGCCAGGGCGAGGGCGAGCTCGTGCTCACCGGCCCGACGACCTCGACCGACACGGGCGCGGGCGCGAACCGACGGCCCCGGACCCGCATCCCCGCAGCGGTGGCCTTCGCGCTGCGCGCCAACTGCGGGCCACGGTGGCTGTCGGGCTTCCTCACGATGTTCATGGCCTTCCTGCTGCGCGACAACCCGATCGGCGACTGGAGGCCCGAGCTGCTGCTCGGGCTGGTCATCGGCGCGGCGGGCCTCGGCAACACGCTCGGCATCGCCGTCGGTTCGGTGATGCGACGGCTCAACCCTGCCCTCACGGTGGTGCTCGCCCTGCTGGCAGACGCCGTCGTGGCGCTGGTGGCGGCGCTGTTCTACGGCCTCCTCACCCTCGTGCTGCTGGGTCTCACCGCGGGGCTCGCGCAGGCCCTGGCCAAGCTGTCGCTCGACTCGACCATCCAGCGTGACGTGCCCAGCCGGATCCAGGCGAGCGCGTTCGCCCGCTCCGACACCACGCTCCAGCTGGCCTGGGTGATCGGCGGGTTCGTCGGCATCGCGATGCCGCTCGTCCCGCAGCTGGGCCTGGGCATCGCGGGCGGCGTCCTGGCCGTCTGGGCGACGTTCGTGCTCCACACCAGGCCGCGCGGGAGGGCGCCCCTCCGGCGCTGAGCCTCACCGTGGACGGATCAGAGCTCGAGCTCGTCGGCCAGCGCGCGCAGCACCTTCGCCGTCCCGCGACCGGCGGCCCGCTCGGGGTGGCGACCGCGTCGATAGGTCTCCTCGACGCCCTCGAGCATCTTGATCAGGTCCTCGACGATGGTGACCATCGCCTCGGGCTGCTTGCGCTGGGCGTTGCGCTGGTTGCGAGCCACCGACGCAGGGGCGTCGATGACACGCACCTGAAGGGCCTGGTCACCGCGGCGACCCTGGGCGATGCCGAACTCGACCTTGGTGCCGGCCTTGAGCGCCTCGGTGCCCTCGGGAAGCGCGTCGGAGTGGACATAGACATCCGGGCCGTCCTCCTGGGACAGGAAGCCGAAGCCCTTCTCCGCGTCGTACCACTTCACCTTGCCACTGGGCACGGGACTTCTCCGCTCGACTCGACACTGGGCGCCACATGGGTTCACGGGCGCCGCACAGGATAGGCGTCGGGGACGACGCAGCACCAACGGGTTCACACCCCCGGGCGGTGAAGTGTGTGCACGCGTGCTGGGATCATGGAACCCTCAGAGGTCCCGCCCACGCAGGTCGGGGCACCGCGACGCGACGAAAGGGGTGGGGTGACATGGCTCGGCGACCGGCGGGACGACTCCTGGGAGGGGGCCTGCTCGCGCTCTCCCTCACTGTCGGGGCGGCCGGGGCCGTACGCGCCGACGACGCCCCCGCGCCCACCGGTCCCACAGCGGAGGCGCTGACCCTGGTCACCCTCCACGGAGCCGGGACGGCCGCCGGCACCAAGGACGCCGGCGAGCTGTTGGCCCGCCAGGACGCGCTGCTGGCGACCATCGGCGCCGGCGAACCCGTCTACCGCTGGACCACTGCGCTCAACGGCTTCGCCGCCCGGTTGACCGACGCCCAGGCCACCGCGCTCGAGGGCCAGCCCGGCATCGCGGCCATCGAGAGCGACCGGGTCCGCCCGCTCGCCGGCCGCACGTCGCTGGCGACCGTGCACGGTGCGACCGCCAGCCCCCGCCTGCGCGGCGGCGCGGGGGTCGTCGTCGGTGTGGTCGACTCGGGCATCGCGCCGGAGTCCCCCGCCTTCGCCGAGGTCCCCGGCCTGGGCCGCGAGCCGCAGGACTTCACCGGGCTGTGCGCCGAGGGTGAGGGCTGGTCGGCCGACGACTGCACGCGCAAGGTCGTCGGCGCCCGCTGGTTCGTCGATGGGTTCGGAGCCGATCGCATCCGCTCCTCGGAGTCCCTCTCGGCGCGTGACGCACTCGGGCACGGGACCCAGGTCTCCTCGGTGTCCGCCGGCAACGCGGGCGTCAGCGTCCGGGTCGACAACCGGGACGCCGGTCAGTTCGGCGGCGTGGCTCCGCAGGCGCGGATCGCCGCCTACAAGGCCTGCTGGGGTGCGCCCGATCCCGCGGACGACGGCTGCTCGACCGCCGACGTCGTCTCCGCGGTCGACGCCGCCGTCGCGGACCGGGTCGACGTGCTGAGCCTCGCCCTCGCTGGCGGCGAAGGCATCGACACCCTGCAGCGAGCGCTGCTGGGAGCCGCCGAGGCCGACATCGTGGTGATCGGCGCGGCCGGCAACGCCGCCGGCTCGGCGTACGCCGCACACGCCGGTCCGTGGGTCACGACGGTCGGCGCAGCCGTGGGCCGCATGTCGCGCGGGCGGATCACCGCCCCCGGGGCACGCTCCTGGACCGGGGGCGGCCGGCCCGCCGCCATCACGGGTCGCTCCGTGCTCGCCCGGGACGCCGCGGCCCCCGGGGTCTCCCGCCGGGCCGCCGGTCAGTGCCGTCGGGGCGCCCTCGACTCCCGGCGGGTCGCCGGACGCGTCGTCGTGTGCCGCCGGGGCGGCATCGGTCGCATCGACAAGTCCGAGTCCGTCGCCCAGGCCGGGGGACGCGCCATGGTGCTCGTCAACCTGCGTCCCGGCGCCGTGTCCGCCGACTTCCACGCCGTGCCCACCGTCCACCTCACCGCCAGGGCGGGGCGGCAGTTCACCCGGTGGGTAGCCCGCCACCCCGACGCACGCCTGCGGATGTCCCGGGTGACGGGTGACCCCGGCACCCGCCGAGCGGCTCCGTGGAGTGCCTCCGGTGACCCACGTGGCGCCTCCCTCAAGCCGGATGCGGTCGCCGACGGCGACGCCGTGCTCGGCGCCCTGCCCGAGTCGAGCGGGCGCAGCTGGGGCGTCTTCAGCGGCAGCTCGGCCGCCACCGCCCACGCGAGCGGGCTCGCCGCCCTGCTGCTGGCCGAGCGCGACGTCTCAGCCGCCGCCGTCAGGTCGCTGCTCGTCACGTCGGCCAGCCCGATCCCCGGCTCCTCGGTCCTGACCCAGGGCAGTGGCGCGCTCCCCAGCCGTGCCTCCACGGCCCACCTGGCCCTCGACGTGCCCCTCGGCGCCTGGCGCCGCGCGTGGCGCAACGCACAGCCTGGCCGACCTCAACACCAGCTCGCTCCTGCTCCCGGCCCGCCAGAGGACGGCGGTCCGCACGCTGACCAACGTCGGCACCCGTCCGGAGTACTTCTCCGTCACGGCTCGCGGGTTCACCTCGCACCGCGTCACCGTGCGCCCCCTCGCCGTACGCCTGCGGCCGGGGCAGTCGGCCCGGTTCACCATCACCGTCACCGGGCCCAGCGCCCCCGGGCGCCTCGACGACGGCGCGCTGGTCTGGCTCGGCGCCCTCGGCGGGGTCACCCGGGTCCCGGTCGCCCTCACGCGCTGACCCACGACGACGGGCCGCCGCCCCGGAGGGGCGACGGCCCGTGCAGGGGTGCGGGGAGCTAGTCGTTGAGCACCCGGTCGTGGCGCAACGACGTCGCCTTCGTCTCCTTGGCGACCAGCACGGAGACGATCGTGAGCACCGAGGCGATCGTCATGTAGATCGCCACCTTGGACACGTTGTCGGTCCCCTCGCTGGCGCTGCCGAGCAGGTCGATGGCGATGATCGGGGCGAGCGCCCCGGCGAAGATCGACGCGAGCTGGTAGCCCACCGAGGCGCCCGTGTAGCGCACCGAGGTGCCGAACAGCTCGGAGAAGAAGGCCGCCTGCGGGGCGTACATCAACGCGTGCAGGACCAGGCCGACGACGATGGCCAGGATGATCTTGGGCTCGGACCGCGAGGCGATGAGATCGAAGAAGAACCACGACCACACGGCGACGCCGACCGCACCGGCGAGGTAGAGCGGGCGCCGACCGACCTTGTCGCTGAGCGCGCCGACGAGCGGGATGGTCACGAAGTGCACCACCGAGCCGATCAGCAGCGCCTTGAGGATCAGGGGCTTGTCGTCGGCGGTGCCGGCGTAGAGCGTGAGGAACGAGATCGAGATGATGGTGAAGAGGTAGTAGGAGATGTTCTCCGCCATCCGCATGCCCATGGCCACGAGGACCTCCTTGGGGTACTTGCGGAAGACCTCGAGCAGCGGCATGTGAGCCGTCTGCTTGGTGGCCATCTCGGCCTGGTTCTCGGCGAAGACGGGCGACTCCTCGATCGAGAGGCGGACCCACAGGCCCACCCCCACGAGGATGGCGCTCAGCAGGAACGGGATGCGCCAGCCCCACGACTCGAAGGCCGCGTCGGACTGGACGGCGGCCAGCACCCACAGGACACCGGTGGCGAAGAGGTTGCCCAGCGCCACGCCGGCCTGGGGCCACGAGGACCAGAAGCCGCGCTGCGAGTCGTCGCCGTGCTCGGCGGCCATCAGGACCGCACCGCCCCACTCGCCACCGACCGCGAAGCCCTGGACGAGGCGGCACAGCAGCAGGAGCAGAGGGGCAGCGACGCCGATGGCGGCGTACGTCGGGAGCAGGCCGATCGCAAAGGTCGCCACCCCCATGAGGAACAGCGAGAAGACCAGCATCTTCTTGCGGCCGACCTTGTCACCGAAGTGGCCGAAGACGATGCCGCCCAGCGGACGCGCCACGAAGCCGAGCGCGTAGGTGCCGAACGCCAGCAGGGTCGCGGTGGCGGGCTCGCTGTCGGGGAAGAACAGCTTGCCGAAGACGAGGGCGGCGGCCGAGCCGTAGAGGAAGAAGTCGTACCACTCGACGGCGGTGCCGATCAGCGACGCGAAGACGACCTTGACGATGTTGGTGCGCTCGGGGGGCGAACCCGGCGCGCCGGTACCGGCAGTGGTGGTGGTGTCGGTGGACATGAGCAGCCTTTCATCGGGGAACACACGAGCGGGGTGGTGCGGAGTCGCGGGTCAGGCGGCGGTCCAGCCGCCGTCGAGGATCAGGGACGTGCCGGTCATGGATGTCGCTGCCGGGCCGCAGAGGAACGCCACCGCGTCGGCGACCTCCTCGGGCTCGACGAGGCGCTTGACCGGGGTGCGGGCCAGCAGCACGGTCTCGAGGACCTCGTCCTCGGCGATGCCGTGGGAGCGGGCCTGGTCGGACAGCTGGCCCTCGACCAGCGGCGTCCGCACGTAGCCCGGGCACACCGTGTTGCTGGTGACGCCCTTGTCCGCTGCCTCGAGCGCGATGACCTTGGAGAGTCCCTCGAGGCCGTGCTTGGCGCTGACGTAGGCGGCCTTGTAGGCCGACGCACGGTGGCCGTGGACGCTGGAGACGTGGACCAGGCGGCCCCAGCCCCGGTCGTACATGCCGGGCAGGACACGGCGGGCCAGCAGGAAGGGTGCGTGCAGCATCAGCGCGTGGATGGTCTCGAACCGCTCGGGGTCGAAGTCCTCGATCGGCGCGACGTGCTGGATGCCGGCGTTGTTGACCAGGATGTCGACGTCGAGGTCGAGTGCCTCGATCGCCGACCGGTCGGTGAGGTCGACGACGTGGGGCGTGCCGTGCACCAGGGCTGCGACCTTGGCCACCCCCTCCTCGTCCCGGTCGAGGAGGTGGACCTCCGCACCGCTCTCGGCGAGCCGGGTCGCCACCGCTGCGCCGATGCCGCTGGCCGCGCCGGTCACGAGGGCACGACGCCCCCGGAGGACGGGCTCGGTGGCGCGCTCGGCCGGGTGCGTGTCGGTGCTCATGGGCTCCACCGTAGGGACGCCCGCGACCGCGTGGACATGGCCCGTCGCCCCACATCTGACCCCTCACCATGGGTCGGCACGACATGCCGAGCGGTCAACCGGACTGCAACCGCGCCAGCCTCAGGGCCAGCTGGAGGTCGAGGGCCCGTCCCGGTCCCCGCCAGTCGGCGCCGAGGAGCTCGCCGATCCGGTCGAGCCGCTGGGTCACGGTGTTGGGATGCACGTGCAGCGTCGCTGCGGTGTCCTTGAGGTGCCCGCCGGTGGCGAACCAGGCCTCGAGCGTGCCCACCAGCGCGGTGCCGCGCCGCTCGTCCCACTCCCGCACCGGGCCGACCATCGCCTCGACGAAGGCCGTCACGTGCTCGGGGTCGTTGTCGCCCAGCAGCAGCCGGGCCACACCGAGGCCCGCCGGGTCGCTGACGTCACCGACGCGACCGAGCCGGACCAGGGTGTCGAGGCAGCGACGGGCCTCCGCGTGCGCGGCCACCAGCCGGTCCTCGCGGAGCGCGTCGCTCGTCGCGGCGATCCCCACCGTGGCCACGCCGCCGACGCCCGACATCGCGGCGCGCAGATCGCTGCCCACCCGGTGCGGCTCCTCGCTCGGCACGACCATCACGACCGCTCCCCGGTGCTCGCCGGCCAGACCGGACATCCGGCGGGCGAGGGAGACGGCGGCGCGGCTCGCCCGGTGCCGGTCGGCGCCGGTGATCGAGGCCGCGGCCACGACCACGGGTCCGTCGAGGCTCGCGCTGTGCCGGCGTACGCGATCACGCAGGCGCTCGCGCGCTCCGGGTCCGGCCTCCAGCAGGTCCACCAGCAGCTGGCCGCCGAGTCGCTCCTCCGCATCGCTGACCGAGCGGGCGAAGAGCAGCACGAGGGCGGTGACGAGGGCGCCGCGCTCGAGCGTGCGGCGACCGGCGAGGTCGAGCGGGGTGTCGCGGCGCAGCACCAGGGTGGCGACGTGCTCGGTGCCGGCGCGGGCGGCGGCCACCAGACCCGACTCGACCACCACGCAGCGCCCCGACGCGAGAGCCGGCGCCACCGCGCCCTCCCAGGCGAGCCCGGTGTCCTCGCCCGCCTGGAGCTCACCCCCCGGTGTCCACACCGAGACCGCGCCGTCGAGCACGCTGGACAGCACGTCAGCCACCTCGGCGACTCCCCCGTCGCCGAGGAGCAGGTCGGTGAGCCGGTCGTGCGCCAGGGCTGCCGCGTCCACGGCCTGCGTGTGCCGCGTCAGCGACCGGTTGGCCTCGTCGAGCTCGGCGAAGAGGCGTGCGTTCTCGAGCGCCACCACCGCGTGGGCCGCGAACGACGTGAGCAGGCTGACCTCGGACTGCGGGAAGCGACGTACGGACCGGTGCACCGCCAGCAGGGCGCCGATGACGACCCCGTCGAGCACCAGCGGCACACCCAGGATCGCCCGGATCTGCTCGCCGGCGACGGCCTCGTCGATGTAGCCCTGGTGCACGAAGCGCTCGTCGGCGGTGTAGTCCTCGGTGAAGTAGGCGGCGCCGGTCTGGGCGACCAGACCCAGCAGACCGGTGCCGAGCGGCAGCCGCAGCGTCTGGAACTCACGGGTCAGGGCCCCGTCGGTGACCTTCATGTACGACGCCCCACCGTCGTCGCCGTCGTCGTCGTTGAGCGACAGGTAGGTCATGTCGCAGTGCAGCAGCTGGCGGGCGCGCCGCACGATCGCGGCCAGGATCGTGTCGACGTCGCGGATCGCGGTCAGGTCCGACGCCGTCTCGTAGAGCGCCGAGAGCTCGGCCTCGCGCGAGCGCATCCGGGTCATCAGGTCACGCAGCCGCAGTGCGACGTCGTACTCCGAGCGGGCCACGGCGGCCTCGTCGTCACCCACCGCGCGCTCCACCTGGGCGAGGTGCGCGTCGAAGGCGGCCAGTGGTGCCTCGTCGTAGAGCAGGTCGAGGAAGGTCGGCACAGGCACATCATGGCCGTCACCGCCGCCCTGGCGCACGCGTGGCGCGACGCGCCGGGGTCAGCGCTCGCGGGTGATCGTCATCTCCCGGTCGCCGTAGACGACCTTGTCGCCCTCGACGAGCGAGGCCGGCCGGCCGGGCGCCAGCTGGCGCGAGACTCCCTGGCGCACGAGCACGGTGCCGTTGG
This sequence comes from uncultured Actinomycetota bacterium, assembly GCA_963726515.1. Taxonomy (GTDB): domain Bacteria; phylum Actinomycetota; class Actinomycetes; order Propionibacteriales; family Nocardioidaceae; genus Nocardioides. The sequence goes on from CAVSCW010000015.1 coordinate 841,115, forward strand.
TGGAGCCGCGGTCCATCACCACGATCGTGCCGTCGGGGGCCGGGCCGAACTGGGCGTGGGTCTTGGAGACCGACATGTCGGCCGACGCCAGTGGGACCAGGTGGGCGACCTGCTCGCCGTTGCGGGCCTCGGGACGCCGCCCGACCAGGGCCAGGCCGGCGATGACGAAGCTCTCGCCGTTGTCGAAGTGGACCCGCCACTGGGGTGGCCCGTCCGCCGGGCGCAGATGTCGGGGCGACTGCGCTGCGGCTGCGGCTGCGGCGACGCCTGCGCCCCGGGCGGTGGCGGGGATGCCTGCGGCGCGGGCCCGGGTGGTGCGGCGAGGTCCGCGGGCAGCGGCTGGCGGCGCATGGAGTGCTCCGTGCGCTCGGGGGTGCGGACCGGGTCCACGGGCGGCGCCGGGACCAGGCGCATCGCCGTGAGGTTCACGATGTGGCGCGGGCCCTCGTCCTCGCCGGTGTCGGCCACCTCGATCACTGGGCGTACGTCGACGACGACGGTCCTCGCCAGGTGGTCGTGCCAGCCGCGGCGCTGGCGACCACGGTCCTCCACCGCCGTCCAGGCCAACGTGGCGATCCCGATGCCGAAGGTGGGCAGGCCGGAGATGCCGAGCACCAACGAGCGCAGGAGGGACGGCCCCACCCCGATCGGGGTGCCGTCGCCGTGGTGGACGACGCGCAGACCCGTGATCGCCTTGCCGGGCGAGTTCCCGCTCACGCCCAGCACGATCGCCGAGACCAGCCAGACCACGGCCATGACCCCGGTGACCACGCCGACCACGGTCCACGCGTCGTCGGAGACGACGAGGGCGGTGACCACGCCCACGGCTGCCAGCAGGCTCCAGGCCAGGAGACGATCGATGGCGAAGGCGGTGAACCGTCGCTCGAGGTGGGCGATGGGGTAGGTGGTGGGGAGCTGTTGGTGCGTCACGACGGTGGGAGTCTCAGACGTTCGTGACCTGGATGGTGACGCCGTCGCCGAGGTCGAGGACGGCCCCGGGGATGAGGCTGACGGCGATGCCGGGTGTCAGGTCCTCCGGCTCGAGGCCGGGCTGGGCGAGGACGGTGCCGTTGGTCGAGCCCAGGTCGGTCGCGATCGCGGACCCGTGGTCGGCACCCGCGCCAGGGCGGATCTCGAGGTGGGTCGAGGAGATCTCCTGGTGCGGGCTCGCCACCGTCACCACGTGGGGCTGGTCGTGCGAGGCGAAGCGGCGGGCCTCGGGAGCCCGGCCGACGAGCACCGTGCGGTCGACGGAGACGACGTCCCCGGTCGAGAAGACCAGCGAGGCGACCGGGCGCGACACCACGTCGGGAGCGACCTCCTGTCCCGGGATCGGCGGCCGGTCGAAGTCTGCCTGCGGCGCACCCGCCACGGTCTGGCCGTCGTTGTCCCAGGCGTCACCGACGACCGGGGTCTCCCCGGTGGGGGTGGGGTCGCTCGCGGGATCGCCGAAGGTCATCGGCTCCACGGGGGCGGGAGCGGGGACGGGGACCGGGGCCGGCTCCGGTGTCGGGTCGGGCTCCGGTGCCGGTTCGGGCTCCGGTGTCGGGTCGGGCGGTGTCGGGTCGGGCTCGGCCTCGGGCACCACCGCCAGGACCGGCTCGGTCGGCCTCTCCGGGGCCTCCGGGGCCTCCGGGGCGGCGTGGCTCGACGGCGTACCGAACTCCACGACCGACACCCGCGACAGGCCCGGGGTCAGGACGTGCTCGACCGCGTGGTCGCCGGTCAGGGTGAGCCGGATGCGGGCGACGCCGGTGAGGACCTGCTCGCTCCAGGTGGTGCCGGGAGCAGAGCTCAGGATCTCCTCACCGGAGGCCGAGGAGACGGCGGCGCTGGGCGCGCCACGGACGAGGAGGCGGGTCGACTCGTCGCTGTGCGCGACGAGCGCGAAGTGCTCGAGCGAGGACAGCCCCCCGGCGAGGAGCGCGTCGAGCAGCGCGTCGGCGTCGGCTCCCGAGTCCGCGAGGTCCCACAGCTCGGCCACGCGACCGCGTTGGCTGCTGGGCAGCAGGACCGTGACGTGGTCGCCGACGACGGCGTACCACTCACCCGCCGCATACCTCGCCTCTGCGCTCACTGTCGTCCCCCAAGCTTGGATTCGAGACTCTGCAGCTGGCGCTGCGAGTCGTAACTGGCGTCCTTCACCAATCCCACCACATCCACGACCACCGCCGTGGCGTTGTCGCGACCACCGGCCGCCACGGCGGCGCGGACCAGCTTGTCGGCGGCATCGCGCGGGTCGGTCACGGTCTCCAGGATGTCCTCGATCTCCTTGTCCTCGATCATCCCGGTCACGCCGTCACTGCAGAGCAGGAGTCGCTCGACCGAGGCGAGGGGCAGGAGGAAGAAGTCGGGCTCGATGCCCCCGGGGCTGCCGAGGGCCCGGGTGATCACGTGGCGCTCGGGGTGGACGGCCGCCTCCTCGGGAGTGATCTGGCCGGAGTCGATGAGCTCCTGCACGACGGAGTGGTCGACGCTGATCTGCTCGAGCCGGCCCTCGATGACCCGGTAGATGCGGGAGTCGCCCACGTTGGCGAGCAGCCACTTGGTGACTCCGTGGTCGTCGACGAGGACCGCGACGACCGCAGTGGTGCCGGCGTGCCACCCCGGCGAGTGTGCGCGATGGGCGTTGCCGTAGTCGACGATCCTGGCCTGGGCGCGCGCGAAGGCGTCGGCCACGTGCTCGGCCCCACGGGCGGGGTCGTAGCCCTCGGCCAGCCGCTGGAACTCCTCGACGACCATCTGGCTCGCGACGTCGCCACCGGAGTGGCCGCCCATGCCGTCGGCCACGACGAAGACCGGTGGAGCGACGAGGAAGGAGTCCTCGTTGACCGTGCGGACGAGACCGACATCGGTCGACGACCCGTGGTGCAGATCGACGTTCCTCATGCCCGGTCCTCCTCGCCCCGTGTCGAGATGTGGGGCGGCGGCACCGACCCGGCGAGTAGCGTAAGAGGGATGTCCAGTCGAGGGCGGGCGACACCCGCGAGAACTCTGGCCGACCAGCTCAGGGGCTGGCCGGACGAGCGGCTCGTCGCGCTGCTCGGGGCCCGTCCGGATCTCGCCACACCCGCCCCTCAGGATTCGTCGCAGCTGGCCTCCCGGGCCGCTACGCGTTCGTCGATCCACCGCGCCCTCGACGGCCTCGACCGTCTGGAGCTCTCCGTGCTTGATGCCCTGCTGGTGGCTGGTCAAACCAGTTCCGAGGACCTGATCTCGATCGTCCACGCGGACCCGTCCCGAACCACGCTCGCCCTCCAACGGCTGCTCGACCTCGCCCTCGCGTGGGAGGCCCCCGGAGGCATCCGCGCCCTGAGCGGCGTCGCCGACGCCATGCGGGGCCTGCCGGTCGGGCTCAGCGGGCTGCGGCCCTCCAGCCCCGAGCCCGCGCTGCCCGCCGACGTGGTCGCCCGGCTCGCCGAGCTCAGTCCGGCGGCGACCGCGCTGCTGCGCCACGTCGACGCCCACGGCGGTGAGGGCACGACGGGCTCGGCCCGTCGCACGGTCGCGCCCGACCAGGCCGCGACACCCGCGGAGGAGCTGATCAGCCGCCGGCTGCTGGTGCCGCGCGAGGGCGACTCCGTCGTCCTGCCGGGCGAGGTCGGCCTCGCCCTGCGCGGCGGTCGCACGACCACCGAGCCGGTGGACGAGGTGCCGGGCCTGGCCACCACCGCACGCGACGCCGCGCTGGTCGCACGCACGGCGGCCGGCGCCGCCTTCGACGTCGTACGCCGGGTGGAGCTGCTGCTGGACCACTGGGGCGTGCAGCCGCCCAGCGTGCTGCGCAGCGGCGGGCTCGCGGTCCGCGACCTCAAGCTGGTGGCTCGCGAGCTGCACGTGGACGAGGCGGGAGCCGCGCTCATCGTCGAGGTGGCGCTGTCCGCCGGGCTGATCGCCGAGGGCGTCGAGCCCGACGGGACTCCGGCCTGGCTGCCCACGGAGGAGTTCGACCTCTGGTCGGGGAAGCCGATCTCCGAGCGGTGGGCGCGACTGGTGGGCGGCTGGTTGTCGAGCAGCCGGGTGCCGTCGCTGGTCGGCTCGCGCGACGCCGCCGGCAGGTCGTGGAACGCGCTGGCTCCGGAGCTCTCCAGCGGGCTCGCCGAAGAGGCGCGCCGGCTGGCGCTGCGCGTCCTGGCCGACGTCGCGGAGGGCGAGGTGCTCGCGGTCGGGACCGGCATCGCCTCGCTGGTGCAGCGGATCGGCTGGATGCGCCCACGCCGCCCCACCGTCTTCGGTGACCTCGTCACCGCCGCCCTCGCCGAGGCTGCTGCGCTCGGCGTCAGCGGCGCCGGCGGCCTGCCGCCCAGCGGGCGGTCGGTGGCCGTGGGTGACCTCCCCGGGGCCGCCGCGGCCCTCGACCCCCACCTGCCGCAGCCGGTCGAGCAGGTCCTCCTCCAGGCCGACCTGACCGCCGTTGCCCCCGGCCCGCTGGAGACCGAGGTGGCCCGCCGGATGCACCTGCTCGCCGACGTCGAGTCGCGCGGCGGCGCCACGGTCTACCGGTTCAGCTCCGGGTCGCTGCGCCGGGGATTCGACGCCGGCTGGTCGGCGCTCGAGGTGCGCGACTTCCTCGCCTCCGTGTCGCAGACCCCGGTCCCCCAGCCCCTGGAGTTCCTCGTCGACGACGTCGCCCGCACCTTCGGCTCGGTCCGGGTGGGGCACGCCGAAGCGTTCCTGCGCGCCGACGACGAGGCCGCCCTGGCCGCGCTCGTCCACGACCCGCGGGCGCGGACGCTGGGCCTGCGCCTCCTCGCACCGACGGTCGCGATCGCGAGCTCCCCCATCGACGTGCTCCTCCCACGGCTGCGCGAGCTCGGTGCGGCGCCGGTGGTCGAGGCGGCCGACGGCACCGTCCGGGTGAGCCGGCCCGACCTCCAGCGCGCCCGCAGCAGACGCGGCCGTCGACCCGCCGGTGCCGTCGAGGCCCGTCAGGCCGCCCAGGTCCAGGCGGTGGCCACCGCGATCCGCGCCGGCGACCGGGCTGAAGCCTCCCGGCCGACGACCGCGACCACCACGAGCCCGTCGGGGGCGCTGGCCGCGCTGCGCGAGGCCATCGAGTCCGGCAGCACGGTCGTCATCGGCTACGTCGACAACCACGGAGCCACCGGCGAACGCGTCGTCGACCCACGACGCCTCGACGGGGGTCGGCTCGCGGCCTTCGACCACCGCGCGGACGACGTGCGCGAGTTCGCGGTGCACCGGATCACGGGCGTCCGCAGGGCGTGAGGGGCTTCCGTAGACTGGCGACGTGGACTTCATCCGCTACGCCGAGCGCGCCGCTGCGCTCGTCAACGCCGAGCTGCCCGACGAGGCGGCCCTGCACGAGCACCTGGCGGACCGGTCCTGGTTGCGCCGCTCGGTGAGTGACGCGGACGTGAGCTCGCTGCAGTCCTTCCAGTCCGAGCTGCGAGCGGTGTTCGAGGCGTCCGACGTCGATGACGTCGGGCTTGTCGTCAGCTCCCTCAACGATCTCCTCGCCCGACACCCGGTCACGCCGATGATCTCCGACCACGACCCCGACCACCTCCACATGCACGTGGCCAACCGGGACGCGTCCGTGGCCGAGCTGATGGTGGGCGAGTCCCTGATGGGCCTGGCCACCCTGGTGTGCGACCTCGGCGCGACCCGCCTCGGCATCTGCTCCGAGCCCCGGTGCGACAACGTCTTCGTCGACACCTCCCCCAACCAGTCGCGCCGCTACTGCTCGGACCGCTGCTCCTCGCGCGCCAACGTCGCCGCGTTCCGGGCCCGGCAGAAGGCCGCATCGGCCAGCTGAGCCGTCCGCGCGGCGCAGCGGCGACACCGGCGCGTGCGGGCGTCCGTAGGATTGGCGGGTGAATGACGGTCCCCTCATCGTCCAGTCGGACAAGACACTCCTCCTCGAGGTCGACCACCCCTCGGCGCCGGAGGCGCGCAAGGCGATCGCCCCCTTCGCCGAGCTCGAGCGCTCGCCCGAGCACATCCACACCTATCGCCTGACGCCCCTCGGCCTCTGGAACGCGCGGGCCGCCGGCCACGACGCGGAACAGGTCGTCGACGCGCTGCTGACCTGGTCGCGGTACGCCGTCCCGCACGCGCTGCTGGTCGACGTCGCCGAGACGATGGGGCGCTACGGCCGGCTGCGGCTGGAGAAGCACCCCGTCCACGGGCTCGTGCTCTCCTCCGTCGACCGACCCGTGCTCGAGGAGGTGCTGCGCGCCAAGAAGATCGCCGGCATGGTCGGCGCCCGGCTCGACGACGACACCGTCGCGGTCCACCCGAGCGAGCGGGGCAACCTCAAGCAGGCGCTGCTCAAGATCGGCTGGCCGGCGGAGGACTTCGCCGGCTACGTCGACGGCGAGGCGCACGCCATCGACCTCGACCAGGAGGGCTGGACGCTGCGGCCCTACCAGAGCGAGGCCGCCCAGTCCTTCTGGGACGGCGGCTCCGGCGTCGTCGTCCTCCCGTGCGGCGCCGGCAAGACGCTCGTCGGCGCGGCCGCGATGGCGCACGCGCAGGCCACGACCTTGATCCTCGTCACCAACACCGTCAGCGCGCGCCAGTGGAAGGACGAGCTGGTCGCGCGCACCTCCTTGACCGCCGACGAGATCGGCGAGTACTCCGGCGCGGTGAAGGAGGTCCGTCCGGTCACCATCGCGACCTACCAGGTGCTGACGACCCGGCGCAAGGGCGTCTACCCGCACCTCGAGCTGCTGGACGCCCGCGACTGGGGTCTCATCGTCTACGACGAGGTGCACCTGTTGCCCGCTCCGATCTTCCGGATGACGGCCAACCTCCAGGCGCGACGGCGCCTCGGCCTCACCGCCACGCTGGTGCGCGAGGACGGGCGCGAGGGCGAGGTCTTCTCCCTCATCGGACCCAAGCGCTACGACGCGCCCTGGAAGGACATCGAGGCGCAGGGCTACATCGCACCCGCCGACTGCGTGGAGGTGCGGGTCACCCTGCCGGACGGTGAGCGACTGGCCTACGCCACCAGCGACCCGGACACCAGATACCGCCTCGCCTCCTGCACGCACGCCAAGATCGACGTCGTACGCGACCTCGTGCGGCAGCACGCCGGACAGCCCACCCTCGTCATCGGGCAGTACATCGACCAGCTCGACGAGATCGCCGCGTTGCTCGACGCCCCGCTCATCAAGGGCGAGACGCCGGTGAAGGAGCGGCAGCGGCTCTTCAACGCCTTCCGGTCCGGGGAGATCGGGCTGCTCGTGGTGAGCAAGGTGGCCAACTTCTCCATCGACCTGCCCTCCGCCGAGGTGGCCATCCAGGTGAGCGGGTCCTTCGGCTCCCGGCAGGAGGAGGCCCAGCGGCTCGGCCGGCTGCTGCGACCCAAGACCGAGGGGCGCAGCGCGCACTTCTACACGATCGTCTCGCGTGACACCGTCGACGCGGACTTCGCGCAGAACCGGCAGCGGTTCCTCGCCGAGCAGGGCTACGCCTACCGGATCATCGACGCCGGCGACCTGAGCGCGGAGTCGAGCTGAGGAACCGCTGCCCGGGGTTCAGCCGACCTGGGTCGTCCCAGCAGGATCACTGGCCGTAGGACAGTCTGAGGTCACCGAAGAGGATCTTGTTGAGCCGGAACCGGAGCCGACCGGTCTCGCCGTCACCGGGCAGCTCACCCGGCGTGAGCAACGTGAAGCCCAGTCGCGTGCCTGCCTCGCGCTCCTCGAGGACGAAGCGGATCTCGTCGTCGGGGCGATCGGGCCACAACGACGACCACACCACCCGCGAGAGCGGCTCGGCGAGGAGGATGCGTGGCTCCACCTCGCCCTCGACCAGGTCGAGCCACGGACGGGCCCCCGATCGGCGCGGCTGGCTCAGTGACTCGAACACCACGACGGGAGGGGCCGGCAGGTTCTGCGCCCGCGCGCCGATCTCCTTCACGCCGACAGCCTCGCCCGGACGACGGATCGACGCCACCGCTTTCTTGCGCCTGGGTCCTAACCTCGATCATGTGACCCTTCGCGATCGCCTCGGCGCCGAGCTCTTCCGCAAGGTGGCCGGCCCCCACGGCCAGCAGGCGCGCGAGCGCGTGCACGGCACTCCCGGCCCGCGGTGGTTCGACCCCGACTCCCCCATCGCCCGCGTGCACGGCGACGCCTCGATGTTCGTCGGCGGGATCCGCGCGATCATGCTGCAGTCGCTCCACCCCGCGGCGATGCAGGGAGTGGCCGACCACTCCGGCTACCAGGGCGACATGTGGGGGCGGCTCGCGCAGGTCTCCACCTACATCGCGATGACGACCTTCGGCACCGAGCGCGACGCCCTGCAGATCATCCGAGCCGTGCAGCGCGCCCACGAGTCGGTCACCGGCACGATGCCCGACGGCACGTCGTACGCCGCCAACGACCCGCACCTGCTCGGCTGGGTGCACGTCGCCGAGATCGACAGCTTCCTCGCCGCCCACGACCGCTACGGGCACCGCCGCCTCGTCGGTCCCGAGCGTGACGAGTACGTCGCACAGACCGCTGTCGCCGCAGCCCACCTCGGTGTGATCGACCCGCCCCGGACCGAGGACGAGCTGCGCAGGGTGCTGGCGGCCTACGGTCCCGAGCTGCGCGGGACGCCCGCGGCCCACGAGGCCATCAGGTTCCTCCTGCTCCACCCCGACCTGCCGCTGCCGGCCCGGCCGGGCTATCTGTCGCTGGCCGCGGCCGCCATCGGCCTCCTGCCGGCCGACGCGAGGCGTGAGCTGCGGCTGCCCCCCGTCCCACCGTTGACCAACCGCGTGCTCGGCGCAGCCGCCACCCGCACGATCCGGTGGGCGATGTCGTCCGGGCACGAGCAGGCGAGGGCGCTCCAGCAGGAGACCGCCCGGGCATGAGCCTCCTCGACCGCTGGCCGCTGCCGGACCACGACGACCTGCGCGACGCGCTGATCGCCGCCTGGGACCGCCCGGGCTACCACGACCAGCTGCACCTGAGCGAGGTGCTCGACCGGCTCGACCAGCTCGCCGCGGCCGGGGCGGTCATCGATGCCACGACCGTGGGGCTCGCGGCGTGGTTCCACGACGCGGTCTACGACGGGGGCACCGACGACGAGGAGCGGTCTGCGCAGTGGGCCGAGCAAGCCCTGCCGGCGTCGTACGCCGACGAGGTGGCGCGCCTCGTGCGGATGACCGTCCACCACCGACCGGCCGACGACGACCCGGCGGGTTGCGCCCTCAGCGACGCCGACCTGGCGATCCTGGCCGCGCCGCGGGAGCGCTATGACGCCTACGTCGCAGGCGTGCGCGCCGACTTCGCCCACTTCGCCGACGAGGACTTCCGGGCCGGCCGTGCCGCAGTCCTCACGGACCTGGCCGCCAAGGCGCACCTGTTCCACACCGAGCAGGGACGCGCGCTGTGGGAGACCGCGGCGCGGGCCAACCTCGACCGGGAGATCAGCGAGCTGACGTGAGCAGGGCTCAGTGGTCGGCGAGCTGGAGGTAGACCGTGTAGCGGTCGTGGCGGTAGCAGGTGCGCGAGACCTCGACGATGCGGCCCTCGGACACCGCGCGTCGCGAGTGGCGCAGGACCGGGTCGCCCTCGGCGATCTCGAGCATCGTGGCCTCCTCGGCGCTGGCCCGGTCGGCGTTGATGGCGTCCTCCACCTCGGTCGGGCGCAGGCCGCGCGAGGCGAGCGCCTCGTAGAGGCTCGTCGGCGTGCCGTGCTGGAGGAAACCCGGCAGCAGCACCTCGTTGAGGTAGGCGTCCTCGACGCAGATGATGGCCTGGTCGGCGCGGCGCAGCCGGCGCCAGTGCAGGACCGGGTCACCCGGAGAGATGTCCAGCGCGCGCGCCACACCCGGACCGGCCTGCTCCACGCGGGCCAGCAGGGTCTGCGACTCGGGCAGCATGCCGCGTCGACGGATCTCCTCGGTGAACGAGCTCAGTCGTCCACCCGTCTTCGGTGGCTGCGCGACGAACGTGCCGCGACCGGGGATCCGCTCGAGCAGACCCTCCGCGACCAGGGCGTCGAGCGCCTGGCGCACCGTCATCCGGGCGACGCCGAAACGAGCGACGAGCTCGCGCTCGGAGGGGGCGGCGGAGCCGGGCGGCTGTGCCTCGATGAGGCCGCGCACGTGCTCGCGGACCTGGACGTGCTTCAGCGGCCGCTGCTGACGCGGAACGATGAGGTCGGCCTGGTCCATACCCCAAAGGGTAGGACTGGGCTGGACCGGTGTCACTGAATTGACAAAGCCTGCGGTCAACACTTGACGCGTTCTTGATCTTAGAACAGGTGTTCGACTCATCGGTTATGCTGCGTCCCGTGGACTTCCAGACGTCCTTGTTCGCCGACGAGACCGCCGCTCCCGCGGGTCTCGCGCCCGATCGCCGCGTCCTGTCGCGAGGTGCGTGGGTCGACGTCCAGCGCAACTGGCTGGCCCACGCCGACGAGGTCTTCGCCGCCCTGGTGGAGCGGGTGCCGTGGCGCTCGGAGCGACGCGAGATGTACGACACCGTGGTGGACGTCCCGCGCCTCGTGCACACCTACCTCGCCGACGACCCCCTGCCGCACCCGTCGCTCGTCCGGGCCCGCACCGAGCTCAGTGAGCACTACCTGCCCGAGCTCGGGGAGGGGTTCGTGAGCGCCGGCTGCTGCTACTACCGCGACGGTCGCGACTCGGTGGCCTGGCACGGCGACACCATCGGCCGGGGTCGCACCGACGACACGATGGTGGCGATCGTCAGCCTCGGGGACCCGCGACGCCTGCTCCTGCGTCCCCGCGGGGGTGGCGCTTCGATCGCGATCACCATGGGCCACGGCGACCTGGTGGTGATGGGCGGCTCCTGCCAGCGCACCTGGGAGCACGCCGTGCCCAAGGCGGCACACTGCGGACCGCGGATCTCCGTGCAGTTCCGGCCGCTCCACGTCTTCTGAGCGGCGGGCGGCTCAGCGCTTGAGCAGCCGCCGCAGGATCGCGAGCACCACCACCGCGGCCAGGGCGTGCTTCCAGTAGGACTTGAGGATGATCGGCAGCACCGCGCTGCCGAGGTCGAGCGCCTCGACCGGTTGTGCCGGCGGGGGCGGGGGCGGGGGCGGGGCAGGGGACGCCGCCGGGGCGGCCGCGGCCACCGACGGCTCGCTCGCCGCGGCCGGCTCATCGACCGACGGCTCGGGAGCAGCCAGACGCTGCTCCAGGCACGCCACGAACTGCCCCAGCAGCTTGTCCGAGACGTCCTGCATGACGCCACGCCCGAACTGGGCGGGCTTGCCCGTGATGGCGAGGTCGGTCTCGACCGAGACGTCGGTCGATCCGCCGGTGTCGGACATCGACACGGTGACCTTGGCGCCGGCGGTGCCGTTGCCCCGCTTGTCCTTGCCCTTGGCGTCGACGACGAAGCGGTGCGCCGCCTCGTCCTTGTCCACGAAGGTCCCGGACCCGTTGTACAGCAGGGCGATCGGACCGAGCTTGACCTTGACCGAGCCGGCGAACGACGACTCGTCGGCCTCCGTCACCTGGGCGCCCGGGAAGCACTCGGCGACGGAGGCGATGTCGTTGAAGTGCGCCCAGGTCTCCTCGACACCGATCGGGACGGTGAACTGGTGGCTCAGCTCCACGTTAGGCCCCCGCAGCCTTCAGCACCGCTCGCCCGGTGAGCACCCGGGCCAGGTGCTGGCGGTAGTCGGCAGCGCCGTTGAGGTCCGAGGGCGGGTTGGTGCCCTCGGCCGCCAGCCCGGCCGCCTCGCGTACGCCGTCCTCCGTCGCGCTCGCGCCCGCCAGCGCCGCCTCGGTGGCGCGCGCCCGCAGCGGGGTCGAGCCCATGTTGGTCAGGCCCACGCGGGCCTCGTCGATCGAGCCCTTGACCGTTGCGGCGATGGCCACGATCGGCCACTGGTGCGCGACCCGGACGAACTTCTCATAGTGGGCGCCCCAGCCGGTGTGCTTGGGGACACGCACCTCGGTGAGGATCTCGTCCTCGCCGATCGCGGTCTCGAAGAGGTCGACGAAGAAGTCGTCGGCCCCCACCGTGCGGGTCCCGCCCGGTCCGGCGATCACGAACTCGGCCCCGAGCGCGAGCGCCGGTGCCCCGAGGTCGCCCGCCGGGTCCGCGTGCGCCAGCGCGCCGCCGAAGGTGCCACGGTGCCGGATCTGCGAGTCGGCCACCTCCGCGGCCGCCTTGGACAGCAGCAGCGCGTGCTCCTTGACGAGCGGGTTGTCGCGCACGTCGTGGTGGGTGGTCATCGCGCCGATGACGATGGCGTCGCCGTCGTCCCGGATCCCCCTCAGCGAGCTGATGCCGCCGAGGTCGATGACGTACTCGGGGGCGTTGAGCCGCATCCGCAGCACCGGGAGCAGGCTCTGCCCACCGGCCAGGATCTTCGCCTCGTCACCGTGCTCACCGAGCGCGGCGAGGGCCTCCTCGACCGAGGTCGGTGCGAGGTAGTCGAACTTCACCGGGATCACTGGTCTGCTCCGTCCTGGTTGGGTGCGCCCTCTTCGAAGTGCGGCATCGCATCCGGCGGCGTCTCGGTCGCTCCCCCGGACCTCGAGCCCTGGATCGCCCGCCAGACCCGCTCGGGGGTGCAGGGCATCTGGATGTCGTCGATGCCCAGGTGGCGCACGGCGTCGACCACCGCGTTGACGACCGCCGGGGTGGACGCGATCGTGCCGGCCTCTCCCACGCCCTTGGTGCCGAGCGTGTTGGTCGTGCAGACGCTGGGGTCGTCGGTGTGGATGACGTCGAAGGAGATGGTGTCCGCCGACGTCGGCAGGAGGTAGTCGACGAACGAGCCGCTCACGAGCGTGCCCGCCTCGTCGTGCACCGCTTCCTCCCACAGCGCCTGGGCGATCCCCTGCACCAGGCCGCCATGGACCTGTCCGGCGACGATCAGCGGGTTGATGATGACCCCGATGTCGTCGCAGCAGGTGTACTTGCGCATCTTCACCGCACCGGTCTCGGTGTCGACCTCCATGGCGCACAGGTGCGTGCCGTGGGGGTAGTTGAAGTTGACCGGGTCGTAGGTCGCCTCGGCGTCGATGCTGGGCTCCATGTCCTCGGGGTAGTTGTGCGCCGCGAAGGCCGCCGTGGAGAGCTCCTGGATCGCGATGCCCTGGTCGGTGCCGCGGACGGTGAACCGGCCGTCGGCGTAGTCCAGGTCGTCCTGACTGGCCTCGAGCAGGTGCGCAGCGAGGTGCTTGGCCTTGTCGATCACCTTGTCGACCGCGCGGACGAGCGCCTCACCGCCGACCACCAGTGAGCGCGAGCCGTAGGTGTCGAGGCCCTTGTGCGCGATCTGGGTGTCGCCGTGCAGCACCTCGACGTCGTCGAACGGCACGCCGAGCCGGTCCGCGACGATCTGGCTGAACGCCGTCTCGTGGCCCTGCCCGTGAGCGCTCGCGCCGGTGACGATCTCGACCTTGCCGGTGGCGAGCATCCGCACGCTCGCGTGCTCCCAGCCGCCTGCGCCGTAGTCGAGGCTGCCGAGCACCCGGCTCGGCGCCAGCCCGCACATCTCGGTGAAGGTGGAGACCCCGATGCCCAGCTGCACCCGGTCGCCGCGGTCGCGGCGCTCCTTCTGCTCGGCGCGGAGCGCGTCGTAGCCGAAGGACTCCCTGGCCAGGGCGGTCGCGGCCTCGTAGTTGCCGGTGTCGTACTCCAGACCGGCGACGGTGGTGAACGGGAACTCCTCGTGCGTGATCCAGTTGCGCTCACGGATCTCGAGGGGGTCGACGCCGACCTCCGCGGCCAGCTCGTCCATCATCCGCTCGATGGCGTACGTCGCCTCGGGTCGGCCGGCGCCTCGGTAGGCGTCGGTGAAGGTGGTGTTGGTGAGCACCGTCTGGCACTCGAAGCGGTAGGCGGGGAACTTGTAGATGCTGTTGAACATGAAGGCGCCCAGCACCGGCACGCCGCCGCCGACGATGGCGACGTAGGCACCCAGATCCGCGTCGAGGTGCACCTTGAAGCCGGTGACGTTGCCGTCCTTGTCGGCGGCCAGGGTGAGGGTCTGGACCTGGTCGCGGCCGTGGTGGGCCGCCATCAGGCTCTCGCTGCGGGTCTCGGTGTACTTCACCGGCTTGGACAGCCGACGCGCCACCGCCCAGGCGATCCACTCCTCCGGAGTGGCCTGCAGCTTGCCGCCGAAACCACCACCGACGTCGGGGGCGATGACGCGGATCTTCGACTCGGGCACGCCCGTGGTGGCTGCCAGGGCGAACCGGAGGATGTGCGGGATCTGGGTCGCGGACCACATGGTGAGCTGCTCACCGGTGGGGTCGACCACGACGCTGCGCGGCTCCATGAAGGCGGGGATCAGGCGCTGCTGGCGGTATTCGCGCTCGATGAGGATGCCGTCCGTGCGGGCCGACTCGATCGCGGCCTCGACGTCGGTGCCGGTGCCGGCCTCGGCCGAGTCGAAGACCCACAGCGCCGACTTGTTGGTGCCGAGCTCGGGGTGGGCGAGGACCTGGTCCTGCAGAGCGTTCTTGATGCCGACCACGGCCGGCTGCTCGTCGTACTCCACGTCGACCAGCTCGGCGGCGTCGCGGGCCTCGGCGGCGCTGCGCGCCACCACCACGGCGACGATCTCGCCCGCGAAGGCGACCCGGTCGGCGGGCATCGGCGAGTGCGTCGGCGTCTTCTGGTCCGGGGTGATCGGCCAGGCGTTGATGCAGACGCCGAGCTCGTCCCCGAAGTCCTTGCCCGACAGCACGGCGACGACGTTCGGCGAGGCCTTGGCCGCCTCGGTGTCGACCGAGGTGATGGTGGCGTGGGCGAAGGGGCTGCGCACCATGGCCAGGTGGAGCATCCCCGGCAGGGTGATGTTGTCGGTCCAGCGGGTGCGACCGGTGATCAGCCGCTGGTCCTCCTTGCGGCGCCGGTCCTTGCCGATCTCCGCTGCGGGACGGTCCTGGGTGGTGCTCATGCCTTCGCTCCCTGGGCCGCGTGGAGCACGCTCTTGACGATGTTGTGGTAGCCGGTGCAGCGGCAGAGGTTGCCCTCCATGCCGAGCCGCACCTCCTCCTCGGTGGGGTCGGGGTTCTCCCCCAGCAGGTCCACGGCCTGCATGATCATGCCCGGCGTGCAGAAGCCGCACTGGAGGCCGTGGCACTCGCGGAAGGACTCCTGCACCGGGTGCAGCTCACCCTCGGCGGTGTCGGCGAGGCCTTCGATCGTGGTGACCGTGCGGCCGTTGGCCTGCACCGCCAGCACGTTGCACGACTTCACGCTGGTGCCGTCGAGGTGCACGGTGCACGCGCCGCAGTTGGAGGTGTCGCAGCCGATCACGGTGCCGGTCTTGCCGAGCTTCTCGCGCAGGTACTGCACGAGGAGCATGCGGGGCTCGACGTCGTCAGAGACCGCAGCCCCGTCGACGGTGAGTTCGATCTTCGTCATCAGGCCGCTCCAGTGTGAGGTGGGTCACGTGGCTACGAATCTAGGTCGCCGTGGTTGGCCAACGGTTGGGGGCCGTCCCTGGAGCCCCACCAGCCCCACGGGTGGGGGGAGTTCGACGCGGATGGGCCGTTGCAACGGCCGAATCGCGCGGGAGTCACCGCTCCAGCGGTGACTCCTGCAGCAGAGAACTCAGCGCGCGGACGCCAGCTTCCCCTTGAGCAGCGGCGCCACCGGGTGGCGGACCGGGAGAGCGGCCAGGCAGGCCTCGACCACCGCGGTGTCGTACGGCGCCAGGTCGCTGTAGCGCAGCACGGCGTCGGGGTCGGGGTGGGCCAGCAGCGCCTCGCGCACGCTCACGGCGAGGTAGTCGCCCATCTGGACGAGGGCCGGCGACTCGGTGCCGGGGAGCAGGTCCCCGCCGTAGGCCCGCACCGCGGCACGCACGTCGCCGCGGCGCAGCAGCCGCTGCACCTCCTCGATGTCGGTCGCCACGGGCATGGTCAGCCGGTAGGGGCGCGAGGAGAGCTGGCCGGACAGGGCGGCGCGCAGGTGCGACACCTCGGCCTTGAGCGTGGAGGTGGTGACGCTCGAGTCGCCGTAGAGCAGCGCGTGCAGGTGCTCCACCGACAACCCGCCCGGGTGCAGCGCGAGCAGGGCCAGGATCTCGGTCTGGCGCCGGTTGAGCAGCAGCCGCTGCCCGTCGAGCCAGACCTCGGCGGTGCCGAGGAGCGTCAGCGTCAGGCCGGGCTGGTTCGGCCCGACGGTCCCCGCTGGTGTCGTGGGCCGATCGGTGGGCAGCGCGGTCTCGAGCAGTCGTGCCATCACCCGCGCGGTCGCCAGCCCGATCGGGTGGGTCCGGTCCCAGGTGGTCGACAGGTCGATGACGCCGAGCGGCAGGCCGGTGGCCGGGTCGAACACCGGCGCGGCCCAGCACACCCAGTTGTGGACGACCTCGGCGTAGTGCTCGGCGCTGAACACCATCGAGGGGGCGCCCGTCCGTCCGGCGATGGCCAGCGCGTTGGTCCCGACGCTCAGCTCGTCCCAGCGCCCGCCGGGCACGAAGTTGACCGTCTCGGCCTTGCGCCGCATCACCCGACCGCCGTACGTCCACAGGATGCGGGTGTGCTCGTCGGTGATCGCGATGACCAGGTCGCCGTCCTCGGCGGTGCGGCGCAGCTCGTCCTGCACCCGCGAGACGGCGGTCTGCAGGGGCGACTGGTTCCAGAACTCGGCCGTGTCGCCCTCGTCGTCGAGCGGGGCGTGGGTGACCGTGGGCGAGACGACTCCCGAGAGCTGCCAGCTGCGCAGGATCTCGGGGCGGACCGCCGCCTCCTCCTCGCCCTCGGCGACGAACTGCGTCCAGGCGCGCACGGCGCTCACGCGGCGTGCGTGCAGGTCTTCACTCGTCATGTCGGCTCCCACGGGGTCGCGGCCAACCTAGCCCGAGTGTGAGGCTCACAACAGGGAGGCCGGACCAGTGGCCGGCTCAGTCGTCGTGGTGGATCCGGCCCTCGGTCACGGCCAGGCGCTCACCGGACCCGCCCCACTGACGTGCCACGATCTCGGCGGCGATCGACACGGCCGTCTCCTCCGGCGTGCGCGCGCCGAGGTCGAGGCCGATGGGCGAGGAGAGCAGCGCGATCTCGTCGGCGGTGAGCCCGGCCTCGACCAGCCGCGCCATCCGCTCCTCGTGGGTGCGCCGCGACCCCATCGCGCCGATGTAGCCGGGCCGCGCGTCGTCGTCGAGCCGCAACGCCACCTCGAGCAGCGGCACGTCGAACTTCGGGTCGTGGGTCAGCACCGCCAGCACCGTGCGCCGGTCGACGCGCCCGGCCTCGAGCTCGGCTGCGAGGTAGCGGTGCGGCCAGTCGACGACGACCTCGTCGGCGCCCGGGAAGCGCGAGGTGGTGGCGAAGACGGGACGGGCGTCGCAGACGGTGACGTGATAGCCGAGGAACGACCCCACCTTGGCCACGGCTGCCGCGAAGTCGATCGCCCCGAAGACCAGCATCCGCGGCTTGGGCGCGAAGCCCCAGACGAACACCCGCATGCCCTCGCCCCGGCGTTCGCCGTCGGGGCCGTAGGTGAGCGTGGCGTTGGTGCCGGCGGCCAGCAGGCCGAGGGCGTCGTCGTGGACGGCTGCGTCGGCCCGCGGTGAGCCGAGGCCGCCTTCGGCGGCGGCGTGGGGACGCACGACCAGCCGGCGGCCCACCCGGGTGGGGTCCGGGTGGTCGATGACGGTGGCCAGGGCGACAGGTCGACCGGCCTCGACGTCGGCGGCGACCTCACCCAGCTGCGGGAAGGTCGTGCGGGAGACCTGCTCCACGAAGACGTCGAGGATCCCCCCACAGGTCAGCCCCACGGCGAAGGCGTCGTCGTCGGAGACGCCGTAGCGCTCGAGCACCGGCTCCCCGGATGCGACCACGCCCTGGGCGAGCTCGTAGACGGCGCCCTCGACGCAGCCGCCGGACACCGACCCGACAGCGGTCTCGTCGGGCCCCACCAGCATCGACGCACCGGGCGGGCGGGGCGCGGAGCGGAAGGTGGCCACCACGGTGCCCACGCCGACCGTCTCCCCGGCCTCCCACCACCGCATCAGCTCGGGCAGCACGTCACGCACGCGCGATCACCTCCGTGAGGTCGGCGAAGGTCGCCAGCGAGTGACCGGCGAGGAAGTCGTCGCAGTGCGGCAGGGCCGCCACCACGCCCCCCTGCAGGGGCTCGTAGCCCGCCTTGCCGCGGTGCGGGTTGACCCAGATGACGCGGTGCGCGATCCGCTGCAGCCGGGCCATCTGATCGCCCAACAGCTCGGCGTCCCCGCGCTCCCAGCCGTCGCTGAAGACCACCACGACCGCGCCGCGCGCCAGACCGCGTTGGCCCCAGCGGTCCAGGAACACCCGCAGGTTCTCCCCCAGCCGGGTGCCGCCGGACCAGTCCGGCACCACCTCCCCGGCCGCCACGATGGCGCGGTCGGCGTCGCGGGAGCGCAGGGCGCGGGTGACGTGGGTCAGCCGGGTGCCGACCGTGAAGGTCTCGACCGTGCCGCCGGTGGTGCGCGCGCTCTGCGTGAGGCGGTGGGCCAGCCGCAGCAGCGCGTCGGCGTACAGGCTCATCGAGCCGCTCACGTCGACGAGCAGCACCACCCGTCGCGGCCGGGTGCCGCGTCGGCGCCACGCGATCTCGCCCGGCTCCCCCAGGTGTCGCAGCGAGTTGCGCAGGGTGCGGGAGGCGTCGACCTGACCGCGGTGCCACCTCCGGTGCCGGGCCGTACGACGACTCGGCGGGCGCAGCGACAGGCGGGCGAACATCCCGGCCAGGCGCCGCTTCTCCGCGGTGTCGAGGGTGGCGACATCGCGGTGCCGCAGGACCTCGGCGGCGGACGCCGCGGCCCGCACGACGTCCTCCTCACCCTCGTCGCCGTCCCGGCCGCCACCCTCGGCGTCGGGCAGGAGGTGGGCGGTGGACGGGCGCGACTGCTCGCGGGGTCGGGCTCGCGGCAGTCCGTCGCGGGCGTCGAACCAGGCGGCGAACACCTGGTCGTAGCGGGCCAGGTCGTCGGGTGAGCCGCAGAGCGTGGCCCGTCCCGCCCAGTAGGTCGCCTGCCGGTCGTCGGCCCCGACCTGTGCGACGGCGGCCAGGAAGCCCTGGGAGCGGTCCTGGGTGACCGGGACGCCGGAGGCGCGCAGCGCACGGGCGAAACCGAGCAGGATCTCGTCCGCCGACCGTGCCGTCACGCTCATCGCGCCAGCATCCGGTCCAGCGCCGCCTTCACCCGGTCGGCGTCCTCGCGATACTTCAGCAGCGCCCCGAGCGTCGCGGCCGCCGAGGCCAGGTCGAGCTCCTCGGTGCCGAGGTAGGTGAGGGCGCGCGCCCAGTCGAGGGTCTCGGCGACCCCGGGCGGCTTGAGCAGGTCGTCGCGCCCGCGCAGCTGCTGCACCAGTCCGACGACCTGCCGGGCCAGCGTCTCGCTGACCTCGGGCGCCCGCGAGCGGACGATCTCCACCTCGCGCTCGAGGCCCGGGTGGTCGATCCAGTGGTAGAGGCACCGGCGCTTCAGCGCGTCGTGCAGCTCGCGGGTGCGGTTGGAGGTCAGCACCACCAGCGGCGGCTCGGGCGCAGTGACCGTGCCGAACTCGGGGATGGTGACCTGCCAGGTCGAGAGGACCTCCAGGAGGAACGCCTCGAACTCGTCGTCGGCGCGATCCACCTCGTCGACCAGCAGCACGGCCGGCGCCTGGCGCAGCGCGGCGAGGACGGGTCGCGAGAGCAGGAAGCGCTCGTCGTACAGGCTCTTCTCGGCTTCGTCGGAGTCCACCTCGCCCGACGCCTCGAGCGCCCTCAGGTGCAGGATCTGCCGCGGGAAGTCCCAGTCGTAGAGCGCCTGGCTGGCGTCGATCCCCTCATAGCACTGGAGCCGCACGAGCGGCAGGTCGAGGCTCTCGGCGAGGGCCTCGGCCAGAGCCGTCTTGCCGGTGCCGGGCTCGCCCTCGAGCAGCAGCGGTCGCTGCATCCGCGAGGCCAGGAACACGACCGTGGCCAGCTCCTCGTCAGCGAGGTAGCCGGTCGCGCCCAGGCGGGCGGACACGTCGGCGACAGAGTCCATGCTCCTCAGGCTACGACCCGGCACGTTGGCTGGACGTTGGGTCCGGGCCCGGGCCGGGCGAGGTGCCGGGCGATGGCTAGGTTCGGTGGTCCACGTCCACGCCGGTGGCGAGGTCGCCGCACTCGACCAGGGTGACCTCGCGGGCGGCCAGGTAGTCGCGCGCCCCCCGGTCCCCGGTCGCGGTGTCGATGACGCCTGCCCAGTGGTCACGTCCGATCAGCACCGGGTGTCCCGGCACCCCGCCGTACGCCGCCCGTGCGAGGTCGCCGCGCCCGGTCGCGGCGGCCGCCAGCCGGGCCACCACGCCGGCGTCGACGTCAGGGAGGTCGACCAGGGAGACGAGCGCCGCGTCGTGGGCGGTCGAGGCCAGAGCAGCGAGCCCGGTGCGCAGGGAGGCGCCCATGCCCTCGGACCAGTCGTCGGCGCGCACGCGCGAGACCGACATCGGCAGCAGCGCCGCTGCCCGCTCGGCCTCCGCGCCCAGCACGACGACGATCTCGGGACACGGCGACAGGGCCTGCACCGAGCGCAGCAGCCACGACGTGCCGTCGTCGTCGCGGGCCAGCGCCTTGGGTCCGCCGAAGCGCTCCCCCGCCCCCGCGGCGAGGAGCACGCCGACGACGGAGGTCACTGCTGATAGGCCTCGTCGTAGAGCGCCTGAAGCTCGGGGGTCTGCTCGCCGGTGAACCCGCACAGGGTGACCCGCTCCGCGCTGGCGCTGACCAGGTAGGTCTTGCCCTCCTCGAAGTCGACGGCCATCAGCAGGTTCGGGAGGTCCCCGCTCGGTGACTCGACGCTCACCGTGGCCGCCTCGCCACCGGCGTACCACTCGTCCACCGACAAGGTGGCGGTGCCGTCGTCGAGCGAGGTGACCGTGCCCGCGAAGGCGGTGTCGAAGGTGGCGAGCGTCTCGGCGTTGGGGACCGCGCACTTGCCTGCCGCCGCGCTGTCCGCGGTGAGCGCCAGGGTCTCGTCCGCGCTGGTGGAGGTCGGCGTCGGGCTCGCGGCGTCGGCTGCGGTGTCCGCGTCGTCCTCGCCGCCGCACCCGGTCAGGGTGAGGGCCAGGACCGCGATCGCGGTGGGCATCAGGTGCGTCGTACGGCGTCGCATCATGTCGAGCTTCCCTTCGTCGGGCGGGCGGAGCGGCCCGCCCCCTCACTTGATCGGACGGGTCCTGCTCCCGTGTGGTTCCGGCGGAGGCTCACCGGGTCGTCTCCTCCGTGCGGTCCTCGCCCTCCTCCTCGTCGATGCGGCGCTTGATGCGCCCCATGCCGGGGACCTTGGCAAGCATGTCGTTGAGCTCGCGGGCGACCGTGAGCAGGTCGTGCACGTCGGGCGCGACGGTCCCGAGGGTGGCCATCACCGGCAGCACGTCGCTCTCCACGCGCCGGGTCAGCTCCGGCAGGGTGTCGACCAGACGGACGAGCGCCGCCACCTCGTCGGGGTGGGTGGTGTCGGCCAGGGTCTCCAAGGTCGGCCGGAGGGTGAGAAGCGACGGCTCCATCGCATCGACCAGCCCGGTCACCCGCGCCACCTGGACCTCGGCCCTGTCGACCACGCCCCGGGTGCGCTCGATCACGGCAGCGGCGTCCTCGGTGACGGTCCCCACGCGCGCGATCGTCGACGACGCACGGTCGAGGAGGGCCTCGGCCCGCTCCAGGAGCGCCAGCGCGCGCGGGACGGCCCCCATCAGCGCCTCCACCTGCTCGCCGCCCTTCTCGAGGGCGGAGATCACGTCACGAGGACCGGGCACGGGGAGGCGCATGGGCCATTCCTATCAGTGACCGCCACCGCAGGCGGCCGCACGCAGCAGGGCCCCCGCCGGAGCGGGGGCCCTGCTGGTGGTGCCGTGGTTCAGGACTTGGTGATCAGAAGTCCATGCCGCCCATGCCGCCCATGTCGCCGCCGCCACCCATGGCCGGCGCCTTCTCGGGCTTGTCGGCCACGACGGCCTCGGTGGTGAGGAACAGCGCGGCGATCGACGCGGCGTTCTGCAGCGCCGAGCGGGTGACCTTGGCCGGGTCGATGATGCCTTCGGCGATCATGTCGACGTAGTCACCGGTCGCGGCGTTGAGGCCGTGGCCCGCGGGGAGGTTGCGCACCTTCTCGGACACGACGCCACCCTCGAGACCGGCGTTGATCGCGATCTGCTTGAGCGGGGCCTCGATCGCCACGCGGACGATGTTGGCACCGGTGGCCTGGTCGCCCGTGAGGTCGAGCTTGGCGAACGCCTCGATGCCGGCCTGGACGAGCGCGACGCCGCCACCGGCGACGATGCCCTCCTCGACCGCAGCCTTGGCGTTGCGGACAGCGTCCTCGATGCGGTGCTTGCGCTCCTTCAGCTCGACCTCGGTGGCCGCGCCGACCTTGATGACGGCCACGCCGCCGGCGAGCTTGGCGAGGCGCTCCTGGAGCTTCTCGCGGTCGTAGTCGGAGTCCGACTTCTCGATCTCGGCGCGGATCTGGTTGACCCGGCCCTCGATCTGGCCCTGGTCGCCGGCACCTTCGACGATGGTGGTCTCGTCCTTGGTGATGACGACCTTGCGGGCCTGGCCGAGCAGCTCCAGGCCGGCCGACTCGAGCTTGAGGCCGACCTCCTCGGAGATGACCTGGCCGCCGGTCAGGATCGCGATGTCCTGCAGCATGGCCTTGCGGCGGTCACCGAAGCCCGGCGCCTTGACGGCGACGGAGCGGAACGTGCCCTTGATCTTGTTGACCACCAGGGTCGACAGCGCCTCGCCGTCGACGTCCTCGGCGATGATCAGCAGCGGCTTGCCGGACTGCATGACCTTCTCCAGCAGCGGCAGCAGGTCCTTGACCGTCGACACCTTGGAGTTGACGATGAGGACGTAGGGGTCCTCCAGCACCGCCTCCATGCGCTCGAGGTCGGTGGCGAAGTAGGCAGAGATGTAGCCCTTGTCGAACCGCATGCCCTCGGTCAGCTCGAGGTCCAGCCCGAAGGTGTTGGACTCCTCGACGGTGATGACGCCTTCCTTGCCGACCTTGTCCATCGCCTCGGCGATGATCTCGCCGACGGTGGTGTCAGCAGCCGAGATCGAGGCGGTGGAAGCGATCTGCTCCTTGGTCTCGACGTCCTTCGCCATGACGAGCAGCTGCTCGGACACGGCGGCGACGGCGGCCTCGATGCCACGCTTGAGATCCATCGGGTTGGCGCCTGCGGCGACGTTGCGCAGACCCTCGCGCACCATGGCCTGGGCCAGGACCGTGGCCGTCGTCGTGCCGTCACCGGCGACGTCGTCGGTCTTCTTGGCGACCTCCTTGACCAGCTCGGCGCCGATCTTCTCGTAGGGGTCCTCCAGCTCGATCTCCTTGGCGATCGAGACACCGTCGTTGGTGATCGTGGGGGCGCCCCACTTCTTCTCCAGGACGACGTTGCGGCCCTTGGGACCGAGGGTGACCTTGACCGCGTCGGCGAGGGTGTTCATACCCCGCTCGAGCCCGCGGCGGGCCTCTTCGTTGAAAGCAATCAGCTTCGGCATAACTCTTCGCGATTCCTGTCGACGTGAGTCTGTGGTGGGGACGCCAGGCGGGCTGCCCGCGACGGACGACCGGCTCCGCCGGCGATCCATTCCCGCCGACCTCGCCGACCTCAGCGTCACCTGGGTCGTTGTCACTCTCATGACGAGAGTGCCAGCCTCATGTTTAGCACTCGACCCCCGAGAGTGCAAACGCCGCCCCGGGGACCCGGGGCGGCGTCTGCAGTGTGGCGTGGGGCTACTCGATCAGGCGGACCGGCTCACCGTCGATACGCGCGGTCCACGTGGTCGCGTCCGTCACCTGACCGACACCGAAGCTCACCTTGATGCGGAACCAGCAGCCGCCCTGGCTCGTCACGGTGCAGTTGTAGGTGCTCGGGATGGGCACCCGGATCTCCTGGTACTTGCCGTTGAAGAACGCCGACGTGATGCCGGTGATCTCGCAGTTGGTGAGGTTGCCGTTGCGCACCCCGGTCCCGACGCATCCGGCGATGTTCGTCGCGATGCCGCTGGCGTCCGTCGGCTTGATCACCTTCACCGACCCGGCCGTCGCGCCCTCGCCCACGTCGAAGAAGCTGATCACGAGCGACTTGTTGGCCGCCGCCGGAGGGACGCGCACCAGGTTGAACTCGGTCGTCGCCGAGTCGGAGTTGGCGAAGATGCGCATCTTCTCGTAGGCAGCCACCGAGATGCCCCCGGCAGGAGCGGAGGTCACCGCCCGGAGGGCGAAGTTGTTGGTGCCGGTGCCCCGCACGGCCGTGTTGTCGCCGAGCTGGGTGTAGACGGTGTTGTTGCCGGAGTAGCCGCCGTTGCCGTCCGCGGTGCCACCCAGCGCCACGTTGTTGCGCACCTGCAGGTAGTAGTCCCCGGCCTGGGTCGGGGTGAAGGTGCACAGGCTGACCCACTGGTGGAACACGGCGGCCAGACTCTCGTTGTAGTCGCTGTCGCTGGACTTGAGTGCCTCGAGGGACATGTCGTCGGCCACGTAGCCCGGGTACTGGCGTGCGCAGCCGGGCTCGGGGACGCCCTGCCACGGCACCAGGGTGTCCACCGGACGTCGCAGCGCGAAGGACGTGACGCCGGCGTCCTCGCTCCCGGAGTAGCGACTGCTGTTGGGGTCGTCACCGGTGCAGAACTCGTTGGGCTGGGTCGTGATGCCGTACCCACCCCAGGTGGTGCCGGTGCGCCAGTAGCGCTGACGGGCGTCCGTGGCCCGGGGGTTCCACGTGCCGCCCCAGGCCGTCGGCGGCGAGGTGGTGCTGCCGGGGTTGTTGTAGGGCTCGCTCGTGCAGCGCGATCCGGTGCTCGCGTAGGCCGGGTCGTAGACCTGCAGCTGCACGGACTGGCCGACACCGGTGGCGCCGACGCGGACGAGGTAGAAGAAGCCCTTGGGGTCGAACTCGACGTTGGTGCTGCCGCTGCAGTTGTCCTCGCCCCCGCCGCAGTAGCGGGTCTCGAACTGCGCGCCCTGGTTCTTGTCGACGTCCGGTCCGGCCATCGCCCCCCAGAACTGCGGGGTGGTCGGGCAGGTCGCGGGCGGGGGCACGTTGATGACCGACCCGGTCGGGCCGCTGCTGGAGCTGCCCGGCGCCTCGTTGCCGAAGGCGTTGCACGGGCTGCCCATCGGAGCCGGGCCGTTGAAGTCCGCCATCGCCGAGCGCGACACCGTCGAGTTCGGGACGCCGAAGGTGCTCGCGAAGGCGTTGTCGACCCGCGAGGACACCGTGACCTTGAGCTGGGTCGGCTTCGAGCCGACCACGACCGCCACGGTGGAGGTGCCCGAGTTGGGGAAGCCGTTGTCCTCGGCCACCTCGATCGCGCGCGCCCTGGCGCTGGCGAAGTCGTCCGGCATGTACGTCACCCCGGCCGTCGCGG
The DNA here is from genome assembly GCA_963726515.1 of uncultured Actinomycetota bacterium. GTDB lineage: Bacteria > Actinomycetota > Actinomycetes > Propionibacteriales > Nocardioidaceae > Nocardioides. Next base: position 866,416 of record CAVSCW010000015.1, read on the forward strand.
CAGCGTCGGCCGCCGCCTGCACCCGTTGGAGCTCGACGTAGAGGCGGGACACGTCGATGGTCACGGCCCCGAGCGGGAGCGCGATGAAGGAGAAGAAGAGCGCGACGAGGATGGCTGTCGCACCGATCTCGTCCCGGCGCCGGGTCACGTGCTGGATCAGCTTCACGTCTGTTGTCCGATCAGTTGTGCGCATTGGGGGTGCCGGGCTTGCACCGGTCCTGCTCGAGCGGCTCGAACTTCATCACGGTCCGCTCGTTCATGATCTTGTTGCCGCCCATCAGGCCGCCGACCAGGCCCGTCATCCAGTTGTGACGGGCCTGCAGGATCACTCCGACCGACTCGGACTGGTTGACGCAGGCGTTCACCGACGCCGATGACCACGACCCGCTGGAGTAGCGGAACTTGCTGAGCCCGGCGTCCCACACGTACTTCACGCAGTTGGCAGGACATGTCGACGGGATCGTGGTGCCCGTGCCGGGGAAGCCCGACGTGTTCGCGGAGTAGATCATCACCCAGTTGATGTCGTCGGTGTTCATGGCCATGCCGGCGGTCTGCATGGTGTCCGCAGCGGCCTGGGCGAAGCCCGGTGCGTTCGCCGGAGTGCACGGCGGGGGACTGGCGCTGGCCTCGCAGGTGCCGGGACCGGCGTCCGCTGCGGCCGAGGCGGCGCGAGCGCCCGCCCGGGCGCTGCTGCTCATCGACACGTAGTCCTTCATGTACAGCCCGAGCTCCACGGTGCCGAGCAAGAAGGTGAGCAGGAGCGGCACCACCAGGGCGAACTCCACCGCGGCAGCGCCTCGATCGCCGCGTCGTCTGCGGAAAATCCTCATGTGCTTGCTCCCTCGTTGCCTGACAGTGAGCGCACGACCCGCGCTCGGACGGGCACCAGTACGCGTTCCCGAGAGCACAGCGCGCCCTACCGTGAAGGACGCTAGTGATGAGGGAGCAAGAATGCCTCAGCACTGCGGCCGGACTTAATAGCCCGATGTGACCACTGGCCACTAGGCCATTCGGACGCCGACAACCCCCCGGCCGCGGGATCTTGCGGGCCGCGGGCCCGGTGCTCAGCCGATGCGGCGTCGCAGCAGGTCGGCGTAGGGACCGGCGTTGGTGGGCGACACGTCGAGGTAGAGCCCCGGCTCGATGAGCTCGAGCTCGCTCACCACCCAGTCGCCGTCCCACTGGAGCAGGTCCACGCGCAGGTAGTCCATCGGGCGGCCGAAGCGCTCGCGCATGGCGTCGTGCGCCCGCATCGCCAGGTCGCCGACATCGCCCATCTCGGCGACACGCACGTGCCCGCCGAACTCCTCGTTGACCCGTACGTCGTCCGCGCCGGGCTGCTTGTCGAAGCGCTGGACGAGCCGACCGTCCAGGACGTAGACCGACACCTCACCATGGGTGCGGATGGACTCCACGAGCGGCTGGACCACCCAGGGCCCGCCGACCTCGGGGTAGTCGGGGTGGCTGCGGACCGGGCGGCCCAGGCGCGGGTCCTCGGGATCGGTGACCACGATCAGCCCCGCTCCGCCCGCCCCGACGCGCGGCTTGACGACCGCGGTGCCGAAGCGGGTGACCGCCTGCGCCAGCGCGGCGCGGTCGTCCGCGAGCACCGTCGGCACCGTGGGCAGGTCACCGAGGTCGGCGAGGTAGCGCTTGTCGTGGTTCCAGGCGAAGACGTCGGCCCCGTTGAGCAGCCGGGACTGGTCGAGGGAGGCGGCCCAGGCGAGGAACTCGGCGTGCCGGGTGACGTAGTCCCAGGTCGAGCGGACTGCCACGAGGTCGGCGGAGCCCCAGTCGACATCAGGGTCGTCCCACCGGGCCCAGGCGGCGTCGATGCCGCGGGACGCGAGCGCGGCGTCGAGCACGGGCGCGCCGGGCTCACCGTGCGGCAGGTCGCCACTCGTCGCCAGGAGGACGTCGTGGGGCGAGCTCATCCCTCGGGCAGCTCGGACGAGCCGTGGAAGGTGTGGGCGGCGTGGTCGCGGTTGGTGCCCTCGCGGTTGTCGCCCTTCTCGATGATCACGAGGTTGTGGTAGCAGTGCACGGCGCGGACCCACTGGTCGGTGTAGGAGGGCTCGTAGTCCTCGAGGAGGAACTCCTCGTGGTTGAGACCGTCGATCAGGTCCTTGACGAGGTCCATCGACGTCCCGGCAGCCCGAGGCTCGAGCTCGCCACCCCAGGCCGGCCAGTAGGACGTCTGGGTGTCCTCGATGCAGTAGACAGCCCCGTCGGGCAGCAGCGGGAACAGGATCCGGAACGATTCCCGCACGTGCGCCGGGATGTGGCTGCCGTCATCGACCACGACCAGCGGCGCGCCGTGCTCCTCGATGATCCGGTGCAGGACGTCGGGGTCGGTCTGGTCACCGAGATGGGCGTGGATGTGCCCCCGGGTGAGCCAGGTCTTGTCCTCGATGTCGAGTCCGACGATCGTGGCCTTGGGGAAGAACCAGCGCCACATCTTCATCGACGCACCGCTCCGGCGGCGCTTCTTGTAGCCGCCGATGCCGAGCTCGAGGAGGGTGAAGGACTCGCGACGCAGGTGCTGCAGGTGCCGCTCGTAGTGCGGGGTGTACTTGTGGATGCCCCACTTGTCGGTGCGGAACTCGACGGCGAGCTCGGTGAGGTTGCTGGCCAGCAGACGACGGCGGCGCTCGGCCTTGTCGGAGTCCGGCGTGGACGGGGCGGGCTCGGGGGCCGCCTGAAGACGTCCAGCCTTCTGGGCTGCCTTCTTGACGGCCTCGCCGGCTCGTCGAGCACTGGTGCGCACCCGGGAACCCTAGCCTGAGCCACCCATCCCGGGGGCGTGGTGCCCGTAGGGCAGCCGCCGCACCACGCCCAGTGCCGCCAGCACCGAGGGGAGCATGGCCTTCGCAGTCCGCTTGTAACCGTGCGCACTCGGATGGAAGCGATCGAGGCTGAACATCTCGTCGGGGAAGCCGGCGAAGAACGGGCCCACCACGTGGGCGAGTGACACGACCCGCGCACCGTGGGCGAGCGCCGCTGCGCGCTGGGCCTCCGCGAGCTGACGTGAGGCCCGCGAGCCCAGTGCGCGCAACGGCTGCGGCACCAGCCGCAGCGCTCCCAGGTCGGGACACGTGCCGACCACGACCTCCGACCCCCGCGCCCGCAGCTCGTCGACGGCCTCCGCGAGGTGGCGTACGGACTCGGCCACCGGGACGCGGTGGGTGACGTCGTTGCCACCGACCACGACGACCGCCACGTCAGGTCGGTACGAGCGCGGCAGCGAGGCGAGCTGGGCGGCGAGCATGCTGCTCTCCGCACCGACGACCGCCGCCGAGCGCAGGCGCACCGACCGGCCCGTGTCGCGGGCGATCCCGCGCGCCAGGCGACCGGCGAGGGTGTGCTTGGCCCTCTCCGCCCCCAGCCCGGCGGCGATGGAGTCCCCGAGGACGAGGAGGTCGACGGGCTCGCCGTACTTCTTCTTGTAGTGCTTGTCGGCCGAGGGCGCCTGCTCGCCGAGCGGCTTGCCGATCGCCTGCCGGGCCTGGGCCGCCTGTCGGTGCAGCAGCTCGCGGGCGCCGTACGCCGTCGCGCCGGCGAGGCCACCGGCAAGGGCCAGCGCCACGGCGGCCCGGGTCAGGTGCGTGGGGGTCACCACCTTGTTCCATCACAGCGACCTGAACGCCGCGGCAACCGCGGGCATCGCGCTGCCGAACGGCACGCACAGATGGGCCGACGTACTCAGGACAACCCCCGGATCACCCGTCACGCTGGACCCATGGACGCTCCCACCTCCCTCGCCACCCGCCCGGTCCCTCCGCGCCAGCTCGCCTGGCTGCGTTCCGAGATCTCCGAGTGGACCTCACAGGGCATCATCAGCACGGACCAGGCCGACCGGATCACCACGAGGTACAGCGCCGACACGCACACCCGCTTCAGCATCGGTCGGGTGCTGCTCGCCCTCGGTGGCGGCTTCGTCGGCATCGGCCTCATCTGGCTCGTGGCCGCCAACCTCGACCAGCTCTCCCCCGTGGCCCGCTTCGTCACGGTCACCCTCATCTGGCTCGCCTTCCTCGCCGGCGGGGAGCTCCTCGCGACCCGGAGGGCGTCGGCCCCCGTGGTCGGAGCAGTGCGCCTGCTCGCCGCACTGGGCATCGGGGCCGTCCTCCTCCAGGCCGCCCAGTCCCTGCAGGTCCCCGCGTTCGAGCCCCGGCTCCTCGGGCTGTGGTCCGTGGCGACCCTGCTGCACGGCTACGTGGTCCGCGCGCACATGCCGTTCCTCGTCGGTGTCCTCAGCGGCGTCGCCTGGTGGTTCACCCGCCCGTTGTGGGACGAGCCCAGCGCCCTCACCGTCGTCGTGCTCTTCGGTGCCGGCGCCGTCCTCGCCGCCGGGCTCGCCGTGCTCCACGACGGTCGCCTCGACGCCTTCGCCTGGACCTGGCGCACGGTCGGCGGTGGCATGGCGCTCCTGGCCCTGTTCGTCGCCGCCATCCCCGACATCGGCGGCGACGGCGTCGTCTGGTCGCCCTGGCTCGTGGTCGCGCTCGTCGCCGCCGGAGCCGCAGCAGCGGCTGCCGTGGCCACGCGCCCCGGTCCGCGGTCCCTGGAACCGCTCGGCGCGATCGTCGTCCTCGTGGTCGCGACCCTGATCGGGCTCTGGACCACCGGTGCGGACTCCTCGGACATCGACACTGCCGACTGGTTGCACGCCGCGCTCTCGGTCGCGGCGTACGTCCTGCTCGCCGTCGGCCTCGTCGCGCTCGGCACGGTGCGCGACCACCCGCCGCTCAGGTGGATGGCGATGGCCGGCCTGGTCGTCTTCACGACCTTCCAGAGCTTCGCGGTGTTCGCGCCGATCGTCACCGGAGCCTGGCTCTTCGTCGTCCTCGGCACCGTGTTCCTGGGCACCGGGTTCCTCTTCGACCGCGCCCGTCGCGAGCTGGCCCAGGCTCTCGACACCGGTGCGACGCCCCCCTCCGCCCCGACCGAAGGATCAGACCGATGAACCGCATCGCCGTCACCGCCGTCATCGCCGTGGGACAGCTCGCCTTGGTCGGACTCTCCGTGGCACCGCAGCTCTCGGCGCGTGTCGTCGGCGACACCTACCTGATGACGGTGGCGCCCCTCGACCCGATCGACCCGTTCCGCGGCGCCTACGTCGCCCTCGACTACCCCGACCTGCGTCCCGACGTGTCGGAGTCGTCCGGGGAGCCTGGGCTCGGGACCCTCGACGACGGGGAGGAGGGGGCGGTGTACGTCACGCTCGTGCAGCAGGGCGAGGTGTGGGCCGCCGCCGAGTGGACCCGCGACCGTCCCGCGGACGGGCCCTACCTCGCCTGTGACGACCGGTCGTGGCAGATCCGGTGCGGGATCGAGAGCTACTTCCTTCCCCAGGACGAGGCCGCCGCGACCGAGGACCTGCTGCGCGACGGCGCCGTCGCCGAGGTGCGGATCGACGGTCGCGGCAATGCTGCCGTGGTCGACGTACGCGCTCCGTGACCAGGCGCAGAGGCTCAGTCGAGCCGGCTGAGCGAGACGGAGTAGTAGGTCTCCTCGTCCGCGGCGTTCTCGATGGGGTCGATCGCGATCGACTTCGGGATGCCGCGACGGGTGTAGCGGACCTCGACCCGGTCGGCCTCGGCGGAGGCGCTGCGGATCATGGTGAAGAGCTCGTCCATCGACCAGCCCCGGCGGGCCGACAGGACGCGGTCACCCTTGGTCACCCGGCGGGTGCTGTCATCTCGGATGACAGTGCGCACGGCCTTGCCAGGCGGGCAGAAGCAGCTGAGCCGCACCGTGATCACGTAGTCCTCGATGCCCTTGGACTGCCACCGCTGCCAGGCGGCGGAGAGCTCGGGGGCCTCGTTGATCCCCGGCACGAAGGGCTGCACGGGCCGAGGGTCGGCGCTCGCGCCGGCGGGGGCCGCCGACACCGCGATCGTGAGCGGGAGCAGGGTTGCCAGCAGGGCACGCGTCATCGTCGTCATGGTGCTGTGACGTGCATCGGGGTGGACCGGGTTCCGCTCAGCCTCCGGCGACTGCGGGGATCACCGAGACCTGGACCCCGTCCGGGGTCGCGGTCGCGAGGTCGTCCAGGAAGCGCACGTCGTCGTTGCCGACGTAGACGTTGACGAAGCGCCGCAGCTGGCCGGCCTCGTCGACGATGCGGCCCTTGATGCCGGCATAGCTGGCGTCGAGGTCGTCGAGCACCGCGGCGAGGGTGTCCCCCACGGCGCTGACCTCGGACTCGCCGCCGGTGTAGGTGCGCAGGATGGTCGGGATCCGGACGGAGACTGCCATGGCTGATTCCTTCGCTGGGTTGCTCAGAGGATGCCGGATGCGACGAACGCGTCGTAGGACGGGGCGATGGTGGCCACGGCGCCGACCCGGTCGGACACCGCGTCGAGGGTCTTGAGGCCGTGCCCGGTGTTGATGACGACGGTCTCGAGCGAGGTGTCGAGCTGGCCGGTCTCCACCAGCTTCTTGAGCACGCCCACCGTGGTGCCGCCGGCGGTCTCGGTGAAGATGCCCTCGGTGCGGGCCAGGAGCACGATCGCGTCGCGGACCTCGTCGTCGGTGATGTCCTCGACCGCGCCGCCGGAGCGTCGGCAGATGTCGAGGACGTAGATGCCGTCCGCGGGGTTGCCGATCGCCAGGCTCTTGGCGATCGTGTCGGGCTTGACCGGTCGGATCGCGTCGGTGCCGGCCTTGTAGGCCACCGAGACCGGGGAGCAGCCGGTCGCCTGGGCGCCGAAGATCTTGTAGGGCTTCTCCTCGACCAGGCCCAGCGCGATCAGCTCCTGGAACGCCTTGTCGACCTTGGTGAGCTGCGAGCCCGAGGCCACCGGGATCACGATCTGGTCGGGCAGCCGCCAGCCGAGCTGCTCGGCGATCTCGTAGCCCAGGGTCTTGGAGCCCTCGGCGTAGAAGGGGCGCACGTTGACGTTGACGAACGCCCAGCCCTCCTCCTCGCCGGCGATCTCGGACGCGAGCCTGTTGACGTCGTCGTAGTTGCCGTCGACGGCGACCAGGCGATCGGTGTAGACGGCCGAGTTGACCTGCTTGGGGTGCTCGAGGTTGCTCGGGATGAAGACGACGGTCGTGATGCCGGCGCGCGCCCCCGCCGCGGCGACGGCGTTGGCCAGGTTGCCGGTCGACGGGCAGGCGAAGACCTTCGCGTCGAGCTCGCGGGCCGCACTCAGTGCACAGGCCACGACGCGGTCCTTGAAGGAGTTGGTCGGGTTGGTCGAGTCGTCCTTGACCCACAGGCGGTCGAGGCCGAGCTCACGCCCGAGGTTGTGGGCCCGGAGCAGCCGGGTGAAGCCCGGCTCCATGTTGGGGCTCTGCTCGATGTCGCTCGGCACGGGCAGCAGCGCCTTGTAGCGCCAGATGTTCGCAGGACCGGCGGCGATCTCCGCCCGCGTCACGGCCGGGAAGTCGTAGGCCACCTCGAGGGGACCGAAGCACTCCGGACAGGCGTACGACGGGCCGAGCGCGACCTCGTGGCCGCACTCGCGGCAGGCCAGGGCGCGGGCGTTGCCGAAGGCGCCCTCGCGCAGCCCCCCAGAAGAGGGAGCCGTGGTGTTCTCGTCCACGTGTGGGGTGATCAGGGTGCTCATGAAGTCCTCCTTCTCATCTGTCCCCGCGACTCTCGCGTGGGCCGGATTTGGCACCTGCTCCCAGGCACTGCCGGACGGGTCCGGACAGGAGGCGCATGGGTGGTTGCCGGGACTTCTGCGGGCCGTTCCCTCAGTCCCTCGTGATGAGCAAGGCTCAGCCTAGGCGCGGCGTCTCACGATGTGCACACCGAGTCCACGATGTGGATGCCTTCCCGGGCCGATCAGCGACGCAGGAGGAGGCCGCCCAGCAGGTCGACGATGCCGGCCGGCCCATCGACGACCACGTCCGCGAGCTCGGCCAGGTCGGGCTGCTCGTGGGAGGCGGAGCAGACCACGAGGCCCGGCAGGCCGTCGGCGCGCAGAGCGCGGACCGCCTCGAAGGCCTCCACGTCGCCGAGGTCGTCACCACCGAAGATCACACCGGCGGCCTCCTGCTCGCTGATGAAGGTGCGCAGGGCCAGGCCCTTGTGCATCTCGCTGGACCGGATCTCGATGACGTTGCGCCCGGGCTCGACGGCGAGGTGGTGGCGCCGGGCCAGGGAGGCGATCGGGGCGAGCAGTCGCGCGAAGGCACCGGCCGGGTCGTCCATGCGGCGCGTGTGCACGGCGACGGCGAGACCCTTCTGCTCGATGAACGCCTCGCCGGCGCCGGCCTTGCGCAGGACCGACGGAAGCTCGCGCTCGAAGGTCGCGAGCCCGGCGGGCGGGCGTGGGGACCGGATGCGCTGCTCGGTGGCCGACCAGCGCTCGTTGCCGTACTGGCCGAAGACGAACAGCTCGGCGCCGCGGTCGAGCATGGCGTTGCCGAGCGCGTCGAGGTCGCCCATGGCGATCGCCTGCCGAGCAGGGCGTCCGGTGATCACCGCGACCGCCCGCACCACCTCGGCCAGCTCCAGCAGCACACCCGGCGCACCGGGGTGCAGTCGCGCGGCCTCGGGATCGTCGACCACCGGCGACAACGTGCCGTCGAAGTCGAGCCCGACGACCGTGCCGGGCAGGACGTCGCGCACGGCGTCGTAGTGGCTGCGCGCGTCGTCGGAGGTGAACTCCATGGGTTCAGCCAATCACGCGCCGACGACGGTGGACGAACTGTCCAGATCAGCGGGTCCGCTCAGCGGTCACTGAGGCGCGTCGGTCGTCAGGATGATGGTCAGGCGGTCGCGCTTCATCACGCCGACCGCGGCAGCCGTGCGCTTGACGCCCAGGTCCAGGGCGAGCTGCTTGCCGGCGGCCTTGAGCCTGGGTGGGAAGTAGACCGTGGTGGTCGGGACGACGCCGTACCAGTTGTCCTCGCCGACGACGGCCCAGCCGACCTCCGTGGCCCTCGCCGCGGTGGTGGCGGCGAGGCCCTTGATGCCGGAGTTGTTGAAGACCTCGACGTAGACCTCGCCGCGCGTGACCTGCGGCTTCGGCTTGGCGGTCTTGCTGGGCGTGGTCGGCTCGGGGGTCGGGGTCTGCTCGGAGCTGGCGATCGTCGCGGTGTCGACGCGGCGCTCGGTGGGCGCCTGGTCGCGGGTGGCGACGAAGGTGATCGAGGCCATCGCGACGGCGAGCACGGACAGCATCACGAGGGGCGAGGGGAACGCGACGCCGCGTTCGTCACGCGGACGACGCGACGGGTGGTGGCCGGTGCCGGGGAAGAAGGTCTTGGGGAAGGAGGTCTTGGGGAAGGAGGTCATGGGGAAGGTGACCAATCGTGAGTGGTGGTGGAGCTCGGTCGGGTCAGATCTCGAAGCCGAGGCGACGAGCCGAGCGCTGCCGCTGGCGCGAGGAGCGGAGGCGACGCAGCCGGCGGACCAGGAGCGGGTCCTCCTCGAGCGCCTCGGCGCGGTCGATGAGGGCGTTGAGCACCTGGTAGTAGCGGGTGGAGGACATGTCGAACTTCTCGCGGACCGCCTGCTCCTTGGCGCCGGCGTACTTCCACCAGTGACGCTCGAACTCGAGGATCTCGCGGTCGCGCCCGCTCAGGCCCGCAGCAGTCTCCTGCTCGGCTGGGATGTGCGACGCTGCGTCCATTGCCTGCTCCTCCTCGACCCCACGTCCCTCCGTGACCGGGTGGACTGGTGGCAGTCTAGGTGACGAACGACAACGATGTCATTCGCCTCCGGCGAGTCGTCTGGACAAACCCGTGGGAATCCGGGCGACACCCCCGTGGGACGCCCCGGCAGGACACCTCGGGGTGAACTGGGGGTCACCTGCGCTCAGTAGGGTGGGCTGCGTGAGCCCCTCCGCGCAGGCAGACCTCGTCATCGTCGCCAACCGGCTGCCGGTCGACCGAGTCACCGAGGCCGACGGCTCGACCTCGTGGCGACGCTCCCCCGGGGGCCTCGTCAGCGCCCTCGAGCCCGTGATGCGCGCCGGCGACGGCGCCTGGATCGGGTGGCCCGGCTCCGCCGACGAGGACGAGTTCGACCCGTTCGTCGACAACGGCCTCTCCCTCGTCCCGGTGTCGATGAGCGCCCAGGAGGTCGAGGAGTTCTACGAGGGGTTCTCCAACGGCACGCTCTGGCCGCTCTACCACGACCTCGTGGCGAAGCCCGAGTTCCACCGGGAGTGGTGGGAGTCCTATGTCCGGGTCAACCAGCGCTTCGCCGACAAGGCCGCCGCGGTCGCGGCCGAGGGGGCGACCGTATGGGTGCAGGACTACCAGCTGCAGCTGGTGCCGCAGATGCTCCGACAGCAGCGACCCGACCTCCGGATCGGCTTCTACCTGCACATCCCCTTCCCGCCCGCCGAGCTCTTCTCCCAGCTGCCGTGGCGTCGCCAGATCCTCGAGGGGCTCCTCGGCGCGGACCTGATCGGGTTCCAGCTCCCCGGTGCCGCCGCCAACTTCGTACGACTCGTGCGCAGCCGGGTGGGCCACAAGACCCACCGGGACACCATCTACCTCCCCGACGGCCGACCGGTGAAGGCGACCGCCTTCCCGATCTCCATCGACACGGCCGGCTTCGAGGAGCTCGCCCGCTCCGAGGGGGTCACCCAGCGGGCCAAGGAGATCCGTGAGGCGCTGGGCAACCCGCGCCGGATCTTCCTGGGCGTCGACCGTCTCGACTACACCAAGGGCATCTACTCCCGGCTGCGCGCCTTCGGCGAGCTGGTCCGCGACGGGCACCTCGATGTCGAGGACGCCGTCTTCGTGCAGGTCGCCACCCCCTCTCGCGAGCGGGTCGAGCAGTACCGCATCCTGCGCGACGACATCGAGCGACTGGTGGGGGGCATCAACGGCGACCACGGACGCATCGGGCGTCCCGCGATCTCCTACATGCACTCCTCCTACCCGCGCGAGGAGATGGCCGCCCTCTACCGGGCCGCCGACGTCATGGTCGTCACGCCGTTCCGTGACGGCATGAACCTCGTCGCCAAGGAGTACGTCGCCTGCCGCTTCGACGACGCCGGCGCCCTGGTGCTCTCGGAGTTCGCCGGGGCGGCGGCCGAGCTCCGGCAGGCCTGGCTGGTCAACCCCTATGACATCGACGGGATGAAGGCGACGCTCCTCGAGGCGTTCTCCGCCGGCGAGAAGGAGGTCGCCCGCCGGATGCGCGCGATGCGTCGCACGGTCGTGCACCACGACGTCGCGCGGTGGGCCGACTCCTTCCTCAGCGAGCTGGAGGGGCTGCCCGACCACCACGACAAGACGGTGCGCCGCCCCACCGCGGGCTGAGGACCCCGTGCCTCAGCGCCGGTGCTCCGGCCCCGCCCCCGGGGTCGACACCTGCGCCACCATGAGCGCCTCGATGTCGCGCACGAGGTCCTTGCCCAGCCTCGGCCACGACGGGTCGTAGCCATAGGTCTCGGCCAGCCCGACGGCCGAGCGGGTGCCGTCGAGGAGGTCGACGTCGCGCGGTGAGATCAGTCCGGGGTGCACCACCCCGATGGCCTCGGAGACCTTGAGCAGGTCGCGGCGCAGGGAGCGGATGTAGTTCGCGGCGCGGACGCTCTTCAGGCCGACGTCGAGACCGCGGGTGTATCTCGGGTCCTGGGTGGCCACACCGACCGGGCAGTGTCCGGTGTGGCACTTCTGCGCCTGGATGCACCCGATCGACATCATCGCCTCACGCCCGGCGTTCACCATGTCCGCGCCGAGGGCGAAGGCGACGACGGCGTTCTCCGGGATGCCCAGCTTGCCTGCGCCGATGAAGACCACGTCGTCGGTGAGCCCGGCGGCGGCGAAGCGACGGTAGACCTCGGCGAAGGCGATGCGGAACGGGTAGGCGACCGAGTCGGCGAAGATCATCGGGGCCGCACCCGTGCCACCCTCGCCGCCGTCGATGTTGACGAAGTCGACGCCGCGGCTGCCCCGCGACATCGCGTCGGTCAGCTCGTCCCACATGGTGAGGTTGCCGACGGCCGACTTGATGCCCACCGGCAGGCCCGTCGCCTGGGCCACGAGCTCGACGAAGTCGAGCATCGAGTCGACGTCGTGGAACTGCGCGTGCCGGCTCGGCGAGGCGCAGTCCTGGCCCACGGGGATGCCGCGGATCTCGGCGATCTCCCGGCTGACCTTCTCCCCGGGCAGCATGCCTCCGAGACCGGGCTTGGCGCCCTGGCTGAGCTTGACCTCGATGGCCCTGACCGGCGCGGACTGCACCAGGTCCACCAGCCGCGCGAGGTCGAAGCGGCCCCGTTCGTCGCGGCAGCCGAAGTAGGCGGTGCCGATCTGGAAGACGAGGTCGCCGCCGTGGCGGTGGTGCGGGGACAGGGCCCCTTCGCCGGTGTTCTGGAGGCAGCCGGCCATCGCCGCGCCCTGGTTGAGCGAGGAGACGGCCCTGGCGGACAGGGCGCCGAAGCTCATGCCGGAGATGTTGACGACGGAGCCCGGGCGGAAGGCGTGCGTACGTCCTCGCGGACCGCCGAGCACCTTGGCACAGGGCAGCGCGATGTCCTCCTGCGCGTGCGGCAGGGTCGCGGCGCCCGGGCCGGTGAAGGTGCGGTGCTTGATGATCGGGTAGCCGGTGACCTGCTCGACGTCGTTGTCGGTGCCGAACCCGAAGTAGTTGTTCTCGAGCTTGGAGCTGGCATAGACCCAGCGGCGCTGGTCACGGCTGAAGGGGCGCTCCTCGTCGTTGCTGGTGACGATGTACTGCCGCAGCTCCGGGCCGAACTTCTCGACCAGGAAGCGCCCGTGCCCCACGATCGGGAAGTTGCGCAGGATCGCGTGCTTGCGCTGGACCAGGTCGTACGCCGCCGTGGCGGCGCCGGCGACGGCCGTGCCGCCGATGATCGCGTACCTCCACCTCATGGCTTGTTCCTAGTGCTCCGCGAGCACCTTGTCGAGGACCGACGACCGGGCTGCGGCTCAGACGAGCTCGCCCCGGGCCAGGCTCACACCCGAGTGGGTGGGATCACCGTCGTCGGGCTCGACCGAGATGTCGACGATGCGGTAGCCCTCCTCGATGAGTCCCGACGGGACCTCGAACTCCCCGTCGTCACCCGAGGCGAGGACGCCCAGCGCGACCATCCGGGTGCCGTCGACATTGATCAGCCACACCTCGTGGAAGCCCTCGCCATCACCGAGCGCGCTGGCCTCCACGCGGAGGGTGATCGTGTCATCGGAGCGCACCGCGCTGGCGACGCCGCGAGCCGCCGCGCTGTCGAGGGCGGTCAGCTGCGCGGCCGCCACGACCGCTCCACCCTGGCCGGGGTCCACCGCCTCGGGCACCTCGGAGCCACCGGTGATGCGACCGAGACCCAGCCCAGCGACCAGGGCGACTCCGGCTGCGAGACCGGCGGCCCAGGCAGGGATGGCACCTCTGGTGCGCCTGGCAGAGAGCACGGCCGGGTGGGAGACCACGGTGCCCGGCAGCTCGACCGGGCGGGCATGATCCGCCGGCGGGTCGAGCGCCGAGGGGAGCCGCACCTGCGCCATCACCTGCTCGCGCACCCGCACAGGAGGTGGCACGAGGGGCTCGGCGCCCGCCAGCCGGCGTACGTCGGCCAGGGAGGCGAGCAGGTCTGAGCACTCGGCACATTCCGCGAGGTGTCCGCGCACGCCGGCGGGGCCGTCGTCGGGGTCGAGAGCGAGCTCGGCGAGCTGGTCGATATCAGCGTGAGTCATGGCGCACCCCCTCGAGCGTCTGGTGGAGCTGGATCAAGCCGCGTCTGACGTGGCTCTTCACGGTGCCGAGCGGCAGGTCCACCGTCTCGGCGATCTCGGTGTGGCTGTGTCCCTCCCAGAAGGCGAGGAACAGGATCGTCTTGCGCGGATCGGGCAGCTCCTCCACCGCCTGTCGCACCACCAGTCGTTCGGCGACACCCTGGTCGGCGGATTGGTCCGCACCGTGGCCACCTCCGTCGGGCAGTGAGGCGACGGCCGTCACCCGCTCGGCCTCGCGGGCCCGGGCGGCTCGGACATCAGCGATCTTGTGCCGGGCGATGCCGAACAGCCAGGCGGGCAGCGCGGTCGGACTCGGCGTGAGCGTGTGACGGCTGCGCCACGCGGCCACGAACACCGCCTGGGTGACGTCCTCCGCGTCGTGAGTGTCCCGCAGGGTCCGGAGCGCGAAGGTGTGGACGAGGGCCGACCAGCGGTCGTAGACCTCCTCCAGAGCGGTCTCCTCCCCCGTGACCAGCCGGGCCGCCAGGGCGTGCACGGCCCCGCTGTCGCCCTCGACCGCCACCAGCCTGCTGCCCACGACGTCACCGTACCGGGCGGCGGACCGGGTGGGGAGCGCTGCCATGCTCATGACAGGTCCCCACCCGGTCCGCCGGTGGAGCGCAGAACGGCCTCAGAGGTCGATCGGCCGCAGCACCCGGTCGACCGCGTGGGCGATCTGCTTGTTGCCCTTGTTGATGTCGAGGGAGCCGAGGATCGCGCGGGCGTTGCGCGAGTTGCGGTCCTTGTCGCGCAGCTTGACCTTGACGCCGCCGTGCTCGGTCTGCTTGATCCTGACCTGCACCCGGCCCCCGGCTGCGGTGGTGAGCCTGGCCCGATCGGCCTTCAGGACCTTGCTGCTGTCAAGAGTGGCGCCGGGCACCACGTGGTAGAGCAGGATGGCCTCGATCGTGTCGACCCCGGCGAGCTCCACCAGGGTGGAGAAGACCTTCTTCTCGCTCTTGATCCTCTTGTCGGCAAGCTCCAGTGCGAGCAGGCGGAACGCCCGGTCGGTGGGGGCGAAGACGGTCAGCCGGGTCTTGCCGTCGGCGAGCAGGGCCACGGGCGAGTCGGGCTTGGCGGCGATGACGGCCAGGGCCGCCTCGGTGAGGATGTCGAAGTCGTCTCGGTTGTTGTCGAACGTGTTGCCGTCGGACGTGAGCACCGCAGCGAGGCTGGTGTTGCCGCGCTTGGCCTCGGCTGGTGACGCGGACGCCGCCGGCGCGACGGACATCGAACCGAGAGCGAGCGCGGAGGCGGCAAGCAGTGCGGGGGCGATGCGCTTCATGGGGAGACCTTCCATCGGGGGGCGCCTGTCGCGCCCGTCATCACCTTCTCTGCTCCAACCGCTCCACTGGATGCACCTGCCCGTAAGTTTCTCCCATGGACCTGATCCCCAAGCCCGACCAGGTGGTCGCGGCGGCAGGCAACGTCGCGCACTCCCTGCTCTACGGCGGGCTGGCCGACCTGCGGCCCATGCCGCGCACCCTCATCGACGACGGGGAGCTGCGCGAGGTCTACCACTACCGGCCAGTGGCGGGGGTCGAGCCGACCGGCGACCCGGTCCTGCTGGTGACACCGCTCGCGGCGCCCGCGCTGTGCTTCGACCTGCGGCGCGGCTGCTCCCTCGTCGAGCACCTCCTCACCCAGGGTCGGCCGACCTATCTCCTCGAGTACGGCCAGGTGTCCTTCCGCAACCGCTCGCTCGGGATGGAGCACTGGGTCGAGGAGGTCCTGCCGCAGGCGATCCGGACCGTGTCGGAGCACGCCGGTGGACGCCCGGTGCACGTCGTCGGCTGGAGCCTGGGGGGCATCTTCGCCCTGCTCTCCGCCGCCGACCGGCCCGACCTCCCCCTCGCCTCGCTGTCGGTGGCCGGCAGCCCGGTCGACGTCCAGAAGGTGCCGCTGGTCGCGCCGGTGCGCCCCCTGCTCAACCTCACCCAGGGCCGCGGCGCCATCACGCGGGCCTACCAGGCGCTCGGCGGCATCCCGGTCCCGCTGGTCAGCTGGGCCTTCACCGCAGCCTCCGCCCAGAAGGTGCTGACCAAGCCGCTGGCGATCCTCACCCACCTCGACGACACCGACTTCCTGGCCCAGCTCCAGGCCGTCGACCGCTTCATGGACAACATGACGGCCTACCCCGGTCGGACGTTCGGCCAGCTCTACCACCGCTTCGTCAAGGGCAACGCCCTGGTCGGCGGATCGATGGAGATGGGTGGTCGCACCGTCGACCTGGCCGCCATCACCGTGCCGGTGCTCGTCTTCGCCGGAGCGACTGACGGGATCGCCCCGATGGCCTCGGTGCGACCGTTGGTGGGGCTGCTCACCGGATCCGAGGAGGTGCGCTTCGAGGTCGTGCCCGGCGGCCACCTGGGCATGCTGACCGGCCGTGGCGCGCGCGAGACGACGTGGCGCGCGATCGACGAGTGGGTGACCCAGTGGTCGGGCCGCGCGGTCTCTGCCCCGGCGCCGGCCAAGAAGGCGCCCGCCCGGAAGGCGCCCGCCCGGAAGGCCCCCGTCAAGAAGGCGCCCGCCAAGAAGGCCACCACTCGGAAGGCTCCTGCCGCCAGAGCGAGCGGGAGGGCCAGCGCGAGGGCAGTCGCGGCGAACGCGTCCTCGGACGCGATCGGGTCCAACCCGTCGCGCCGCTACCCCTCCGCCGGCTCGCGCTCCCTCGGCCCGCGATGAGCGCACTCGGACGGGGCGTCCGGATCGGCTACGGCAGCGGATCGGTCGCCACCGGCGCCTTCGGCACGGTGCCCGGACTGATGCTCCTGCCCTACCTGACCGACGAGCTCGGCATCGCGGCCCTGTGGGCCGGCGTGATCGTGTTCGTGCCGAAGGCCTGGGACGTGGTGCTCAACCCGATCGCCGGACGCATCAGTGACCGCACCGTCGATCCCGCGGGGCCGCGCCGGCCGTGGCTGATCCGGGCCGGCCTGATGCTCGCCGGTGCCTTCGCCCTCATCTTCGCCGCACCCGACATGGGCAGCCAGTGGCTCGAGGCGGGCTGGGTCCTGGTGTTCTTCGTGCTCGCGGCGTCGGCGTACGCGTTCTTCCAGGTGCCCTACGTCGCGATGCCCGCGGAGATCACCGCGTCCTACGACGAGCGCACGCGGTTGATGACGTGGCGGGTCGCGATCCTCGCGTTCACGATCATGCTCGCCGGGGCGAGCGCACCGGTGATCCGTGACGCGGTGGGCGGTCGCGACGGCTACCGCGTGATGGGCGTGGTGATGTCGGTGCTGATCGTCGTCGGCGTCGTCAGCGCGTGGTGGGGAACGCGCAACGCACCCGTCGGCGCCGTCGCTGCCGGGGCCGGCTCGTTGCGCGAGCAGCTGCGGATCGTGGTCAGGGCGCGCGACTTCCGGGTCCTGCTGACCACGTTCGTGCTCCAGGCGCTCGCCACCGGCTGCATGCTGGCCGGTGTCGTCTACCTCGCCGAGGACGTGCTCGAGCGGCCGGGCGCGGCGACGATCCTCTTCGTCTGCTTCGTCGGGCCGGCGTTGCTGCTGACACCCGTGTGGGCCGCCGTGGGGACGCGGATCGGCAAGCGTCAGGGCTATGTCATCGCCTCGCTCGTGCTGGCCGCCGGCGCACTCCTGGCAGCGTCGGCCCGCGTCGCCCCGCCGGGCGTGGTGTTCGCGGCGACCGCGCTGGTCGGCGTCGGCTATGCCGGGTGCCAGGTCTTCCCGATGGCGATGCTGCCGGACGCGGCAGCCGTCGACACGGCGCGGACGGGCGAGAACCGGGCCGGCGTCTACACCGGGGTATGGACGGCCGGCGAGACGCTCGGGCTGGCCTCGGGTCCGGCGGTGTTCGCCGTGGTGCTCGCGCTGGGCGGCTACCTCTCCAGCCAGGGCCGCGAGATCACCCAGCCCGAGTCGGCCCTCAACGCCATCACGATCGGCTTCTCGGTCGTGCCTGCGCTGCTCACGCTGGCCAGCCTGTGGTGGCTGCGCCGCTACACCCTCGACGCCGCCGAGGTGGCGGCCACCGAAGGAGTCCTCACGTGAACGACCCGATCGCGAGGCTGAAGGCCCTGCAGGCGGGCGACCTCCCCGTGCACGGCGGCCGCACCCTGGCCTACGTCTATGACTCCGGGGAGCCGGAGATCGACCGGATCGCCCGTGAGGCAGTCGCGGCCTATGCCGCCTCCAACGCCCTCGACCCGACGGCCTTCCCCTCGCTCCTGCAGATGGAGAACGAGCTCGTCGGCTTCGCGTGCGGGCTGCTCGACGCACCCGACGGCGCCGTCGGCACGGTCACCTCGGGGGGCACCGAGTCGATCCTGCTCGCCGTCCAGGGCGCCCGCGACAGCCGCCCCGACGTGGCGCGACCACGCATGGTGCTGCCCGCCACCGCGCACGCGGCGTTCCACAAGGCCGCGCACTACTTCGGCGTGGAAGCCGTCCTGGTGCCGGTCGGTCCCGACTTCCGTGCGGACGCGGCCGCGATGTCCGAGGCGATCGACGACGACACCGTGCTGGTCGTCGTCAGCGCCCCGTCGTACGCCCACGGGGTGGTGGACCCGGTCACCGACATCGCTGCCGCGGCTGCTGCGCGCGGGATCCGGTGCCACGTCGACGCGTGCATCGGCGGCTGGGTGCTGCCGTACGCCGCACGGCTGGGCCGCGAGGTCACCCCGTGGACCTTCGCGGTCGACGGCGTCACCTCGATCTCCGTCGACACCCACAAGTACGCCTACGCCCCGAAGGGCACGTCGCTGCTCCTGCACCGCGACGCCGGTCTGCGGCGGCCGCAGTTCTTCGCGTCCGCCGCGTGGCCGGGCTACACGATGCTCAACGCGACGACGCAGTCGACCAGGTCCGGCGGGCCGATCGCGGGGACCTGGGCCGTGGTGGAGCACATCGGCGACAGCGGCTACGCCCGGCTCGCTGACCGCGCGTTCGGAGCGGTGGACGCCATCGTCGCGTGCATCGATGCCGAGCCCGCCCTGCGGCTCGTCGTGGCACCGGACTCGACCCTGGTGACCCTGGCGACCGACGACTCGCTGGATCCGTTCTCGTTGACCGACGAGCTCGTCTCGCGCGGGTGGTACGTCCAGCCGCAGCTCTCGTTCGGCGACGACGGACCCAGCATCCACCTCTCGGTGAGCGCCGGGACGTTGCCCCACGTCGAGGAGTTCGCCACCGCCCTCGCCGCGTCGGTCGCCGCAGCACAGGCAGCGGGTCCGGTCGGGGTGGACGCGGACGTGGTGGCCTTCATCGAGGCCCTGGACCCGGCCTCGCTGGGCGACGACGACTTCGACGGCCTGCTCGCGGCCTCCGGGCTCGTGGGGGCCTCGGCGGCGGGGGAGCTCGAGCTGCCGACCCGCTTGGCCGAGGTCAACGCCATGCTCGACGTGGCCTCTCCCCAGATGCGCGAGGCGCTCCTGGTGGCCTTCCTCGACCGGCTCCAGCAACCGGCACGATGACCGCACTGGCCGGACTCGTCGAGAAGGGCCTGGTGGCGCCCGACTGGGCCGATGCCCTGTCGTCGGTCGAGGACCGCATCGCCGCCATGGGCCGCTTCCTGCGCGAGGAGGTGGCAGCCGGCCGGGGCTACCAGCCGGCTGGAGACCTGGTCTTCCGGGCGTTCGGTCGACCGCTGGCCCAGGTGCGCGTCCTGATCGTGGGCCAGGACCCCTACCCCAACCCGACCCACCCCATCGGTCTCAGCTTCGCCGTCGAGCGGGGCGTGCGGCCGCTGCCGCCGAGCCTGCTGAACATCTACGCCGAGCTGCGCGACGACCTCGGGATCGAGCCACCCACCCACGGCGACCTCTCGGCGTGGGCCGATCAGGGGGTGATGCTGCTCAACCGGGCACTCACCGTGCGGCCCCACGACTCCAACAGCCACCGCGGCAAGGGCTGGGAGCCGATCACCGAGCGAGCGATCACCGCACTGGCCGAGCGGGGCGGGCCGTGCGCGGCGATCCTCTGGGGCCGCCACGCGCAGTCGCTGAAGCCACTGCTCGGCCCCATCCCCTGGGTCGAGTCCGTGCACCCGTCCCCGCTCAGCGCCCGCCGGGGCTTCTTCGGCTCGAAGCCCTTCAGCAGGGTCAACCGGCTGCTCGAGGACCAGGGTGCCGAACCCGTGGACTGGTCACTTCCGGAAGGTGGTTGAATCCTGTACTATCTGGGACGTGTCCTCTCCCATGCCGGCGCTCTACATCGGCCACGGCGCACCGCCGCTGCTCGACGACCCGATCTGGTCGGGACAGCTGGCCGCGTGGGCCGGTGGCCTGCCGCGACCGACGGCGATCCTCATCGTGAGCGCGCACTGGGAGTCAGCGCCGGTCAGCCTGAGCGCGAGCCGGGCACCGCTGGTCCACGACTACGGCGGCTTCGCGCCGAAGTACTACCGGATGACCTACGAGACACCCGACGCCACGCATCTCGCCCGGCGGGTGGCGGCGATGATGCCCGCAGGTGAACCGGTCCACCAGCACGCCTCACGCGGCCTGGACCACGGCGCGTGGGTGCCGCTGAAGATCATGTTCCCGCAGGCCGACATCCCGGTGCTGCAGATGTCGCTGCCGACCGACGACCCGCACCGTCTGATGTCGCTCGGCGAGCGGCTGCGGCCGCTGCGCGACGAGGGCGTGCTGATCATCGGGTCGGGCTTCCTCACCCATGGCCTGCCGTTCCTCGAGGAGTTCCGGATCGAGGCGACGCCTCCTGGCTGGTCGCAGGACTTCGACCTGTGGGCGGCCGACGCACTCGCGCGCGGTGACGTGGACACCTTGTCGGACTACCGGGCCAAGGCGCCCGGGATGCCGTACGCCCATCCGAGTGTCGAGCACTACACGCCGCTCTTCGTCACCCTCGGCGCGGCGACGGACCCCGCCGAGCCCGGCACCCAGGTCATCGACGGCTACTGGATGGGCCTGTCGAAGCGGTCGCTGCAGGTGGCCTGAGCGACCGGACTAGGTTGGTGGCGTGCGCGTCCTCTCGATCCAGTCCCACGTCGCCTACGGCCACGTCGGCAACTCGGCAGCCGTCTTCCCGCTCCAGCGCCTCGGGCACGAGGTGTGGCCGGTCCTCACGGTGAACTTCTCCAACCACACCGGGTACGGCGCGTGGCGGGGTCCGCTCATCCCGGCCGAGGACGTCGCCGCGGTGATCACCGGGATCGGGGAGCGGGGCGCGTTCGGCACCTGCGACGCGGTGCTCTCCGGCTACCAGGGGTCACCCGAGATCGCTGACGTGATCGCCGATGCGGTCGCGCAGGTGAAGGCGGCCAACCCGGCGGCGACGTACACCTGCGACCCCGTCATGGGCAACGCGACCTCGGGCTGCTTCGTCAACCCCGCGATCCCGCCGAAGTACCGGTCGACCGTGATCCCGGTCGCCGACGTGCTGACGCCCAACCAGTTCGAGCTCGGCTTCATCACCGACAACGACGCGCTCAGCGGCTCGTCGTCGCTGCCGGACATCCTCTCCGCCGTCGACGAGGTGCGCGCGCTGGGACCGGCGACGGTGCTGGTGACGTCGGTCGACCGATCGGGCGCGGCCGAGGACTCGATCGAGATGCTGGCCGTCACCGGGGACGGTGCCTGGCTGGTCACCACCCCTCGCCTGCCGATGAAGGCCAACGGCTCCGGCGACATCACCGCCGCTCTGTTCACCGCGCACCTCTCGGAGACCGGCTCCGCGGCGGATGCGCTGGCCCGGACGGCGTCGTCGGTCTTCGCCGTGCTGAAGGAGACCCTCGACTCCGGCGAGCGCGAGCTGCGCCTGATCGCCGCCCAGGACGCCATCGCGGCGCCGGCGTGCGAGTTCGAGATCGAGCAGGTCCGCTGACTGATCATCATGGGATCGGACGGGGCAGGCCTCAGGTGGAGCCGGTGACAGGAATCGAACCCGCGACATTTTCTTTACAAGAGAAACGCTCTACCAACTGAGCTACACCGGCGTGCGTCCGAGGACGCGGCGGCAATCCTAGTCAGCGCTCCGCGGCTGAGAGGATGGCCCCCGTGAGCCTCCTGCATCTTCCCCACCACGACGGCTCGCCGCTCCACGTCTCTGACGAGGCACCCGCGCTGGGTGACACCGTGACCGTCCGGGTGCGCACCAGCGCCGGCGACCCCGTCGACGCGATCTGGCTGCGGACGACGTACGACGCCGAGCCGGTCTTCCACCCGACGACCTCCACGCGCGACGGGGACACCGTCTGGTGGGAGGGCGAGCTGCCGGTCCACAACCCGGTGACCCGCTACCGATTCCTGCTCGTGCGCACCCTCGCCGACGGGCAGGGCGAGCAGGAGTGGCTGACCGGCGCCGGGCTGGTCGCCCACGACGTGCCCGACTCCGCGGACTTCCGGCTCTCCGCCTATCCCGCGGCGCCCGACTGGGGACGCGACGGCGTCGTCTACCAGGTGTTCCCCGACCGCTTCGCCCGCTCCCCCGCCGCGGCCGACCGACCCGCCCCCGACTGGGCGCTGCCTGCCGCGTGGGACGACGAGGTGGCCTTCGAGGGCAACGACCCGCGCACGCCGATGCAGCTCTTCGGCGGCGACCTCGACGGCATCGCCGAGCACCTCGACCACATCGCCGAGGTCGGTGCCGACGTCGTCTACACGACGCCGGTCTTCCCCGGCGAGAGCAACCACCGCTACAACGCCACCACGTTCACGCAGGTCGACCCGCTCCTGGGAGGCGACGAGGCATATGCGCGGCTCAGTGCCGCGGTGCACGCACGCGGCTGGCGGATCCTGGGCGATCTCACCACCAACCACACCGGCGACACCCACGAGTGGTTCCTCTCCGCCGCCGACGGCCCCGAGGACCCGCACCGGTCGTTCTACTACTTCGACGAGGACGGCACCTACGCCTGCTGGATGGGTCACGGCACGCTGCCCAAGATCAACCATGCCGACCGCGACGTGCGGCACGCGATGGTCGAGGGGCCGGACTCGGTGGTGGGTCGGTGGCTGCGACCTCCCTTCGACCTCGACGGCTGGCGCATCGACGTCGCCAACATGACCGGACGCCTGGGTGCCACCGACGTGGCCCAGGAGGTCGCCCGCGCGGTGCGTGCCACCGCGGCCGAGCTCCGTGAGGACCCGTGGGTGATCGGCGAGCACAACCACGACGCGACCGGCGACGTCGACGGCGACGGCTGGCACGGCACGATGAACTACTCCGGGTTCTCGTGGCCGGTGTGGTCCTGGCTGCGTGATCCCGCCTCCCCGGCCCGCGCGTTCGGCCGTCCCGTCGCGGTGCCCCGTCGCGGTGGACCGGCGGTCGTCGACACCTTCCGGGCCTGGCAGGGCACACTCGGCTGGCGGGCGACGGCGTCGAGCTGGAACATCCTCGGCTCCCACGACTCCGCGAGGATCCGCACCGTCGTGGGCGGTGACGCGGCCGTGCACCGCGTGGCGACCGGGCTGCAGTTCGCCCTGCCGGGGGTGCCGATGATCTTCGCGGGCGACGAGATCGGCCTCGAGGGTGTCACCGGCGAGGACTCGCGCCGCACCATGGCCTGGGACCGCCGCGAGGAGTGGGACAGCGCCACCCTCGCGACGTACGCCGCTCTCGCTGCGGTGCGCCGCTCGCACATCGCGCTGCGACGCGGTGGTCTGCGATGGGCGCACGTCGACACCGACACCATCGCCTTCGTGCGCGAGCACGCCGAGGAGGCGGTCCTGGTGGTGGCGCGCCGGGCCGGAGCGGGCGCGTTCGACCTGCCGGTGGGCGCGGCCCGTCACCTGCTCGGCTCGGAGCCGGGCGGCGCCGACCTCGCCCACGCCGACGGCCACGTCCGGGTCCCCGCCGCCGAGGGGCCGCGGTTCGACGTCTGGGAGCTCACCGAGCAGCGGGCGCCGTCCCTCCTGCACGACTAGGCTCCTCGCATGGCCATGCGGATCGTTGCCAGCCGGCCCGACCCGGCCATCCTCACCCTGCCGTGGGACCTCCCGCTCGAGGAGTGGTCCGACGACGTGGTCGTGCCCCTGCCGAGGGGCCTGTCACGCCACATCGTGCGCATCGTCCGGCTCGGCGACCGCGTCTACGCGGTGAAGGAGACGCAGGACGACATCGCGTTCCGGGAGTACCGGATGCTGCGCAACCTGCAGCGGATCGGCGTACCTTCCGTCGCCCCGCAGAGCGTCGTCACGGGCCGCGAGGGGCGCGACGGCCGGGAGCTGCCTGCCGCCCTGATCACCCGGCACCTCCAGTTCTCCCTCCCCTACCGCAGCCTGTTCAGCCGGGGCATGACGGCCGAGCACGTCCCGACGCTCATCGACGCGATCGTCGTGCTGCTGGTGCGGCTGCACCTGGCGGGCTTCTACTGGGGAGACGTGTCGCTCTCCAACGTGTTGTTCCGTCGCAGTGCGGGCGAGTTCGCGGCCTACCTGGTCGACGCGGAGACCGGTGAGCTGCACGACGCCGTGAGCGACCGGATGCGCGAGTACGACCTCACCATCGGCTGCGAGAACATCTTCGGCGAGCTGATGGACCTCAGCGCCAGCGGGGCCGTCCAGCAACCGATCGACGGCTTCGAGATCGTCGATCACCTGCGCACCCGCTACGACGCGCTCTGGGGCGAGCTGACCCACCTGGAGGAGTTCCACGCCGACGAGATGTGGCGGATCGAGCGGCGCGTGGAGCGGCTCAACGACCTCGGCTTCGACGTCGACGAGCTCGACATCGTCACCGACCTCGACGGCGACTCGATCCGGATCCAGCCCAAGGTCGTCGACCTGGGTCACCACACCCGCGAGATCCAGGCGCTCACCGGCATGACCGTGGAGGACAAC
Organism: uncultured Actinomycetota bacterium; assembly: GCA_963726515.1. Classification (GTDB taxonomy): domain Bacteria; phylum Actinomycetota; class Actinomycetes; order Propionibacteriales; family Nocardioidaceae; genus Nocardioides. Next base: position 890,852 of record CAVSCW010000015.1, read on the forward strand.
CAGGCCCGCCGTCTGCTCAACGACCTGGCCTCCTTCACCGCCCACTACGACCTCGGACGCGAGGACCGGCACCTGGTGGCGAGCAGGTGGATGCGCCAGATCTTCGAGCCGATCATGGCGATGATCCCGCCCGACGCCACGCGCAAGCTGGAGCCGGCGGAGATCTTCCACGAGATCCTCGAGCACCGCTGGTACCTCTCCGAGCAGCAGGGCGCCGAGGTCGACATCCACGAGGCGGCCCGGGACTACATCGCCCGGTTCCTCACCACGAAGCCCGACGAGGCGATCACGGGGCAGGAGTGATCGGCGCCCAGTCCCCGACGGCCCACTTGCCGTTCGTCTTCAGCCGCACCCACTGCAGGCCGACGGGTCGTCCGTCGGCGTAGGTGATGAGGCTGACGTCGGCGTCACGCCGCGGCTTGCTGCCCAGCGCGATGGCGTACGCCGCTCCGCCGGTGGTGCCGTTGGTCCAGGTGTAGCCGGTGGAGCCGTCCTCGCCCACCACGGCCACCGGACCGTCCTGCACGTGGGTGTGCCCACCGACGACCAGGTCGACGCAGCCGCGGGCGAGCGCTTCACGGCCGAGGTTGGTGTCGTGGACGAGGACGGTGCTCACCGGCTCGCCGTCCTCCGCGACCGCACATGCCGCGTCAGCGAGCCGGTCCTCCATCTCCCCGAAGCTCAGGCCCGACTCCTCGCGCCAGTTGCCCAGGCCACTGCTGCGCGGATCGTCCACCCCGAGCAGGGTGCCGCCCCACGGAGCCTCGATGGCCTCGCCCTCGAGCATGGTCCACCCGAGGTCGGCCAGGTAGGTGCTGACGAAGGCGCCGTGGTCGTGGTTGCCGGCGACACCGAAGCGCTCCCAGTCCTCGAAGGCGCCGGCCAGCGAGTCGAGGCTGAACGCCTCCCAGGGCTGACCGGTCGAGGTGTCGTCACCCGCGTCCAGCACGACGGTGGCGCCGGCGGCCTCGCCGACGGCCCGGGCGACCTGGTCCATGCCGATGTTGTCGTGACGATCGCTGACGAGCAGCGCCACCGTCTCGCCCTCCTCCGGCTCACGCAGGTCGAGGGCGGCGGCGCCGTCGGCCGCCTTCGAGTAGAAGGCCTTGCTCTTGTCGTAGGTGTCGACCGCGCTGAGCACCAGTCGCTTGCTCTGGGTGGTGACCGGTCCGGTCCGGATCTCGACGTCCTGGACCTCCTCGGGCAGCACGACGTCGGGCCCCACGAGCTCGGCCAGGGTCTGCCAGGTGCCTTGCTCCTCCTGGGTCTCCGCGCTGGTCTGCCACGGCTGCCAGACGAGGAGCGGCAGGGCGAGCAGCAGGACGAGGGCGAACAACCCCTGCCTCGTGCCGAGGCCGCGGAACAGCTCACCGCGCCGGTGCCGGCCGAGCAGCAGGAACACCGCCACCGGCAGCAGGCCGACGCCGAGGCCGCGCACCGCGGCCGAGACCGCCATGTCGATCACGACGTCCTGCACCTTGTCGATCTGCGCGGTGGGATCGCTGGCGATCAACGCATAGCGCTCCACCAGCTCGTCGATCGACCCGACCTCGGTCTTGCCGAGGGCCAGGCTGACCCCGACCGGTCCCACGTCGCGCAGGCGCAGGTCCGGCAGCAGCGGCCCGGTCTCGATCACCGCGTCCCCCGTGATCGTGGGTCGCACGACGGTGTCGTGGCCGACGAGGACCACCGTCCGGCTGCTGCTGAGGAACAGCGACACCGCGACGGCCACCCCGAGCGCCACGCTCAGGCAGACGAGCGCGGTCCCGACGAGCAGCCGCCGCGGGAGGCTCATGCCAGACGAGCCTGCGAGATGGAGTAGAGGGCGACCGAGGCCGCCACCCCGGCGTTGAGCGACTCCAGCTGGCCTGCCATCGGGATCGAGACGATCTGGTCGCACGTCTCCGAGACCAGCCGACCCAGGCCCTTGCCCTCGGACCCGACGACCACCACCAGCGGTCCGTCACCGAGCCCGCCCGGCGCGACCAGCTCGGGCAGGGAGATGTCTCCGTCGGCAGCCAGGCCGACGACCATGCAGCCCGCCTCCTGGTAGGCCTTGAGCTGGCGGGTCAGGTTGACCGTCTGCGCGATGGGCAGCCGCGCGGCGGCACCCGCACTGGTCTTCCAGGCCGAGGCGGTCATGCCGGCGGCACGACGCTCCGGGATCAGCACCCCGTGGGCGCCGAAGCCGGCGGCCGAGCGCACGATGGCACCGAGGTTGCGCGGGTCGGTGACCGAGTCGAGCGCCACGATCAGGGCCGGCTCCTTGGCCTCCTCGGCCCGGTCGAGCAGGTCGTCGGCGTGGGCGTACTCGTAGGCCGGCAGGCGGGCGGCGAGGCCCTGGTGCACCGCGCCGCTCGTCATCCGGTCCATCTCGTTGCGGGTGACCTCGAGGAGTCGCACGCCCTGCTCGGCGGCGAGCTTGAAGGCCTCGCGGAGCCGGTTGTCGCGCTCGGCGCCCTCTGCGACGTAGATCGCGGTGACGGGCACGCCGCCGCGCAGCAGCTCGACGACCGAGTTGCGACCCGCGGCCCACTCGGCGTCGGAGGAGGTCCGTCGTCGCGTCCCCTGCCGGGCCTTGGCGCGCTCCGCCTTGGCCGCGTCCTTGTGGGCCTGGTGGTAGGGACGGTCCGTGGCCTTGGGCGTCGGGCCCCTGCCCTCGAGTCCTCGACGGACACGGCCGCCCGAGCCGGCGGTGGGGTTGCCCTTGCCGGTCTTCTTGATGGCGCCCTTGCGCTTGGAATTGCCTGCCACGTCACACACTCCACTTCGGTCCGGTCGGGGTGTCCTCGACCTCGATGCCTGCTGCTGCGATCTGGTCGCGGATGGCGTCGGCCCGGGCCCAGTCCTTGGCCGCACGCGCGGCCGTCCGCTCGGCCAGGAGTCCCTGCACGAGCGCGTCGACGACGCCGGTCAGCGTGTCGTCGCCGCCGCGCGTCGCCCACGCCTCGTCGGCCGGGTTGAGCCCGAGCACGTCGAGCATGGCGATGACCTCGCCGAACTTCTGGCTCAGCGCCGGCGACGGTCCGTCGGCGAGCAGCTTGTTGCCCTCGCGGACCGCGTCGTGGATCACCGCGACCGCGGCAGGCGTGCCCAGGTCGTCGTCCATCGCCCGGATGAAGGCGTCGGGCATCACGGCGAACCACTCCCCGACCGCGGGGGCCGCACGGTCGAGGAAGTCCTCGATCCGGCGGAATCCCACGGCCGCCTCCTCGAGCGCTTGATAGGAGAACTCCACGTGCGAGCGGTAGTGCGCGGCCACCATGTAGTAGCGCAGCTCGCTCCCGCGCACGCGCTTGAGCACCTCGGGGATGAGCAGGGAGTTGCCGAGCGACTTGCTCATCTTCTCCCCGGCCGTGGTGATCCAGGCGTTGTGCAGCCAGTACGACGCGAACGGGCGGCCGGCAGCGCGCGACTGCGCCTGCTCGTTCTCGTGGTGGGGGAAGCGGAGGTCGACGCCGCCTCCGTGGATGTCGAAGGCCGGTCCGAGGTACTTCCCGGCCATGGCCGAGCACTCGATGTGCCAGCCGGGGCGGCCCGGACCCCAGGGCGAGGGCCACGCCGCCGTCTGCGGCTCGGTCTCCTTCTTCCACCCCTTCCACAGCGCGAAGTCCCGGGGGTCGCGCTTGCCGCGCGGGTCGGCGTCGCCCGCGGGCTCCATGTCCTCGATGCGCTGACGGGTGAGCTCGCCGTAGGACGACCAGCTGCGCACGTCGAAGTAGACGTCACCGCTCCCGTCCTCGGCCGCGTAGGCATGGCCGCGCGCGATGAGCTGCTCGACGAGCTCGACGATCTCGGGGACGTGCCCGGTCGCGCCGGGCTCGTAGGTGGGGGGCAGGACGTTGATGGCGGCGAGTGCGGCATCGAGCTCGCGCTTCATCGCGGCGGCCAGGGCGTACCAGTGGACGCCCTGCTCGGCGGACTTCGCCAGGATCTTGTCGTCGATGTCGGTCACGTTGCGGATGAAGTCGACGTCGTAGCCGCTCGCGGCGAGCCAGCGCCGCAGCACGTCGAAGTTCACCGCTGAGCGCACGTGGCCGACGTGCGGCTCGGACTGGACCGTGAGCCCGCAGACGTAGATGCCGGCCCGGCCGGGGACGAGCGGGACGAAGTCGCGGGCCTCGCGTGTCGCGGTGTCGTGGAGGCTCAGGGTCACCTGCCAAGTCTAGGGGCGGTGGCGCCTGCACCCCGATTCGCTGGACGTGTCACGAAGAGCGGGGATTGTGACTCGTGGGACGCATGAGGCCCCGCGGGGTTATCGTCGACCGGTGCTCCGACGACGTTCCTCCGCCTTGTGCCTCGCCCTGTGCCTGCCGCTGCTGCTGGCAGGCGCGCTCGTCGCTCCTGCCGGGGCGGACCCGGCGCACCCCGCGAGCCGGCAGCGGGCCACCCCACAGGTGGCCCTGACCTCGTGGAGCAGCTATGCCGACCTCAAGGCAGGCAAGCGGCGCGGGCTCAAGCTGGGCCGGGGCCAGGTCTCCCTCCTCGACCCCAGGCCGCGCACCGTCGCCCGTCGCGCCTACGAGGCCGGGACGTGGACGTCGCCCTGGGCCACGCCCGGGTTCGGCGCGAGTGCGCTGATCCCGAGCTGGGAGGCCACGACACCGGGCCGGAGCCTGGTCCGCGTGGAGGTACGCGCCCGCACCGCCGACGGCACCACCGGCTCCTGGGACAGGATCGCCGACTGGTCGCGCACCGGTCGGCCCGTCGCGCGCACGACGTACTCCGGGCAGGCCGACGACCTCGGCCGGGTCAGCGTCGACACCTGGTACGCAGCGAGCACCGTCACGTCCTGGCAGGTCCGGGTGACGCTGATGCGCCCCCGGGGATCCAGCACCCGCGTCAGCCTCGAGCGCATCGGCGCGCTCGCCTCGGTCGACGCGTCCGCCACCCGCCCCACCTCCACGCCCGGTCCGGGGGCGGGCACCGTGCTGCCGGTCCCGACCTACTCCCAGATGGTGCACAGCGGGCACTACCCGAAGTGGGGCGGCGGCGGCGAGGCATGGTGCTCGCCGACCTCGACGGCGATGGTCCTCGGCTACTACGGCATCTCTCCCAGCCCGACGGGGATCACGGCCGGACACCCCGACGCCGTGGTCGACCACACGGCCAAGATGGTCTACGACCACGGATACCGCGGCACCGGCAACTGGGCGTTCAACACCGCCTACGCGGCGACGCTCGTCGCCGGCGACTCCTACGTCACGCGGCTGCGTGACCTCCGCGAGGCCGAGGACTACATCGCGGCCGGCGTGCCGCTCATCGTCTCGATCGCCTTCGGGCGCAGCCAGCTGACCGGGGCGCCGATCTCCGCGAGCAACGGGCACCTGCTCGTCGTGGTCGGCTTCGAGGCCGACGGCGACGTCGTCGTCAACGACCCGGCGGGAGCGAGCGACGCCGAGGTGCGCCGCGTCTACGACCGGGCCCAGTTCGAGCGGATCTGGATCGCAGCCTCCGGCGCGACGGCGTACGTCATCCGCAACGACTGAGCGCGGCACGCGGGATCAGGACGCGCTGATCCCGATGGTGTGCAGCCCGGTCGCACCGTCCGGGTCCGGAGCCCGTACGACGCCGGTCTGGGTCTCACCGTCCTCGCCGATCGCGCGCACCCGCACCTCGTGCTCGCCCTCCCCCACGTCGAGGGTGAGCGCCCACTGGACCCACGTGTCGACCGACGGCACCTCGCCGAGCTCCGCGGGCTCCCACGCACCGCCGTCGAGCTGCACCTCCACGCCCGCGACGCCCGTGTGCTGGTGCCAGGCGACCCCGCCGAAGGTGACCGCACCGGCGGCGACGTCGTCACCGGAGCGCGGCACGTCGATGCGCGAGGCGATCTTGACCGGACCCAGCGCCGACCAGCCCTTGGTCGTCCAGTAGCCGACGGACTCGGCGAACGTGCTGACCTCGTAGTCGACGACCCACTTGGTGGCCGAGACGTAGCCATAGAGCCCGGGCACGATCGTGCGCACCGGGAAGCCGTGCTCGATGGGCAGCGGGCGACCGTTCATGGCCACCGCCAGCATCGCGTCGCGGTCGTCGGTGAGCGTCTCGAGCGGTGTCGCGCAGGACCAGCCGTCGTGGGAGGTCTGCAGCACGCAGTCGGCCTCTGGGCTCACCCCCAGCCCCTCCAGCAGGTCCGCGATCCGTAGGCCGCTCCAGCGGGCGTTGCCGACGAGCCCTCCGCCGACCTCGTTGCTCACGCAGTTGAGGGTGATCCAGGACTCGGTCATCTGCCGCGCGACCAGGTCGGAGTAGCTCAGCGTCAGCTCGCGGTCCACCATCCCGTGGATGCGCAGCGACCAGTCGAGGGGGTCGATGGTCGGCAGCGCGATCGCGGTGTCGATGCGGTAGAAGTCCTCGTTGGGGGTCTGCCACGACGCGATCCCCGGCAGCCCCAGCGACGTCGCGGCGGGCGGCTCGCGGCGGGTGACGCCGGGGATGCGCAGCAGCTGGCGGCTCACCTCGACCTGCCGGCGACCTGCTCCGACGAAGCGGCCCGCGACGCCGATCCCGGCCGACGCGACGGCGACCGCGCCGGCCACCATGAGGAAGACCCGTCGCTCGCGCGACTCCAGCTCGGGTCGGCGCCGGCCGCGGTGGAGCGCGTCGGTCAGGGCGGGGTGGACGCTCACCCACGTGAGGAGACCGACGACCACCGGCAGGGCGTCCACCGTGCCGGCGCCACGCTGGCGCAGGACGGCGGCGAGCCCCAGACCGCCCAGCGCGATCCACACCAGCAGCGGCCGCCACCAGCCTCCGCGCGCCAGCACGCCCGCCCCGGCGAAGCACCCCAGGAGGAGGACGAGGATGCCCGCTACCAGGGCCGGCTTGTCCCAGTGCCCCAGGACCGAGATGGCGCGCTCGGCAGCCGCCCCGGGGGTCAGCCTGATGACCTGCTCGGCCACCGCCACGACCGGCGACACACGGATGGTGAGCACCGTCGCCGTGGCATAGCTGGTCGCCAGCCCGGCCAGTCCGGCGAGGACTCCGGCCAGCGCCCAGGGCGTACGGCGTGAGGTCACGGGTCCATTGTGGCGTGCCCTCGGGCATGATGCCGACGTGACGTCATCCCCCGCTGGTCGCACCCCCGGTCCCCGCATCGGCATCGGCACCGACGTGCACCGCCTCGTGCCCGGCGTGCCGATGCACCTGGCCGGGCTGTCCTGGCCCGACGAGCCGGCCGGCCTCGAGGGCCACTCGGACGCGGACGTGGCCGCGCACGCCGCCTGTGACGCCCTCTTCTCGGCTGCCGGCCTCGGCGACCTCGGCTCCCACTTCGGCACCGCGGAGCCCGAGTGGGCGGGCGCGTCCGGGGCGACGCTGCTCGCCGAGACCGCGCGGCGCCTGCGCGCCGCCGGCTGGGAGATCGGCAACGTCGCGGTCCAGGTGATCGGCAACGTGCCCCGCCTCGGCGCCCGCCGCGACGAGGCCGCCCGTGCCCTCACGGCCGCCGTGGGCGCTCCGGTGAGCGTCTCGGCCACGACGACCGACGGCCTCGGCCTGACCGGCCGTGGCGAGGGCGTGGCAGCGATCGCCACCGCCCTGGTCACCCGCTGATGTCGACGGCGATCGTCATCCTGGCCGCCGGGTCGGGCAGCCGAGTCGGCGCCGGGGTCAACAAGGTGCTCCTGCCGCTGCGGGACGTCCCCGTGCTGGCGTGGTCGGTGCGCGACGCCCTCGCACTGCTCGACGTACGACGTCTCGTGCTGGTCGTGCGCCCCGAGGACCGGTCGGCCGTCGAGGCCGCGGTTGCGCCTCACCTCGGCCACCGTGAGCTGCTCGTCGTGGACGGGGGCGAGACCCGTCACGCGTCGGAGTGGGTGGCCCTCCAGGTCCTCGCCGACGAGATCACGTCGGGAGATGTGGACGTCGTGGCGGTGCACGACGGTGCCCGGCCACTGGCAGGCACCACTCTGTGGGAGACCGTGATCGCGGCGGCCCGCGAGGTCGGCGGGGCGATTCCGGTGGCGCCGGTGACCCAGCTGCTGCATGCCGACCTGACCCCGGTCGCCGAACAGGTGGGCGCGGTGCAGACACCTCAGGCGTTCCGCGCCCCCGAGCTGCTCGCCGCCTATCGGGCTGCGGCCGCCGACGGCTTCGAGGGCACCGACACGGCGAGCTGCGTGGCGACCTATTGCGACCTGGAGGTCGCCGCAGTGCCGAGCAGCGCGCTCAACCTCAAGGTCACCTTCCCCGAGGACGTGGCTCTGGCGGTGGAGCTCAGCCCTCTGCGGCCGTGAGGGCGTCGAGCAGGCGGACGTCCTCGGCCGAGGACACCCGTCGTCCCTCGGCGGGTGCCGCAGCGGTCTCGACGCGGTGACCCGTGGCGGCGAGCTCGGCCACGGCCCGCGCCAGGTCTGGCGAGGGGGGGTCCGCGAGCGCGGCCACGATGTGCGCCGGGATCACGAGGGGCGAGGTCACGATGACGAGCTCCTCACGGTCGAGGGTGAGGCCGACCCGGTCGCCTGCGACGACCTTGACGGTGTCGGTCACCGGGCGCACCCCGACCACCACGTGCCCGGAGTCGCGGGCCTGCGCGAGGCAGGCGGCGATGAAGGCGGGAGGGGTCATCGGGCAGAGCGCGTCGTGGAGCACGACGTCACGGCCGGCGTCGACGAAGTCCTCCCACCCGACGGTCGCATCGACGATGTCGACGCCGGAGTCCCCCAGCGCCCAGGCGGCGCAGGCCACGAGCGCCTCACCGTGCAGCAGCGCGTAGGGAAGAGACCCGCGTCCCTCGTCCAGAACGAGACCGAGGCCCCGGGGAATCTCGTCCCAGGGGCCTCGGTCGCTGTCGTTGCTGCTCAGGAAGCGAGCACCTCGTCGAGGATGGCCTCGGCCTTGTCCTCGTTGGTCTTCTCGGCCAGGGCCAGCTCGGAGACCAGGATCTGGCGCGCCTTGGCCAGCATCCGCTTCTCGCCGGCCGAGAGCCCACGGTCACGCTCGCGGCGCCACAGGTCGCGGACGACCTCGGACACCTTCATCACGTCACCGGAGTGCAGCTTCTCGAGATTCGCCTTGTAGCGGCGCGACCAGTTGGTCGGCTCCTCGACATGGGCGGCCCGCAGCACGTCGAAGACGCGGTCGAGGCCTTCCTTGTCGACGACGTCACGGACGCCGACGAGATCGAGGTTGCAGGCCGGGACGCGAACGACCAGGTCCTGCTGGGCGACGATCCGGAGAACGAGATACTGCCGGTCCTCCCCCTTGATCGTCCGCATCTCGATGTCCTCGATGACTGCGGCCCCGTGATTGGGATAGACGACCGTTTCGCCAACGGTGAAAGTCATATGTTCAGTTCCCCTTCCTAGGTGAGCATTCTAACACGGGTTCGAATCTCCTCCGGACGCGTTTGTGCAGGTCAGAGGCCCGTTGTTGGCTTGACAGATCGCCAGTTCCTGTGGTGAAGCCACCCCGCCGGGGGTGCCGCTGGGACATACTTCGGGCCATGTCGACGTCCCCGGCGCTGCTCCTCGTCCGCGCCGCACACCCGCGCCAGGCCGTGGCGAGCGCGGCGGCCGTCGGCACGGCTGCGGCCGTGACCGGTCGTCCGCTGCGCGAGGTCGCCCTGGTGGCCGGCACGGTGCTCGTGGGCCAGTCGATCCTCGGGTGGTCCGACGACCTCGTCGATCGTCGCCGCGACCAGCGGCGCCGACCCGACAAGCCACTCTCCGGCGATGTCCTCGAGCCCGGGACGGTGTGGTTCGCGGCCACCTGCGCAGTACTCCTCGTCGTACCCCTCGCGATCGCGCACGGGCGGGCTGCGGGGCTGGCCTACCTCGCCCTCCTCGCCGTGGCGGCGCTCGGCGACGCGCTCCTCCACGCGCGGGTGCTGTCGTTCCTGCCGTGGATGGCGAGCTTCGCGCTCTATCCAGCGTTCCTGGCGTACGGCGGCTGGAACGGCGTCGGGACCCAGACGCCGCCCACCGTGGCCATGACCGTGCTCGCCGCGCTGCTCGGCCTGGGGGTCCACGTCCTGACCGCCCTGCCCGGCCTGGTCCACGACCACGAGGAGGGCGAGCGCTCCTTCCCGCTGGTCCTGGCCCTTCACACGGGGACCCCCCGTCTGCTGATGGGCGCGAGCGTGTTCACCGGCCTCATCGTCTTCGCGATCCTGATCACCGGGCGGAGCGTCGGGCTGTCCTGAGGCGGCGCTAGGGTGTGGGCCATGCAGCAACGACTCCTCGCGACCGCCGCTGCGGTTCTCGCGCTCGCCGCTCCGCTGTCCTCCTGCGGCTTCGACTACGCCACTGACCGTGAGTACACCCCGGCGGGCGGCGCCAACAACCGGGACGGCGACGTCGACGTCCTCTCCGCCGTCGTCGTCTCGGGGGCCGAGGGATCGGGCACGTTCGTGGCCTCGCTCTCCAACAACGACCCCGACGTCGAGCAGACCTTCACCGGCGTCACCGGCGCCGAGGGCTCGTCCGTCACGGCCGCCGAGTTCGAGCCGGTGACGATCTCGCCCGGTGGCATCGTCAACCTCGCCGATCCCGCCGCCGACATCGTGCTCACCGGCGACTTCACGGCCGGCAACGTGGTCCCCCTCTCGATCGACTTCGGCAACGGCGAGCGGATCTCCCTCAACGTCCCCGTCGTGGCCGACGACACCGGCTACTGGGAAGGCATGGACGCCTCATGACGCACACACTGGTCCTGCTCCGCCACGGCGAGAGCGACTGGAACGCCAAGAACCTGTTCACCGGCTGGGTCGATGTCGACCTGACCGAGAAGGGCCGCGGCGAAGCGGTCCGCGGCGGACAGCTGCTCAAGGACGCGGGAGTGCTGCCCGACGTCGTGCACACGTCCCTGCAGCGTCGCGCGATCACCACCGCGGCGATGTCCCTCGACGCAGCCGACCGTCACTGGATCCCCGTCAAGCGCTCCTGGCGGCTCAACGAGCGCCACTACGGCGCCCTCCAGGGCAAGGACAAGAAGCAGACGCTCGAGGAGTACGGCGAGGAGCAGTTCATGCTGTGGCGCCGCTCCTTCGACACCCCGCCGCCGCCGATCGACGACGACAGCGAGTTCTCCCAGGCCGGGGACCCGCGCTACGCCGACCTCGGCGCCGACATGCCGCGCACCGAGTGCCTCAAGGACGTCATCGCCCGGTTCCTGCCCTACTGGGAGGCCGAGATCGTGCCCGACCTGCAGTCCGGCCGGACCGTGCTGGTCGCCGCCCACGGCAACAGCCTGCGCGCACTGGTGAAGCACCTCGACGGGATCTCCGACGAGGACATCGCGGCCCTCAACATCCCCACGGGCATGCCGCTGGTCTACGAGCTCGACGAGTCGATGCAGCCCACCGTCACCGGTGGCCAGTACCTCGACCCCGAGGCTGCTGCGGCCGCAGCCGCAGCCGTCGCCAACCAGGGGCGCTGAGCACTCCCCGCGGCTGAGCGGACGCCAGGGGGGACGTCAGTCGCGCGCCGGGACCTCGCCGGTGACCACGAAGACCACCCGGTTGGCCACCGAGACCGCGTGGTCGGCGATCCGCTCGTAGTAGCGCCCCAGCAGGGCGATGTCGACCGCGGCCTCCACGCCGTGCGCCCAGTCGGTGGAGAGCAGCTCGGTGAAGCTGCGGCGACGCAGCTGGTCCATGACCTCGTCGTCGCGACCGAGCTCGATCGCGGCCTCGACGTCACGGTCGACGATGATGCTGCGCACCCGCCGCACCATGTCCTCGGCCGTCTCGGCCATCCGCTCCATGGTCGGGCGCAGCTCCTCGGGCACCGCGACAGCGGGCACGCGCAGGCGCGCGATCTTGGCGACGTGGACCGACAGGTCGCCCATCCGCTCCAGCTCACTGACCATGCGCAGCGCGGACACGATCATCCGCAGGTCGCCGGCCACCGGCTGCTGCAGCGAGAGCAGCGAGAACGAGGTGTCATCCACCCGCTCCCGGGCGGCGTCGATCGCCTTGTCGCCGCTGATGACCTGGTCGGCGGTGTGGATGTCGCCGGTCATCAACGCCTTGGTCGCCTCGCGAACGGCGATCTCGACCTGTCCGCAGATCTCGGACAGGTCGGCGAAGATGCCGTCGAGCTGGTCATGGAAAGCCTCACGCATGAGGGGCACTCTAGGCAGCCGAAGCGAACAGACGTGCGTGAGCGATGAACGGCGCGTGAACACTGGGCGCCGGGCGTCCATCGGCGCGGTCGGGTCCGCCGCCATGCGTACGATGTGAGCGTGGATCCGACGATGCAGGCTGGTCTGGCCGCGATCATCGGGGCCATCGTCGCAGGTGGCGCGGTGCTCGCCTGGCACATCAGCGACCGCCAGCGACACACGCTCCCGACCGTCGACGAGCCCGTCATCCAGGCCGGTGTCGCCGCGGTCCTCAGCATCCTGCGCTCCAGCGCGGTCGTGGTCGACGAGTCCGACCACGTCCTCAAGGCCTCGGCCCCTGCGTACGCCTTCGGGCTGGTGCGCGGCAACACCGTCGCCGTCCCCGAGCTGCTGGACCTCGTCGCGCAGGTGCGCCGCGACGGACAGATCCGCGAGAGCGAGCTCGACCTGCAAGGCCCCGAAGGCGGATCCGCGCGCACCCTCACCGCCCGTGTGGCGCCCCTCGGCGCCCGACTGGTCCTGGCCCTCGTCGAGGACCGCACCCGGGAGAAGCGGGTCGAGGCGGTGCGCCGCGACTTCGTGGCCAACGTGAGCCACGAGCTCAAGACGCCGGTCGGCGCGATCCGGCTGCTGGCCGAGGCGGTCACCGACGCCTCCGACGACCCCGAGGCCGTCCAGCGCTTCGCCAACCGGATGCTGACCGAGAGCGACCGGCTCTCCAAGCTGGTCCAGCAGATCATCGAGCTCTCCCGACTCCAGGGCCACGACCCGCTCGAGAAGCCCGTCATGGTCGACCTCGACGCCGCCGTCGCCACCGCCGTCGACACCAGCGCCATGGAGGCTGTCGCCAAGGAGATCACCGTCGAGTCCCGCGGCGAGCACGGACTGGAGGTGTTCGGCTCCCAGGAGCAGATCGGCGCCGCGGTCAGCAACCTGGTCGCCAACGCCGTCGCCTACTCCGGCAGGGGCTCGCGGGTCGTCGTCACGACGCGCTCCGAGGGCGAGCAGGTGCAGATCTCGGTGGTCGACCAGGGCATCGGCATCCCGGCCGGGGACATCGACCGCATCTTCGAGCGGTTCTACCGCGTCGACCCGGCCCGCCACCGCTCCACCGGCGGCACCGGGCTCGGACTCGCGATCGTCAAGCACGTGGCCGCCACCCACGGCGGCGACATCGCCGTGTGGTCGGTGCAGGGCCAGGGCTCCACCTTCACGCTGACGCTCCCCCGCAACTCCGGGCCCGGCCAGGGCTCCGGTCGCACCACCACCCCGGTCGAGGTCGTCGAGCCGGCGCAGCCCGAGACCCCCGAACCCACCACGAGAACGCAGCAGGAGGTACGCCGGTGACCCGGGTACTCGTCGTCGAGGACGAAGAGAGCTACAGCGACGCACTCGCCTACATGCTCCGCAAGGAGGGCTACGAGGTGGCCATCGCCGCCGACGGCAACACCGCCCTCGCCGAGTTCGACCGGTTCGGCCCGGACATCGTCCTGCTCGACCTGATGCTGCCCGGCGTCCCGGGCACCGAGGTGTGCCGCCAGATCCGGCAGACCTCGTCGGTCCCGGTGATCATGGTCAGCGCCAAGGACGACGAGGTGGACAAGGTCGTGGGGCTCGAGCTGGGGGCCGACGACTACGTCACCAAGCCCTACTCCCCGCGTGAGCTGGTGGCCCGGATCCGTGCTGTCCTGCGTCGCGGCCACGAGCCGGAGCTGATGCCCGACACCCTCGAGGCCGGGCCCGTCCGGATGGACGTGGAGCGACACGTCGTCACCGTGGACGGCACCGAGCAGCGCCTGCCGCTCAAGGAGTTCGAGCTGCTGGAGATGTTCTTGCGCAACCCCGGTCGGGTGCTCACCCGCGGCCAGCTCATCGATCGGGTGTGGGGCTCGGACTACGTCGGCGACACCAAGACCCTCGACGTCCACGTGAAGCGGCTGCGCGCCAAGCTCGAGCCGGACCCGAGCGACCCGAAGTACCTCGTGACGGTGCGCGGGCTCGGCTACAAGCTGGACCTCTGACGACGGCGGGATGTCGGCGTACGACGTCCGGAAAGCGCTGGCCATCCGTCATGACCGTACCTAGCCTTGACCCGTGACCACCACCACCGAACCGGCCCCGACCGGGCCGACCGCACCGGCGCCCACCAGCCCTGCGCCCCCCGCCTGGCTCCCCGTGGCGGCCGGTGGCGTGACGCTGGCGATGTGGGCGTCGGCGTTCGTGGTGATCCGGCACGTGGCCCACGACGTGAGCCCGGGCGCCCTCGGTGCCGGACGCCTCGTGGTGGCCGCCCTCGTCGTGCTGCCGCTGGTCCTGCGCCGGGGCTGGGTGGCTCCGACCCGGCGTGAGTGGACGCTGCTCGCCGTCGGGGGTGTGGGCTGGTTCGGCGTCTACAACCTCGCCCTCAACGCCGGCGAGCGCCACGTCGATGCCGGGACCGCGGCGATGATCATCCAGATCGGCCCGGTGATCGTGGCGCTCCTCGCCGTGCCGCTGTTCGGCGAGCGCATGCACGCCTGGCTGGTGGCCGGGATGCTCGTCGGCTTCGCCGGCGTGGCCGTGATCGCACGCGGCTCCTCCAGCGACGCGGGCGCCAGCGTCATCGGCGTGGTCCTCGTGCTCGTGGCCGCTGCGATGTACGCCGTCGGCGTGCTCACGCAGAAGGTGCTGCTCCGGCGGATCCCGTCGGTCCAGGTCGTGTTCGTCTCGTTCCTGATGGGTGGCGTGGTCTGCCTGCCGTTCGCCTCCGACCTGCCGTCCATCGTCGCCGACGGCGGGGCGCCACTGTGGTGGATCGTCTATCTCGGGGTCCTGCCGACGGCGGTCGCGTTCACCACGTGGGCCTATGCGCTGACCCACACCGACGCCGGCGCGCTGTCGCTGACGACGTTCCTGGTGCCGGGCATCGCGACGCTGATCGCCTGGCTGACCATCAACGAGGTCCCACCCTCGCTGACCTTCGTCGGCGGCGCGCTCGCCATCGTCGGCGTGCTGATGACGCGGCGGCGGCCGAAGAGCGCCTGACCAAGGACTACTCGACCTCGAGCCACCCCCGGAAGGCCTCGAGGTTGCGGGTCGACTCGCCGCGGGCGATCCGCCACTCCCACTCCTTGCGGATGGAGGAGGCGAAGCCGAGCTCGAGGATGGCGTTGAAGGACTCGTCGGCGTTGGCGAGCACCGAGCCGAGGAGCCGGTCGAGCTCGTCGTCGCTCACCGTGGACAGCGGCAGCCGGGCCTCGAGGTAGATGTCGCCGTGGCGGTCCACGGCGAACGAGACGGCGTACATCCGCAGGTTGCGCTCGAGCAGCCAGCGGTGGACCCGGGCGTGGTTCTCGTCGGGGTTGCGGCACACGAACGCGTGGACGCCGAGAGCGTGCGCGCCGACGTCGAGACGGACCGGCGTCTGGAGCTTCTTCTCACCCGGCAGCGTCAGCGAGAAGCTCGTGCCCTCCACGCCCTCGCGCGAGGTCTCCTGGTGCTCGATCCCGTTGTCCGCGAGATAGGCGCGGATCGTGTCGGCAGCATTCATGCTCCTCATCCAACACGACGGGCACGAGGGTGACGCGCGGCCACGTCACCCGGCGACGAGCATCCGGCTTCCGGCCCGCTCGTAGGCAGCGAGGGTCCGCTCGGCGGTGCGCTCCCACGAGAACTCCTGCGCGTGGGCGACGGCACCGCGGCCGAGCCTGTCGACGAGGACCGGGTCGTCGATGAGCCGGCGCAGGCTCGCCGCCCAGTCGCGTGGCTCGTGGGTGTCGACCAGCAGCCCGCTCACGCCGTCACGAACGACGGTGGTGAGCCCGCCCACGGCGGCCGCGACCACCGGGGTGCCGCTCGCCTGGGCCTCGACGGCCACCAGGCCGAAGGACTCGTTGTAGGACGGCACCGCGACCGCGGTGGCAGCCGACGCCCAGACCGCGAGCTCGCGCTGCGTCACCGGCGGCACGAACCGCACGACGTCGGTGATGCCGAGGTCGGCGGCGAGGTCGGCCAGGGCGGTGGGATGCGCCAGGCCGGAGCCGGACGGTCCGCCCACGACGGGCACGACGAGCCGCTGGCGCAGCGACGGGTCCTGCTCGAGGAGCACGCCCACGGCACGCAGCAGCACGTCGGGCGCCTTGAGCGGCTGGATCCGCCCGGCGAACAGCAGCACGACCGCGTCCTCGGGCAGGCCGAGCCGGCGTCGGGACTCCGCGCGGCCACGCGGGGCGAAGACGTCGAGGTCGACGCCGGGGTGGATCACCTCGACCGAGGCGGGGCTGGCTCCGTAGAGGTCGACGAGCTGCTGGGCCTCCGTGGCGGTGTTGGCGATGAGCAGGTCGGCGGCCTCGACCACCTGCTCCTCCCCGATGACGCGGGCCAGGGGCTCGGGGCTGTCGCCGACGGCGAGCGCCTCGTTCTTGACCTTGGCCATGGTGTGCATGGAGTGCACCAGGGGCACGTTCCAGCGGTCGCGGGCGAGCGCGCCGACCTGCCCGGAGAGCCAGTAGTGCGAGTGGACCGCGTCGTAGTGGCCGAGCGGCTGCATCGCCTCGGCGCGCAGCACCTCGCGGGCGAAGGTGCACAGCTGGCCGGGGAGCTCGCCCTTGGTCAGGCCCTCGAAGGGGCCTGCCGCGACGTGGCGCACGAGCACCCCGTCCTCCGCCTCGACGACCTGGGGCAGGGACGAGGAGGTGGCGCGCGTGAAGACGTCGACCGCGATCCCCTTCGCCGCCAGTCGTCGGGACAGCTCGATGACATAGACGTTCATGCCGCCTGCGTCACCCGTGCCCGGCTGGTCCAGGGGTGAGGTGTGCAGGCTGATCATCGCCACCCGCTCGCCCACGCTGTCTCCTTCGTCCGGGGTGCCCAAGGACGGACACCTCCGGCACAACCACCACAGCGACCCGCAGATTCCCGGCCGCCCCTCCCCCGGGGTGGGTCAGCGGGCGTGGACGCCCCCGGAAGTCGAGCGGTCGACGGGCCGCCGGCGACCGCGCACGAGCGCGAGAGCCCCGACGGAGGCCGCGACGATCCCCCAGAAGCCGTCGTACCAGGCGCTGCCGCCGAGCCGGAACGCCTCGATCAGCGAGAGCGCCAGCAGGCCGGACGCCAGCCCCACGACGACGCGCATGCCGACGGCGTCGCTCTTGACCAGCGTGGCGCCGAAGGCCGCCGAGGCGACCAGCACGCACGCCAGGCCGCAGCCCTGGAGGAGGCTGGGCAGGAGGTCGCTGCCGCCGCCGAGCAGGGCGTAGACGATCCACAGCACCCCACCCAGGAGTGCCGTGCCGGCGGCGATCTTCGCTGGAGGCATCCGGGCAGTGTGCCACGGCACATCCGGCCGGGCCCAGCTCACGGTTCGTCGGTGCCCTGGTGGAAACGCTGCTGCCAGCCGCGTCCGGCGCGCACCCACAGCGAGCTGCGCAGGGTCGAGCGACCGTCCGCGGTGGCCCGCCACACCAGCAGGAGCAGGTCGGCTCCCAGGCGGTCGGTCGAGACCACCTCGAGGTCCACCGGTGCGATCGGCCCCACCGCCTCGAGCAGGTCCTCGCGGGTCCACAGCCGGCCCGAGCGACCGATCTCCTGCCAGTCCGGGTGCAGCAGGGCGGCGAGCGCCGCGCGGTCGGAGCGGACGGCGTCGGTGAGGAGGGCACGCTCCATCGCGACGACGTGCTCCTCATCGGTGGGCGCCGCGTCCTCCGCGTCGAGCCCGGAGAACAGGTCGGGCTCCGGCTCGACCTGCCCCACCGTGGCGGCCGGGTGGGCGACGACGCTGGCGGCGAAACCGGGCCCCGGGTCCGGCAGCCTGCCGTCGCGGTACGCCGTCGCGGCCGCGTTGGCGCGCACGTCGGCGGCCTCGTTGAGCTCGTGGCCGGCGTGGCCCTTGACCCAGACGAACTCGACGCTGTCCCAGCGGCCCTCCATCGCGGCGTCGAGCGCCTTCATCAGCTCGACGTTCATCACCGGCTTGCCGTCACCCTTCTTCCACCCCTTGCGCTTCCACCCCCGCATCCACTTCGTCACGGCGTTGATGACGTAGGTGCTGTCGCAGTAGACCTGCAGCGGCTCGTCGAGGTGCGCGGTCTGCTGGAGGAGGTCGAGCACGGCCATCAGCTCGCCCATGTTGTTGGTGCCGTGCGGCCAGCCGCCGGAGGCCCAGCAGCCGTCGTCGACGTACCACGCCCATCCGGCCGGGCCGGGATTGCCGAGTGCCGAACCGTCGGCCGCCGCGATGATCACCCCGACATCTTGGCAGGATGGCCGCATGACCCCCGAGCAGCCCCAGACCCGGACGGCCGTCGTCACGGGCGCGTCCAGCGGCATCGGCGCCGCCACCGCCCGTGCGCTCGCCGCCCAGGGCTTCCGCGTCGTGTGCGCCGCACGGCGCACCGACCGCATCCAGGAGCTGGCCGCGGAGATCGGGGGGCTGGCCGTCACCTGCGACATCGGCGACGACGACTCGGTGGCCGCCCTGGCCGCCGCGGTCCCCACGTGCCACGTGCTCGTCAACAACGCGGGCGGCGCGATCGGGGTCGACCGGGTCGAGGACGCCGACCTCGAGGACTGGCGCTGGATGTACGACGTCAACGTGTTGGGGCTCGTGCGCGTGACGCAGGCGCTCCTCCCGGCGCTGCGGGCGAGCGGCGACGGAGTGATCGTCAACGTCGGGTCGACCGCCGGCCGCTGGGCCTATGAGGGCGGCGCCGGCTACACGGCCGCCAAGCATGCGGTGAAGGTGGTCTCGGAGACGCTGCGGCTCGAGCTCAACGGCGAGCCGATCCGGATCTGCGAGGTGGCGCCGGGCATGGTGCGCACCGACGAGTTCGCCCTGGTGCGCTTCGGCGGCGACCGGGCCAGGGCGGACGCGGTGTACGCGGGGGTGGAGCAGCCGCTGCTCGCCGAGGACGTCGCCGACGCCATCTCCTGGGTCGCGACCCGGCCCTCGCACGTCGACATCGACGAGCTGGTGATCAAGCCGCGCGCCCAAGCAGCGGCACACAAGGTGCACCGGTCCTGAGAGATGGCAGACTGCCGCGCGTGAAGACCATCGGACTCGTCGGCGGCATGAGCTGGGAGAGCAGCGCGGTCTACTACCGCGACCTCAACCTCGGGATGCAGGAACGGCTCGGCGGCCTCTCCTCCCCCAAGCTGGCGCTCACCACCGTCGACTTCGCCGAGCTCACCGACCTCGAGGACGACGAGCGCTGGGACCAGGTGGGCGCCCTGCTCGCCGAGGCGGCGCGCGGCGTCGAGCGGGCGGGAGCCGACTTCCTGCTGCTGTGCACCACGACGTTCCACAAGGTGGCCGACCAGGTCGAGGCATCGGTCGACATCCCCCTCCTGCACCTCGCCGACGTGGTCGCCACCGCGGTACAGGCCGCCGGCGTGGAGACGGTCGGGCTCATCGGCACCAAGGTCGCGATGAGTGAGTCGTTCTTCGTCGACCGGCTCGAGAGCCACGGCCTGCGCGTCGTCGTGCCCGATGCCGGCCACCACGACCTCCTCAACGACGCGATCTACGAGGAGCTCGTGCACGGGGTCGTGCTGCCCCGCACCCGCAGCCGTGTGGTCGCGATCATCGAGGAGCTCTGGGACGCGGGCGCAGGTGGCGTGCTGCTCGGGTGCACCGAGCTCGAGCTGTTGGTCAAGCAGGCGGACGTCGAGCTGCCGGTGTTCCCCTGCACGACGCTGCACGTGCAGGCTGCGCTGGATGCGGCGCTGGCGTAGGTCTCGCGACCTCCTCAACCAGCGATGGGGAGACCGCTCGCCGTCGCGAGCCAGCGCAGGCCCCTCCACAGTGGCGATCGGAGGTCGGTCGCGGCCGCCTCGGGCGGCAGCGCCACCGACAGGACCTGTGACCGCACGCCCTCGCTGCTGAGCAGCAGGTCGCGCCCCGCCAGCGCGATCCCCTCGCCCTGCTCCTGCTGCGGCAGGTCCCACGACGAGACGGGCTGCCACGAGGGGAACGCCACCAGGTGGGCCTGGGAGTAGGTGCGCACGACGACGCCACCTCCACCGGGCAGGAAGGTGGCGTCGGTGACGAGCCCCGGCGCCTCGCCGACCTGTGTCATGCGGTGGGGGTGGTCGGCTCGCAGCCGCAGCGGAGCGGCGTACACGGCACCGGCGAAGATCCCCTTGGTGACGACGAACAGCTGTCCGGTGACCGGATGGCTGAGCAGTGCCTCGGCGTCGTGGGCGCCGTCGGGGTAGACGAGCTCGTACGTCTCGGGCGACGCCGTCACCTGGCCGCGGCCGACCGGGACCCGTAGGACCTCGACCGATTGCCGCGCCCGCCGGTTGTCCCCGATGTCGCCCACCCAGACGTGTCCCTGACCCGCGGGCGCGAGCGCCTCGACGTCCACCGGCTCGGACGTCCAGGACGTCACGCCGACCGTGGACCCGGTGGCGGGATCGACGGCGAAGACCCGCCCGGAGTCACCGGAGTCGTTGGTGGTGATCACCAGCTCACCCGTCCGGGTGCCGGCGACGACGAGGCCGCTCGACTCCACGATGGCCGGATCCGTGAAGCCGAACGCGACGTCCTCGTCGCTCGGCGCACCGGCCGCCGCGCCGAGCAGGAAGGGCGCGGCCACGCACATGCCGATCGCCAGTCGCTGTGCCTGCACCACCTCGCCACCGT
The DNA here is from genome assembly GCA_963726515.1 of uncultured Actinomycetota bacterium. GTDB lineage: Bacteria > Actinomycetota > Actinomycetes > Propionibacteriales > Nocardioidaceae > Nocardioides. Next base: position 911,544 of record CAVSCW010000015.1, read on the forward strand.
AGCCGGGCACGACCACCCCTGGAGGTAGATGACACGTCAACCATCTGTGGCAGACGCTGGTGCGCGCCTCGGCGTTGTTCAGCGGCTGAGGCCGGGGTCCAGCAGCTCACCCAGCCGGGGCCTGACACCCCAGGCGGCCAGCAGGTCGTCGTACTCGCGGGCGGCCGCCTCCTCGACGTCACGGCCCGTGCGGTGGCCCGCGCTGCCCGTCAGGCGAACGGCGCGCAGGAGGGTGTTGCGGGGGGTGTGGGCGCTCTCGACGAACTCCACGACGTCGACCCGGTAGCCCTCGCGTCGCAGGAGCGAGGCGCGCAGCGCGTCGGTGAGGGTGTCGGCGAAGCGCTCGCGCAGGATGCCGTAGCGGGTGAGCATGGCGTAGGGCGCGGGCGTCTCGGCCGTGCGCAGCTGGGCCGCGATGTCGTGGTGGCAGCAGGGGGCCGCGAGCACCAGCGAGGCCTCCCACTCGAGCCCGCGCGCCAGGGCGTCGTCGGTGGCGGTGTCGCAGGCGTGCAGGGCGAGGACCACATCCGGGGCACGGTCGAGACGGGCATCCGCGATGGACCCCACGACGAAGTCCGCGTCGATGCCCAGCCCGGCCGCCACGTCCGCGTTGTGGTCGGCGGACTGCTGCTTCACGTCGACACCCGTCATCCGCACCGGCAGCCCGCGACCTCCCTGCTCCGCGGGAGCGGTGAGGAAGCGATGGGCCGCGAAGGTCAGGTAGGCGTTGCCGCACCCGAGGTCGACGATGCGCAGCGGATCCTCGGCGGTGGGTGTGCGCACCTGCCCCTGCGCCATCGCCTCACTCACGCTCGCGTCGAGCAGCCGCACGAACTCCTCCACCTGGCGGTACTTCGCCTGTCGGGTGGGCTTCACCCGGCCGTGGGCGTCGCTGATCCCCAGCGCGAGGAGCACCGGGTCGTCCTCGGCGAGCAGCCGGTCCTTGGCCCGGTCGTGCGTGCGGGAAGGCGCCACCTCCGCGGAGCGCGCGGAGGTGTGCAGCATCGGCACCCCCTTCTTCGTCATCCGCAGCTGGTGGGTCTGTGTGGCGGTGTCGACGTGCCAGTTGGCGAAGGGCTCGGCGATCAGCGCGTCCACCGCCGCGCCCGCCGCCTCACCGACCGCGTAGTTGACCGTGTGGGCCTGCGTGGCGTCGTACGACGTCACCTGCAGGTGTCGCCCCGCCTTGAGGTCGACGACGCGGATCTCGACGCGCCGGACCTCGCGGCCCTCCGCCACCGGCGACGGTTGGCCCTTGCGACGCCCGCTGGCCAGGGCGCGCACCAGCTGGTCGGCGTCGAGGATCGCTGCCCGGAGGTGAGCGAGCTCGTTCACAGGACTGCGGCGAGGATGACGAGGATGATGAGAGCCCCCAGGGCCACCGGGATGACGAGTCGGCGGTGGCGTGGGTTCATGGCGTCATCCTAGGTCGGGGACGGTGGCAGGTAGTGCGTGTCCGACCCCAGGTAGGCGGGGTCGTCGGCCCGCGGCCATTCCCACGGCGGAGTCGTCGTACCAGGAGCCGGGCAGCGCCAGGTCGAAAGCGGGTCGGCGACGGTGAGGCGACCGGATCCCCCGGCGCCGGGCCGTCTCGTGGTGCACTCCACCCTCCTCGTGCAGGCGCAGGGCCACCTGTCGCTGCGTGAGCCAGTCGTGGGGATCGTGCACACCTCGACGCTGGGCGGACGGCGACCATCGTCACCAGTGCTCGAGCGACCCCCGGAACACCGTGGAGAGGTCCTCGGCGGTGACGTCGACGGGTGCGGTGGCGAGCAGCCGCTGCTGCTTGAGGGCGCCCTCGACCAGGTCGTCGACGTCGGCCGAGCCATAGCCGAGCTCGGCCAGTCCGCTGGGCAGACCGACGTCGCGGATCAGGTTCCGCAGGACCGAGGGCAGGTCCTCGACCCCGTGCGACGAGGAGCCGCCGAGCAGCCTGGCCGCGCGCAGGTGCCGCTCCGGGGAGGCCTCGAACGTCAGGGCGAAGGCAGCCGGTGCGGTCATCACCACAGCCATCCCGTGCGGCACCATCGGCTCGTCGGCCGGGTAGCCGGCGGGCCGGTAGTCCCGCACCCGCCCGGCGATCGGGTAGGCGCAGGCGTGCGGCACGTGGACACCCGCGTTGCCGAAGCCGAGGCCGGCGAAGGTCGCCGCCAGTGCCATCTGCTCGCGGGCCTCGGGGTCCGACCCGTCTCGCACGGCCTGACGGAAGGAGCCGGCCAGCAGCGACAGGGCCTTCTCCGACCACATGTCCGCGATCGGGTTGGCGCCGCAGTAGGGCACCCGCTGCGCGGGCAGCTTGGCCTCGAAGTCACCGAACCAGCGCGCGGTGTAGCTCTCCAGCGCGTGGCACAGGATGTCCATCCCGCACGAGGCCGTCACCATCGCGGGCTGGGACATGGTGAGGTCCGGATCGACGATCGCCAGCGTGGGACGCAGCCGGGCATGGGAGATGCCGGTCTTGACCTTCAGCGCCAGCACGTCGAGGACGCAGATCGTGGTGGACTCCGCGCCGGTGCCCGTCGTGGTGGGGACCGCGACCAGCGGCAGCAACGGCTGCTCGGGCGCCCGCGCGCCACCGACGGGCGCGTTGACGTAGTCCATCAGCTCGCCCGCGTTGGTCAGCAGCAGGTTGACGGCCTTCGCCGTGTCGATCGCCGAGCCACCGCCCACCGCGACGATGGCGTCGAAGGGGCCGGCGTCGCGGGCGAAGCCGATCGCCTCCTGCATCGAGGCGTCCGTCGGCTCGACGCGGGCTCCGGCGAACACGGTGACGTCCGGGCCGTGCGATCGGATGCCCGCGGCGATGCGTTCCGGGTGGCCGGTCGCGGCCACGCCCGGATCGGTCACGAGCAGGACCCGGTGCGCCGCGCCGCCCGCAGCGCCGCCCGCCGCGGTGGCCACCAGCTGCTGGAGGTCCCAACCGATCTCGTCGCTGGCTCCACGCCCGAACTTCAGTCCGGGGGCCGCATAGGTGAAGACGGACTCACCGCGCGCGGAGGACGGGCGAAGTCCGCTCACGAGACCACCCCCAAGGCGTGCCGCACGACGTCCAGCACGTCCACCGCCCCCGACTCGATGTCTGCGACGGAGACCCAGGCAGCCGCGTCAGTGGTGCCGTCGACCTCCAGCACCCGCGGCTCACCGTCCCCGACCGTCGCGCCGTAGACCAGGTGGACCCCGTGGTAGTCCTCGATGCGCCCGGACGGGGCGTTGCCGAAGAAGTGGGTGTCGTGGACGCCGAGCAGCGACCTCACCTCGCACGGCAGGCCGCACTCCTCCTCGACCTCACGGGCCAGGGCCACGGACGGGTGCTCACCGTGGTCCACGCCACCGCCGGGGAGCGTCCACCTGCCCGGGTGCGCGGCACGCGCGGACAGCCGGGTCAGCAGCACCTCGTCCGCCCGGCGGACCAGGGCGTACGCCGCCATCCGCTGGAGCCGGAGCGGCAGGTGGTCGACGAGCGCATCGGTCACCAGGCCCGCCACGGGGACCGCTCCCTCCACGACGTCGTCGAGCGGCTTCCACGCTGCCTCGCTCGTCGATCCGTCGACCTCGAGCACACGGGGCGTGGGGGCGTCCGGCGCCACCCACCCGCTGTAGACGATGCGGATCGCGTGGGCGTCGACGAGCAGCCCGTCCCTGGAGGCCCGCGGCAGGTGCGCGCTGTAGACGTGGGCGCCCTCGCTGACGGTCGCTGCGAGCCCGGTCTCCTCGTGGATCTCGCGGATCACCGCGAGGCGCGGATCCTCGCCGTGGTCGATCCCACCCCCGGGAAGCGTCCACAGCTCCGAGCGCGACACGCGCCGCGAGAGGCGGCTCAACAAGAGCTCGACACGCCCGTCATGCTCGCGGAGGATGACGGCGTACGCGCCCACGCGCTGACGCCTCGGCAACGATCCCATGGCCCCAACCTAGTGAAGTACGGTGAGCGCCGTGGCTCCCCCGTCCCGCGATCCGTGGCTCGACAACGTCAAGATGGTGCTCGTCACGCTGGTCGTCGTCGGGCACGCGATCGGCCTGGTCGAGGCGACCCAGGGCAGCCACTGGGTCTACGACTTCATCTACCTCTGGCACATCCCCGCCTTCGTCTTCGTGAGCGGCTACCTCTCGAAGTCGTTCGAGTGGGACCGCCGGCGGATGAAGGGCCTCGTCTACACGCTGGCCATCCCCTACCTGCTCTTCGAGCCGGCGCTGTTCTACTACCGCCGCACCGTCGCCGACGAGGGCGTGACCGGACCGCTGTGGCTGGAGCCGCACTGGACCATGTGGTACCTCATCGTGCTGCTGATGTGGCGTCTCGTGACGCCGATCCTCAAGCGGCACTGGCTGTTCCTGCCGCTCTCGGTGATCGTCAGCCTGCTCGGCGGGCTCTGGGACACCGAGGCCCTGATGATCCCGCGCTTCCTGGGACTGCTGCCGTTCTTCGTCCTGGGCCTGCACCTCAAGCCGCGCCACCTGGCGCACCTCGACGACGTGTGGGTGCGTCTGGCCGCGGTGCCGATGCTGGTCGGGATCGGCATCATGGCGGTCTACACCGACACCTGGGCGGAGACCGCGCTGCTCTGGTACGACACCGGCTACAACGAGATCCCGATCGACAACGAGATCGTCTTCCAGACCCGGCTGACCGTGATGATGGTCGGCCTCCTGGGCGCCTTCGCGGCGATGTCGCTGGTGCCTCGTCGCCAGCTCGGCTGGTTCACCACGATGGGCACCGCGACGCTGGTCGTCTACCTGTTCCACGGCTTCGTGATCAAGACCGTCAAGGCGCTCGGCTGGCCCGACTTCACCGCGTCCCACCCGATCCTCGGACTGGTGCTCACCATCCTCGGCGCGATCACCCTCGCCCTGGTGCTGGCCAGCCCGCCCGTGCGCCGGGTGCTGGAGCCGTTCACGAACCCTGCAGGCTGGGTGGCGGCACGACGGGCCCGGCGGAAGGCCCCCACGTCGGCCTGACCGCGGAGCGCGGCACCACGTCGAGGCGGGCCGCCTCGGCGCGCGTCGGCGCGTGTCCACCCAGGTGGGCGGGGTACCACGGCGCCGGCTCCCCCGGCTGCGGGACGTGGTGCGCCAGCCGCTGGAGGGTCTCGAGCTGGTCGGTGAGGACACCGCCGAGGCGGCACGTCCAGTCCGTCAGGTCCGCTCCCGGGCCGATCGTGAGGGGCTGGCCGAAGGAGACGTCGACCCGCCGCCCGCGCGTGAGGTCCGGTGGCGGCCCCTTGCCCCGCTCGTCGGGCACCCCGACCGAGAAGAGGCGCTGCGAGCCCCAGATCGCGACCGGGACGACTCGCACGCCGGTCTCCCGGGCCAGGCCGGCCACGCCGCGCATCAACGAGCGAACTGTGTAGGAGTAGCTGATCCCCGCCTCGGGGAACGCGCAGATCACCTCGCCGCGGTGCAGCAGCCGCCGCGCATGGACGTACGCCCCTGCCGGGGCGCGGCGGTCGACGGGGATGTGCTGCATCGCGTTCATCGGCCTCCTGAGCCCGCGCACGTCCCAGACGTCGTGGCGGGTCATGAACCGGAGGTAGCGACCCGTCGGACGCGCGGCCGCCTGGATGAGGAGGAAGTCCGGGTAGGAGACGTGGGTCGCGGCCAGCAGCACCGGTCCACTGGTCGGCAGGTTCTCCAGGCCGACGGTCGTGACCTCCACGTCGAGCGCCCGCAGGCCTGCGCGACCCAGGGCGACCGCAGCCCGGTAGGTCCGGTCCCGGCTCACTGGAAGGGCGGCCGCGCGTCGCGCGCCACTGAGCGCCGCCCTGCCCAGCGCCACACGCGGGCGGCACGGTCGCGGTCGGCGTCGTCGACGAGGTTGCCCATCCAGCGCAACGCCAGGGTCATCAGCCAGTCCGAGCGCATGCCGACCGGGCCGAGGGCTGCGACCACCTGCGGGCGGGTGGCGATCCCCGCGAGGCGACGGGCGATGGAGAACGCCTCGCCGTAGTGCTCGACCAGCGTCGAGCGCCAGGCCTCACCCAGGCCGGTGCCGCTGGTGAGGTGCTCGACCACGAGACGGCCCGTCTCCAGCCCGTAGTCGATGCCCTCGCCGTTGAGCGGGTTCACGCAGGCCGCCGCGTCCCCGATCAGTGCCCAGTTGGGCCCCGCCACGTTGCTGACCGCGCCACCCATCGGCAGCAGGGCGGAGGTGGGCATCCGCAGCTCGCCCGAAAGACCGAAGTCCTTGCCGATGGTGTCGGCGTAGGTCTGCATGAGGGGCTTGATCGCCACCTCGGCGGGACGCTTGCTGGTGGCGAGCGTGCCGGCGCCCAGGTTCACCGTGCCGTCACCGAGTGGGAAGATCCAGCCATAGCCGGGAACCAGCTCTCCCTGGTCGTCGCGCAGCTCGAGGTGGGAGCTGATCCAGGGGTCGTCGGACAGGTCGGAGTCCACATAGGCCCGCCCCGCGACCGCATAGACGGTGTCGCGGTGCCACTCTCTCCCCAGCATCTTGCCGAGGGGCGAGCGGACGCCGTCGGCGACCACCAGCCACTGGCAGGCGATCTCGAAGGTGCCCTCGGCGTCGCGGAACTCGACCGCGGCGATCCGCTCACCCGCACGACGTACGCCGATCGCGCGAGCGCCGTCGATCGCCCGGGCGCCGCTCGTGATCGCCACCGTGCGCAAGTGGTCGTCGAGCTCGGTGCGAGCCACCGCGGATCCCCAGTCGGGCAGGGAGCCGCCCGGCCAGGGCAGCAGCAACGTCTGGCCGAAGCCGTGCGCGCGCAGACCGTGGTTGACCGTGTGGGCGCGCAGCCAGTCCTCGAGGCCGAGCTTCTGCATCTCCCCGATCGCCCGCGGGGTGAGGCCGTCGCCGCAGGTCTTGTCGCGCGGGAAGGTGGCCGCGTCCGCGAGGACCACGTCGAGCCCGGACCGTGCCGCCCACGCTGCGGCGGCCGAACCGGACGGGCCGGCGCCGATGACCAGGACGTCGGTGGCGGCGGGGCGCAGGGATGGTTCGGTCACGCCAGGATTCTCGCAGGCACTGTGCAATGGCCCACCATCTGCCCGGCGGCGTAAGCCACTCGTAAGGCCTTCGCGACGTCCGCGTCCGAGCGTCGCTGGCATGCTGGGTCGCATGAAACGCATCGCCTGGGTCGCCGTCGTCCCGCTGCTGCTCGCGACGGCAGCCTGCGGCAAGGACGCCACCAAGGCAGCGGAGCCGGACGCCGCCAGCACGTCGAGCTCCACTCCCAGCGCCTCGTCTCCCAGCGCCTCGTCTCCCAGCGCCTCGTCGCCGGCGACGGCCGAGGTCTCGCCGTTGCTCGACTTCACCGCGACCACCGTCGACGGTGCCTCCTTCGACGGGACCACGCTCGCGGGGCGTCCCACCGTGCTGTGGTTCTGGGCCCCGTGGTGCCCCACCTGCCGGGGGCAGATCCCTGAGGTGCAGGCTCTTGCGGGCAAGCACGGCGGCGAGGTCAACGTGATCGGGATCGGGTCCCTCGACAGCGCCGAGGCGATCGCCGGGTTCGCCGACGACGTCCCCGGGGTGACGCACATCGAGGACGAGGACGGTGAGCTCTGGTCGAGGTTCGAGGTCACCGAGCAGTCCTCGTTCGTCGTGCTCGACGCCGACGGCACGGTGGCGTTCGAGGCCGGCTACGGCGGCTCCGACGACCTCGGGGGCCGCGTCGAGAACCTGCTGGGCTGAGGGGTGGGCGACACTCTCGCCCTGGCCGTCGCCGCCGGGATGCTGGCGGCGGTCAACCCGTGCGGCTTCGCCCTGCTCCCTGCCTACCTGTCCGTCCTGGTGCTCGGCGACGACTCCCCCGGGCCCGGGAGGGCTGTGGGTCGTGCGCTCGCACTGACGGCCTGGATGACCCTCGGGTTCGTGCTCGTCTTCGGGGTCTTCGGCCTGGTGATCTCACCCGTTGCAGGACAGGTCCAGCAGTACCTGCCGTGGTTCACCACGGTGTTCGGCGCCCTCGTCGCACTCGCCGGCCTCTGGTTGCTCGCGGGCCGGGAGCTGCCCGGTCTCCGGCGCCTCCGGGGCTCCGGCAAAGCGGTCACCCGGACCGCGCCCGCGATGGTGGGCTTCGGCATGTCCTATGCCGCCGCCAGCCTGACCTGCTCGATCGCGCCGTTCCTCGCGCTCGTGGTCGCGAGCTTCCGCAGCGGCTCCGCGGTGGAGGGCGTGGTCCTCTTCCTCGCCTACAGCGTCGGCATGGGCACGCTGGTCGGGATCGCCGCGGTGTCGGTCGCGCTCGCGCGCCGCGGCGTGGTCGCCGGCATCCGTCGCAGCGGTCAGTGGGTGCCGCGGGTGTCCGGACTGTTGCTCGTCGTGGTCGGTGCGTACGTCGCCTGGTACGGCGCGTGGGAGCTGCGCGTCCTCGGCGGCGGCGAGGCCGCGGACCCGGTGATCGAGGCGGCCGCCCGGCTGCAGCGGTGGGTCGCCGACCTGGTCGGACGACTGACTCCCTGAGCCCGGACGCACCAGGCCCCGGCCTCCCTTGCGGGAGACCGGGGCCGGGGTGCTGCTGACGCTCAGTTCTGGTAGGAACCGAAGTCGAAGTCGTCCAGGGCGACGGCCTGCGACGACGGACCGAAGTCGTAGTCGTAGGAGTCGTAGCCGGTGACCGAGTAGGCCGCGGCGCGCGCCTCCTCGGTGGGCTCCACCCGGATGTTGCGGTAGCGCTCCAGGCCGGTGCCGGCCGGGATGAGCTTGCCGATGATCACGTTCTCCTTCAGGCCACGGAGGCTGTCGGAGCGACCGTTGATCGCGGCGTCGGTGAGGACCCGGGTGGTCTCCTGGAAGGAGGCCGCCGAGAGCCACGACTCGGTCGCGAGCGACGCCTTGGTGATGCCCATGAGGACCGGGCGACCCGAGGCCGGCTTGCCGCCCTCGGAGACCACGCGGCGGTTCTCCTCCTCGAAGCGGACCCGGTCGACCAGGTCGGACGGGAGCAGGTTGGTGTCACCGGACTCGATGACCGTCACGCGACGCAGCATCTGCCGCACGATGATCTCGATGTGCTTGTCGTGGATCGACACGCCCTGGGACCGGTAGACCTCCTGGACCTCGTCGACGAGGTGCTCCTGCGCCTTGCGGACACCCAGGATGCGCAGGACGTCCTGCGGGTCGGGCGTACCGGAGGTGATGTGGTGCCCCACCTCGATGTGGTCGCCGTCCTCGACGTTGAGGCGCGAACGCTTCGAGACCGGGATCTCCTGGGGCTCGGACCCGTCGTCGGGGGTGACCACGACGACGCGAGCCTTGTCGGTCTCCTCGATCTTCACGCGACCGGCCGACTCCGAGATCGGCGTACGACCCTTGGGCGAGCGGGCCTCGAAGAGCTCGACCACGCGGGGCAGACCCTGCGTGATGTCGTCGGCCGAGGCCACACCACCGGTGTGGAACGTGCGCATGGTCAGCTGGGTGCCCGGCTCACCGATGGACTGCGCGGCGATGATGCCGACCGCCTCACCGATGTCGACGAGCTTGCCGGTGGCCAGCGAGCGGCCGTAGCACTTGGCGCAGGTGCCGGTGCGGGCGTCACAGGTCAGGACCGAGCGGACCTTCACCTCCGTGACGCCGGCAGCCACGAGCTCGCCGATCTTGACGTCGCCGAGGTCCTCGCCGGCGGCGGCGAGGACGTCGCCGGTCTCCGGGTGGGTGATCTCGACGGCCGAGGCCCGGGCGTAGGCCGAGGTCTCGACGTGCTCGTCGTCGATGCGCTTGGGCAGGCCACGCTCGGTGCCGCAGTCGTCCTCACGGATGATGACGTCCTGCGACACGTCCACCAGACGACGGGTCAGGTAGCCCGAGTCAGCGGTGCGCAGCGCGGTGTCGGCCAGACCCTTGCGGGCACCGTGGGTCGAGATGAAGTACTCGAGCACGGACAGGCCCTCGCGGAAGTTGGCCTTGATCGGGCGCGGGATGATCTCGCCCTTCGGGTTGGCCACGAGACCACGCATGGCCGCGACCTGCCGGATCTGGTTCATGTTTCCGGAGGCGCCCGAGTCGACCATCATGAAGATCGGGTTGGTGCGGTCGAAGTTGGCCTCCATCGCACGACCGACCTCGGCAGCAGCCTGGGTCCACAGCTCGATGAGCTCCTGACGACGCTCGTCGTCGGTCATCACACCGCGCTCGTAGTTCTTCTGGACCTTCTCGGCCTGGGCCTCGTAGCGGCCGAGGATCTCGACCTTGCTGTCGGGCGTGGTGACGTCGTCGATCGAGACGGTCACACCCGAGCGCGTGGCCCAGTGGAAGCCGGCGTCCTTGAGGGCGTCGAGCGAGGCAGCGACCTGGACCTTGGTGTAGCGCTCGGCCAGGTCGTTGACGATCGCGCCGAGGCGCTTCTTGCCGACCTCCTCGTTGACGAAGGGGTAGTCGGCCGGGAGCGTGTCGTTGAAGTGGACGCGACCCAGGGTCGTGTCGAGCAGGATCGCGGTCCGCTCCTCCCAGTCCGCACCCAGCTCGAGGTCGAGCGGGGGCACGATGTCGGTGAGGCGGATCTTGATCTTGCTCTGCAGCCCGATCTCTCCACGGTCGTAGGCCATGATCGCCTCGGACGGGGTGGAGAAGATGCGGCCCTCGCCGACCTCGCCGTCGCGGTCACCGGTCAGCCAGAACAGGCCGATGATCATGTCCTGCGAAGGCATGGTCACCGGACGGCCGTCCGAGGGCTTGAGGATGTTGTTGGTCGAGAGCATCAGGATGCGTGCCTCGGCCTGCGCCTCCGCGGACAGCGGGAGGTGGACGGCCATCTGGTCACCGTCGAAGTCGGCGTTGAACGCGCCGCACACGAGCGGGTGGATCTGGATGGCCTTGCCCTCGATCAGCTGCGGCTCGAAGGCCTGGATGCCGAGGCGGTGCAGGGTGGGCGCGCGGTTGAGCAGCACGGGGTGCTCGGTGATGACCTCTTCGAGGACGTCCCACACGACCGGGCGCGCACGCTCGACCATCCGCTTGGCGGACTTGATGTTCTGCGCGTGCGACAGGTCGACGAGGCGCTTCATCACGAACGGCTTGAACAGCTCGAGCGCCATCTGCTTGGGCAGACCGCACTGGTGCAGCTTGAGCTGCGGACCCGACACGATGACCGAACGGCCCGAGTAGTCCACGCGCTTGCCGAGCAGGTTCTGGCGGAAGCGACCCTGCTTGCCCTTGAGCATGTCGGACAGCGACTTCAGCGGCCGGTTGCCCGGGCCGGTGACCGGGCGTCCACGACGACCGTTGTCGAAGAGGCTGTCGACGGCCTCCTGAAGCATCCGCTTCTCGTTGTTGACGATGATCTCGGGGGCACCGAGGTCGAGCAGGCGCTTGAGGCGGTTGTTGCGGTTGATGACGCGGCGGTAGAGGTCGTTCAGGTCGGAGGTGGCGAAGCGGCCACCGTCGAGCTGGACCATCGGGCGCAGGTCCGGCGGGATCACCGGGACGGCGTCGAGCACCATGCCGATGGGCTGGTTGCCGGTCTTGCGGAACGCGTCGACGACCTTGAGGCGCTTGAGGGCACGGACCTTGCGCTGGCCCTTGCCGTTCTCGATCGTGTCGCGCAGCGACTCGACCTCGGCCTCGGTGTCGAAGTCCTGGAGGCGCTTCTGGATCGCCGTGGCGCCCATGTGGCCCTCGAAGTACTTGCCGAACCAGTTCTTCATCTCGCGATAGAGGAGCTCGTCGCCGAGCAGGTCCTGCACCTTGAGGTTCTTGAACGTGTCCCAGACCTCCTCCAGCCGCGCGATCTCGCGGTTGGCACGGTCACGGAGCTGGTTCATCTCGCGGTCGGCACCGTCGCGCACCTTGCGCTTGGCGTCGGCCTTGGCGCCCTCGGCCTCGAGCGTGGCGAGGTCCTCCTCGAGCTTCTTGGCGCGGTCCTCCACGGAGGTGTCGCGACGCTTCTCGAGGCGCTCGCGCTCCAGCCCGACCTTGTTCTCGAGGGACTCGGAGTCGCGGTGACGCGCGTCCTCGTCGACCGAGGTGATCATGTAGGCGGCGAAGTAGATGACCTTCTCGAGGTCCTTCGGCGCGAGGTCGAGCAGGTAGCCCAGGCGCGACGGGACGCCCTTGAAGTACCAGATGTGGGTCACGGGGGCGGCGAGCTCGATGTGGCCCATCCGCTCACGACGGACCTTCGACCGGGTGACCTCGACGCCACACCGCTCGCAGATGATGCCCTTGAAGCGCACGCGCTTGTACTTGCCGCAGTAGCACTCCCAGTCCCGGGTGGGACCGAAGATCTTCTCGCAGAAGAGGCCGTCACGCTCGGGCTTGAGCGTGCGGTAGTTGATGGTCTCCGGCTTCTTGACCTCGCCGTGGCTCCATCCGCGGATCTCGTCCGCGGTGGCCAGGCCGATCTGAATCTGCTCGAAGAAGTTGACGTCCAGCAAGATGTGTTCCTTAGGGTGTGCGTTTGCGTCAGGTGGCTGTGGGACCGAGGGGCCCGGGCGGTGCGTGGCACCGCCCGGGACGCGCCTCAGACTTCTTCGACGCTGCTGGGCTCGCGCCGCGACAGGTCGATGCCGAGTTCCTCAGCCGCGCGGAAGACGTCCTCCTCGGCGTCCTTCAACGCGATCGCGCTGCCGTCCTGCGACAGCACCTCGACGTTGAGGCAGAGGGACTGCATCTCCTTGACGAGCACCTTGAACGACTCGGGGATGCCCGAGTCGGGGATGTTCTCGCCCTTCACGATGGCCTCGTAGACCTTCACGCGGCCCGGCACGTCGTCGGACTTGATCGTGAGCAGCTCCTGGAGCGCGTAGGCAGCGCCGTACGCCTCCATCGCCCAGACCTCCATCTCGCCGAACCGCTGGCCGCCGAACTGGGCCTTACCGCCCAGGGGCTGCTGCGTGATCATCGAGTAGGGGCCGGTCGAGCGAGCGTGGATCTTGTCGTCGACGAGGTGGTGCAGCTTGAGGATGTACATGTAGCCCACGGCCACCGGCGCCGGGAACGGCTCGCCGGAACGACCGTCGAAGAGGGCGGCCTTGCCGTCCTCCTTGACCATCCGCTCACCGTCACGGTTGGGCAGCGTCGCGCCCAGCAGACCCGTGATCTCGTCCTCGCGCGCACCGTCGAACACCGGGGTCGCGACCTTGGTGCCGGGCTCGCTCTTCTCGGCGTGGATGGAGATCAGGCGGTCCTTCCAGTCCGACGAGCCCTTGTCGGCGTGCAGGTCGATGTCCCAGCCCTGCTTGGCGAGCCAGCCGAGGTGGAGCTCGAGGATCTGGCCGATGTTCATCCGTCGCGGCACACCCAACGGGTTGAGCACGACGTCGACCGGCGTCCCGTCCTCCATGAACGGCATGTCCTCGACCGGCAGGATCTTGGCGATGACGCCCTTGTTGCCGTGGCGTCCGGCGAGCTTGTCGCCGACCGAGATCTTGCGCTTCTGGGCGACGTAGACGCGGACGAGCTGGTTGACGCCCGGGGGCAGGTCGTCGCCGTCCTCGCGGTCGAAGACGCGGACGCCGATGACGGTGCCGGACTCACCGTGGGGCACCTTCATCGAGGTGTCGCGCACCTCGCGCGCCTTCTCACCGAAGATCGCGCGGAGCAGGCGCTCCTCGGGGGTGAGCTCGGTCTCGCCCTTGGGCGTGACCTTGCCGACCAGGATGTCACCGGTGGTGACCTCGGCGCCGATGCGGATGATGCCGCGCTCGTCGAGGTCGGCCAGGCCCTCCTCGGAGACGTTGGGGATGTCCCGCGTGATCTCCTCGGGGCCGAGCTTGGTGTCGCGGGCGTCGACCTCGTGCTCCTCGATGTGGATCGAGGTGAGGACGTCCTCCTGCACCAGGCGCTGGCTGAGGATGATCGCGTCCTCGTAGTTGTGACCCTGCCAGGGCATGAAGGCGACGAGCAGGTTGGTGCCCAGCGCCATCTCGGCGTTGTCGGTGCAGGGACCGTCGGCGATCGGCGTGCCGACCTCGAGCCGGTCACCGGTCGTCACCAGCGGGCGCTGGTTGATGCAGGTGCCCTGGTTGGAGCGCTTGAACTTGGCCAGCTTGTAGGTCTGGTAGGTGCCGTCGTCGTTCATCGTCTCGATGGCGTCGGCGGACACCTCCTTGACCACTCCGGCGTTGTCGGCCACGACCACGTCGCCGGCATCGACGGCGGCGCGGAACTCCATGCCGGTGCCGACCAGCGGGCTGTCGCTGACGACCAGCGGGACGGCCTGGCGCTGCATGTTGGCGCCCATGAGCGCACGGTTGGCGTCGTCGTGCTCGAGGAAGGGGATCAGGGCCGTCGCGACCGACACCATCTGGCGCGGCGAGACGTCCATGTAGTCGACCTCCTCGGCCAGGATCGCGTCGACCTCGCCCTTCTGCTGGCGGACCAGCACCCGCTCCTCGACGAACTTCATCTTCGCGTCGAGCGGCGCGTTGGCCTGCGCGATGACGTAGCGGTCCTCGTCGTCGGCGGTCAGGTAGTCGATCTCGTCGGTGACGACACCCTTGACCACACGGCGGTAGGGGGTCTCGACGAAGCCGAACGGGTTGATCCGACCATAGGAGGCCAGCGAGCCGATCAGTCCGATGTTGGGACCTTCAGGGGTCTCGATCGGGCACATGCGGCCGTAGTGCGACGGGTGGACGTCACGGACCTCCATGCCGGCGCGGTCACGAGACAGCCCACCGGGACCGAGCGCGGACAGGCGACGCTTGTGCGTCAGGCCCGCGATCGGGTTGGTCTGGTCCATGAACTGCGAGAGCTGCGAGGTGCCGAAGAACTCCTTCAGCGCCGCGACGACCGGACGGATGTTGATCAGGGACTGCGGCGTGATGGCCTCGACGTCCTGGGTCGTCATCCGCTCGCGCACCACGCGCTCCATGCGGGCCAGGCCCGTGCGGAGCTGGTTCTGGATGAGCTCGCCGACCGTGCGCATGCGGCGGTTGCCGAAGTGGTCGATGTCGTCGGACTGGACCTTGACGGGGGAACCGTCGGGTCCCTCGACCGTGTTGCCCGCAGCATCGAGGAGGTCAGGAGCCTCGCCCTGGACACCCGCGGCGTGCAGCTGCACGACGTAGCGGATGGCGGCCACGACGTCGTCGATGGTCAGCGTCTGCTGGTCGAAGGCCTCGTGCAGGCCGAGCTTCTTGTTGATCTTGTAACGCCCGACCTTCGCCAGGTCGTAGCGCTTGGAGTTGAAGTAGTAGTTGTTGAGGAGCGTCTGGGCGGCCTCGGCCGTCGGCGGCTCGCCGGGGCGCAGCTTGCGGTAGATGTCGAGCAGCGCGAGACGGGTGACCTCGAGGTTGATCTGCTCGGCGGTCGGGGCCTCGCCGCGCGCCTTCTTCTGCAGCTCCTCCTGGACGACCTCGTAGCGGACGCTGTCCTTCTCGAGCGTCAGCATCATCGACTCGTACTGACCGAACTCCTCGCGGATCTGCTCGGTGGTCCAGCCGAGCGCCTTGAGCAGGACGGTGACGTTCTGCTTGCGCTTGCGGTCCAGGCGCACGCCCACCAGGTCGCGCTTGTCGATCTCGAACTCCAGCCACGCGCCACGGCTCGGGATGAGCTTGGCGGTGAAGATGTCCTTGTCCGAGGTCTTGTCCGGTGAGGACTCGAAGTAGACGCCGGGCGAACGGACGAGCTGGGACACGACGACCCGCTCGGTGCCGTTGATGATGAAGGTGCCCTTCTTGGTCATCATGGGGAAGTCGCCCATGAAGACCGTCTGGCCCTTGATCTCGCCGGTCTCGTGGTTCATGAACTCGGCCGAGACGTAGAGGGGGCGGGAGTAGGTGAAGTCCTTCTCCTTGCACTCCTCCTCGGTGTACTTCTCGTCGAGGAAGACGGGGTTGTCGAACGAGAGCATCATCGTCTCGGAGAAGTCCTCGATCGGGGAGATCTCCTCGAAGATCTCCTGCAGACCGGTCTTCTCAGAGACGTCCTCACCGTTGGCCCTGCGGGCCGCGACGGTGGCCTCCCACCGCTCGTTGCCGACCAGCCAGTCGAAGCTGTCGGTCTGGAGCGAGATGAGGGGGGGAACCTCGAGAGGTTCGGTGATCTTTGCGAAAGAGGTGCGACGGTGGTTACCAGCGGAGCTGCGCGCGGCCAAGAGGTGTCCTCACAAATGAGCAAGTGATCGGCGCCAACCGACCACCGCGACAGCCGTCCGGAGGGCGTCGGGCATCTGAGGGTAGGCGCAAGGAGACACGATAGCGCACATCTGGACACGCCCCAAAAGCGGGGGCTCCCCCATGGCCGACGGCCGGCGGGGAACGTGCCACGCGTTGCCGATGATGATGAACGTCGAAACGCTCCGGGTCAAGCACGGCGCGCCGCGGACCACGGTCCGGACGGTGGCGGCTCAGCCCTGCACGGGCGAGGTGATGAGGTCGTCGACCAGCCACTCGCCGTCGACCAGCTGCATCGCGAGGGTCACCTGGTCCTTGTAGACCACCGGTTCGGCGCTCAGCTTGTTGGTCGTGGGGCGGTCCACGAAGACCAGCACCTGCACCCGGTCCCCGCTCGCCCGGACGATGCCGGAGGCGATGACGGAGGCGGTCACCTTGGTCTGGGTCTGGGGCGCGTTGTCCTCCAGCACCGTGAAGAGCTTGTCGTACTCCTCGCGGTAGTTGCCGGTCATCAGCGCCTGCGCCGACTGCTGGTCCTCGGCGAGGTGCTCGTAGTCGTAGGACAGCACGGGCACGACAGCGCGTTCGGCCGCGACCTGGGCGTCGCGGGCCGCGGTGTCGCTCCCCCCGTCGTCGCGCGCGGTCCACATCCACAGCGTCGCCGCGACCAGGCCGGCCGCCACGATCGCGAGGCCGGCGAGCAGCCACGAGGGGACGGCGCCTGCGCTGGTCGAGGAGGGACGAACGGCCTCGCTGGTCGAGGACGTGCGATCGGCCCCGCTGGTCGAGGAAGGACGAAGTCCTGTCACGAGACCCGGCTCGTCCTGGTCGTCGACCTCCGGGTGCGCCGCGTCGTACGCCGCGCGGGCCGCGGGGTCGAGCAGCACCTTCGCTGCCCGGTTGAGGGCATCGAAGCGACGATCGCCGGGGTCGAGGTCCGTGATCTGGGTCCTCCACGCGTCGCGGACCTCCTCGGTCGAGGCGTCGCGCGAGACGTCGAGCAGGTCGTACCAGGTCGGCGAGTCGCTCACGGCGTGCTCCCCTCGGTGCCGGCCTGGTCCTCGGGGCTGCTCACCGGGGAGAAGTCGTCGACGAGCCACTCCCCCTCGATCAGCACCAGGTCCACGGTGAAGCGGAACGGCAGCGGCTCCTGGTCGATCGTTCGGGCCTTGTCGCCGGAGCCCTGCGCATAGCTGTCGGTGAACGCGCCGGCCACCAGCACCCGCGCAGAGTCGTCGTCGATGGACGACACCCCGGTCGCGAAGACGTCGGCGGTGCGGGTGATCGATCCCTGGGCGACGAGCTGTTCGGCCGTGGCCACCTGCTTGTCGAAGTCGGCCGAGAACTTCGGCGTGATCACCTCACGGACCTGCTCGCGGTAGTCGGGCATCTGCCCGGAGGCGTCGAGCATCTCGGGGCTGTAGGTGCCGAGGCGCTTGACGAACTGGTCCGTCAGGCTCATGACCTGATCCCGCTCGTCGGGAAGGTCGAGGCCGCCGTCGGCGGAGGCCCGACCGGCCAGGGACATCCAGGCCAGGAGCGCGACGCAGACGAGCACGACCAACGCGAGCGCACCAGCCAGCACAGCGCCCCTGCGGCGCGGGCGGCCCGGGTCGTCCCCGGGAGCGGGCGAGACCTTCGCGAGGTCATCGCGGCGGACGGAGTCGTGCAGCACGGACATCGGTTCCCTCCCTCGAGAACGGGTGGACCCCCTCCCGGGGTCCTGGTCGGTTCAACGAGCGTGGGTCGTCGAGGTCACGCCCCCCGCCATCAGGGGCTGGAGGTAGAGCCACTTCCACGTCTCTGCTCCGAGACTGCGGGGCGCCACGCTGCCGGTCCGCTCGAGGCGCGCGATCTCGGCGGGATCGGACGTCACGTTGCCGGTCGCGGGGTCGTAGGCGAAGTCCGCCGGTCCCCACCCGGTCGCTGCGCGGGGAGCTTGGATGTTCTGCGCGCCGCGGGCGTTGGACTTCGACGCCGGAGCCGTGCAGCGGGCGCCCTCGTTCATCGGTCGGTTGCTGCCGTCGAGCGGCGAGCGGCGGTCCGTGCCCTCGTAGCCCTCGAGACACACGTGGGGTTCAGGGGTCATCACCATGCCGAAGTGGGCGTCGTACAAGCCCGTCCCGGGTGACTTGGAGACGACCGTGAACCCACCCTCCACGACGTAGGGGTAGATCACGAGTAGCTGCTCGATGCCGTCGAGGTGCTTGACCACGACCTCGCCGGTGGTGACCAGGTTGTTGATGAGCTCGCCGAGCTCGACCTCGTTGTCCTCCAAGAAGACGCGCAGCTCGTTGGCGCCGAGCGACCCGTCCTCGATGAGAGCGCGGAGGTCCTTGTCGTGGTTGGCCACGGTCGTGCTGAAGGTCGACAGGTCGCGCGCGAAGCGCCGGAAGGCGCTCTCGGAGGCGATCTGACCGTTGAGGACGGTGTTGCTGTCGCGGATCAGGTCGACGGTCACCCCGAAGTTCTCGTCGGCCGCGGTGATGAAGGCGTTGCTGCTGTCGAGGATCGTCTGCAGGTCCTCGCCGGCGTCGTTGAAGGCCAGGCCGAACTCCGAGGTGACCGTGCGGAGGTCGTCCAGCTCGACGCTGCGCACGGTCTCGTCGAGGTGCGTCAAGAAGGTGTCGGTCTGGATCGGGGTGGTCGTCCGGTCGCGGGTGATCTGGGAGTGGTCCTCCAGGAACGGGCCACGGTCGCTCTGTGGCTGGAGCTCGACGTACTGCTCCCCGACGGCGGAGCGGTTGCCGACCAGGGCGAACGCGTCAGCGGGGATGTCGTCGAACTCGTTGTCGATGTCGAGGTGGATGTCCACGCCGTCCCGGGTGAGCACGAGCTCCTTGACCTGGCCGATGCGGACCCCGCGGTAGGACACCTCTGCGCCCTTGAACGCGCCGCCGGAGTCGGCGAAGTGCGCCACCACCGTGTAGCTCTGGTCGAGGAACACGCGGTCCAGCCGGGCGTAGCGGGCGCCCACGAAGCTGACGCCGATCAGGGTGATGAGTGCGAACACGAGCAGCTGCACCTTGGTCCGACGAGTGATCATCGCTGCACCATCCCCGGGATCAGAAGACTCACGAGGGCGGGGTCGTAGAGGTCCATGAGCTCGCGCACGGTCAGGCGGCCCGACGACGCCCTCTCGGAGGTGCCGGCCCGGGGCAGGCCGGTGGGGAGCAGCGTGGTCGGGAGGCCCGTGGGGGGCGTGGTGGGGATCGTCGTGGGCAACGGGACCGGCGGGGACGGCAGGCCGGGGACCGAGTTGAGCTCGCGGCACACGTCCTTGTCCTTGTTCTCGGGCTTGGCGCACTCCTCGCGGAGGTGTGCGAGCTTCTCGGCGTTGGCCAGCACCCGCTTGCACGCCTCGCTGGTCAGCGAGCCGCTCTGGAGGCACGCCAGGACGTCGTTGACGATCACGGTCGGGTCGATCACCGTGGGCAGGTTGGTCGGCAGCGACGGGGAGGCGCTCGCACCACCGGCGACGTCGACGTCGAGGGTGATCGAGAGGTTGGTGTAGTCACCCATGTGCAGGTTGCGCGCCACCTGCGGGTCCCGACCGACCACCTCGTCGACGAACGGGTAGGTCAAGAAGACGTGGAAGGCGTTGGTGAAGTCGTCGCCGGACGCGGCGAGCTGCGTGAGCACGGGGTCGAGCCGCTCGAGCGAGGTGATGGTGGCGTCCTTGGACCGGACGATCACGTCCACCGCCACCGACGACAGCTGGTCGAGGGCGGTCAGCATCTCGACGAGGTCGTCGCGCTGCCGGTCGATCGAGTCGAGCGCGCTGGGCAGCTCCTCCAGCGCCTTGTCGATGGTGGGGAGCTGCTTCTCGGCGGCGATGGCGAGGCGGTTGAGCGACTCGATCGCATCGATGATGTCCTCCTTGTTCTCGTCGAGCTGACCGGTGAAGTCGCGCAGCTGGCGCAGCACCGACCGGGCCGAGTCCTCGCGGCCCTCCAGCGCCAGGTTGAGCTCCTGGGTGATGGTCTTGAGCTGCGCGACGCCGCCTCCGTTGAGCAGCAGGCTCAGGGCGCCGAGGACCTCCTCGACCTCCGGGTTGCGGCCCGCGCGCTCGAGGGGGATCAGGTCGCCGTCGCCGAGCGGGTTGCCGCTGGCGCCCTGTTCGGGGGCGCTGAGCTGCACGAACTTCTCGCCGAGCAGGCTGGTCTGCCTCAGCTCGGCCAGCGCGTTGTCGGGCAGCTCGACGTCGCGGCGCACCTCCAGCGTCACCAGGGCCTGGTAGCCCTCGAGGTCGATCGCGGTCACCTTGCCGACGCTGACGTCGCTCACCTTGACGGTCGACTGCGGCACCAGGTCGAGGACGTCGGCGAACTCCACCTGGATCGTCATCGGGTCGTCCCCGACATCGGGGCCACCGGGGAGCGGCAGGGAGTAGACGCTGGCGTCGCACCCCGAGAGCGCCACGGCCGCGACCCCACCGAGCACCAGTGTCTTCAGGCGCTTCATCGCTCCACCTCCACGAGGCCGCCGAGGGTCGGGTCGAAGACGTCCTGCGCCGGCAGCACGTCGGACGCGCCGAGCGCCCCGGGACGCGAGCGGCTGAGCAGCTCGGTGATCCGGTCGCACGCCCGGCCCGAGCGCTCGACCTGGCCGACGAAGCCGCACAGCAGGGCTGCCGGGTCGGCATTGAGCTGGTCGATCGTCGCCCCGAAGTTGGACCGGGTGTCGAGGGTGCCCGCCTGGGGGTTGTAGGTCAGGGCGAGGTTGTTGAGGGCGGTGGGCGACACGTGCAGGATCTCGTCGAGCGCGTCGCGCTGGCGGACCAGCACCTTCGACACCCGGTTGAGTCCGGAGATGTTGCGGCTGAGCGAGTCCTTGTTGTCCTCCACGAAGCCCTTCACCGCGGTGAGCGCCACCGACAGGTTCTTCGTCGCGGCGACGAGCTCCTGACGCTCGCCGGCGAGCATCGTCGAGACGTCGGCCAGCGACCGGTTGAACTGGCGGACGGTCTGGTCGTTGTCGGCCAGCGTCTGCATGAACCCCTCGAGCGCCCGGACCGAGCCGAACAGCTCCTCCTTGTTGTTGGACAAGGTGGCGCTGAGGCGCGAGTAGTCCTTGATGGTCTGGCGGAAGGTCGTGCCCTGACCCCCGAAGTTGTCGGCGGTGACCGAGAGCAGGTCGGACAGTGCCCCGCTCTCGTTGGCCCCACGCGGGCCGAGCGCCACGTTGAGGCGGTCGAGGCTGTCGTAGATCTGGTCCAGCTCGAGCGGCTCCGCGGTGTCGTCGACGCTCAGCTCCGCACCGTCGCTCAGCACCTCGCCGGTGCCGGAGTAGGCGGGCGTCAGCTGGACGTAGCGGTCGCCGACCACCGACGGCGCGATGATGACCGCCGAGGCGTCCGCCGGCAGCTTCACCGAGTCGTCGTACGTCATGGTCACGGTGACGTCGGTCCCGGTGGGCTCGACGCGGGTCACGGTGCCGACCGGCACGCCGAGCACACGGACGTCGCTGCCCTCGTAGACCGAGATGGCGCGCGGGAAGTGCGCGACGACCGTCCGGGTGCTGTCGCCACCGAAGACGCTGACGGCCGCAGCCACGACGAAGCCCAGCACGACGAGGGGGGCGAGGAAACGCTTGACGAGGTCCATGGTCAGCCCACCTGCGGAACGGGAGGGAAGTTGGCGATCCACGTGTCGAACCAGGGGCCGGTGCCGAGCGTGTTGGCGAAGACCCGGTAGAACGGCGCCATCAACCGCAGGCTGCTGTCGAGGTTGTCCTCGTTCTTGTTGAGCACGGCGACCACGTTCTCCAGGTGTGCCAGCGCCGGCGCGAGGTCCTCGCGAGACTGACGGATCAGGGCGGTGAGCTCCTGGGAGAGCAGCGTGCTGGAGACCAGCAGGTCGTGCACCGCCTCGCGGCGCGCGACCAGCGCCCGGAACAGCACGTCGCTGTCCTCCATCAGCTTGATGATGTCCTCGTCGCGGGCGTCGAGGACCTGGGAGACCCGCTCCAGATTGACCAGCAGCGAGTTGAGCTGCTCGTCCTTCGCCGCCACGTTCGCCGAGAGGCGGCTGAGACCGCTCAGGGCGGCGCGGAACTCGTCGGGGGTGTTGCGGGTGAGGTCGGCGAGGGTGGTCAGCGACTCGGCGAGCTGGTCGGTGTCGATCTGCTCCGAGGTGGAGGCCAGGCCCTCGAACGCCTCGACCACGTCGAAGGGCGAGGACGTCCGCTCGGCCGGGATGGTGGCACCCTCGTCGAGCTGGCCGCCGCCGGCCGGCTCGAGCGCGAGGAACATCGCGCCGAGGATCGTCTTCACCTTGATCGCCGCGCGGGTCTCGCCACCGAAGTCCGCGGCGTCGTCGACCTTGAAGGTCACCTTCACCTGGTCGTCGTCCAGCTCGACCTCGTTGACCTTGCCGACCCGGACACCGGCGATGCGGACCTCGTCGTTGACCTTCAGCCCACCCGCCTCGGTGAACATGGCGTGGTAGGTGTCTCCTCCCCCGATGATGGGCAGGTCGTCGGCGCGCAGGGCGGCCACCATGACCATGGCGAGGACGACCAGGCTGATGGCGCCCACGATGACGGGGTTGCGCTCCCTGAAGGGCTTCATGTCGGGGTCCCCTCGGTGTTGTTCGCGGGAGGAGCGAAGCGGGAGGAGCGAAGAACTCCGTGGGGTGACTTCATCCGAGATCACACCTGTCGGATCCGGTCTCGTACGTGACCGGCAGCGACACTCCCCCGGGCAGGTTGACCCGGCCCTGGAACTCGCAGAGGTAGAAGTTGAAGAACGAGCCGTAGATGGCGGTGCGGCCGATCTTGTCGAGCTTGATCGGCAGCACCTGCAGCGCGCGGTCGAGCTCGGCCTTGTTCTTGTCGATGTTGCCCGCCACCGTGCGCAGCTCCGAGATGTCCTTCACGAAGGGCTCGCGGATCCCGTCGATGAGCGAGGCGGTCTCCACCGAGAGAGCTGAGACGTCCTCGAGGGAGCCCAGGATCGCGTTGCGGTCCTTCTTCAGGCCGCCGACCAGGGTCCGGAACGACTGGATCAGCCGGGTGAGCTGCTCGTCGCGGTCGGCCACGTGGTCGAGCACGAGCGACAGGTTGTCGATCAGGTCGCCGATGACCTCGTCCCGATCGGCGAGCGTCGAGGTCACCGATGCCGTGTGCGCGAGCAGTCCCTCGAGGGTGCCGCCCTCGCCCTGGAAGACCTGGACCAGCTCGTAGGAGAGCTGGTTGACGTCCTCGGGGGAGAGCGCCTGGAAGAGCGGCTTGAAGCCGTTGAAGAGCACTGTCAGGTCCAGCGCCGGCGCGGTGCGCGACACCGGGATCGTCGACCCCGCAGGCAGCCGCTGGGTGTCGCCGACCTCCTGGGTGAGGGAGACGTAGCGCTGGCCGACCAGGTTGCGGTAGCGGATGGTGGCGTTGGTGCCGCCGTTGACCGACGTGTTCTCGTCCACCGAGAACGAGATCAGGGCCCGGTTGCGGTCGATGATCTCGACGTCGTCCACCGTGCCGACCCGGACGCCGGCGACGCGGATGTCATCGCCCTTGTTGACCCCGGTGGCGTCGGTGAACTCCGCCTTGTAGGCGCGCGAGGCGCCGAAGCCGATGTTGCCGATCGTGACCACGAGCACCGCAGTGGCGAGCGAGGTCACCACGACGAAGACCAGGAGCTTGACCAGGTCGATCGACGTCTTCGTGTCCAGGAGCCGACTCATCGCAGCGTCACCTCCGCACCGCGTGCCATGGGGCCGACGAGCAGCACGCCCAGGTCGGGTACGCCGTCCGCGCTGACGCCGAGCCCGGGTGCGAGGAGGGCCTTGAGCAGGGCCGTCTCGTCCCGGCCGCCGACGAAGCCGGCAGCATCGCCGGACCAGCCGGGCCCGACCCGGCTGGTGCCCTTGCCGGTCGGCTCGTCGATGCCGTCGACGAAGTCGGGCTGGGTGGACGGGTTGGCCTGCGACCACGGCGGGTTGGGCAGGCGGCCGCAGTAATAGCCGCTCTTGTCGCCGTAGATCGGCGCGTCAGCGGCGGTGTAGGCGCGCGGCTGGTTGGGCAACGTCTCGAGCACGATGTGCAGGGTGAAGCCGCGGAAGGCCTCGGCCTGGAGGTCGCCGGCGCCGACGATGCCGCCCAGCAGGCAGGGATAGCCGGGCGCGTAGCGGGCGAACACCTCCAGCTGCGCAGCGGCCAGGTCGCCGAGGCGCACCAGGTTGTCGCCGTTGGTGCGGGTGAACCTCTCGGCCACCGAGGCGAAGGCGGACACGTCGTTGAAGAGGGCCTGCAGCTTCTCCTCGCGGTCCTCCAGCGTCGTCGTCGTGGTGATGGTGTTGCGCAAGATGGTGGCCACCTCGGGCAGCACGTCGGCGTAGGTGTCGGACACCCGGGCCGTCAGCCGCAGGTCCTCGATCAGCGCGGGGAGCTCGGGGTTGAACCGCGTGAGGTAGGAGTCCATCGTCTCGAGCGTCTCGCCGAGCTGCTCCCCACGACCCTCCAGCGCGGTCGCCACAGCGTTGAGGGTGGTGTTGAGGTCGGCGGGCTGGACGGCGCGCAACAGCGGGTAGAGGTCACTGAGGACCTGCTCGACCTCGATCGAGAGATTGGTCCGGTCGATCTCGTCCCCGTCGGCGATCGGCCGGGCCGACGAACCCCCGTCGGCCACGATGAGCGACACGAACTTCTCGCCGAAGAGTGTCTTGGGCAGGATCGATGCGGTGACGTCGCCGGGGATCTGGGTGGTGCGGTCCTTGAACAGGCCGAGGGTGATGTCGGCGCCGTCGGTGGTCGGCTCGTAGTCGAGCACCTCGCCGACGATCACGCCCTTGATCTTGACGTCCGCCCGCATCGGGAGCTGCAGTCCGATCTTGGACGCGTGGACGACGACCTCGTCGTAGTCGGTGAACTTCTTGGTGAACACGCCGTAGGTGACCCACACCGAGGCCAGCATGAGCGCCAGGAAGATGACTCCCAGGGTCTTGGTCCGCATCAGCCCGTCACCCCGCCAACCGCACGGTCGTGGAGGCGCCCCAGATGGCCATCGACAGGAGCAGGTCCAGCACATTGATGGCAACGATGCTGCTGCGCACGGCGCGGCCCACCGCGAGACCCACGCCGGCGGGCCCCCCGGACGCGTTGTACCCGTGGTAGCAGTGGATCAGGATGACGGTGACGGCGAAGACCAGCACCTTGCCGAAGGACCACAGCACGTCGCCCGGCGGCAGGAACGCGTTGAAGTAGTGGTCGTAGGTGCCCGGCGACTGGCCGTAGATCTGCGTCACGACGAGCCGGCTGGCGTAGTAGGACGACAGCAGCCCGACGACGTAGAGCGGGATGATCGCGATCAGGCCGCCGATGACGCGGGTGGCCACCAGGAACGGCATCGACGGGATAGCCATCACCTCGAGGGCGTCGACCTCCTCGGAGATGCGCATCGCGCCGAGCTGGGCGGTGAAGCCGCAACCGACCGTGGCGGCCAGGGCGATGCCCGCGACCAGCGGCGCGATCTCGCGGGTGTTGAAGTAGGCCGAGACGAAGCCGGAGAAGGCCGCCGTGCCGAGCTGGTTGAGCGCGGCGTAGCCGGACAGGCCCACCTGGGCGCCGGTGAAGAAGGTCATCCCGATGATGACGCCCACCGTGCCGCCGATGACCGCCAGCGCACCGGAGCCGAGGGTGACCTCGGCCAGGATCCGCAGGATCTCGCGCGGGTAGCGCCTGATCGAGCGGGGGATCGCCTTGATCACGCCGAGGTGGAAGGCCAGCTGGGCACCCAGCGTGTCGAGCGACGCGAGCGGCTTGGCGTAGACGTCCTTGAGAGCCATCTCATCCTCCCTTCGGGGGGATGATCTGGAGGTAGATCAGGCTGAGGACGAAGTTGGCGACGAAGAGGAGCAGGAACGTGATCACGACGGACTCGTTCACGGCGTCGCCGACGCCCTTCGGGCCGCCGTTGGCGTTCATGCCCTTGTAGGAGGCCACGATCGCGGCGATGAGCCCGAAGATGAGGGCCTTGATCAGGCCGATCCACAGGTCGGGCAGCTGCGCGAGCGCGGTGAAGCTGGCGAGGTAGGCGCCCGGGGTGCCGTCTTGGAGGATGACGTTGAAGACGTAGCCGCCGGTGACCCCGACGACGCTGACCATGCCGTTGAGGAAGAACGCCACGAGCATGCACGCGAGCACGCGCGGCACCACCAGACGCTGGATGGGGTCGATCCCGAGCACCATCATCGCGTCGAGCTCTTCGCGGATCTTGCGGGCGCCGAGGTCGGCGGCGATGGCCGAGCCGCCGGCGCCGGCGATCAGCAGGGCGGTGCCGATGGGCGCCGCCTGCTGCACCACCGCGAGCACCGAGGCGGAGCCGGTGAACGACTGCGCACCGAACTGCTTGATGAGCCCACCCACCTGCAGCGCGATCACCGCGCCGAACGGGATGGCGACCAGTGCGGTGGGCACGATGGTGACGGACGCGATGAACCACGCCTGCTGGATGAACTCGCGCAGCTGGAACGGACGGCGGAAGAGCGCCCGGAAGACGTCGAGGGCGAAGGCGAAGAGATTGCCGGCGACGCCGATGGGCGCGAGCGCCCGCGAGGACATGGAGGTGGCCACGAGGTGTCAGGCTCCCGGGGCCAGGCCGGCGTTGGCCGACTCGAAGGATCCGGGCGGAGGCGTGACGCCGTGCTCGCGGCACCACTCGCCCGCCGGGCGCTGGCTGCGCCGCGGGATGCCGTTGGACGGCTCCTGCTGCAGGGGGATGGGCGGGAGCGGCGGGAGGTCCTGGCCCTCCTCCGCGGCGAGCTCGTCGGCGTCCTTCTCCTCCGACATGCCGATCGGCCCCACCCGCTGGGCGTTGAGGAACTGGCGCACCACCGGCTCCTCGGAGCTGAGCAGCATCTCGCGCGGACCGAACATGGCGAGGTGCCGGTGGTAGAGCAGGCCGATGTTGTCCGGGACCGTACGAGCCGTGTTGACGTCGTGCGTCACGATCAGGAACGTGGCGTCGATCTGCGCGTTGAGGTCGATGATGAGCTGGTTGAGGAACGCCGTGCGCACCGGGTCCAGGCCGGAGTCGGGCTCGTCGAACAGCACGATCTCGGGGTCGAGGACCAGGGCACGGGCCAGGCCGGCGCGCTTGCGCATGCCGCCGGAGATCTCGCCCGGCAGCTTGTCCTCGGCGCCGAGGAGGCCGACCAGGTCCATCTTCTCCATCACGATGGCCCGGACCTCGGACTCGGACTTCTTGGTGTGCTCGCGCAGAGGGAAGGCGACGTTGTCGTAGAGGTTCATCGACCCGAACATGGCACCGTCTTGGAACAGCACGCCGAAGAGCTTGCGGATCTCGTAGAGCTCACGCTCCGAGCAGCTCGCGATGTCGGTGCCCTCGATGAGGATCGAGCCCTGGTCGGGCTTGAGCAGGCCGATGAGCGTCTTGAGGAACACCGACTTCCCGGTCCCGGACGGACCGAGCATCACGCAGATCTCGCCGGCCGGGATCGTCAGGCTCACGTCACCCCAGATCAGCTGCTTGCCGAACGACTTGGAGAGGTCGCTGACCTTGATCTCGACACCCATGTTCGACCCTTCCTCCCTGGCTACTCCTGGGTATCAACGCAGGACTGCGCGGGAGGTTACGCCCTGGTGCGACGCGCGTCACTCGCGTCGCCCGGCGTGGCGGGTCACCCGTGTCGGCGGCGGATCTCCGCGTTGATGGCGGGCACCACTTCGTGCAGGTCCCCGATCACGGCGTGGGTCGCCCGGGTGACCATCGGAGCGTCGGGATCGGTGTTGATGGCCAGGATCGCCTTCGCCGTGCTGCACCCGGCCCAGTGCTGGATGGCTCCGCTGATGCCGCACGGGATGTAGAGGTCGGGCGAGATCCGGGTCCCGGTCTGCCCCACCTGCTCGTGGTGCGGTCGCCAGCCGAGCGAGGTGACCACGCGCGAGACCCCGAGGGAGGCGCCGAGCAGGTCGGCGAGCTCGAGCAGTGGGTCGAAGCCCTCCGAGGACCCGGCCCCGCGGCCCGCGCCCACCACGACCCTGGCCGACTTCAAGGTGCCCGACAGGTCGGGCTCGGGCTCCTCGGTCGACACCACCCGGGCGACCAGGTCGGAGTCGTCGACCTCCGGCGTCTCCACGACGAGCTCGCCCGCCCCGGTGGCGCCCGCGGGCGCCGCCTCGACCGCGTGCCCGGCCACCGTGAACACCGCCGGGCGCTCGGAGAGGTGCATCTCCTCCAGCGCCGCCCCGCCCACGACCTGCCGGGTCACGGTGAAGGGCGACAGCCCGCCGAAGGACAGCACGTTGGCAGCCATGGGCACGGCGCAGCGCGCCGCGACGTGGGCCATCACCTCGTTGCCGCGCGGTGTCCCGGCCGCGGTGACGACCACCGAGCCGGCCGTGTCGCGCACGGCCATGACCCCTGCCGCCCAGGCGGCTCCGGAGAAGGCGTCGAAGGCGGTCCCGGTCAGGGCGTGCACCCGGCGGGCTCCGTAGGACGCCAGGAGCGCGACCACCGCCTCGCCCGGCGTCCCGACGACGGCCACGTCGACGGGAACTCCGCCGCCGGCCGTCGCCAGGTCGCGCGCGAAGGTGACGGCCTCGAGCGAGGTCTCGACGGCCTCGCCGTCGGGAGAGACCTCCACCAGCACCAGGATCATCGGGCCAGCACCCCCAGCTGCTCGAAGAGGTCGACCACCGCGGGCGCGGCCTCCGGGCCCCGGCCGAGGATCCGGACGGACGACGGGGCCGGCGGCGGCAGCACCAGCCGGACCCGGCCCGGACCCACGGGGGACGCGGTGGGCTGTCGCTCCTCGATCGGCACCTTCTTCGCCTTCATCCGTCCCGGCACGGTCGGGTAGCGCGGCTCGACACCGCCCTCGAGCACCGTCACGACAGCAGGAAGGGGCACCCGGAAGGTCTCGTGCCCGTCAGGACCCGAACCGCTCGCGGTGACCTCGCCGGCCGCCACCGACACGTGCGTCACGCCGTTGACCACGGGCCAGCCCAGCTCGTAGGCGAGCCTGATGCCCACCTGGAAGTCGCCGCTGTCCGCGGCATCGTTGCCGAGCAGCACCAGGTCGTGGGGGGTGCCGGCCGTCTCGTGGTCGCGGACGACGGCGGCGATCTCGCGGGCCACGTCGCCCGGGCCGAATGCCTGCGGGTCCGCCACCACGTGGGTCGCGGCGGTGCAGCCCACCGCGAGCGCGGCCCGCAGCTGCTCGACCGCGTCGGCCGGGCCGAGCGTCCAGACGGTGGCCGTCCCGCCGTCGGCCGCGGTCGCCCGGACGGCGAGCTCGACCGCGCACTCCTCGTGCGCACTCGTCGTGAAGCCGGCGAAGCGGCCGTCGATGGCCTGCGCATCGGGCGTCAGCACCACCTCGCTCGAGGAGTCCACGACGCGCTTGACGCAGACCAGTGGGTTCACGCCCATCGGGAGACTCCTCGGAGGAGGATGGGGGCGTTCATCGGATCCGGGCGTTCTCGGGGTCGAGCAGCGGGGTCGCGTCCACGGACCCGACGGTGACGGGATAGAGCTCCTCCATGTAGGACACCGCCAGCCGGGTGCCGATCACCGCCTGCTCCGGCGGGAGGTAGGCCAGCAGCACGTGGGCGCCCAGGCTCGGCGCCGAGCCGGCCGAGGTGACGTAGGGGTGGTGCCCGTGCCCGTCGGTGAGCGTGCCACCGTCGAGCGTCAGGATCGGCTCGCCCCCGAGCATGTATCGCCGGGTGCCGTCGGCGGAGGTGTGGTCGTCGACGGTGAGGGTGCAGAGCACGGAGACGGGCTGCTGATCCCGCTGGGCGAGGTAGGCCTGCTTCCCGACGAAGTCGGCCTGCTTGACCTTGGGCCGCTGCATGCCGGCCTCGACGATGCTCCGCTCGGCGTCGAGCTCGGCGCCGAAGGCGCGGTAGCCCTTCTCGATGCGACCCGTCGTGCCGTAGACACCGATGCCGGCAGGTACGGCGCCGTGCGGTGCGCCGGCCTCCAGCAGCGCGTCCCACAGGCCGGCGGCCGCGTCCATCGAGACGTAGAGCTCCCAGCCGAGCTCGCCGACGTAGGAGATGCGAGAGGCCAGCACGGCTGTGTCGCCCACCCGGATCTCCCGGCAGGTCAAGAAGCCGAAGCCGTCGTCGGAGACGTCCTCGTCAGTGAGGGAGGAGAGGATGTCGCGCGCCCGCGGCCCCCAGATGCCGATGGTGGAGACGGCATCGGTCAGGTCCGTCAGCGTGGTCGACTCGTCCTCCGGCAGGTGGCCTGCGAACCAGGCCCGGTCGGCCATCCCGTGCGCACCACCGGTGACGACCCGGAAGTGGTCCTCCCCCAGGCGCATGACGGTCAGGTCCGAGCGGAATCCACCCTTGGCATCGAGCACCGGCGTGTAGACGACCTTGCCGATCGCCACGTCGCACTGGGCCACGCACGTGCGCTGGACGACGTCGAGGGCCCCGGGGCCGGTGATGTCGAAGAGGCAGAACGCCGACAGGTCGATCACGGCTGCCGCTTCGCGCATGCGCAGGTGCTCGGCGTTGATGATCGGGCTCCACCAGCGCGCGTCCCACTCGTGCTCGCGGGGCATGACCGCGTCGCCGTACTCGTCCAGGAGCGCCGCGTTGGACTCGTACCAGAAGGGCCGCTCCCACCCGGCGGTCTCGAAGAAGACCGCCCCGAGCTTCTGCTGCGAGGCGTGCATCGGCGACAGGCGCTGGTCCCGGTCGGACTCGTACTGCTCCGCCGGGTGGATGATGCCGTAGGTCTTGATGAACGACTCGGTGGTGCGCAGACGGGTGTGCTCGCGCCGCATCTGGTGCTCGTGGAAGCGGGCGATGTCGCTGTGGTGGATGTCGATCTCGGAGTGTCCGTACGTCATCGCCTCCGCGACGGCGCGGCCGACGCCCGGGCCCTCCTTGATCCACACCGCGGCGGCGGTCCACAGCCCGGCGACCTCGCTCTCGCCCAGGATGGGGTTGCCGTCACAGGTCAGCGACAGCAGGCCGTTGATGGCGTAGCGCATCTCGGCCCCCTCGGCCCCCAGCAGGTCGGGCATGAGCTCGTAGGCCTGCTCCAGCTGCGGGTCGAAGTCGTCGGAGGTGAAGGGCATCTCGGTCGGCGACAGCTTGGCCTGCTCGATGGAGGGGATGTCCTCGGGTTCGTGGAGGATCGCGCGGTGGGCATAGGACCCGACCTCCATGTCGGCGCCGTGCTGGCGCTCGTAGCAGAAGGTGTCCATGTCCCGCACGATCGGGAAGAAGATCTCGCCTTCGTGCTCGGCCAGCTGGGGGCACGGGCCGACACTGATCATCTGGTGCACCGCGGGGGTCAACGGGATGCCGATGCCGGCCATGTCGCCGAGCTTGGGGCTCCAGACGCCGGCCGCGATGACCACGGTCGTGGCCTCGATGTCGCCGCCCGTCGTGCGGACCCGGGTGATGCGACGGCGCCCGTGCGCTGCTTCCTCGGTGTCGAGGCCGACCACCTCGACCGTCGCGAGGACGGTGAGCTCGCCGGTCGCGAGCGCGCGCTCACGCATGATCGTGCCCGCACGCAGCGAGTCGACCACCCCGACCCCCGGGGTCCAGAACGCTCCGATGAACTGGTCCTCCTCGATGAAGGGCACCTTCTCCTTCACGAAGGCCGGACTCACCAGCTCGGCCTCGATGCCCCAGGCCCGCGCGCTCGACATGCGTCGCCTCAGCTCCTCCATGCGCTCCGGCGTGCGGGCGATCTCGAAGCCCCCTGACTGCGTGAAGACACCCATCTCCTGGTACTGCGCCACCGAGTCCAGGGTGAGGTCGGTGATCTCGCGGGAGTGGTCGACGGTGAAGATGAAGTTGGAGGCGTGACCCGTGGATCCCCCCGGG
Source organism: uncultured Actinomycetota bacterium (assembly GCA_963726515.1). GTDB lineage: Bacteria > Actinomycetota > Actinomycetes > Propionibacteriales > Nocardioidaceae > Nocardioides. The sequence continues at coordinate 943,374 of CAVSCW010000015.1, forward strand.
TTGGGCAGGGGGCCCTTGTCGATCTGGACGACGTGGCGCCACCCGAGGCGGGTGAGGTGGTGCACGAGGCTGTTGCCGACGATGCCGGCTCCGATGACGACGACGTCCGCGGTCGCGGGGACCTCTGCCATGGCATGCCTCCTGGCGGGTGCTCACTCCTGGTCGTTGCGCAATGCGCAACGAGTTGCGCTATGCGCGACAGGTGAAATGTACGCCGCCGGCGCGGGCCGCTGTCAAGGTCGGTCCCGTCCCGTCCGGGTCGGCCCGGTCGCGAGTCCCGACGCTCACACGGTGCGCAGGAACTCCAGGTGGCGCTCGTACTGGTCGAGGCAGTCGTGGATCACCTGCTCGGTGGTGTAGCCCATGACGTCGTAGTCCTGCCCGCCGTCGACCAGGTGCACCTCCAACCGGGCGTACATGTCCCGGTTGCCGATCATCCGCCCGCCGTAGGTCGGCACGGGTGAGCGCCGCACCTCGACCCGGTAGACGAACCGGCCCTCCTCCTGCGCCGTGGCCAGCTCGACGAACGGCGGCGGCACCGCGCCGACCGCCCCACCGCCGGTGACCGACGCCGCGACACCCATCGAGGTCAGCTCCTCGGCCACCTCCGCGAGCGCCGCGCGCACGGTGGAACCGAGGTAGGCGTCAGCGGCCTCGTCGTCGACGAAGTTGGTGGCGCGGGCCAGCCGGGCCTTCCACGCCTTGCGGTTCTCCTCGCTCGACCCGGTCCGTGCCGAGAGGAGCGGCGAGATCCCGCGCACCCCCGACTCGGTCTTGCGGCCCTCGTTGCGGATCGATCGGAAGAGCCCCCACATCACCAGCACCAGGACGAAGGCGAACGGCAGCCCCATGATGATCGTGGCGTACTGGAGGGCGAGGATCCCGCCGACGGCGAGCATGGCGACGGTCAGCAGGCCGGTCGCGCTCGCCCAGGTGATCCGCAGCCACGCGGCGCAGTCCTGCTGCACGTCGTGCAGCTCCGAGCAGAGGTTGCCCATCACCAGCGCCGCGGAGTCCGCCGAGGTGATGTAGAAGAGCAGGCCCACCATGAACGCGAGGAAGATGACGGCGTTGGCGAGCGGGTAGTCACGCAGGAGGTCGTAGAAACCGACGCCGCTGAAGTCGACGGCCGCCTCGGCGAAGCTGCCGTCAGCATCGTCGTTGCGGACCTTGTCGATGGCGGCGTTGCCGAAGATCGAGATCCACATGACGATGTAGCTGAACGGGATCACCATCGTGCCCAGCACGAACTGACGGATCGTGCGCCCGCGGGAGATCCGGGCCAGGAACAGCCCCACGAACGAGGCCCAGGCCACCCACCAGGCCCAGAAGAACAGCGTCCACAGCTGCATCCACTCCTGGGTGTCGGTGAAGGCGAAGGTCTCCATGGACTTCGCCGGGAAGGACCGGATGAAGTCACCGACGTTCATCACCACCGCGTTGAGCAGGAACGACGTCCGACCGGTGATCAGCACCCACCCGGCCAGCGCCAGGGCGAGGATGACGTTGAGCTGGGAGAGGAGCCGGATGCCCTTGTCGACGCCGGTGGTGGCCGAGATCGCGGCCACGGTGACCGCGAGGATGGCGAGCGCCGCCTGGGCGCCGGTCCCCACGGGCACCCCGAAGATGACGTTGAGCCCCACGTTGAGGAACACCACCCCGATGCCCAGGCTGGTGGCGACGCCGAAGATCGTGCCGAGCACTGCGGCCGTGTCGACGGCGTGCCCGAGGACGCCGTTCACGCGCTTGCCGAACACCGGGTAGAGCGCGGACCTGACAGCCAGGGGCAGGTTCTTGCGGTAGGAGAAGTAGGCCAGGGCGAGGCCCATGAGCGCATACATGGCCCAGCCGGTCACGCCGTAGTGGAACAGCGTCCAGACGGTGGCGTCGCGGGCCGCGTCCACGGTGCCGGGCTCCCCCACAGGGGGCGCGGTGTACTGCGAGACAGGCTCGATGACGGAGTAGAACATCACGTCGGTGCCGATGCCGGCCGCGAACAGCATGCTCGCCCAGGCGAACGTCGAGAACTCCGGCCGTGAGTGGTCGGGGCCCAGCCGGATGCTGCCGTAGCGCGAGGCGCCGAGGAAGATCACGAAGCCGACGATGACGGTGGCCAGCGCGACGTAGAACCAGCCGAAGCCGGTGCCGACCCTGCCGACGATGTCGCCGACGACCTTCTCGGCGTTGGCGGGCGCCACGATCGCCCACAAGGTGATGGCACAGACCCCGGCGAAGGACGTGATGAAGACCGGCCACCGGACCGAGGGGCCGGGCAGGCCCGTCGGGTCCGAGTCGTCGAGGGGGGCGGGCGCGTCGAGCTGTGCAGTCATGCTGGCCTCCGACCAGGGGTGGGTCACGTCGCGTTGCGGGGATCTCCAGGGGGATAGAGCGGGGACTGGTCACGATGCCGGTAGTAGGGCACGTCTGTCGGCGCGAGCGGCGTTCTCCCCAGAATCAGGTCAGCAGCCTTCTCCGCGACCATCATCACCGGGGCATAGATGTTGCCGTTGGTGACGTAGGGGAAGACGCTGGCGTCGACGACCCGGAGCCCCTCGGTGCCATGGACGCGCATGCTCTGCGGGTCGACGACCGAGGTCTCGTCGGTGCCCATCTTCGCGGTGCACGAGGGGTGCAGCGCCGTCTCGGCGTCCTTGCGCACCCAGTCCAGGATCTCGTCGTCGGTCTCGACAGATCCCCCGGGTGAGAGCTCGCCGCCGTTGAAGGGCGCGAAGGCCGGCTGGTTGAGGATGCTGCGCGCCACCCGCACCACCTCGACCCACTCGCGACGGTCGTTGTCCGTGGACAGGTAGTTGAAGAGCATCTTCGGCTTCTGCCTCGGGTCCGTCGAGGCGATCCGCACCCAGCCGCGGGTGTCGGCGTACATCGGGCCGATGTGGACCTGGTAGCCGTGGGCGTAGCGGTCCTGCCCCTCGGGCGGCGAGCCGTCGTAGCGGATCGCGATCGGCAGGAAGTGGAACATCAGGTTGGGCCAGTCCACGTCCTCGTTGGACCGGCAGAACCCGCCGCCCTCGAAGTGGTTGGACGCCGCGGTCCCGGTGCGCTTGAACAGCCACTCCAGCCCGACCAGCGGGCGGTTGCGCCACTTCAGTCCCTCGACGATCGAGACCGGTTGCAGTGAGGCGTACTGGATGTAGACCTCGAGGTGGTCCTGCAGGTTCTCGCCCACCCCGGGCAGCTCGTGGACCATCTCCACGCCCAGGGGCTCGAGGTGGTCGGGGTTGCCGATCCCGGAGAGCTGCAGGAGCTGGGGCGAGTTGATCGCGCCACCGCACAGCACGACCTCTCCGGCGCTCGCGTACTCGTGCCTGCGCCCGGCGCGCAGGTAGTCCACGCCGACCGCGCGGGTGCCCTCGAAGCGGACCCTCGTCGCATGCGCGAAGGTCTCCACGGTGAGGTTCTTGCGCCTCATCACCGGGTGCAGGTAGGCGCGCGCCGCCGACATGCGCACGCCCTTGACGATGTTGCGGTCGAAGCGGCCGAAGCCCTCCTGCCGATAGCCGTTGACGTCGTCGGTCAGGGGGTAGCCCGCCTGCTGGGCGCCCTCGAAGAAGGCGCTGAACAACGGGTTGGTGGCCGGGCTCCGCTCGAGCTTCAGCGGACCGGAGCCGCCCCGCCACTCGTCCGCGCCGACCTGGCCGTCAGGCAGGACCAGGGACTCCATCCGCTTGAAGTACGGCAGGCAGTGTCGGTAGTCCCACGTCTCCATGCCGGGGTCGGCGGCCCAGCGCTCGTAGTCCATCGGGTTGCCGCGCTGGAAGATCATGCCGTTGATCGAGGACGAGCCGCCGAGCACCTTGCCGCGGGCGTGGTAGACCCGCCGGCCTCCCATCGCCGGCTCCGGCTCGGACTCGTACTTCCAGTCGTAGAGTGCGTTGCCTATCGGGAACGGCAGCGCGCCCGGGGCGTGGATCAGCGGATCGAACCGGTCCGTTCGTCCCGCCTCCAGCACCAGCACGCTCGCCGACGGGTCCGCCGAGAGCCGGTTGGCCAGGGCCGACCCGGCCGACCCGCCACCGACGACCACGAAGTCGTAGTGCTTGCTCACCGGGGGCTCCCGAACCACCGCTGCGGCTCCGGCGCGATGTTGTGCCACACGTGCTTGGTCTCGCGGTACTCCTCCAGGCCCGCGCGCCCCAGCTCGCGCCCGATGCCGGACTGCTTGTAGCCGCCCCACTCGGCCTGGGCCACGTAGGGGTGGTAGTCGTTGATCCACACGGTGCCCATCCGCAGGCCGGCGGCGACCCGCTGGGCCTTGCCGGAGTCCTGGGTCCACACGGCCCCGGCGAGGCCGTAGATGCTGTCGTTGGCCAGCCGGACCGCCTCCGCCTCGTCGCTGAAGGTCTCCACCGTCAGCACGGGGCCGAAGGACTCCTCCTGGGTCACGCTCATCTCGCTGGTGCACCCGTCCAGCACGGTCGGCAGGTAGTAGAACCCGTCGGCCAGCGCGGCATCGTCGGGGCGCGCGCCCCCACAGCGGAGCACGGCGCCCTCGGCCAGGCCCGCCGCGACGTAGGCCTCCACCTTCTCGCGGTGGGCGGCGCTGGTGAGCGGTCCGGTCTCGGCGTCGTCGTCGAAGGGCCCACCCAGCCGGATCTCCCCCGCCCGTGCCACCAGGTCGTCCACGAAGCGATCGTGGATCGACTCCTCCACGATCAACCGGGCGCCCGCCGAGCACACCTGGCCGGAGTGCAGGAAGACCGCGGTGAGGGCGAAGTCGAGCGCGGTGTCGTAGTCGGCGTCCGCGAACACGATGTTGGGGTTCTTGCCGCCGAGCTCCAGCGCGACGCGCTTCACGGTGCCGGCTGCGGCGGCCATGATGCGCTTGCCCGTCGCGAGCCCGCCAGTGAAGGAGACGAGGTCGACGCGCGGGTCCTCCGACAGCGGGGCGCCCGCCGTGGGGCCCTCCCCGAGCACCAGGTTCGCGACGCCCGCGGGGAGCCCGGCCTCCTCGAGGACCCGCATCAGATGGATCGCGCTGTGCGGGGTGAGCTCGCTGGGCTTCAGCACGAAGGTGTTGCCGGCGGCCAGGCAGGGCGCGACCTTCCACGACACCTGCAGGAGCGGGTAGTTCCACGGGGTGATCAGGCCGCACACGCCGACGGGCTCGTGCACGATCCGGCTCACCACCGACGGGTTGCCCGTGTCGACCACCCGGCCGGCCTCCTCATCGGCCGCGTGACCGAAGTGGCGGAACACCGAGACGACGTCGTCGACGTCGTACTCGCCCTCCACCAGGCGCTTGCCGGTGTCGAGCGACTCCGCCCTCGCGATGGACGAGCGGTCACGCTCCAGCAGGTCGGCCACCCTCAGGAGCAGGTCGCCGCGCGCCCGGTTCGACCAGGTCGGCCACGGCCCGTCGTGGAAGGCGCGGTGGGCCGCGCCGATCGCGGCCTCGGTGTCCTCGGCCCCGGCCTCGTCGACCTCGCCGACGACGGAGGCGTCGGCCGGGCAGCGGATCTCTCGGCGGCCACCGGCGCGTGCCGGGACCCAACTGCCGTCCACGTAGAGGTCGGGCACGGGGGCCTCACTTTCCTGGTCGCAAGGATGCTGGTGCCGCTGGTCGGTCGTCAAGGAGTCGTGACGGCGGCGCAGACCACCTCAGCGGTGCCCCCACCCGAGGCGGTGCGACACCTCGGCGGACGCGGCGACGACGAGGGCCGTGACCGGGTCGAGGCGCTCGGCGCCGAGGCGGAACGTCGGTCCCGACACGCTCATCGACGCCACCACGTCGCCGTGGGCGTTGCGCACCGGTGCGGCCACGGCGGTCAGGCCGACCTCGAGCTCGTCGACGGCGAGGGCATAGCCCTGGTCGCGGACCGTCTGCAGCTCCTCGCGCATTCGCCGGCGGCGGGTGATCGTGTGCGGGGTGAAGGTCGGCATCGCGCCGAGCACGTCGTCGAGCGCGCCCTCGTCGAGCTCGCTGAGCAGCACCTTGCCGTTGCTCGTGGCGTGGAGCGGGACGTGCTGGCCCACCCAGTTGTGCGGCTGGAGCGCGGACGAGCCGGCCACCTGGTCGAGGTAGAGCGCCGAGCTCTCCGAGAGGACGGCCAAGTTGACGGTCTCACCGGTGTCGGCGGCGAGCTGCCGGCACAGGGGTCGTGCCTCCTGGACGAGGTCCAGTCGCGCGCTCGTCGCACCGGCCAGCCTCAGGATGCCGACGCCGAGGCGGTAGCGGCCACGCTCCGCGGTCTGCTCGACGAGCCGGTGAGCCTCGAGGGTCGCCACCAGCCGGAACGCGGTGCTCTTGTGGACCCCGAGCTGCGCGGCGATCTCGGTGACACCCGACTCGCCCGTGCGGGCCAGCACCTCCAGGATGCCCAGCGCCCGGTCGACGGACTGGACCCCGGTGCCGGTCACGGCGGTGCTCCCGGCAGAGGTCCCGTCTGCCCGCTGCTCGCTCGGTTCGTCCACGCCGACCGCGTTGCGCATGGCGCCGACACTAGCGCACACGCTGTTGCGTATCGCAGACTGCGTTTCGTCGAGCGCAACACACCCGACCCCCGCCACCACCAGAGGAAGGCCGGCACATGCAGTCCGACATCGAGATCGCCAACGCTGCGGTCCTGCGACCGATCCGCGAGATCGCCTCCCAGACGCTGGGGATCGCGGAGGAGCACCTGGTGCCCTACGGCCGGCACAAGGCCAAGGTCGACCTGAGCTATCTCGCCTCGCTGGCCGACCGGCCCCTGGGCCGGCTGGTGCTGGTCACCGCGCTGTCCCCCACCCCACCCGGCGAGGGCAAGACCACCACGACGGTGGGCCTCACCGACGCCCTGCACGGCCTCGGCCACCGCACGGTGGCGTGCCTGCGTGAGCCGTCCATGGGACCGGTGTTCGGGATGAAGGGCGGTGCGGCCGGTGGCGGCTGGAGCCAGGTCGTGCCGATGACCGAGATCAACCTGCACTTCACCGGCGACTTCGCGGCGATCGCCGCCGCGAACAACCTGCTCTCTGCTCTCATCGACAACCACGTCCACCACGGCAACGAGCTGCAGATCGATGTCCGCAGCGTGACCTGGAGGCGCGTCCTCGACACCAACGACCGCGCCCTGCGTGAGGTCGTCGTCGGCATGGGCGGACACGTCAACGGCTTCCCGCGCGAGGACGGCTTCGACATCGTCGTGGCCTCGGAGCTGATGGCGATCTTCTGCCTGACCGAGTCGTGGGCCGACCTCAAGAAGCGGATCGGAGACATCGTCCTCGGCTACACCTTCGACATGGCGCCGGTGACGGCGCGCGAGCTCGGCGCGGACGGCGCCATGGCCGTGTTGCTGCGCGACGCCCTGGCACCCAACCTGGTGCAGACGCTCGAGGGGGCCCCGGCCTTCGTGCACGGCGGACCGTTCGCCAACATCGCCCACGGCTGCAGCTCGGTGACCGCCACCCGGGCCGGGTTGCGGCTCGCCGACATCGTGGTGACCGAGGCGGGCTTCGGGGCCGACCTGGGCGCGGAGAAGTTCGTCGACATCAAGTGCCGCAAGTCCGGGCTGCGGCCGGACGTGGCGGTGGTGGTCGCCACCGTCCGCGCCCTGAAGTACCACGGCGGCGTGGCCCTTGCCGACCTCGGCGCCGAGGACGTCGGAGCTGTCGAGGCGGGGATGGTCAACCTGCGCCGACACCTCGACAACGTGCGGGACGTCTACGGCATCCCGTGCGTGGTCGCCGTCAACCGGTTCCCGACCGACACCGACGCGGAGATCGCCAAGGTCGTCGACCTGGTGGCCGCCGAGGGAGTCGCGGCCTATCCCGCGACCCACTTCGCCGACGGCGGAGCCGGGGCCCAGGAGCTGGCCAAGGGCGTCCTGGCGGCGTTCGACGAGCCGTCCCCGCTCGAGTTCTCGTTCACCTACGCGGACGAGGAGACCCTCACGGCCAAGGTGGAGGCGATCGCGACCCGGCTCTACGGCGCCGGGATCGTCACGTGGGACGCCAAGGCGCGGCGGCGCCTCCAGCGCATCGAGCGCGACGGGTACGGGTCGTTGCCCGTCTGCATCGCCAAGACCCAGTACTCGTTCTCCACCGACCCCAAGTCACTCGGCGCACCGTCGGGCCACGAGCTGCACGTGAGGGAGGTACGTCTCTCCGCCGGCGCCGGATTCGTGGTGGCCGTCTGCGGCGACATGATGACGATGCCCGGACTCCCGAGCGACCCGTCGGCGGCCCGCATCGACCTGGCCGACGACGGGACGATCCTCGGGCTGTCGTGACCGGCTCGCGGGGCTCCCGGCTCAGTCGCCCAGCTCGGCGCGGCGACGGATGACGTAGTCCTCGAGCTCCTCACGGACGGCGTCGTCGATGGCCGGCTGCTCGTAGTCGGCCAGCGTCTTCTGGTAGATCGCGCTCGCACGGTCGTTGGCGTCGTTGCCACCGTTGCGCGTCCACCGCTCGAAGTTCTCCGATGACGAGAGCAGGGGACGGTAGAAGCAGGTCCGGAAGCGCTCCATCGTGTGCATCGCCCCGAGGAAGTGCCCACCGTGCCCGACCTCCTCGTGCGCACCGAAGGCCATCGACGCCTCGTCGATCTCCAACGGCGTGAACTCGTGGCGCAGCATCTGGAGCAGCTCGATGTCGACGATGAACTTCTCGTAGCCGGCGACCAGACCACCCTCGAGCCAACCGGCCGAGTGCATCACCCAGTTGGCCCCGGCGAGGAAGGTCGGCATCAGGGTCATGAGCGCTTCGTAGCCGGCCTGGGCGTCGGCCACCTGGGAAGACGTGAGGCCCCCACCCGTGCGGAACGGCAGCCCGAAGTGCCGTGCGATCTGGCCGGTGCACAGCAGGCCGAGGCCCGACTCGGGGGTGCCGAACTGCGGAGACCCCGACTGCATGTCGATGTTGGAGAGGAACGACCCGAAGATCACCGGAGTGCCCGGGCGGATCAGCTGGGAGAGCGCGATGCCGGAGAGGGCCTCCACGATCTGCTGCACCAGTGCGGCGGGAATGGTCACCGGCGACATCGCGCCCATCAGGATGAAGGGCGTGAGCACCACCGGCTGACCGGCGGCGGAGTACTCGAACTGCGCCTCCAGCATCCTGTCGTCCCACCTCAGCGGCGAGTTGCAGTTGATCAGCGAGATGGTCGCGGGCGTCGCCTCGATCGCCTCCCGTGAGCCGAACAGGATCGAGGTCATGGCCACGGTGTCCGCGGCATTGACGCCCGAGACGACGTTGCCCATGTAGACCTTGTCGGTGAGGGTCTGGAGTGCGTAGGTCATGTCGAGGTGACGGCTGTCGAGCGGGGTGTCGTTGGGCTCGCAGATGATGCCCCCGGCGGAGTCGAGCACCGGGAACGACTGGGCCAGCATGGTGAAGTTGCGGAAGTCGCTCATGGTGGCGTCGCGCCGTACGTCACCCTGCCGGACGAACGGTGGCCCGTAGACCGCACCGAAGGCCATCGAGTCACCGCCGATGTGCAGGTTGTGCTCGGGGTTGCGTGCCTGGACGTCGAACTCGCGAGGCGCCTTGGCGACCTGCTCGAGCACGAAGTCGGGGTCGAGGAAGACGGTGTGGTCCTCGACCCGCTGGCCGGCGGCCCGGAAGAGCTCCAACGCCCGGTCGTCCATGAACTCGACGCCGATCTCGGTCATCAGCTTGCGCCACCCTCGATCGAGCATGGCCATCGCGTCCTGGGACAGCACCTCGTAGCGCGGCATCGTGTTGCGGAACACGGATCCTCCTGGGACCTCGTCGGGACTCTGCCTGCGACCCGCCGGCAGGGGCCCTTGACCCCGTCGCCCAGCGGCTCATAACCTCATGATGTGGAACACGGTTCCACATCATGGAACTTGAGGGAAGACCCCGAGACGCAGGAGACGTGCATGAGCGACCCGGCCACCGGCACCCGAGCGGTAGACCGCGCTGCCGACCTCGTCGCCAGCGTCGTGCGCGCCGACGAGCCGCTGACCTTCGCCGACCTGCAGGGCTCGAGCGGGCTGGCGAAGTCGACGACCTCACGCATGCTCACCGCGCTGGAGCGATCGGGGCTGCTCGAGCGGGACGCGGTCGGGTCCTACGTCGCCGGCCGGCTGTTCTGGCTGTACGCCGCGCGCCACGACCCGTGGGAGGAGCTGGTCCGACTGGCTCGCCCCGAGATGGAGCTCATCGGCGAGGACACCGGTGAGACCGTCCACCTCAGCGTCACGCGCGGCGACCGGGTCGTCCAGGTGGCGCAGGTCGACTCGACCTACCTCCTCGGCACTCGGGACTGGACCGAGGTCGACGTCCCCGCGCACTGCTCGGCGCTCGGCAAGGTGTTCCTCGCCTGGGGGGCGCTCGCCCTGCCGGAGGGTCCACTGGACGCGCTGACCGAGGCGACGATCACCCGGCCCGACGACCTGCGCCGCGAGGGCGCCCGGACCCGCGAGCGGGGCTGGGCGGTCACCCATGACGAGCTCGAGCTCGGCCTCAGCGGCGTCGCCGTCCCGATCACCGGGCGGCACGGCGACGTGGTCGGCGCGCTCGGGGTCTCCGGGCCCACTCCTCGTCTGGCGGGCCGCCTCGACGAGCTCGGCCGTCACCTGCTCTCCCGCTCCACTCGGCTGTCCACGCTCCTGGGCGGCGGCGGCCATGCACCCACGCCAACCCCGACACCAGCACCCACGGAGGTGGTCGCATGACTCCCGAGGAGATCCTGCAGGGCCTGTACGACGAGACACTGGTCGGCAACGCACCCCGCGTCCTGGAGCTCACCAACCAGGGACTCACGATCGACATGGAGCCCCAGACGCTCCTGTTCGACGCGCTGATCCCTTCCCTGGAGGAGGTCGGCGCGCGCTTCGAGCGTGGTGACTTCTTCGTTCCCGAGATGCTCATCGCGGGCCGGGCCATGGCCGGCGCCATGGAACGGCTGCGGCCGCTCCTGGCCGAGACCGGCGTGCAGACCATCGGCAAGTTCCTGATGGGCACGGTCAAGGGCGATGTCCACGACATCGGCAAGAACCTCGTCAACATCATGCTCGAGGGAGCCGGCTTCGAGGTCATCGACCTCGGCGTCCAGGTCGCCCCGGAGAAGTTCGTGGAGGCGATCGAGCTGCACCAGCCCGACATCGTCGGCTTCTCGGCCTTCCTCACCACGACGATGCCGATGTTCAAGGCCAACATCAACGCCCTGGAGAAGGCCGGCATGCGGTCCAGCGTGATCGTCATGGTCGGCGGCGCCCCGGTCACCCAGGAGTACGCCGACGCGGTCGGGGCCGACGGCTACGCCGCCGACGCCTCGCAGACCGTCAAGCGCGCCAAGGGCCTGATCGAGGCCAAGCGCGCGGCGGTGCCCGCATGAGCACCTCGCGCGAACGCTCGCTGCGCCCCGCCTCGCGGACGGGTCCCTCCTGATGTCGGCGCCCCGCCTCGAGACCGTCCTCCGCTCGGCGACCCAACAGGTCGTGATCGGCCACGACACGCGCTTCTGCCTGATCGGTGAGCGGATCAATCCGACCGGTCGCCGCATCTTCCAGGACCAGCTGCGAGCAGGCGACCTCTCCGCCATCGAGCGCGACGTCATCGCCCAGGTGGAGGGCGGCGCCGACGTGCTCGACATCAACATGGGGGTTCCGCTGACCGACGAGGCGGACCTGCTGGCCAGGGCCATCACCATGGTCCAGCGCCTCACCGACAAGCCGATCTGCATCGACTCCTCCGTCGTCGAGGCGCTCGAGGCCGGCCTGGCCGTCTACCAGGGCCGCGCACTGGTCAACTCGATCACCGCCGAGGACGAGCGGATGGCGCAGATCCTGCCGCTGGTCAAGAAGTACGACGCCGCGGTCATCGCCCTGCCCAACGACGCCGACGAGATCCCGATGGAGGTCGAGAAGCGGATCGTGCTGACCCGCAAGATCATCGAGGTGGCCACGAAGGAGTACGGCATCGCCGCGGCCGACATCGTGATCGACCCCCTGGCGATGCCGATCGGCGCCGACCAGGAGGTCGTCAACACCACGCTGGAGACGATGCGCCGGATCCGCGACGAGTTCGGGGTGAACATGACCTGCGGTGCCTCCAACGTGTCCTTCGGCATGCCGTCACGCCACAGCCTCGGCGCAGCCTTCCTGCCGATGGCGATGACCGCCGGTCTCACCTCCGCGATCATGGACACCCGCACTGCCCAGATCGTCGAGTCCGTCAAGGCCGCTGACCTCCTGCTCGGCCACGACGAGTGGGGCGGGAGCTGGATCGCCGCCCACCGCGCTCGGCAGGCGCGGGAAGCAGCAACGGCGCAGTGAGCGGCGCACGGTGACCGACAACCCGGAGTTCTCCCTCGCCGACGTGGCCCGCGAGGGTCTGCTCGAGCCCTCCGGAGCCGAGTCGGCCAGCCACGACGGCACCGGCCGGGTCGACCTGAGCTTCACCGTGCACACCCTCGCCGAGGGCGGTGCGGAGGTGCCACCGACCCAGCGCGGCGTACGCGTGCCGCCGGGCGTCACCGTCTTCGACGCCGCCTCGTGGAACGGCATCGCGATCGACTCGACCTGCGGGGGCCACGGGACCTGCCACAAGTGCAAGGTCCGGGTCGAGCCGGCGGCTCCCGTCACCCGGCACGACACGCGGACCTTCACCAGCGAGCAGCTCACCGACGGCTGGCGGCTGGGCTGCCTCGTGCAGGCGACCCACGACCTCGCCGTGGAGGTCCCGCCGCTGACGACCCGGCCCAAGGCCGCCACGGTGGGGATCGGGCGCCAGGTCATCCTCCGCCCGGCGCTCCAGAAGCGCTACGTCGAGCTCACCGAGGCCACGCTCGCCGACCAGCGCACCGACCTGGTCCGGCTCACCGAAGCCATCGACGACCTCGCGCTCACCGCCGACCTCCACGTCCTGCGCCGGTTGCCGACAGTGCTGCGCGCCGCCGACTTCAAGGTCACCGCGGTGATCCTCGACGAGGCCCTCATCGACGTCGAGCCGGGCGACACCACGCATGCGCGCTACGCGATCGCCTTCGACCTCGGCACGACGACGGTGGTCGGCACGCTGCTCGACGTCGGCACCGGCACGCCGCTGGCGGTGGCGTCGATGCTCAACCGCCAGCAACCCTTCGGCGGCGACGTCATCACCCGGATCAGCGCCACGATGATGGACCCGCAGGCGCTCGGCCGCCTCCAGGAGGCCGCCGGCGCGACCCTCGCCGAGCTGTCCTCCGAGGTGTGCCGGGAGGCGGGGGTCGACCCGGAGCAGGTCTACGAGGTGGCGGTGGCCGGCAACGCCACCATGACCGCGCTCGCGCTCGGGATCGATCCGGAGCCGCTGGGCGTCGCACCCTTCGTGATGTCGGCCGCGCAACCACCCTCGGTGCTCGCCTCGGAGATCGGGCTCACCCTCCACCCGCGAGCGCGCGCCTACTTCTTCCCGGCCCTGGGCGCCTACGTGGGCGGCGACATCGTCGCCGGGATGCTCGCCACCGGCATGGACCGCGACAAGCGCACCCGGCTCTTCATCGACGTCGGCACCAACTGCGAGATCGTCCTCAGCGACGGGGAGACGATCCTCTCCACGGCCGCACCGGCCGGGCCCGCCTTCGAGGGTGGTGCCATCCGGTGCGGGATGCGGGCAGCGGACGGGGCCATCGAGGTCGTCAAGCTCGACCCCCGGGCCGCGGAGGACGCCCCCGCCGTCACGCTCGGGGTCATCGGCGACGTGGAGCCTCGCGGGCTGTGCGGGTCCGGCCTCGTCGACGTCGTGGCCGAGCTGGTGCGGGTCGGTCTGCTGGACGGCACCGGCCGCCTGGTGCCGGACGAGGACGCGAAGACGGTGGCCCCCGCCCTCGCCGACAGGCTGGCCAGGATCGGCGAGGAGCGCATCTTCGTGCTGCACCGCCCGACTCCCGAGAGCGAGCCTGCCGACTGCGTCTACCTGTCCCAACGTGACGTGCGCGAGCTCCAGTTCGCCAAGGCCGCGATCTCCACCGGATGGTCACTGCTCCTGACCGAGCTCGGGCTCGAGCACCGCGACGTCCAGCAGGTCCTGCTCGCCGGATCCTTCGGCAGCTATCTCTCCCCGGCGTCCGCGGTCCGGATCGGCCTCGTCCCCCAGCTCCCTGTCCTGCGCATCGTCGCCGCCGGAAACGTCGCCGGGGAGGGCGCCAAGATGGCCCTGCTCTCCGTGCGTGAGCGCGCCGGCGCCCTGACGCTGCTGGAGGAGGTGAGGTATGTCGAGCTCTCGGACCGCCCCGACTTCAACGACGCCTTCGTCGAGCAGCTCTCCTTCTGAGCCGGTCGGCAGGATCGCGCTCATCGCGTGCGGCGCGCTGGCCCAGCCGGCCGCGGCGGTCATCGCCCGCCGCGGCTGGGCGGTCGACGTGCACCCGCTCCCCCCGTTGCTCCACAACCGGCCCGACCGCATCGCCGGCGAGGTCCGCGACGCCGCGGAGCGGTTGCGGGTGACGTACTCGCGCGTGGTGGTGGGCTACGCCGACTGCGGCACCTACGGCGCCCTCGACGACGTCTGCCGCGACCTCGCGCTGGAGCGGCTGCCCGGCCTGCACTGCTACGACGTGTACGCCGGCAGTGATCGGCTCGAGAGGTTCTTCGACGCACAGCCCGGCACCTACCTCCTCACCGACTTCCTCGCCCGTTCGTTCGCGCGCACGGTCCTGCAGGAGCTCGGGCTCGACCGGTTCCCCGAGCTGCGCGACAGCTACTTCGGGCACTACACGCGCGTCGTCTGGCTGGCGCAGGAACCCGACGAGGAGCTGCGCACACTGGCCGACCGGGCGGCGAGCGCCATCGGCCTGCCCCTCACCGTGGTGGAGACCGGGGACCACGGTCTCGAGCAGGCGCTCGCGGGACTGGTCCTCGAGCGGGTCGACTAGCGCCTCAGCGTCGCGAGCAGGTCCGTGCGCCAGGCCTCGGCCTCGGCGATCTGGTTGAACGTGAAGACGTGCAACCCCTCCACGAGTGCGCCCGGCTCCCCCAGCGCCGGCGCGCACTTCTCCAGGAAGCGCTCCCCGGTGAACCCCCCGGGAGCCGCCAGTCGCGCGAAGAGGCCCTTGTTCTTGGCGAGGAACTTCGTCGACTCGCCCACCCCGATCCTGGTCGCCATGCCGAGGAGCTTGGTGCGCTCGACGGGTCCGGGGATGCCCAGCAGCAGTGGCATCTCGACCCCGCGTGCTCGCAGGCGGTGCAGCCAGTCGCGCACACCGGAGGGGTCGAAGGTCAGGTTGCTCACGATGTGCGTGGCGTAGCGACGCTTGTCCCACATGGCCTGCACCGTGAGGTCGTCGTGGATCGAGGGGTGCGACTCGGGATAGCCCGTGATCCCGACGTGCGCGAAGGGGGAACCGAGGGCGGACAGGTCCTCCAGCAGCGCCAGTGCGTCGACGTACTCGCCGGCCGGCTCGGCATCGCCTCCCGGCACGAACACGCGGGTGACACCCTTGCCCGTGAGGCGCTCCGCGATCTCCTCGAGCTCGGACCGGCCGCTGACCATGCGCGCGGCCAGGTGCGGCACCGTGACGTATCCGTGCCCGGCCAGGCGCTCGGCCAGGTCCAGGGTGGCCTGCAGCCCCCGGGCGGGCGAGGCGGTCACCGTCACGACGCGGTCGCGGGGCACGTGCGCGAGCACCATGTCCTCGGTGGCGGCCGTGGGGAGCACCTCGTAGCGGGCGTTCTCCAGCAGCCGGATCATGGTCTCTGCCGTTCGCCTGTTGCGCATGGAGCAACTCGTTTCGTGATGCGCGCCGAGCCCTCATGGTAGTGACTCGCGACCCCCTCGACCAGAGGAGACGCCACAGGGCGGTCACCCCGCATGGGGTGACCGCCCTGGGCGGTCGACGGGGGCTCGCGAGGAGCCCGCCGT